>NZ_CP141048.1:4230000-4965092 GCF_034627025.1 Microvirga lotononidis | reverse complement strand
CGGGCTCGCAAGCGGCAGCGACGATCGTCGGTCTGCCGGATGCTGGCCTGATGACGCTGACGGAAGCTGTCGACAATCTCCGACGCATCTGCCAGTCCGTGTCGATTCCGGTGGTCGCAGACTGCGAGACGGGGTTTGGAAACGTCATCAATACGACGCGGGCCGTGCACGAGTTCATCACGGCGGGGGTAGCCGGGTTCTTCCTGGAGGATCAGGTCTTCCCGAAGCGCTGCGGCTTTACGGCGGGAGTTGAGGTGGTGCCCATCCCTGAGGCGGTCGGCAAATACCGCGCCGCCGTGGCCGAACGCGACAAACTCGATCCGGACGTGGTCGTCATTGCCCGTACCGACTCCAGAGCCGCCGTCGGCGGAAGTGTCGATGAGGTGCTTCGGCGATGCGATGCTTATCTGACGGCCGGAGTCGACATGCTGATGATCGTGGCGCTGCAGACCCGTGAGGAGATGCGAAGGGTCCTGGAGGCATTTCCGGGCACTCCCATCTACATCAATGCGGGCGCTGTGCGGCCGTTGCTCTCGCATGCTGAATACGCCGAGATGGGGGTTGCGACCTACAATATCTCGGTCGCCAAGGTGGCGCAGATCATGATGGAGCGCTTCCTGGAGGATTGCCGCAAGCGTGGCGCCGACGCGTTCAACGACTTCATGGCGTCGGAGACAGCGACAGGGCGCACGACCTTGGGCTATCTGAGCCTGACCGGCTTTCCCGCCGTCGTCGAGATCGAGCGTGCCTTTCTGCCCGAAGATGCCTTGGCGAAGTATGACAAGTCGATCGGAGAGTATGATCCGCGATGATGCGATCTGCGGAAAAGCAAAGCGGTCGCGATATGGAGTTCTGAACGAAACGGTCGAACAGGCGGCCTGATCGGCCAGGCCGGCTGCAGCGTCCGGCATGAGCCCGGTCTATGGAGCCTATCCTCTTGCAGGCGCAGCCGCTGTGGCAACGTGCTTCTCCGTCCCCGTCGTCAATGTCAGGACGAGCGAGGCTGCGATGAGGCACAGGCCACCAGCGGCGAAGAAGGCGGGAAGGTACGTGTCGAGGGTGGTGCGCGAGAGGCCGCCGCCGAAGGCTGCCGCTGCGGCTCCGAGCTGATGGCCGGCGAAGACCCATCCGAACACGAGATTGGCACGCTCACGCCCGAACTTCATGGCCGTCAGCTTCACGGTCGGGGGAACGGTGGCGATCCAGTCGAGGCCGTAGAAGACGGCGAAGAGCGACAGGCCATAGAACGAGAAGTCGGTAAAGGGGAGATAGAGCAGGGAGAAGCCGCGCAGGCCGTAATACCAGAAGAGCAGCCAGCGGTTGTCGTAGCGATCGGACAGCCAGCCCGACCCCACCGTTCCGAAGAAGTCGAACACGCCCATCATGGCCAGCACGCTCGCGGCCCCCACGGCAGCCAGTCCATAATCCGCACAGAGAGGGATGAAGTGCGTCTGGATCAGGCCGTTGGTGCTGGCACCGCAGATGAAGAAGGTGCCGAACAGCACCCAGAACTCTCGTGTTCTCATGGCGTCTCTCAGCGCCGCGATCGGCGAGGTGGCGCCGACTGCGGCAGAAGGACCAGAGGCGCCCTGCTTGTCACCGTAAGCAGCGAGACCCAGGTCGGCGGGCCGGTCGCGCATGAGAGCAAAGACGAGGAGCGCCGCGAGAACGAGTAGGCCGCAGATGAGCGCAACGGCGGGCCGCCATCCGAGCCGCTCCGTCAGGTTGGCGAGGAGCGGCAGGAAGACGAGTTGGCCGGTGGCCGAACTGGCGGTGAGCAGGCCGATCACCAGCCCGCGCCGGTCCGAGAACCAGCGTGTCGCAACGGTGGCGCCGAGCACCAGGGCCGTTAGGCCCGTGCCGAAGCCGACGACGAAGCCCCAGAGCAGAATGAGCTGCCAGACCTGTGTCATGGCTAAGGACAGCAGCAATCCGGCTGCGATGATCGAGAGAGCCGAGAGGGCCATTCGCCTGATGCCGTACCGGTTCATGAGCGCCGCCGCAAAGGGACCCATCAGGCCGAAGAGCAGCAGGCGGATGGCAAGTGCGGTGGAGATCTCCGCTGTCTTCCATCCGAATTCCTGTTGCAGCGGCAGGATGAGCACGCCGGGTGCGCCGACGGCGCCAGCTGTGACGAGCATGGTGAGGAACGTCACCCCAACGACCACCCAGCCGTAATGGATATTGCGGCGGGCCAGCCGGGCAGCGACAGCGGACGAGATCATGGGACGGTTCCTTCCGTCTGATGTTGGTTGCGAGACCGACGCCGTTGGAGCCGTCCCATGGGGTCGGGAGAGGCTGATGCGGAGGGGAGGCCATCAGGCCTTGTGGCGTGCAAGGCGCAGGGCGGCGTTCTGACCGCATCGCAGAATGGCCTCGGAGAGAGCCTTGTCGGTCGTGACGCGGGCAAGCTGCAACGTACCGATCAGGAGACCGAAAATGGCATAGGCGGTTTCCCGCGCCGTCTCCTCAGGAATGGAGGGGGACAGTTCGGACGCAATGATCGTCGCCATCTCGTCGGCCGCGTGGGCCATGACGTCGCGGGTCTCGGCATCGTTGCGGGCGACCTCCTGCGCCAATGCTGCGACGGAGCAGCCGGCTTCCGGTCCGTCACGATGTGCCGCTCGCAAGTATCTATGGACGATGGCTTCCAGTCCGTCCTCACCCCGTTCCTTGGCAGCCTTTACCTCCTTTGCCCACATCTCCCGGCTGCCCGTGTGAGCCTCCGCGATGGCCGCCCGAACGAGATCATCCTTCGACTTGAAGTGAGCATAGAAGCCACCATGGGTGAGGCCCGCATCGGCCATGAGGCCCGCGACGCCCGTGCCCTCGATGCCCTGGGCGCGGAATCGCGCAGCCGCTACATCGAGCACTCGTTTGCGCGTCTGTTCCTTGTGTCCCTTCTCGTAACGCATGCCCATTCCTCATGTCTGATCGGCCTTTACATTATGTCTATCATATCATATGTCAATCATCATCTAACGGAGATGACCTGTGCGGTCTCATTAGTTCAGCTGCGCGCTCTCCCGGATTGAAGGAATAAATGCCATGAGCCAAGCACACGGAACGGCGCTGATCACGGGCGCTTCAGCAGGAATCGGGGCGGTCTATGCTGATCGTCTCGCCCGGCGCGGGTTCGACCTCGTGCTGGTCGCTCGCGATAAGGCGAAGCTGAATGCGCTCGCGTCTCGCCTGCGCGATGAGACCGGCGTGAGGATTGAGGTGCTTCCAGCCGATCTTTCTGAGCCGGACGATACGCGGAAGGTGGAGGTGCGACTGCAGGCCGACGACATCGCCATGCTGGTCAACAATGCCGGCATCGCGGTCGCTGGCCCGATGATCGGGATGAATCCTGAGCGTCTCAATGCGATGATCCAGCTCAACGTCGCGGTGGCAACCCGGCTGGCGCGGGCGGTCGTACCCGGTCTCGTGCAGCGGCGAAAAGGCGACATCATCAACATCGCCTCCGTGGCCGGCATCCGTGGTGACCAGCCGGCCATCAGCGTCGGCTACAGCGCCAGCAAGGCGTATGTGCTTGCGTTCAGCGAAGGGCTCGACAGCGAGCTCTCGCCCTACGGCGTGCGCGTGCAGGCTGTGCTGCCGGGAGCCACGCGCACGGAGCTCTGGGCGAAGGGGGGAATCGACATCAACACCCTCCCGCAGGAGGCGGTGATGGAGACCGGCGACATGGTCGATGCCGCTCTTGCAGGTCTCGATCAGGGGGAGCGCGTCACAATCCCCGCGCTGCCGGACATCGCCGACTGGACCGCTTTCAAGACCGCCCGCGCGGCGCTTGGCCCCAACCTGTCCCGCCGCCTGCCTGCTGAGCGATATGGCAGCGGGCAGGCGGCTCCGGTCTCTCTGCCTAAGGCTTCCTGAGCACGCTGACGGCCGGTCGGACGTTGGTGTCGTCCGGCCGGCTGTTTTAGTGATGAACAATGCCGCAGAAGGGGTTCCAGCGATCGGTGCTTTAGGCGCAGCTCTCTGAAAGCTGCATCGGGGAAACCGGTATCCGAACCGCGCCGATTACCGGTGCCGGTATGCGGCTTGCCCCTTCCTCAGCAACTTGCCGGCCTTTTTGGCATCGACGTGATCTTTGATCCGAAAGTCCTTGCCGTGCAGTCGATTATAGGCCTCGAAAAAGGCCTCGACGTCAGCAAGCGTTTGCTGGTTCATATCTTGGATTGCATGGATGTGCTCATGGGCATGAGCATGGACGGCAACGGCGATCAGTCGGTCGTTGCGGTCCCATCGACCATCCTTCTCCCGCTCATGAGCCCGGATCGCGCCTACCAAACGCGCTTTCGTCCGCGTGCCCACCGCGACGGGTTCGTCCAGAAGGAGGAGGACATCGAGGGGATCTCCATCCTGTCCTAGCGTGGAAGGAGCGAACCCGAAGTCGAGGGGAAATGTCATGCCTTCAGGCAGAACGAACTTGAGATCGAAGGTCCCGGTGTCCGTGTTGTAGGCATATTTGCTGCGGCTGTGCCTCGGGGTTTCGACAAGAACAATCAGGTCCCCCGTCTCCGGATCGAAGGTTGGAAGGCAAGTGAGAGGCTTAAGCCTGGGCATGCCTGAAAACGTCCTACGATCAAGGTATGTTCCTAGGCCAGCAGCGTGAGCTGGCCCACACTGCGCCGGCGGTGCCAGCGCTATGGGCACTGGAGAACTCCCTTCAAGATGGTAAGATTCTAAACCAATTCGTCCTGGCACGAAGCGGTCCTTATCCTGATTTCAGCCAGTAAAGCGAGGAGAGGGGTGGGGCTTCGCACTTCGCCTTCAAATGACCGCCGAAAACCAAGACATCGCGGCAGCGCAAGCTCGGCTTCGAACCCGGATGCAGTTCTGATGCTTCGAACGCTTCGAGACCTTTGTCGAGACGGTTGAAGATCTGCCGCCCCAGCTCGAC
Organism: Microvirga lotononidis; assembly: GCF_034627025.1. Taxonomy (NCBI): domain Bacteria; kingdom Pseudomonadati; phylum Pseudomonadota; class Alphaproteobacteria; order Hyphomicrobiales; family Methylobacteriaceae; genus Microvirga; species Microvirga lotononidis. Next base: position 4,960,183 of record NZ_CP141048.1, on the reverse strand, counting down.
GCCGAGGAGGGCGGCGATACCTAGAGTGACCCCGTTGAGGGGCAATACCTCTCACGCATAGTAGTAAAAACGATTGAGAACGAGACTATTCCTAGTAAATTACCAATGAAGAATAGGCCTCTGCGCAATAACTGCTCCAATTGACGATGAAAAACGATCGTGAGAGCATTCGAATAATAAGAACTATTTTTGGAGGAAGCAATGCTGTTTAGGAACATCGCCCTATTGTCAGCAGTCGCGTTGGTCGGCGGCACAAGCTGCGCACTTGCGCAAGGCCAAACTCTGACAATTGCTACGGTCAACAACGCCGACATGATCATCATGCAGCGGCTGTCCCCCAAGTGGGAGCAGGCTACCGGAAATAAGCTGAATTGGGTCGTGCTGGAAGAGAACGTCCTACGTCAACGTGCAACCACCGACATCGCCACGAAGGGCGGGCAGTTCGACATCATCACGATCGGATCTTATGAAACTCCGATCTGGGGCAAGCAGAACTGGTTGGTGTCCCTCGACGATCTCGGCAATGATTACGACTACGGCGACCTTATTCCGACTGTGAAGAGCGCGCTCTCAGCGAACGGCAAGCTTTATTCCTTGCCGTTCTATGCGGAGAGTTCGTTCACCTTCTATCGGAAGGACCTGTTCGATCAGGCCGGCCTCAAGATGCCGGACAAGCCGACCTATGATCAGATCTCTGAATATGCCGCAAAGCTCACCGACAAATCCAAGGAGCAATACGGCTTCTGCCAGCGCGGCAAGCCTGGTTGGGGCGAGAACATGGCTTTCATCGGCCCGATGGTGAATGCGTTCGGCGGCCGCTGGTTCAACGAGAAATGGGAACCGCAGCTCACGACGGAGCCCTGGAAGAACGCGATCAATTATTACGTCAAGAACATGAGGGAGTATGGTCCTCCCGGCGCCACTGCCAACGGCCACAACGAGAACCGCGCGCTGTTCGCGACGGGGCACTGCGGCATGTGGGTCGATGCAACTTCGGCGGCCGGCTATATCTATAACCCGAAGGAAAGCCAGGTCGCGGACAAGACGGCTTTCGCTCCGGCGCCCGTGGAAGTCACCAGCAACGGATCGGCCTGGTTCTGGGCATGGGCTCTGGCCGTCCCGGCATCGTCGAAGAAGGTCGATGCCGCAAAGTCGTTTCTGAAATGGGCGACGTCGAAAGACTATATCACGCTGGTCGGCAACGAGGTCGGCTGGGTTTCGGTCCCGCCCGGAACGCGCAAATCGACCTACGACAATCCTGAATACCAGAAAGCCGCACCGTTCGCGAAGATCGTCTACGACTCCATCGTCAATGCGGACATCACCAAGCCGACGAAGGACCCGGTTCCCTATGTTGGAATCCAGTATGTGGCAATTCCAGAATTCCAGGGGATCGGCACGGCCGTCGGCCAGCAGATCGCCGCAGCCCTCGCGGGTCAGGTGACGGTGGATCAAGCCTTGGAGAACGCACAACGCTCGACCGAGCGGACGATGAAGCAGGCGGGATATCCCAAGTGATTTAAGTGCCATGCATTCGGCAAGCATTCCAGCCTGCCGAATGCTCACTCCAATGATGAGTCGGTTCCGATGGTAGGCACAACCACAACTGCTCCTGCCCCCGCAATAACGGTTAATGTCGGCGGTCGCAGCCAACGCAACGTCAGAACTCTGCCCTTGATCGCACCATCGGTCGTCGTCCTGTTTCTATGGATGATCGTGCCGCTGGCGATGACGTTATGGTTCTCGTTTCAATACTACAATTTGCTTGATCCTTCAGTCGGCGGGTTCGCCGGAATTGAAAACTACACCTTCCTGCTGACTGACCCGTCCCTCTGGACGGCCATGGCCAACACGCTGTTCCTGGTCTTCTGGGTGCTCGTCATCACCGTAGGCCTCGGCACGCTGCTTGCCGTTCTATTCGACCAGGAGTTTTACGGGCGGAGCATCGCCCGCCTGCTCGCAATCGCGCCGTTCTTCGTTATGCCGACAGTCAGTGCGCTGATCTGGAAGAATATGCTGATGCATCCGGTCAACGGGTTGTTCGCATTCTTCGCCCGATCCTTGGGGCTGCCTGCCATCGACTTCTTCGGAAATTTCCCTCTGACCTCGGTGATCATCATCGTCGCATGGCAATGGCTGCCTTTCGCTCTGCTCATCCTGCTGACGGCCATTCAGTCCCTCGACAACGAGCAGAAGGAAGCCGCGCGCATGGATGGCGCCGGGCCGTTCGCGATGTTCTTCTTCATCATCCTGCCGCATCTCGGCCGTGCGATCAGCGTGGTGATCATGATCGAGACGATCTTTCTGCTCTCGGTCTTCGCGGAGATCTATGTCACGACCTCCGGCGGCCCTGGTCTGGCCTCCACGAATCTGGCCTTCCTGATCTACCTTCGGGCCCTGCGCGAGTACGATGTCGGCGGAGCATCGGCTGCGGGCGTAATTGCGGTCGTTCTGGCTAACATCGTGGCGATCTTCCTGGTCCGCTCGATCGCCAAGAACATCGCCGACTGAGGATCCGGCCATGCATCCGAAAACCCGCAGCAGGCTCCTGATGACATTGGTCGGTTGGATCGCCGCCGGACTGATCTTCTTTCCGATATTCTGGATGATCCTGACGAGCTTCAAACCGGAGGTCGAGGCGATTGCGACGCCGCCCAAGCTCTTTTTCACGCCAACTTTGGAGAACTATATCACCGTGCGGGAGCGTGCCGACTACGTTCACTTCGCTCTGAACAGCGTCATCATTTCCGTCGGCGCCACGTTTCTCGCAACCTTGATCGCCGTGCCGGCCTCCTATGCCATGGCCTTCTTCCCGGGAAGGAAGACCAAGGATCTGCTGCTCTGGATGCTCTCCACCAAGATGATGCCCGCAGTGGGGGTCCTGATCCCGATCTACCTGCTGTTCCGGGATATGGGTGCCATCGATACGCGCTGGGGACTGATCGTCGTCTATACGCTCATGAACCTGCCGATCGTCGTCTGGATGCTCTACACCTTCTTCAAGGAGGTGCCTAAGGACATCCTGGAGGCAGGGCGAATGGACGGAGCCAAGCCGAAGCAGGAAGTTTGGATGCTTCTGATGCCCCTGTCCCTGCCAGGGATCGCGTCCACGGCTCTTCTTTCGATCATCCTGTGTTGGAATGAGGCGTTCTGGAGTCTCAATCTCACAACCTCCGAGGCGGCGCCGCTGACGACATTCATTGCCTCGTTCTCTGCCCCTGAAGGATTGTTCTGGGCCAAGCTCTCGGCCGCTTCGACGATCGCCATCGCGCCGATCCTCGTATTCGGCTGGATGAGCCAGCGGCAACTGGTCCGCGGCCTTACCTTCGGGGCCGTCAAGTAAAAGGGAGAGCCGTAATGGCGACCGTGACGCTCAAGGACATTCAGAAGAACTACGGTGCCGTCCAGGTGATCAAGGGGGTCAATCTCTCGATCGATGATCGTGAGTTCTGCGTTTTCGTCGGGCCGTCCGGTTGCGGGAAGTCCACGCTCCTGCGGATGATCGCTGGGTTAGAGGAGATCACCGCCGGCGATCTGATGATCGATGGGCAACGCGTGAACGATGTTCCGCCGTCGGAGCGCGGATTGGCCATGGTGTTCCAGTCGTATGCGCTCTATCCTCACATGTCCGTCGCCGATAACATGGGCTTTTCCCTGCGGCTCGCAGGCGTTTCGAAGGAGGAGCGACACGCCAAAGTGGCCGAGGCCGCGCGCATCCTGCATCTCGATGCATTGCTCGACCGCAAGCCCAAGGAACTCTCCGGCGGCCAGAGGCAGCGTGTGGCCATAGGACGAGCCATCGTGCGTAAGCCCAAGGTCTTCCTGTTCGACGAGCCGTTGTCCAATCTCGACGCCGCCCTGCGCGTTCAGATGCGCATCGAGCTTGCCCGGCTTCATGACCAATTGGCTGCGACCATGATCTATGTAACGCACGATCAGGTCGAGGCCATGACGATGGCCGACAAGATCGTGGTGCTTCAGGCAGGCATCATCGAGCAGGCGGGTACTCCGCTCGAACTCTATCATCATCCTCGTAATTTATTCGTGGCAGGCTTCATCGGCAGTCCGAAAATGAACTTCCTGCCTGCTAAAGTGACCTCAATCGACGAGACCGGAACCACCATTCAGCTGGCTCATGGGGTCAGCTTCCGGATCCCGGTTCGTCCCGGCCGCCAAAGGGTGGGTGATGCGGTGACGCTCGGCGTCCGGCCCGAGCATATGCACTTGGCCGGAGAAGGCGAACTGGCCGGCGAGGTCATGGTCGTGGAGAGACTGGGCGGCGAGACATTTCTCTATACGCAACTGCAGGATGGCCCCATGGTGATTGTCCAGGCAGATGGCGAGGTTCCAACAGGTGTGCATGAGCGCGTTGCCATCAAGCTCGATCCGGCCACCTGCCATCTGTTCGATGCCGAGGGTCTCTCGATCGAGCGCATCCAGCGTCACCCCTTGGCCAACCTGCGTCGATTACCGACCCGCAAGGCGAGCTGAGCTTCCAGCGAGAGCGGTCATGGCCTCGAAGCGGTTCGACTATATCGTCGTCGGTGGAGGGAGCGCCGGCTGTATCGTCGCCAGCCGCTTGGTTGCAGAACACGGCGCGCGGGTCCTGCTGATCGAGGCTGGGCCGCGCAGGACAAGCCGTATCCTTGCGATGCCCGCGGGCTACATGAAGTTCCTTGCGCAGGAGACCTACCTCACGATGCACAAGGTCGTGCCGCAGCCGCAACTCGGCGGTCGCGCTCCCATTGTGCCGCAGGCCAGAGTTCTCGGCGGGGGCAGCGCGGTCAACGCCATGGTCTACATTCGCGGACAGGCGAAAGATTACGATGCCTGGGACGCGGCTCTCGGCGGGGCAGGGTGGAGCTACAGGGATCTCCTGCCTTACTTCATCAAGCAGGAGGGCAACGATCACCTGGGCAAACCCTACCATGGGACCGATGGCCCCTTGAAGGTGTCCCATCTGGGGCAGCACTCCGCGATGAGCCGGGCTTTCGTGCAGGCGATGCAGGAGAAGGGGGTACCGTACAACTCCGATTTCAATGGGATTGGTCAGGCGGGTGTCGGCTTCATGCAGCATACGATCGACTGGCGGACGCGTCGGCGGTGCAGCGCGGTCGACGCGTTCCTTCAGCCTGTATTGTCGAATCCGAGGCTGACCCTTGCGACGAACACGGTCGTCACTCGCATTTGCATCGAGAACGGACGGGCGACGGGTGTGGAGGTGAAGGGCCAATCGGGGCGGGAACTCCTTCATGCCGATACGGAGGTTGTTCTGGCCGCCGGCACCTACATGTCGCCGAAGCTGCTGATGCTGTCCGGCATCGGCCCGGCCAGCGAGCTTTCCCGTCACGACATCGCCGTCAAAGTCGATCTGCCTGGGGTAGGCTGGAACCTGCAGGACCATCACGAAGTCCCTGTCGTTGCGACGACGACCGGAGCCTTCGGCTATTTCGGTCAGGATCGTGGCCTGGCCATGCTGCGTCATGGGTTGCAATATAGGCTGTTCAAGTCGGGGGCCGTCACGACGACAGGCGTGGAAGCGTGCACCTTCATCGATCCCGACGGAGGCGAACGGCCGACCATCCAACTCTATTGCGTCCCAACCGTTTATCTCGACCGTGACGTCTCCGGTGTCGAGCCGACCCACGGCGTGACGCTCAACCCTTGCCTCCTGCGTCCCAAGGCGCGCGGATCGGTCCGCCTCGCATCGGCCGACCCGTTCGATGCGCCGCAAGTGGATCCGCAATTCTTCGGAGATCCGGATGATCTCCGCCTGACCCTTGCAGGGTTGCGCTACGCCCGTGAGGTTCTTGCGACGAGCCCGGTTCGGGACATGGTGGCGAAAGAGATCTTTCCAGGGCCGGATGCCTCGTCCGACGAGGCTCTGGCGGCGCATTGCCGGAAAACGGTCAAAACGAACTATCACCCGGTCGGCACCTGCCGGATGGGGCGGGAGAACGACGAGCATGCCGTCGTGACGCCAGATCTCCGAACGCGTGGCATCGCTAGTTTGCGCATCGTCGATGCTTCCATTATGCCGACAATCCCAAGCGGAAATACCAATGCTCCAGTCCTCGCCATTGCGGACAAGGCTGTCGATATCATCATCGGCAGCGCTCAGCGTACTGATATGAGACAATCCGCGCTTGCGAGACAACCCGTTTCTCCTGCCCATCAGGTCAGCCCGCCATGAGCCAGCCCCTTAATCTTGCAAGCCTTGGATCCCTCCCGGCCCCGATCGCCCGCCCAAAATATGCCCGCGAGGAGCTAAGTCCCGGCATCCTGCATGTCGGCGTGGGCAACTTCCATCGCGCCCATCAGGCGATCTATCTCGACGATCTCTTCAACGCGGGCAGGGATCTGGATTGGGCTCTGCTGGGGGCAGGCGTCCGGTCCGGGGACGAAGCCATGCGGCGCGCTCTTGCGCCTCAGGACTGGCTTACCACCGTGATAGAGCTGGAGCCTGGCGCCAACAAAGCCCGGGTGTCCGGATCGATGGCGGATTTCGTGCCGGTGGGCGAGGATGCCCGTGCCATCGTGGAGGCCCTCGACAATCCGGCTTTGAGGATCGTATCCCTGACCGTCACCGAGGGCGGCTACTGCATCGACCCCGCCACCGGGACCTTCAACCCGGAGCATCCGGAAATCCGCTATGACGCGGCTCATCTCGATGCGCCGAAAGGGGTGTTCGGCGCGCTCGTGGCCGCACTCAGACGCCGCCGGGAGCGTGGAGTGACTCCGTTCACGGTGATGTCGTGCGACAACATCCCCCACAACGGGCGTGTCACGTTGGACGCTGTGGCGGGTCTGGCCGACCTCGTCGATCCGGCGCTCGCCTCGTACATCCGCGACAATGTGGCGTTCCCGAACAGCATGGTCGACCGCATCACTCCGGCCACGACGGACAGGGAACGTGCCATTCTCAGCGAACGCTTCGGCATTCAGGATAATTGGCCGGTCTTCTGCGAGCCATTCCGGCAATGGGTTCTCGAAGACAACTTTCCCGGTGGACGTCCGGCGCTGGAGGAGGTGGGGGTTACCTTCACGTCCGAGGTTGCCGCCTTCGAGTTGATGAAGCTGCGCATCCTGAACGGGGGGCATGCTGCGATTGCTTATCCCGCCGCCTTGTTGGGAATCCATTTCGTCCATGACGCCATGGCGGATCCTCTTGTTCGCGCCTTTCTCGACAAACTGGAGATCGGCGAGATCATCCCTCACGTGCCGCCGGTTCCAGGTGTCGACCTCAAGGAGTATTACAAGCTCATCGCGAACCGTTTCGCCAACCCTGATGTCGGAGATACGATCCCTCGCTTGGCTCAGGACGGCTCCAACCGGCAGCCGAAGTTCATCCTGCCTTCGACGCGAGATCGCCTGAAAGCCGGCGAGGACGTGACGGGGCTGGCGCTGGAATCGGCCTTGTGGTGCCGTTACTGCGCGGCGACCGACGATGCGGGTGTTCCCATCGCGCTTAACGATCCGATTGCCGCGCGGTTGACGCCGGCAGCGCTGGCGGCAAAGAGCGATCCCGCTGCGTTCTTGAGCCTTCGCGACATCTTCGGCGACATCGCGGATGCACCGGCGTTCCGAGCTTCTTTCGAGACGGCTCTGAGAAGTCTCTGGCGCGCCGGAACCCGCAACACTCTGCAGCGCTATCTCAACGGAGAAACGCTATGAGGCGCGGCTTCCAGAAGGCCCAATAAGCAATCGCCGGCCTGAGCGGGCGGCCGAATGCTCGGGGCACTCCTCGATCAGGGTGATACAGCCAAGTCATGTGATCATAGGGGCATGTCGATTTGCACCTTCACCGAACTTGGTGGCATCGTCTTGGCGAAGTCGAAGGCTGCGATGCTGTCCTTGAATGCGAAACGATCCGTGATCAGCGGCTTCACGTCGATCTTGCCCGAGGCAATCATCGCAACCGCGCGCGGATAGACATGGGCATAGCGGAAGACGTTCTCGACACGCACCTCTTTCACTTGCGCCTTGCTGACGTCATAAGGAAAGGGATCGAGCGGGATGCCGACCAGTGCCACCTTTCCGCCCGGGCAGACGAGGTCGAACATCTCTGCCATGGCCGGCGCATATCCGGAGCATTCGAAGAGCACATCCGCCCCCCATCCATCCGTTTCCCGCCTGACGATATCTACGAGGCTCCAGCTCCTGACATTGACCGGGATAACGGGCCCGAGCTGGCCCGCAAGCTCGAGCTTCGGTTCATGGATATCGCTCACGATCACCCGCGAGCAGCCGGACGCAAGGGCCGAGAGGATCGTCACCATTCCGATGGGGCCGGCTCCGATTACAACGGCGAGGTCGCCCGGCTTCACCTGGACCTTGGTGGCCGCGTGCATGCCCACGGCCAGCGGTTCGACCATCGCCCCCTCGGCGTAGCTGACATGGTCCGGCAACTTGAATGTGAAGTCCGCCGGGTGAACCACGGTCGGTCGCAGAACCCCGTGCACCGGCGGCGTTGCCCAAAATTTAACGGCCGGATCAAGGTTGTATTTGCCGAGGCGCGTCGCGCGGCTCATCGGGTCCGGGATGCCGGGCTCCATGCAGACTCTGTCGCCTGGCTTGAACTCGGTTACGGCCGATCCGACCTCAACGATCTCGCCGGCAGCCTCGTGGCCGAGGATCATGGGCTCCCGGACAACGAAGGGACCGATGGCTCCGTGCGTATAATAATGCACATCGCTGCCGCAGACCCCGATCGTGCGGAGGGCGATCCGGACATCGCGCGGCCCGAGATTCTCTTGAAGCGGGAGATCACGCAGGCTGAGCTCATCCTTACGTTCAAGGACCAAGGCCTTCATCGCTCGCTCTCCTCTCGGACACCGTCTGCGCAAAACTTACTTTAGCCCGACTGAAAGAATGCAGGTGATAAAAATCGCAAGCCTGTGTCCGGTATTCTCGCCTCGGGATCGCTCCGTCTCGTCTATCGGAAAAGATCGTTTCCTCTATCGTCAACGTCTGCTCCTTCCATGCGGTAGGACCTTCGAGCCCTCACTGTCCCGGTTGTACCGACGATACGCCGCGGCGTCATCGAACGGATGCTCCTCAAGAGCTGGGGATCGCGGACCTGACCCGAAGCAGACTGAAGGCATCTGCGCAAGCGCCCGTTTCTCCCTATGGGCGCTCCGAAAGTCTGACCTCATCCTGCCAGAAGAACGATGCCGCCGCCCGCCAAGGCAACGCTCCAGAGAACATCCAGATTGACCCAGCCGCGTCTGAGGAAGGCAAGTCCTTGGTCATAGACGACAAGACTGACAGTTCCGATCACCGCCAGCATCGCCCCCGTGTGAACAGCAAGCGCCGCAAAAGAGACCGGAAGGGAGGTCGAGGCCGTCAGCTCACCGCCCATGCCCGACGAAACGCACAGCGACAGGAGCGCGGGAATCAGCATGAAGCCTGCTCCATGAGCACTGGCCATCATGAAGGACCACAGGGCCAGCCCCGCCAAGCCGGTCTGCATCCCGATGCGAAGGGGAGTGCGGTGGCGGGCAAAAGCATGTGTGGCCGCCAGGGCCAGCAGGAGGATTCCGGCGCCGCGGCCCAGGAACGTCGCATCCATGACCGTTCCGAAGAAGGTCAATGCCAAGACAACACTGCCGACCGCAACGACATGCCCAAGGACAATGGGAGCAAGGGCCAGAACCACAAGACCTCGGCTTCGGCGGTGCAGCCCGAGCGCTACGGCAAACAGCCAACCCATGGCGGGGTTCAGGCCGTGGAAGGCACCGAGCCCTGCCAGAGTCAGCCACGGCCAGAGTGCGGACGAGGCCGTGTTCATCCCATGTCGCTCGCCGACACCGTGGCGTCCCTTATGGGTAGCAATAGGAGTCCGAGGAGCAATCGCCGCCTTCGAGGCGGATCTGATGCGGCCTGTGCCCCTTGGGCCACTCGATGAAGAAGTCCTCATCGAACGAGATGCCGCCGTCCGGATCCGCGTTCAGCTTCACCATCCAGCCCTCGAAGCCGCGGTGGTAGAACTGCTGGTCGATGGAGCCGTAGAGCGAGTTTGTGAAGTACACCCGCCGACCGTCCCGGCTGATCTCGACCATCTGCGGCCCACCCGTCAGATGCCCGTTCTTCGCCCTGGGATGGGAGGCGCGCGACACAATCCCGCCGATCCGCACCTTGCCGGTGAGCTTGGGGTTCAACGGGTCGGACACATCATATTGCTGGAGATCGCCCGTGCCCCAGCAGGACACGTAGAGAAACCGGTCATCCATGGACAGATCGATATCGGTCACGAGCGGCGGCACCGCGCCGAAGCCTTTCAGCATGTCCGGCAGGTCGTCGGCGCTCGCGGGTTCGGCCGGGATCGTGATGATCTTTTTGACCGCCCAGCGATTGCCGTCACGATACCAGGTCCAAATCGAGGAGGAGAGATCCTTCAGGCTGATCACGCAATTGACGAACCCATAGGCCTTCGTCGGATCGTGGGCGGGCCGAAGCTCGAACACGAGTTGGTGCTCCTCGCCGAAATCGATTTCCTGGAGGTGCTTGCGTTTCAGCAGATCCCAGAAATGCAGGCGCCGGCCATAGCGCGAGCCGAGCAGGATCTCGGGAACCAAGCCGTTCTCGAAGGTGTCAGGCGTGCCCCATTCGCTGGTTACCAGCGTGTCGTATCCCAGGTGCCACCAGCCGTCATAGGCAAGTTGCTGGGGTCCCCGGTCGATCTCCCAGCGCCCGAGCGGCTCGAAGGTCTGGTGGTCCATGATGAAGATGCCACCGGGCGCCGCGCCTTCCGCGCTGCCGAGGGCCGTGACGTAAATGCCGTCCGGTCCACAATGGATCGTGTGCGGCCGCGTGTAGCCGGTCCGTTCGGCGATCACCTCGGGCTCGATCACCTTCACGATCGCCGGACTGTGTGGATCAGGCTTCGTGTCGATGATGTGAATGCGGGACGAGCGCAGGCCCGGCACCACAAGGTAGCGCCTCTCCACGTGCGGGTGGGGCATGTTGGGACAGAGGCAGGACGAACAGGCGTTCCATCCGAAATGGTGCAGTTCATCGCCCGTGTTGGGCATGGCCACCGATCCAACGATCTGGGCATAGGACGGCGAGGCCGGGTCGAGATCAACGACGGCGATGCCGTCGGGCTGTTGCCGGTCCGGATCGAACATGGCCACATAGGCCAGCGTCTCCGGCGGGGCTTTCTCGGCCAAGCGCGGGGATGGATAGAAACTCGGATCGGGCTGCCAACGCGTCACGACACCCTCCCTGATCGCCCCCTGAGGTCGATGGCAAGTGTCCTTAGCCTTGTGCTGACCAGGGCATCATATCCGATCCTCCGGCTTATGTCGCGTCCAACCTCAACAATTGATAGGCCTGTGGAAACGTCTCGAAGGCAGGGACCGCCGCTGTCGGCTTTCCGATCCCCGCGGCGGCAGGCCGAGAACGTCGTTCGTCACGTCCGCGAATGTCGCGGATTCGCACCGGAACGAATACAGGTCTGGAGGGTTCCGGCTTCTGCAGGCATGACTACCTTCAGGGCCAGCCTGCGCCGTCCCGGGGAGATCGACATGGCTGATAGTGTTCGCCCCTCGCCAGCCCCGGCCCGGGTCGAGCGCCCGCTCGATGCTCTCAACTTCTTCCTGGCAGATGTGCGCGATGGGCTCGGACCCTACCTCGCCGTCTATCTCCTGACGATCCGGCACTGGAACGAGGCCGAGATCGGTCTGGTCATGACCATGGCCGGTCTGGCGGCCATCATGGCCCAGACCCCGGCCGGCGCCCTGATCGATGCCACCCATGCCAAGCGGGCCGTGATCGTGGTTGCGGCGCTTGTCGTCACCGCGGGATCGCTGCTTCTGCCTTTCCTTGCATCGTTCTGGCCCGTGGCGGTGTCGCAGGCCGTGGTCCACGCCACCGGCACGGTGTTCGCGCCCACCATCGCGGCAATCACCCTCGGCATTGTCGGACACGCCCACTTCGCGCGCCGGACGGGCCGCAACGAGGCGTTCAACCATGCCGGCAACGCCTTTGCGGCAGGAGCCGCTGGCGCGGCCGCCTATCTGTGGGGGCCGGTCGTCGTGTTCTTCCTCATGGCTGCCATGGCGATTGCTAGCCTCGTCAGCGTCTTGATGGTCCCGGCGAGCGCCATCAACCATGAACAGGCGCGAGGCCTGTTGGACGGCGCCGCCGCCGCGGACGACCAGCCATCGGGGTTGAAGATCCTGGTCACGTGTCGCCCGCTCCTGATTTTCGCCGCCAGCGCCGTGCTGTTTCATCTCGCCAATGCCGCCATGCTGCCGCTGGTCGGCCAGAAGCTGGCCCTCCAGGACAAGAACCTCGGCACCTCCCTGATGTCGGCCTGCATCGTGGCCGCTCAGGTCGTCATGGTGCCGATGGCCATGCTCGTGGCGCGCAAGGCCGACATCTGGGGCCGCAAGCCCATGTTCCTGGCCGGGTTCCTGATCCTGCCCATCCGCGGCGTTCTGTACACCCTCTCGGACAATCCCTACTGGCTGGTCGGAGTCCAGCTGCTCGATGGCATTGGAGCGGGTCTCTACGGAGCGCTCTTTCCGCTGATCGTGGCCGACCTGATGGCAGGCACCGGCCGATTCAACGTGGCGCAGGGAGCGGTCACGACGGCGCAGGGCATCGGGGCTTCGCTGTCCACGGCGCTCGCCGGCATCATCGTCGTGGAGATCGGGTACTCGATGGCCTTTCTGGTGCTGGCCGGCATCGCGTCCGCGGGACTGATCCTGTTCTGGGCGATGATGCCGGAGACGATGCATGGCGCCCCCGGAGAGCCGGCTAATCATGCCACCATCCGTCTCCAGCCCCTCCCGCGTGAGACTGGATAATGGATGCCAGGAACTGGGCCAGCGCGGCCATCTTCGTCCTGACATACGGCGGTATCGCGCTCGGGCGCGTTCCGGGGCTCAGGCTCGACCGAGCCGGGATCTCCCTGCTCGGGGCTGCCCTGATGATCGGTATCGGCGTTCTGTCGCCCGAGGAGGCGTATCAGGCGGTCGACCTCGACACGATCACGCTGCTGCTCGGCATGATGATCGTCGTGGCGCATCTGCGGCTCTCGGGCTTCTTCCGCCTGGTGAACGGCTGGGCGGTCACTCACGCGCATTCGCCCCTGGTGCTGCTGTCCATGATCGCGCTGACCACGGGCGTCTTCTCGGCATTCCTCGTCAACGACGCCGTCTGCCTGATCATGGCTCCGCTCGTGGTGGATGTCACGAAGCGTCTCGGCCGCAATCCGGTCCCGTACCTGCTGGCCGTCGCGATGGGTTCCAACGTGGGGAGCGTCGCGACGATCACGGGCAATCCCCAGAACATGATCGTCGGAGTGATCTCCCAGATCCCCTATGCCACCTTCGCGGCAGCTCTGGCGCCGGTGGCGGCGGCGGGCCTGATTATCGTCTGCGCCCTGATCGCGTTGCTGTGCCGGAGCGAGTTCCGGGTCTCCAAGGTGCTCACGGCGGATCCCGGGCCCAGCCGGATCCACAAGCCCCAGATGCTGAAGGCCATCCTGGTGACGACGGGGGTGGTGGTCGCGTTCTTTGCCGGTGCGCCAGTCGCCAAGGCGGCGATTTTCGGCGCGGCGTTGCTGCTCGTGACGCGGCAGGTGAAGCCCGGCAAGGTGTACCGCGAGATCGACGGCCCATTGCTGCTGATGTTCGCCGGGTTGTTCATCGTGGTGGCGGGAGCCGAGAAGGCCCTTCTGTCGCCCGACATGATCGAAGCGGTTCGCGCATTGCAGCTGGCGAACGTCTGGGTTCTCACCGGCGTCACGGCCCTTCTGTCGAATTTGGTCAGCAACGTACCGGCCGTGCTCGTGCTCAAACCCTTTGTCGAGGGCCTTCCGGATCAGCAGCGGCTCTGGCTCGTCATCGCCATGGCTTCGACGCTGGCCGGCAATCTCACCCTGGTAGGTTCGGTGGCCAACCTGATCGTGGCCGAGAAGGCGCGCGCGGCCGGAATCGAGCTCGGCTTCCGGGCTTATCTGCGTGTCGGAGTGCCCGTCACCGTGGCGACGCTTGCCGTAGGAGCGTGGTGGCTGTCCGGCGGTCCTGGGACCTAGTCTCTCCGGTCTATGAGCAGACCAAACGGCATCCAGATCATGTTCAGCATTGCGATGTATCGGCAAGCTCCGAGTGTGACCACTCCAAGGCAATGCGCGGCGTCATCCCAGGGGAAACCACCGGAACGGGGCGTTTCGTGCCCAGGGCACTTCAACCATTCTATCGGAAGCGAGACCTGAGCTTCATCCAGCCAGAGAGATGAAATATCTCTCGAGAGGGCGTTTCAGAGGAGATTTTACGCGTCCGGCTCGTTCTAAAGAAAGAACATTCTGGTTGATTTAACGGAAAGCACGGCGCGATAATTCCTTTGTCATTCGGCGCTAACGCCAGCCGCACAGGGGACATGTCGTGACGCTCAAATCTCTCTCTGGAAGCAAAGCTCATCTTGCTGCTCTCGTTGGTGTCACATTCCTGGCAGGCACCTCCCTCTGGGGCAGCCACGCGGTTGCCGCAGGCGGGGAGGGCGCGCCTGCGAAGGGCGGCACGCTGGTCTATCTCGAGCAGCAGCCCCACACGAATCTCTACCCGCCGGCCGGCGGCTTCTATCCCAATGGCGGGATCCTCAACCAGATCACCGACAAGCTGACCTACCAGAACCCCAAGACCCTCGAAATCGAGCCCTGGATCGCTGAATCGTGGACGGTCAATGCCGACGCGACGGAGTACACCTTCAAGATCCGGACGGGTGTGACCTTCTCGGATGGCACACCGCTCGATGCCGCGGCGGTCGCCAAGAATTACGACACGTTCGGGCGCGGCAACAAGGACCTGAAGCTGCCGATCTCGGAGGTCATCAACAACTACGACCGCAGCGAGGTCATCGATCCGCAGACGGTGAAGTTCTACTTTAAAAAACCGTCGCCGGGCTTCCTGCAGGGGACGTCCGTGATCGGCTCGGGCCTCGTGTCCCTCAAGACTCTTGCGCTGCCCTACGAGGCTCTGGGCGATGCCACGAAGATCATCGGCTCGGGCCCGTTCGTGGTCGCCAGCGAGACGCTTGGCCGCGAGCTCACGCTGAAGGCCCGCCCCGAGTACAATTGGGGCCCGGCCAAACTTGAACACCAAGGCCGCGCCTATCTGGATGAGATCAAATACATCGTCACGCCGGAAGACAGCGTGCGCATCGGTGCACTTTTGGCAGGGCAGGCGGACGTTATCCGCCAGATACAAGCCTATGACGAGAAGCAGGTCGAGGATGAAGGATACCTGATCTATGCGCCCTCGACACGTGGCGTGAACAACAGTGTCGTCTTCCGGCCGGACAATCCGCTCGTGGCGGATGTCAAGGTCCGTCGCGCGCTTTTGCACGCCACCAACACGGAAGAGATCGTCGCGACCTTGTTCTCGACCAACTATCCGAAGGCGACTTCGATCATCGCCAAGACGGCATCAGGCTATGTCGATCTTTCGCCGAAGCTGTCCTATGATATCGCGAAGGCCAAGCAGCTCCTCGACGAGGCAGGCTGGAAGGTCGGCGCGAACGGCCGGCGTCAGAAGGATGGGCAGACCCTCGAATTATCGGCCTACGAATCCCTGCCGCAGCCGCAGAACAAGGAAACGCTGCAACTCGTCGCCCAGCAATGGGAAAAGGTCGGCGTGAAGCTGAACGTGCTGACGGCCGACTCGGGCAGTGCGACGATCAACAATCTCGACCCCGCCAAGGCGCCCGTATCGCCGGCCATGGTCGGTCGTGCTGATCCGGACGTGATCAAGAGCCAGTACTACCCGACCAATCGCAATGTTCTGCTGCAGAAGGGCGGAAACAGCGACAAGGTGCAGTCCTTCGTCGACGAGCGGTTGAACGGGCTCCTGGATCAGCTCGCGTCCGAGCCGGACCGCAGCAAGCGCCTCGCGGTAGCCGGTGAGGTCCAGAACTACGTGGTCGATCAGGCCTATGCCATCCCGATCTTCGAGGAGCCGCAGGCCTTCGCGGCGGCCCCCTACGTGAAGAACGTGTCTTTCGAAGCGGTCGGCCGTCCGAGCTTCTACAGCACTTGGCTGGCGCCGCGCCGCTGAGGAGTTCTTTGAGCCGGCCGGATGTCCCAGACGAACGACATCCGGCTACTCCATGCCGTTCGTCTCCGTTCTCAGATCAAGGTCACAGACAGAGGCTCTCATGTCGCGATACGTGATTGGAAGGATCGGGCAGGCGGCCCTCGTGCTCTGGGCTGCTTTCACCGTTTCATTCATCCTGCTGCAGGCTCTGCCGGGCGATGCCATTCTGATCAAGTTCCTGAATCCGGAACTCGGCCTGGGTCCGGAGCAGATCGCGGACATCCGCGCCTCCTATGGAGCCGACAGCCCACTGGTGGTGCAGTATTTCCATACGGCTGCGAATTTCCTGACCGGACAATTCGGCTATTCGATTCACGCGGGCGTCCCCGTCGGTGATCTGATCCTGGCCAACCTGCCGCAGACTCTGTGGCTTTCGACCCTCGGCTTTCTGCTGTCGGTCGTTCTCGCAGTCGCGCTCGCCGCACTCTCGGCGCTGTCACCCTTCCTGTGGCTGCGCTCGTTCATCCAGTCCATCCCGGCGCTCTTCATCTCCACGCCGGTGTTCTGGCTCGGGATCCTGCTGATCCAGATCTTCTCGTTTCAGCTCAAGCTCATTCCCATCATCAATCCGGGCCCCTGGCAGGGGCTGATCCTTCCCGTCATGACATTGGCGGTTCCGATTTCGGCACCGCTGGCTCAAATCCTGATGCGCAACATCGACCACGTTCTGACGGAACCCTTCGTGGCCGTTGCCCGCGCCAAGGGAGCATCCCATCGCTGGGTCCTGTGGAAGCACGTGGCGAAGAATGCGGTTCTGCCGACGCTCACCATCGGGGGCATTCTGTTCGGCGAGCTTCTGGCCGGCGCGGTCGTCACGGAAGCGGTCTTCGGCCTCAATGGCCTCGGCGGGCTGACGCAGCGTTCCGTCAACGATCAGGACATCGCCGTCCTGCAGGCGATCGTCGTGTTCTCGGCAACGGCCTTCGTGCTCATCAACCTCACGGTGGACCTGCTGTATCCCGTCTTCGATCCTCGCCTCCGGGTCAGACAAGGAGCTGTCGCATGACCGGCCTGAATACGATCGGACGTAGCCTGCTGAGTGACGATCCGGATGTCCTCGATGGCTCCTCCGCAGGCAAGAGGCACGCATCGTCAGGCGCGCGGTGGCTGAAGGCCGTCAGGAGCATCCAGACCGGACTCGTGCTGGCTTGGTTCGTCATGGCCGTCGTCGCGCTCTGGGCGCTGTTCCCGCAATGGTTCACGAGCTACAGCCCTACGGTCGGAGTGGCCCGCCAGCAGCTTCGCGCACCGAGCGCCGAGCATTGGCTCGGCACAGACGCGCTGGGGCGCGATCTCCTTTCCCGCATCATCTACGGAGCGGGCAACTCGCTCTCGGGAGCCTTCGTGGCCGTGGGCGTCGGTCTCTTGGTGGGCACCACGCTCGGCATCGTCGCGGGATCGGCGCGCGGCAGGATCGACGGAGCCATCATGCGGGGCGTCGACGTGCTGCTGTCGATCCCCCAGCTTCTTCTGTCGCTCAGCATCGTCATTCTTCTCGGCTTCGGCATCGTGAACGCCGCCATTGCCGTGGGCGTGACCTCAATCGCCAGTTTCGCGCGGCTTGCGCGTTCGGAGGTGGTGCGGGTGCGGACCAGCGACTACGTGGAGGCGGCCTTCGGAAGCGGCGGCACGTTCGGCCGCGTGCTGTGGCGTCATATCCTGCCGAACTCCCTGACCTCCGTAATCGCCTTCGCGGCCCTTCAACTCGGCTGGGCCATCCTGACGATCTCCACTCTGGGCTTCCTCGGCTACGGCGCGCCTCCTCCGACGCCGGAATGGGGCCTGCTGATTGCCGAGGGGCGGAATTACATCGCCCGCGCCTGGTGGCTGACGACGGTTCCCGGGATCGTCGTGATCCTGACCGTGCTGTCGGCGAACCGCATCAGCCAATCCTTCGGAAAGGCCAAGGCATGACCGCCGCCATGACCATCCAGCCTGCATCCACCGACGTGTCGACCGCGTCCGTTCTGGAGATCAGCAATCTTGCCGTCGGTTATCGCGGCGGTGAAGGCTTCCAGCGCGTCGTCCACGAGGTGTCGCTCCGGGTGCGCCCAGGCGAGGTCGTCGCTCTGGTGGGCGAGTCGGGTTCAGGAAAGACCACGACGGCGCAGGCGGTCATAGGGCTCCTTGCGGAGAACGGCCGGCTGGAATCCGGCGCGGTGCGCCTCAACGGCACCGACATCGCGGGCTGGTCGCAGAAGCGGCTCGACACGATCCGTGGCAGCAAGATCAGCCTGATCCCGCAGGACCCGACGAGTTCGCTCAACCCGGTCAAGACCATCGGTGAGCAGGTCGCTGAAGTGTTGCAGATCCACCGCAGAGGCAGCCGTGCGGAGATCGACGCCCGCGTCATCGAGCTTCTGACACGTGTCGGCCTCTCCCAGCCGGAGCTGCGCACCAGGCAATATCCGCACGAATTGTCGGGCGGCATGCGCCAGCGCGTCCTCATCGCCATCGCGATTGCGCTGCGTCCCGCCCTGATCATCGCCGACGAGCCGACCAGCGCGCTCGACGTGACGGTGCAGAAGCGCATTCTCGATCTCATCGACGAGCTCCGCCGCGAGTACGGCACGGCCGTTCTGCTCGTGACTCACGACCTGGGCGTCGCGGCCGACCGAGCGAACCATATCGTCGTTCTGAAGGGCGGGCGCGTTCAGGAGCAGGGGCCGACTGCGGATGTCCTGACCTCTCCGCGCAGCGAGTACACGCGCAAGCTTCTGGCCGATGCTCCCTCGCTCGGCAAAGCCCGCTCCGTCTACCGGACCCGATCGCTGCGCACCGGCGCGAGCGACGACGCCATCGTGGTCGAGAATCTGGTGCAGGATTTCTCCCTCAGTGGCCGCCGGGGCTCCTTCCGGGCCGTGGACGACGTCTCCTTCACGGTTCAAAGGGGAACAACCCACGCCATCGTGGGCGAATCCGGCTCCGGCAAGACCACCACCGCGCGAAGCATCGTCGGCTTCCAGAAGCCCACTTCCGGCCGCATTCGCGTCGACGGCGCCGACGTGACGACGCTCCGCGGGGAGAACCTGCGCCAGTTCCGCAGAACCATCCAACTCGTCTACCAGAACCCGTTCGCCTCTCTCGATCCGCGCCAGACCATCTTCGAGATCGTCGAGGAGCCGCTTCTGAACTTCGATCCGCTGCCGCGGGAGGATCGGGCGCGAAAGGTTCGAGGCATTCTCGAGCGGGTAGGCCTTCCGCCATCGATTCTGTCCCGCAAGCCGCATGCCTTGTCCGGAGGGCAGCGGCAGCGCGTCGCCATCGCCCGTGCGCTGGTGCTCGACCCGCAGGTGCTGGTGCTCGACGAGGCCGTGTCGGCTCTCGACGTCACGGTGCAGGCGCAGATCCTGGCGCTGCTCGACGAGCTCCAGCAGGCTCTGGGTCTGACATACCTCTTCATCTCGCACGATCTCGCGGTGGTCCGCCAGATCTCGGATACGGTCTCCGTCCTGCACAACGGCCGCCAGGTCGACGGCGGCCGCGTCGAGGACGTGTTCATGAACCCCGGCAGCGCCTACACGCGCGAGCTCATCAGCGCAATTCCAGGACAGCGCAACGCCAGCCAGCACTCTTTCCGGTAATTCAAGTGGAGCAAACCGATGACGACATCCTCACAGGGCAAAAGGCTCGGGTTCTTCACCCGCCTTCTGGATGAGGCCGGTGCGGCCGAGCGCTACCGCCTGGCGTCGGAGCAGATCGTCCATGCAGAGCGGCACGGGTTCGACTCGGCCTGGGTCGCCCAGCATCATTTCCACGAGGCGGAGGGCGGCCTCCCGTCGCCTCTCGTCTTCCTGTCCCATGTGGCCGCGCAAACCTCGAGAATCCGCCTCGGCACGGGCATCATCACCTTGCCGCTGGAAAATCCCGTGCGGGTGGCTGAAGACGCAGTGGTGCTGGACCTGTTGTCCGGCGGCCGCCTGGAGGTCGGTGTCGGCACCGGCGGCACGCCCTCGTCCTTCACGGCGTTCGGCCTCGACAGTGCGAACCGCTCCGAGATCTACGACCGGCATCTCGCCGTCGTTCGCGAGTCCTGGGATGGGCGGCCTCTGAACGGAGGAGATTACCTCTACCCGTCCGCACCGGGTCTGAACGACCGGGTCTGGCAGGCGACTTTCTCCGTCGGCGGCGGCATTCGCGCCGGAAAGGCCGGCGACGGTCTCATGCTCTCGCGCACGCAGCCTCGTCCGAAGGAGGCCCCACGGGCAACGCTCCCGGACATTCAGCATCCGATCATCGACGCCTATCTCGAGGCGCTGCCCGATGGGCGGGCGCCGCGCATCGTCGCCTCGCGTTCGCTCTTCGTCGCGGACGATCGGGAGGAAGCGCTCCGCCTCGCCGAAAAGGGTCTGCGTCGCGTCGTGGCCGATTTCGCCGCCAAGGGGCACGTCATCCCGGGCAATAGCCTGGCAGACGTTCTCGCCGCCCTCGACACGCATGTGGGCACGCCCGCGGACGTGCTCGAGAGCCTGAGCCGCGACACCATCTTGCCGCGGGTGACGGACCTCGTATTCCAGGTCCACTCGGTCGATCCGCCGCACGAATACATCCTGCGCTCGATCGAACTGATCGCCAGCGAGGTGGCGCCGGCCCTTGGCTGGCACGCGCCCGCAACCAAGCCCGAAAAGCGCGTCGCCCTCGTGCGCTGAGCCCGTCACGTCAAACCCTCGAACGTGAGAAGACCAATGAGCACACATATCCCTGACGTCATCGATCACCTTGCCGGAATCCAGTCGGGTTCCAACCTCGACGTCCTGCGCAATCAGCGGCCGCAGGCGCGGGAGAATGCGCAGAAGAGCTATCTCGCACTGTTCGCGCCGGAATTTCCCGGCGACGTTACGGCTCTCGAACGCTACGCCGTCGCGACCTTCGTGGCAGGTCTCCATGGTCAGCCGCATGTGACCGAGTTCTATTCGGCGGAGCTGCAAAGGCTCGGACATCCCAGACGCACCGACGTGATCGACACGGAAATCGCCCTCGGAGCGGCGAAGGGCCCCTACGGCGCCTACCCGGAAGGGCCCCTGACCGTCGAGAACGAGCAGGGCCCGGTCTACCAGGTGTCCGCCGACAACCGGGAGCGCCTCGGAGCCCGGCTCACGGCGGCCCTGGAACACGCACATCTGCTCGTGCTCCATCCGAGGGACGCGAGCCCTGCCGCCTTGCAGAAGTTGCTCGATGCCGGGTGGTCGACGACGGACATCGTGACCCTGTCGCAGCTCGTGTCCTTCCTGTCCTTTCAGATCCGTGTCGTCGCGGGCTTGCGGGCTCTGGCCGACGCCTCCGCAGTCGAGACCAACGACGCGGAGTATACGCAGATCTTCACGGGCGTCCTGGCATCCGGCGCCGTTTGACGAGGAACCATTCCATGACCGAGACGACGCTGTCGCATGCCGATAACCGCGAGCCCACCGCCTTCACGCAAGAGGAGCTGGGCTGGCTGCCCTGGCTGGAGCCGTTCCCCGCGGATCAACTGACCGAGAGGCACTGGGCGGGCCTTGTCGATGCATCCCGCGCCAAGTCGCCATACTTTCTCCTGCTCGCCCGGGATCCGGACGTTCTGCAGGCGCGGACCAAGACCGACAAGGACATTTTCTACAACACGAGCAACGGCCTTCCCCGGGCCGAACGCGAACTCGCCGCAACCGCGACCTCGCGCTCCAACGGATGCATCTTCTGTGCATCCGTCCATTCCCGGTTCGCCACGCAGTATTCCAAGCGGGGCGCCGACGTTCAGCGTCTTCTCGACGAGGGCATTGGTGCGGATATCGACAGCCGATGGAACGCCATCATTGCAGCATCCGTCGCACTGACGGACACGCCGATCGCCTTCGGCGCCGAGCAGATAGGAGCGCTGCGGGCGGCGGGCCTCGACGTTGGGGAGATCGTCGACGTCATCAACGGCGCAGCGTTCTTCAACTGGGCCAACAGATTGATGCTGTCCCTCGGCGAACCGACCCCGCCGGCAAAATCCTGAAGATCGGACCCAAAGTGCATCCCCCTTTTGGGTCAATCCGATGCTTTCCTTTGAGATCGACACATTGTTGGTCGCGGACCCGGAGGGCCGCGTCCGCGACCCGCAAGCCACGACAGTGAAGACCGGATCCGCACTTCGGCACGATGCACCAGAGACGATAGGAACGGCCGACTCCGCTTGAAAAAGTAGGACCTGTGACCCTTATTGAATTAACGCGACCTTTTGCAGGCGATCTCTGCCGAGGGTCCGGATGGGATATCCTGCGAGTCTGCATCATCGAGGGATCCCAACGTTAAGTCTATGCGTTAGGGCCTTCGAGGAGTTCGCGAGTGACTACGCTCAAGGAGTTCGAAGAAGCCCTGCGAGAGCAGGGCATGCACATGGCCTTGGCCGTCCTGGAGAGACTTCGTCAACAGGACAGGGCGAAGAGGACGATTGCTCCTGCACGCCGGATCACCGGCCGGAAGATGACGCCGGAGCTGGCGCGCAAGATCCTGGAGCTTCACGCGACCACCGACATGACCCAGCAAGAGATTGCCTTCCAACTGGGAGTCAACCAGGGGAGGGTCAATGAAGTGGTCAAACGACAAAGATGGATCACTGACGATCCGAACGCGCCGGAGGCCATCGCGCGGGATAAGGCCAAGGCGCGGATGGCAGGTGGCGATGACCGGAAGCGACCAGAGCGCCGCGCGATAAGAACCGTCTCTGCATCCCAGAAGAAGAGCACGAAGCCTAAGTCGAGTAATCAGGCGCAGCTGCTGCTGGGAGATCTGTAACGAGAGCTCGCTGTACGGTTACAGTCCAGAAAAAACCCCGCCCAAAGGGCAGGGTTAAGTGATCTCCTCGCCTTCGGTTGTCAAGCCGAAAACGCGATCATTAGGACATGCCTTCAAAGTAAAGTCAAACGACTTTCAAGGGCTCGCCAATCCAGCAAATTTCTGAACTTTCGGATAATATTCTTTGAGACAAAAGTAGTACTACCTTTGAGCCCATTGAATACTGCTCAAATATGTAGGTGTTGCTCGTTTGCCATAGCATTCTGAAGCGGAACAGGCGTAAGTTTCTACCGTGAGTCCACATCAAGGGGTTACGGTTATGAGAAAGTGCGTACTTAGCCTCCTCGCAGGGGTTGCAAGCGTGACGCTTGTTGCAGCCGCTGCCTCCGCTGCCGACCTTCCACGCCAGGCTCCGCCGCCTGCCCCGATCATTGCTGCGCCGATCTTCACCTGGACCGGCTTCTATATCGGTGGCAACCTCGGTTGGGGTTGGCGCAACAGCAACAATGACACTGTGTTCCTCGGAGGGCCTGGCGTTCCTGCTGGCCTCGCCGGTGGCACGCTCATCTTCGATAACAACAACGACGGCGCCTTCACCGGTGGTGGCCAGATCGGCTACAACTACCAGATCGGCAACTTCGTGATCGGTGTCGAAACCGACATCCAGGGCATCGACAACGGCAACAACACCGCGGTGTTCATCCCGGGTCCGGGCTTTGCCGGCACCTTCGTGCCCGGCCGGTTCGAGAGCTCCGCGGATTGGTGGGGTTCGACGCGCGTGCGCGCCGGTTTCGCCGTCGATCGCGTCCTGATCTACGCCACCGGTGGCGTCGCCTACACGGACAACGATACCGGCTGGGCACTCGGCGGCGGCATCGAGTGGGCATTGCCGACGAACTGGAACCTGTTCGGTGGCAACAGCGCCGTCACCCTAGGCCTCGAGGGCCTGTGGGTCAGCATCGATCAGGGCAACAACAACAATGGTTCTGTTGGGACCTTTACGCCGGTTGGCGGCGGGCCCGTCAATGTGTTCCTGCCCCAGACCAACAACGATCAGGACTTCTTCGTCGCCCGTGCCAAGCTGAACTTCAAGTTCGGCACGTATTGATCAACGCGACCCGACAAACGAAAGGCCCGGGGACTCTCCCGGGCCTTTTTTATGTTTTGCCCTTGCGGAGAATGAACCCGCCATTCATCGAAAGGGCGGAGTGCCGCCACGATCTCGCCCCGTATCCGACGAGTTTCCTATGACAATCCTGCCCGGTTATCCGATCCCATCGCGGGCCGCCCATGATCGCCACGGAAGCTCCATCGACGGACATTGCCCACCCAGCCCTGGCGCTGGCCCGCTTCGGCCTCGGCGCCAGGGGGAATGATCTGGCCGAATCCCGCTCGGACGTGAGGGGCTTCCTGGGCCAGGACATCGAGCAGTGGCGATCCGCTCAAAGCCAACTCCAGAGCACGCCGGAGATTCTCGGCGCGCTCCAGCAGGAAAACCGCCGGGTAGAACTGGCGCGATCCTGGCGAGCCAGCCCCTACGACCGCCAGGACGGCGCGCTCCTGTCGCGTGCGATGGACGAGTTGGACACCTCCGACCGGCCCCTGCCGCAGGCAGAGGCGCCGAAGAACCTGATCCCGCAGGACACTTATCGCGATGAGGTGTTGGCCCGCGCCAAGACGGTGCTGGAGGCGAGGAGTGGTTTCGCCGAGCGCATGGTCTGGTTCTGGAGCAACCATTTCGCGGTTTCCACTTCCAAGAGCAATCAGGTGCAGTCCATTGCCGGCGCCTTCGAACGCGAGGCGATCCGGCCACATGTGTTCGGGCGGTTCGCCGACATGCTCTTTGCCGCCGAGACGCACCCGGCGATGATCTATTATCTCGACAACAACCAGTCGATCGGCCCTAACTCCAATGCCGGCCAGAGGCAGCGCAAGGGGCTGAACGAGAATCTCGCCCGTGAGATCCTGGAACTGCACACCCTCGGGGTTTCCGGCGGCTACGGGCAGGGGGACGTAACGAGTCTTGCCCGCGTCATCACCGGCTGGACGGTGGCGGGGCCGGAAGGGAAGCTCGGACGTCCGGGCTCGTCGATCTTCAATGTGGGTCTGCACGAGCCCGGCGAGCATCGTGTGCTCGGAACCTATTATCCGGATTACGGTCCCGACCAGACGAGGGACGTCTTCGACGCCCTCGCGCGTCATCCATCCACGGCGCGACACATCGCGTTCAAGATCGCGCGTCGTTTCGTGGCCGACGATCCGCCCCCCGCTCTCGTGATCCGGCTCCGGGACGTGTTCCTGGAAACCGAGGGTGATCTCGCTGAGCTGTCCCGCGCGCTGCTCGACTCTCCCGAGGCCTGGACGACGGAGACGCGCAAGATCCGCACCCCGCAGGAGTTCGTGTTCGCGTCGCTCCGCCTCATCGGGACGCCCCCGGAGAACCTGTGGGTGGTGGTCAACCCGCTCAATGCGCTCGGCCAGAAGCTCTGGGACCCTCCGGGGCCGAACGGCTATCCCGACACGGCGGGCCACTGGGCCACGCCGGAAGGCATGAAGACACGCCTTTACGCCTCCGCGCGATTGGCGCAGCGCGCCGGGCGGCTCGATCCGATGGAGCTGCTAGAGGCGAGCCTCGGCGACTACGCGTCGCCGGAAACGCGTCAGGTCGTTGCCCGCGCCGAAAGCCGTCAGCAGGGCGTCGCGCTTTTGCTGATGTCCCCGGAATTTCAGCGGCGCTGAGCACCGGAGCGGGAGGACGACCATGTCAGACCTTTGCGAGAACGACGTCAGCCGCCGCGCCGTCCTGGGCGCCGCCGGCGCTCTCTTCGCCTGGAGTTTCGTACCGAAATTCGCCTATGCGGCGGCGGGCGCGCGGGACGCACGCTTCATATGCATCGTCCTGCGCGGAGCGATGGATGGCATGTCCGCCGTCGCACCCGTGGGCGACCCGGATTATGTGGGCCTGCGCGAGAGCATCGCCCTCTCCACGGAGGGCGGCAACCCGGCCCTTCCTCTCGACGGGTTCTTCGCGCTGCATCCAGCCATGCCGAACCTGCTGCGGCTCTATAAGGCCGGGCAGGCGACGGTGATCCACGCCACGTCCACCGGCTATCGCGACCGCTCGCATTTCGACGGGCAGGACGTCCTGGAGAGCGGTCAGCCGGGGCCGGGGCGCACTGAGACCGGCTGGATGAACCGCCTGCTCCTGACCCTGCCGGAAGGGGAGCGCATCGAGCAGCACGGTGCGCTTGGCATCGGCCCGGTGCCGCCCTTGATCGTGCGCGGTCGGGCCCCCGTCACCGGCTGGGCGCCGGCCATTCTCCCCAAGGCCAAGGAGGATCTCGCACAGAGACTTCTCGATCTCTACGCCGTCCGCGACCCGGAGCTGGGCGTGCAGCTCCGGAGCGGCCTCGAAACGGATCGCCTGGCGAGCCGCATGGGCGGCATGGCGGGCCAGCCCGGAGGCGGTGCATCCGTCGCCATGCGTCGTGTGGCCGAAGGGGCCGCGCGCCTCGTGAACGCGGATGATGGGCCCCGCATCGCGGCGCTCGCCTTCGATGGGTGGGACACGCATGCCAATGAAGGTGGCGCGACGGGCCAGCTCGCTCAGCTCCTCGGCGGCCTCGACGGGGCCTTCGCGGCCTTCGAGGCCGGGCTGAAGGAGCGCTGGGCAGATACGGTCCTGATGGTGGTCACGGAGTTCGGGCGTACCGCACGGGTCAACGGCACGGTGGGGACGGACCACGGCAATGGCACCGTGGCGTTCCTCCTGGGCGGCGCCGTCAAGGGCAGGCGAGTCATCGCCGATTGGCCCGGCCTCAAGCCGGAAAACCTCTTCGAAGGCAGGGACCTTCGCCCCACCACGGACATCCGTTCCGTCGCCAAGGGCGTGCTCGCCGACCTGTTCGGAATTTCCGCCGCACGGCTCGCCGATGACGTGTTTCCCGACACGCCCGACCTGAAGCCCATGCGGGATCTCGTCGTGTAAGAGAGGAGGCGAAGATTATTTACATCTTCGCGCCCGGCTGCTCCTTCAGGTGGATGCGCATGACGATGTCCTGATCGTAGTTCCCGAAACCGCGGCCGAAGATGTTGATGCCGCCAGGGTGGCGAGCCGTGTCGTCGATCCCGATCCTCAGGCGAATGCCGTGGTGCTTATCGAGTTCGAGCTTGTCGAGCGTCACGTCGGAGATCTGGACATCGTTAACCGACGTTCCGCTTCGGGTGATCTGCCAGGTCACGAGCTTGCCGTACTGGGAGCCTTCCAGCTTCCACCAATGCGGCGTGTAGAGTCCGCGCTTGTCGCCGAAGTCGCTCGGCGAAATCCAGCTTCCCACCTTCACGTTGTTGATCCAGAGGCTGATCTCGGACGGCCAGTCCAGGCTCGTGCCCGGAACCTCGGACGAGAGCTCCATGACGAATTCGAGCCTGTCGATCTTGGCGCCGAGCACCTTGCCGTTGTTGGGAAACTTATATTCGACGAAGCCCCGCCTGAACCAGATCAGGGACGCATTCATGCGATGCGGATCGAGAAAGAGATCGGGCACATCGAGAACGCCCAGGACGCTCTCCGTGGAGCAGAGGCCGCAGGGGGCGCTCACATCGCAGCTCGTATAGAGGCCGATGGGCATGGAGACCTCGATGTGGTCCTTGCTCTTGAGCGGATCCTCGTCGTCGAAGCGGATGATGATCTCGTCGTAGCGGATCGAGCAGACTTTCTGCTGGCCTTTCGAAGCCTTGATGGTTTCCGTCTCGATGAGTCCGGCGCGCTCCAGCACCTGGACATGGGTCGCGATCGTGGATTGAGGCAGATCCAACGCATCGCTGATTTCGTTGACGTTCAGCGGACCCTGCGCCCGCAGGAGCTTGAGGATCCGGATCCGGCCGGGTGAGGCGATCCCTCGCAGAGTCTCAGAGCTCTCCTCTGCGACCAGGGTCAGGAACTTTCTTTTGAATGTCGACATGGGCGGCTCAACTGGGAGGTTACAGAACGCAAGGCATCCCGCATGAACCTTTATGTATCGAAAGTTTCGATATGTATCAATGCTACTGTTGACCGATCCCAGAAACTGAGGGCTAACTAAGAAAAAAGATAAAAATCAACCAAGGAGGAGCGCCAATGCGAATTCTACGCCTGCTTACCGTTGCCACCGGTCTGGCCCTGGCAGCGACCACCGCGATGTCTCAAACCAACGTCCCGGGCGTACCGCGCAACGAGACGATCATTCTCGAAAATCCGGAAGGCACGATCAAGAATCCCGGATGGTTCAACATCTGGACCATCAATGCCGGCGGTCAGTACACCGGCCTGCACCAGCTCGCGCTCGATACGCTCTGGTACATCGATCCCGAACGCGGTCTCGATGGTGTCTGGGAAAACTCGCTCGCGGCGGAAAAGCCGATCTACAATGCGGACTTCACCGAGATGACGGTGAAGCTGCGCCCCGGAATCTATTGGAGCGACGGCGTCGAGTTCACGCCCGACGACCTCATCTACACGGTCGAAACCCAGATCAAGAATCCGGGCATGCGCTGGAGCGCTCTGCTGGCGCTCAACGTCGAGAGCGTATCGTCGCCGGAGCCGTGGACGGTCGTGTTCAAGCTGAAGAAGCCGAACTCGCGGTTCCACTCGCTCTTCACGGTGCGGTTCAACGCGATCTGGATCATGCCGAAGCATGTCTTCGAGAAGGCCGCCGATCCGCAGAGATTCGACTTCAATCCGCCGGTTTCGCTCGGCGCCTACAAGATCCACAGCTTCGATCCGGATGGAAAGTGGTACATCTGGCAGAAGCGCGACGACTGGCAGCGCACGACCCTGGGGCGCTACGGCGAGCCGGGCCCGAAATACGCGGCCTATATCGACCCGGGTCCGCCGGACAAGCGCGTGATCGCGCAGCTCAACCACAATCTGGACGTCGTGCACGACATCGCCCCCGAGGGCATGTTCACCCTGACCAAGCAGTCGCCGAGCCTCAAGACCTGGTTCCCGAACTTCCCATTCGCGCATCCTGATCCGACCCTTCCGTCGGTGATCTTCAACATGCAGAATCCAGCCTTCCAGAACCGCGACGTGCGGTGGGCGCTGGCTCTGTTGATCGACGTCAAGGCCGTGTCGATGGCCTCCTATCGCGGGGCCGCGACGCTCTCGCCGATCGGGATCCCGCCCACGGGAACGCATCCGGACGATTACCACATTCCGCTTCAGGAGTGGCTCGCCTCCTACGAGATCGATACCGGCAAGAGCAAGATCAAGCCGTATGATCCGACCATCGGCAACCAGATCGCCGACATGCTGCGTCCCACGATGAAGGACCAGATCCCGACGGATCCGGCGGAGATCAGGAAGGCGTTCGGCTACGGCTGGTGGAAGCCCAACCCGCAGGCGGCGACGGAGCTCCTCGAGAAGGCCGGCTACACGAAACGCGGCAATGCCTGGTACACGCCCGACGGCAAGCCGTTCTCCATCAAGCTCATGGTCGAGGGCGACAGCCGTCCGATCCTGACCCGGGCCGGCACCATGATCGTGCAGCAATGGCGCCAGTTCGGCATCGATGCGAAGACGGAAGTCGCCCAGGGCACCACGATGCTCGACCGACGCATCGCCGGCGACTTCGAGACGCTGATTTCCTGGAGCGTCGAGACTTACGGCGGCCATCCCGACCTGTCGTTCTTCCTGGACAGCTGGCACTCCCAGTTCGTCGCAGCCCCGGGCAAGACGCAATCGCCGCGCAACTGGCAGCGGTGGAGCAATCCGGAACTCGACAAGATCATCGAGGAAGTGCGCCGGATCTCCTTCGACGACAAGCGCACGGTCGAACTCGGCCGCGACTACGCCAAGCTCATCGTACGCGAGATGCCGATCATCCCGCTGATGGCCTACAACGTCTTCACGGCCATGGATGAGACCTATTGGACCGGGTACCCGACGGCGGAGAATCCCTACGCCAATCCCGTGCCGAACTGGGGCAATTCCCGCTCGATGATGGTGAAGCTGAAGCCCAAGCAGCCCTAGCGCACAGACAACTCCTTACTTTCCTCAGACAAGGAGAGGTCCATGAGGGCTTACCTGACCTATCTGTCCAAGCGGCTGGTGCAGTTCGCGGTCGTCGTCTTCGTCGGGATCAACATCACCTACCTGGTGACGCACATGACCCCGATCAATCCGGTCGAGCAATCGATCTCGGCTGCGACGACCTACGGGGCGACCAGTCCGGAAGCCATCGAGATGATGCGGCAGTCGCTGCGCCAGCTCTATGGTCTCGAGGGCACGCCCTGGGAACAGTACGTGTCGTTCTGGAAGCGGGTTTTGGTCGGCGACTTCGGCCCCTCCTTGTCGGCCTTTCCGACACCGGTCTCGCAGCTCATCCTGCGAGCCCTTCCATGGACCGTCGGATTGCTGCTGGTCTCGACGCTCCTGACCTGGATTCTCGGCAATCTGCTCGGCGGTCTCGCGGGCTATTACCGCAACAGCCGCATCCTCAAGGCATTCGGCGTCCTGAGCATGGGGATCCACCCGATCCCATACTACGTCGTCGCCTTCGTGCTTCTCATCATCTTCGGTTTCCTCTGGCCGGTTCTGCCGATCAGCGGCGGCGCCACCATGGCGTCGGACCGCTCGAACACGTTGGCATTTGCTCTCGATGTCGTGGTCCACTCCATCCTTCCCGTGCTGTCGCTCATGGCGGTCGGCATCGGCGGGTGGTTCATGGGGATGCGTGCCCTCGTGTCCAACATCGTGACTGAGGACTACGTCGTCTATGCGGAGCTGGCGGGCGTCAATCGCGGCAAGATCCTGCGCTCCTACGTGATGCGCAATGCCCTCGGCCCTCAGGTCACGGGCCTCGCCCTGCAGCTGGGCGCCATCTTCAACGGCGCGATCATCACCGAGCAGGTCTTCGGTTACCCGGGTGTCGGATCGCTCTTGATCAGCGCGGTCCATGCCGGTGACTACAGCCTGGTTCTCGGCATCACCACCGTCTCGATCGTGGCCGTCTCCGCCACTGTCCTGCTGATCGATCTTCTCTATCCGCTGATCGACCCGCGCGTGGAGGCACGCTGATGAACACCCTCAGGATCCTTCGCGACCTTTTCCGGTACAATGGCGAGTTCGCCATCGGCCTGATGCTCGTCCTGATCGTGCTGGCCGTGGCCGCCTGCTCGTTCTTCTCACCCTATCCGCCCATGGACGTCTACGTCGTGCCGCCCGACGTGCCGCCGTCCTGGGAATATCCGCTGGGCACCACGTCGCGCGGGCAGGACGTGTTCTGGCAGCTGACCTTCGCGATCCGCAACACCCTTCTCTTCGGCATCGTGGTGGCGGCGCTCAGCCGCGTCATATCGCTTCTGGTCGGGCTGATCTCCGGCTACAAGGGCGGCTGGGTCGACCGCGTCCTGATGTCGATCAACGACACCTTCGTCGTCGTTCCGCTCTTTCCCATCCTGGTGCTGTTCTACTTCATCATGCGGGATCAGATGACCTGGGCGATGCTCGCCATCATCACCGCGCTGCTCGGATGGGCCTACGACGCGCGCCTGATCCGGTCCATCGCCATGAGCCTGCGGACCCGTGAATTCACCCGCCAGGCGGTGTTCTCCGGCATGAGCACCCGCAAGATCGTGCTTCAGGAGCACCTGCCGTTCGTCCTGCCGATCGTGTTCTCGACGACCATGAACAACATCAACTGGTCGATCGGCATCGAAGTGACCCTGTCGGTTCTGGGCTTCACCGACATCAACACGCCCACCATCGGCGGGATGATC
This sequence comes from Microvirga lotononidis, assembly GCF_034627025.1. Classification (NCBI taxonomy): domain Bacteria; kingdom Pseudomonadati; phylum Pseudomonadota; class Alphaproteobacteria; order Hyphomicrobiales; family Methylobacteriaceae; genus Microvirga; species Microvirga lotononidis. The sequence goes on along the minus strand of NZ_CP141048.1, from coordinate 4,928,567 downwards.
TACTGGGCGAACCAGCATACCGCCCTGGTGTCGGGCATCTGGTGGTGGATCACATTCCCGGTCCTTCTGGTGATCATGCTCTTCATCGGGCTGTTCCTGCTCGCCATTTCGATGAACGAGTACATCGATCCGCGCAGCCGCCTCAGCCGACTTGGGGGGGCGGCATGATCGCAGAACTTCGCTCCATCCCATCGTCCGCCGAGATGAAGGCACCGCAGTCCGTCCCTCTGCTCACGGTCGATGGCCTGAAGGCCTATTACAAGGTGAAGCTGTTCGGCATCGACCGCGAAGTGCGGGCGGTCGACGACGTCAGCCTGAGGATCAACCGCAACGAGATCTACGGCCTTGCGGGTGAATCGAGTTCCGGCAAGAGTTCCCTCATCAAGACCATCGCGGGCGCCATCCGTCCCCCGCTCAGGGTGGTCGAGGGTTCGGTGCGCTTCTCGTTCAAGGACGGGGATCGGGACATCTATAGGCTTTCGCCGCGTGAGTTGTCGGCGATCCGCTGGAGCCACCTGTCCTACATCATGCAGGGCTCCATGAGCGTGCTGAACCCGGTCCGGCGGATCAAGCACGCCTTCGCGGATTTTGCCTTGCCGCACGTGGCCGCCAAGGGCGCCGATTTCACGGGCCTCGTGGAGCGGCATCTGAAGCGCCTCCACCTCGATCCCGCGGTTCTGCAAGCCTATCCGCATGAGCTGTCCGGCGGCATGCGGCAGAGGGTGACCATCGCACTGGCAACCATCTGCAGCCCGGAATTCATCATCGCCGACGAGCCGACGACCGCACTCGATGTGATTGTTCAGAAAGGCGTTCTCGCGATGATCCGGGAGATCCAGCAGGAGTTCGGATCGTCGGTCCTGTTCGTGACCCACGACATGGCGGTTCACGCCAACCTGACCGATCGCCTCGGCATCATGTATGCAGGCCGTCTGGTGGAGGAGGGCAGGACCAGGGACGTGTTCAGGAGGCCGCTCCATCCCTACACCGCGCATCTGATCTCCAGCTTGCCGCGCATCGGGGACGAGGCGCCGAAGAAGGGGCTCGAAGGATCGCCTCCGAGCCTTGCCGATCCCCCGCCGGGCTGCCGGTTCCATCCTCGCTGCCCCCTTGCCATCGATATCTGTCGTCGCGAGGCCCCGCCCATGGTCGAGCTCCTGCCCGGGCATCGGACAGCCTGCCACGTTGCCCAAGCCGATCCCGCCAGGGTTCGGCCGGTCGCATAAGGAGGCGAGCGCATGAGGCCGAATCTTCTCGACGTCGAGCACGTCAACAAGATCTTCACGAGGGGCGGTTTCGTATCGCGGCGGGTCAATCATGCCGTGAACGACGTCAGCTTCTCCCTGGCGGCGGACAAGCCGGAGGTGTTTACCATCATCGGCGAGTCGGGCAGCGGAAAGACGACCCTCGCGGGCATGATCCTGAACAGCCTGTCCCCCACGAGCGGTCGAATCCGTTTTCGGGGAAAGGATCTGCGCGAAATCCGCAGCCGCCGCGCCCGGCTCGAATTCATGAGCCATGTGCAGGCGATCTTCCAGAACCCGTTCGATGCCTTCAATCCTTTGAAGCGCGTCGACCGCTACCTGTTCAGCGCAGCCCAGCGTTTCGTGGAATGCCGCACGTCCGAGGCGGCGGCGGAGCGGGCGGACGAGGCCCTGCACAAGGTTGGCCTGTCGCTCGCGGAGGTGCGGGGGCGCTATCCGCATGAGATGTCGGGCGGGCAGCTCCAGCGCGTGGCGATCGCGCGTGCGCTCGTGTCCAATCCGTCCCTGATCGTCGCCGACGAGCCGGTCTCGATGATCGACGCATCGCTGCGCGTGACGGTGATCAACCTGTTCAGGAAGCTCCGCGACGAATTCGGCGTGTCGATCATCTACATCACGCACGACCTGGCGACCGCTTATTACATCAGCGACCGCCTGATCATCATGCAGAAGGGCAGGGTGGTCGAAGGCGGCGACGCGCGGACGGTGCTGGCAGCGCCGCAGCATCCCTACTCCATCAAACTTCGCCAAGCTGTTCTGTCGGTGGATGACGCCTGGCGGGACGACACCTTCACGGGCGGCATGCCCGCAACCGCCACCTGATCCACTCCTCAGCCTACCGACGTTCAAACAAACCGAGACCGCACCTCACTGATCGGAGCCTCCCTATGAAAGAAGCCAAAGTCACCATTGACCGCGATTTCTCCATCGCGGAAACGGATCCCCGACTTTTCGGGGCCTTCGTCGAGCACTTGGGGCGGTGCGTCTATGGCGGTCTTTACGAGCCGGGCCATCCAAGCGCCGACGAGCATGGATTCCGCAAGGACGTGCTTGAGCTCGTCCGTGAGCTCGGCCCGACGATCATCCGCTATCCGGGTGGCAACTTCGTCTCCGGCTACAACTGGGAGGACGGCGTCGGCCCCGTGGAGAACAGACCGCGCCGGCTCGACCTCGCCTGGATGTCGACCGAACCGAACACGTTCGGCACCAACGAGTTCATGGACTGGTGCCAGGCGGCCGGCGTCGAGCCCATGATGGCCGTCAACCTCGGCACCCGAGGCCCCGACGATGCCCGCCGCCTGCTGGAATACTGCAACTTCCCGGGCGGGACGGAGCTGTCGGATCTGCGCCGCTCCCATGGCTGGGAAAAGCCGCACAACGTGAAGTTCTGGTGCCTGGGCAACGAGATGGACGGTCCATGGCAGATGGAAACCAAGACGGCCTGGGAATATGGGCGGATCGCCTCCGAGGCCGCCAAGCTCATGAAATGGATCGATCCGACCATCGAACTCGCGGCCTGCGGCTCCTCCTCGCGCAACATGCCGACCTTCGGTACCTGGGAAGACACCGTGCTCGAGCATTCATTCGACCACGTCGAGTACATCTCCCTGCATACCTACCTGAACAACTACGCGGACGACACGCCGGCCTTCCTCGCGAGCCCGGACCTGATGGACAGCTTCATCGAAGAGGTCGTGGCCATCGCGGACGCGGTCGCCGCCCGGCGCCGCTCGTCGAAGCGGATCATGCTCAGCTTCGACGAATGGAACGTCTGGTACCGGACCCGGCGCAAGAACGAAGGCCGGGTGAAGCTCGGATGGCCCGTCGCGCCCCAGATCCTCGAGGAGATCTACAACATGCAGGACGCGCTCGCCTTCGGAGGCGCCTGCATCTCCCTGCTCAACCATGCGGACCGGGTGAAGTCGGCCTGCCTGGCGCAGCTGGTGAACGCCATCGCGCCCATCATGACCGAGACCGGCGGACCCGCCTGGCGCCAGACGATCTTCTATCCGTTCAAGGACATGAGCACGCTCGGCCGCGGCACGGTGCTGCAGACGAAGGTGGTCTCACCCACCTATGAGACGACCTACTACGATCCGCGCGGCACGTCCGACCTGCGGTTCCCAATGTCGGAGGTGCCCTATCTCAAGGTGTCGGTGGTTCACAACCGCGACGAGGATTGCATCACCATCTTTGCGCTCAACCGAAGCCTCGACGCGAGCCTCTCGATGGAAGCCCTCGTGCGCGGCTTCGAGGGCCTCGTGGTCCAGGATGCCCACCAGCTCCGCAACGACGACCTGATGGCCGTGAACACGAAGGACGCACCGGATACGATCAAGCCGGCTCCCCTGGAGGGTGTGGAGATCTGGGGAGAGCAGGTTCGCGCCAAGCTCGCACCGGCTTCCTGGAATGTCATCCGTCTGGGAGTTCAGAAGCAGTAAGGACCAGAACGAGCCTGACGCGGCGGATCGCGTCGGCGAAATAAGCGGAGATCCGGAACATCGGACGTGACAGGAAGACCTGCTTTCAGGCCGGATGCTCTGCTCCCTCACCAGCAAGTCGTGCGGATCTCAGGATCCGCACGATTTTCCGTTCCGAACCTGTTCGTGTGACCGATCCTGTTGCGCTCGGCATTGCCTGCAATGGTCGGAACCGGCGAGGTCGCACGTCCGTATCGGCACCTGCGGCTGGTTCCGCTGGTGCCTGGGCTTAGGCCGTCCTGAGGTGAGGCACGAGGTGGACCATCTTTCAAGATCGTCATCGGCCCCTTGGGCCTCGGACGCGCTACGGGTCCTGAAGCGGCCTCATGCCGTTTCCATGTTTCAGTGGATGGGCGAAATGGCCAAGCCGCGCCTGGAAGGGGTAGCCGCGACCATGTCCTTTAAGGGGATCTCTGGTCGCGGCCCCGGCCCGTGTTTGCCCCCACGGGAAGCTAAGCCCTAGACCCTGAAAACATGACTTCAATGAGGCGCAGGTCGGGCCGTGAATATTTTTCAAAAAAACTTCGGAACCGAATCCGACCTTGGGCGTTTATTGACATCTCCGGTCATTTTGCCCCTACGGCCGGACACCTTAAAGAGCACCTCCGGGTGCTCTTTCTTTTTGAGTTTCCTCGCTCTTTTCCTCAGATGCGAATCGCCGGCGAGCTTAAGCTTATGAATCGCGAGTCCCATCTTCAAGGGTTCCAGGAGCAGTAAAGTCTGCAAGGCTCCGATTTTCGGCTTTCAGACGAAGCCCGAGCTCACGAGAACGTGCGTTCGTCCGCGATCACCTTGCCGTCATTCGGAAGGCTTCCGGGGCTGATCAACATGACCGAGCCTCGGAGCTTGAGGATGGTCTGCAGCGCCTCCGCGAGCGTAGCCGCGAGAGCATCGCTCGGATTGTCCGTTTCCGCCATCAGGGTCATGACGTCCGTCTCGCCGTCGCGGGTGACGACGAGGCGCAGGCGGCCGAGTGCGGGCTGTCGCCGGCCGATCTCCGCCACCTGCTCGGGCCGAACGAACATCCCTTTGACCTTGGTGGCCTGATCGGCGCGCCCCATCCAGCCCTTGATGCGCATGTTCGTCCGGCCGCAGGGGCTGGAGCCGCTCATGGCTGCCGTCAGGTCTCCGAGGGCAAGACGGATGAAAGGACGGTGCCGATCGAGCGTCGTCACAACGATCTCGCCTACATCGCCCTCGGGAACCGGATCGCCCGTGCCGGGCCGCACGATTTCGACAATGATGTCCTCGTTGACGACAAGACCTTCGCGGGCCGGAGTTTCATAGGCGATGAAGCCCAGATCCGCGGTGGCATAGGCCTGATAGGCCTCGATGCCCTTGGCGGAAAATTCGTCCTGCAACGATTTCGGAAAAGCCGCGCCAGAGACGAGCGCCCGTCTGATGGATGAAACATCGCGTCCGGACGATGCCGCGCCGTCGAGCAGGATCTTCAGGAAATCCGGCGTGCCACAATATGCGACGGGGCGATAGGCCTCGATCAGCTCGAATTGCTGCTCGGTGTTGCCCGGACCCGCCGGTATGACGGCGCAGCCGAGGGCGCGCGCGCCGGAATCCATGATGAAGCCTCCGGGAGTCAGGTGGTAGCTGAAGGTGTTCAGCACCACGTCGCCGCGCCGGAAACCGGCCGCGAAGAGGCCGCGCGCCGCGTTCCAGGGATCGGGCGCATCGGCTTCCGGCTCGAAGATCGGGCCGGGCGAGGTGAACAGGCGCCCGAACGAGCCCGGCGCACCGGGGACGAACCCGCCGAAGGGAAGGGCCGCCTTCTGCAAACCCGGCAGCTCGGATTTGCGCAGCACCGGCAGGGTGGCAAGGGCCTCGCGGCTCCTGATCCCGTCGAGGTCGAGTCCCTGGAGGCGCTGCGCATAAGCCGGAGCCTGCGCGGCCTGCTTTAGGATGTCCGGCAGCATCGCGAAGAGTGCGGCTTCGCGCTCGGCTGGGGCTCGGGTCTCAAGGGTGTCGAAGGCATCGGACAAGGTGGTGTTCCCGACTTTCTGGAGTGTCACGCCAGCCAGCGCTTGCGGCGCTTGTAGCTTTTCACCGCGCGGAAGGATTTGCGGTCTCCCTCGGAGACCCCGAGATAGAACTCCTTCACATCCTCGTTCTCGCGCAGCATCTGGGCCGGGCCGTCCATGACGACGCGGCCCGTTTCCAGGATGTAGCCATAGGTGGCGTATTTCAGCGCCATGTTGGTGTTCTGCTCGGCGAGCAGGAAGGACACGCCCTCCGTCGCATTGAGCTTGCGCACGATCTCGAAGATCTCCTCCACGATCTGCGGCGCGAGGCCCATGGAGGGCTCGTCGAGCAGGATCATGGAGGGGCGCGACATCATCGCCCGGCCGATGGCGCACATCTGCTGCTCGCCGCCGGAGGTATAGCCCGCCATGGAGGATCGCCGCTGCTTCAGGCGCGGGAAGTAGTCGTAGATCGCCTCCAGGTCGCGCCGGATGGCGGCGTTGCCGTCCCGCCGCGTGAAGGCGCCGGTGAGCAGGTTCTCCTCGATGGTCAGATGGCCGAAGCAATGGCGGCCTTCGAGCACCTGGATGCAGCCGCGCCGCACCAGCTCGTTGGGCGAGAGCTTGTCGACCCGCTCGCCCTTGAACTCGATCGACCCCTTCGTCACTTCGCCGCGCTCGGCGTGGAGCAGGTTGGAGATGGCCTTGAGCGTCGTCGTCTTGCCCGCGCCGTTGGCGCCGAGCAGGGCCACGATGCCGCCTTTGGGCACGCTGAGCGAGACGCCTTTCAGCACGAGGATCACGTGATCGTAGACGACCTCGATGTTGTTGACAGTGAGGACGTTGTCGGCGGGTTGCGGTGTGTGCTGCGGCGGCATCTGGACGGCGCTCGACATCGACGAATCCTCCTCGATTTTTCCTCCCCCTTGTGGGGAGGGATTAAGGGTGGGGGTGCCGGCGCTAACCTTCATAGGCTATCGCTCACACCCCCACCTCCAACTCCACCCCACAAGGGGGAGGAGGCTTCGCGGTGTGCTTGAACTAGCTCGCCTTGTCGCAGGCCTCGGTCCGCTTGGGCCAGCCGGCGTTCTTCTCGGCATAGTCCTTCGCGGCCGCATCGAGCTGCGACTTCACGCGGTCTGTCATGGGCTCGATGGGATTGGAGATCTTCACCCATTTCGTACCGTCCCATTCCTGCATGAAGGCGGGGCGGTGGCCGTTATGGTCGCTGCAGGAGAGCACGAGCTGTTCGGTAAAGCCCTCGAGCCCGAGTTCCTTCAGACGGGCCGGATCGAGCTTGATGTTCTCCATGCCGCGACGCACGTCCTCGCCGGTCACGGCCTTCTTGCCCGTGATCTTCTGGGCCTGGGCGATGCCTTCGGCGATCAGGAGCGAGTTGTAGACGCCGCGGTTGTAGAGAACCTCGCCCACCTTGTCCTTGGAGGCTTTGGACAGGCCCTTGTCGACCACATGCTTCTGGATGTCCTGCAAGGCCGGGAAGTTCGCCCCGACGGCGTGCCAGTTGAGCTCCTTGAAGCCTTTCGCGCCGGCGCCGCCACTGCGGGCATCGTCCTCGCTCGGCCACCAGACCGAGTAGAACTTGTCCATCGGATAGCCCGAGCGAACGGCTTCCTTGACGGCGGCGCCGTTCATGGAGCCCCAACCCCACATGATCATGTAGTCGGGACGGTCACGCCGCGCGCTGAGCCATTGCGAGGACTGGTTCTGCATGTCCTGCGCGGCGACCGGGTAGAGCGCCACCTCGAAGCCGATTTCCTTGGCGAGTTCCTGGAGCAGCGGGATCGGCTCCTTGCCGAAGGCGGCATCGAGATGGATGAAGCCGATCTTCTTGCCCTTCAGCTTTTCCAGCCCTCCTTCCTTTTCGCCGATGAACTTGATGATCATCGACAGGCCGTCCCAATAGGTGCTCGGTGGGTTGAACACCCAGGGGAAGATGTCGCCGCGGGCCGAAGCCGAGAGGCCGTAGGCCATGGAGAGGATCGGGATCTTGTCCACGGAGGCGCGCGGGATCAGCGGGAGCGTGATGCCGGTGGACCATGGGTTCACGATGACCGGGTTCTTGCCCTTCACGGCCTCGTAGCACTCGACGCCCTTCTTGGTATCGTAGCCGGTCTCGCATTCCTCCAGCACGAGCTTCACGCCGCCGATGCCGCCGTCGCGCTGGTTCAGCATCTCAAGATAATCGTGCATGCCGTCCGCGATGAAGGTGCCGGAGCCCGCGAAGGGACCGGTGCGGTAGGTGAAGAGGGGAACGTAGATCGAATCCTGCGCAAAGGCGGGCAGGGCCGTGCCCGCGAGCATCGTCGCGGCGGCGAGTCCAAGGCTTATCTTGCGAAACGACATGGTCGCGTTTCCTCCCGTTGTATCGGCCGAGAAGCCGAATTCTTGTTGCCTGTTCCGTCTCCTTTGCGTCCGGCCCTCAATAGGGGAACGGCCAGACCAGGAGCTTCTGCTTGCCGATCTGCCAGAGCCGCGCGAGGCCGTGCGGTTCGACGATCAGGAAAAAGATGATGAGCGCGCCCACGATCATGAAGCGCAGATGCTCGATCACGTCGGCTCCGACCGAGAGGCCGAAGGGCGACAGCATGGCCGGAAGCACGATGCCGAGCACGATGGGAAGGATGAAGATCAGCGCCGCGCCGAAGAACGACCCGATGAGGCTGCCCAATCCTCCGATGATCACCATGAACAGGATGAAGAAGGACTGGTTGATGTTGAACACGTCGTATTCCGCGCCGCCATACCAGAGGAAGACGAGAAGCGCCCCGGCCACGCCGCAGTAATAGGACGAGACTGCGAAGGCGAGGAGCTTGGTCTGGAGCGGCCGGATGCCCATGAGCTCGGCCGCGAGATCCATGTCGCGGATCGCGATCCACATGCGTCCGATGCGGCCATGGACGAGGTTCGAGGCGAGCCACGTGAGCAGGATCACGATGGTGAGCACCAGGAGATAGCGCGTCTGCGGGGTGGCGTTCGGCCCCATGATCGGAATGCCGAAAAGGGTGCGCAAGGGGGCGTCGAGCGCACCCGAGACGTTGTAGTTCACGAGCCAGGGGATGCGGATGAAGCACCATTGCAGGAAGAACTGCGCGGCGAGCGTAGCGACCGCGAGATAAAAGCCCTTGATGCGTAGGGAAGGCAGGCCGAACAGGGCGCCGATCGCGGCGGAGAAGAAGCCCGACACGAAGATCCAGACGATCACGTTCACGCCGGGAAAGGCCGTCATCAGCTTGTAGCAGGCATAGGCGCCCACGCCCATGAAGGCGCCGGTGCCCAGCGACAGGAGGCCCGTATAGCCGGTGAGGATGTTGAGGCCGATGGCCGCCAGCGAGAAGACCAGGAACGGGATCAGCACCGCCTGGAGCAGGAAATTGCTGCCGAAGAAGGCGAGCGCGTAGGCGGCGAGGATGATGAGCGCCAGTCCGATCCGGTCCTCCCTCAAGGGGAAGATCGCGCTGTCCGCGACGTAGTTGGTCTTGAACTGGCCGGCCTCGCGGTAGAGCACTGGGACGTCTCCCTAAATCCGTTCGATGATCTTTTCGCCGAACAGACCCTGCGGCCTGTAGAGCAGGAACAGGAGTGCGATGACGTAGGCGAGCCAGGTCTCGACGCCGCCGCCGACCAGCGGCCCCCAGTAGAATTCTCCGAGCTTCTCGCCGACCCCGACGATGAGGCCGCCGATGATGGCGCCCGGGATCGACGTGAAACCGCCGAGGATGAGAACCGGGAGCGCCTTGAGGGCGATGATCTGGAGCGAGAACGACACGCCCGAGCGCGCGCCCCACATGATGCCTGCCACCAGCGCCACGATGCCGGCGGCGAACCACACGATGACCCAGATCTGGTTGAGCGAGATGCCCACGGAGAGCGCCGCCTTGTGGCTGTCGGCGACCGCACGGAGCGCCCGACCGATGCGCGTCTTCGAGAAGAACACTGCCAGCAGGCCGATCATGATCGACGCGATGATCGCCGCCGCGATATCGAGATGCTGCAGGCGGATGGAGCCTCCGAAGGCACCGATTTCCGTCGTGCCCTGGGGCAGGAAAAGCTGCTCTGTGATCATCTCACGCGGATTGCCGCCGAAGATGAGCTCGCCGAAGCCGATGAGGAAATAGGTGAGCCCGAAGGTTGCCATGAAGAGGATGATGTCGGGCTGGTTGACGAGGGGACGCAGCACCACGCGCTCCACCACCATGGCGAGCACGAGCATGGCGAGAGCCGCCAGGATGAGCGCCAGGAAGGCCGGAACCCCCTTCTCGTAGAGGCCGACCAGGATCAGGGCCGCGAACACGACCATGATGCCCTGCGCGAAGTTGAACACTCCGGAAGCCTTGAAGATGAGCACGAAGCCCAGCGCGATCAGCGCATAGAGCACGCCCGACACCAGACCTTCCCAGAGCGTCTGGATCAGGAGGTCCGGCGCCTCGCCCATGAACACGAAGGGCTCGATGAAGACCTTGTAGAGCATGTCCATCGTCAGGGGCCCTTCAATGCGCCACGCCGAGATAGGCGTCGATCACGCGCCGGTCGCTCTTGACCTCGGACGGCGTGCCGTCGGCGATCTTGCGGCCGTATTCCAGCACCACGACCCGGTCGGAGAGGTCCATGACCACGCCCATGTCGTGCTCGATCAGCGCGATGGTGGTGCCGTATTGCTGGTTCACCTCCAGGATGAAGCGGGACATGTCCTCCTTCTCTTCGAGGTTCATGCCCGCCATGGGCTCGTCGAGAAGCAGCAGTTCAGGCTCCATGGCGAGAGCCCGCCCGAGTTCGACCCGCTTCTGAAGGCCGTAGGGCAGGCGCCCGACAGGAACCTTCCGAATGTGCTGGATTTCGAGGAAGTCGATGATCTCCTCGACGAAGCGGCGGTGCTCGACCTCCTCCCTCATGGCCGGGCCATGGCGGAAGAGCTGCCAGAAAAAGCTCGAATTCATCTTGATCGAACGGCCGGCCATGATGTTGTCGAGGGTCGACATGCTCTTGAAGAGAGCCACGTTCTGGAACGTGCGGGCGATGCCGCCGCGCGCGGCCTCGTAGGGGCGCATCTTCGGGCGCTTCACGCCCTTGAAGGTGATGCGGCCTTCCGTGGGATAGTAGAAGCCGTTGATGCAGTTGAGCATCGAGGTCTTGCCCGCGCCGTTCGGCCCGATGATGGCGCGGATCTCGCTCTTGCGGATGTCGAACGACACGTTGGTGAGCGCCTTCACGCCGCCGAAGCCGAGGGAGACGTTGTCCACGGCGAGCAGCACGTCGCCCTTGCCCATGACGGGATGATCGGGCGCTCTCATTCCGCCGCCTCCAGCACCGATCCGGGCTCCTGCGTCGGATATGCTTCCATGTCCCTGATCCTGACCCGCGCGGAGATCACGCCCTTGCGCCCGTCTTCGAACGTAACTTCGGTGGAGATGTCGGCCTCGGACGAGCCGTCATAGAGCGCGTCGATGAGCGGGGTGTAACGGTCGGCGATGAAGCCTCGGCGGACCTTCTGCGTACGCGTGAGCTCGCCGTCGTCGGCGTCGAGTTCCTTGTGCAGGATGAGGAAGCGCCTGATCTGGGCGCCGCCCATGCGCGGCTCGGAGGCCAGCGAGCGGTTCACCTCGTCCACGTGCTTCTGGATCATGTCGTAGACGAGTGGATGGCCGGCGAGTTCCTGGTAGGACGCGTAGGTCACGCCGCTCCGCTCGGCCCAATTGCTCACCGCCACGAGGTCGATGTTGATGAAGGCCGCCACATAGTCGCGCCCGTCGCCGAAGCAGACCGCTTCCTTGATGTTGGGGTAGAATTTCAGCTTGTTCTCGACGTATTTCGGCGGAAACAGCGCACCGTCGCGCATCCGGCCGACATCCTTGGCCCGGTCGATGATCTTCAGATGGCCGTTTTGGTCGAAGAAACCGGCGTCGCCCGAATGCACGAAGCCATCGGGCGTCTTCGTCTCCGCCGTCTTCTCGTCGTCCTTATAATAGCCCACGAAGATCCCGGGCGAGCGGTAGAGGACCTCGCCGTTGTCGGCGATGCGGATCTCCACCTGCGGGGCAGGGCGGCCCACCGTGTCGGCGCGGATCTCGCCGTTGGGCTGCATGGTGATGTAGACGGATGCCTCCGTCTGTCCGTAGAGCTGCTTCAGGTTGACTCCGATGGAGCGGTAGAAGCGGAAGATCTCCGGCCCGATGGCCTCGCCGGCCGTGTATCCCACCTTCACCCGCGTCATGCCGAAGCGGTTGCGCAAGGGGGCATAGACGAGCACGTTGCCGACCTGCCAGAGCAGGCGGTCCCAGGCGCTGACCCCCGGCTCCCCGTTCAGGATCCTCTCGCCCACCTTGTTGGCGTGCCGGATGAAGAAGTGGAACATGCGCCGCTTGAGGGCGCCCGCATCCTCGATGCGCACCATGGTCAGCGTCAGCATGCTTTCGAAGACGCGCGGCGGGGCGAACACGTAGGTGGCGCCGATCTCGCGGCGGTCTTCCGCCACGGTCTCGGGGCTTTCGGGGCAATTGACGCAGAGGCCGGAGAGGATGGCCTGCGCATAGGAGAAGATGTGGTCGCCGACCCAGGCGATAGGCAGATAGGCGATGATCTCGTCGGTCTCGTCGAGCTTGTCGAAGTCGCAGCCGATTGCGGCGGCGGCGATCACCGCGTCCGAGGTGAGCATCACGCCCTTGGGACGCCCGGTCGTGCCGGACGTGTAGAGAATGATGGCGAGGTCGGAGCCTTTGCCGTCCTGCAGCGCCTGGCCGATGGCCGCCGCCTCCTGCGCATCGGTCAATCGGGCGCGGCCCTCCTCCACGACGGATTCGATGGAGTGAAGCCGACTGTGATCGTAGTCCCGCAGGCCCTTCTGCTCGTCGTAGAGCACACGCTCGAGCTGCGGCAGCTGGTCCGAAACGGACAGGATCTTGTCGACTTGCTCCTGGTCCTGCACGGCCGCGTGCGTCACCTCGGCATGGGCCAGCACATAGGCCATCTCCTCGGCGACGGAATCCGCATAGACCGGGATCGGGATCGCACCGAGCCATTGGGCGGCGCAGATGGTCCAGTAGAGATAGGGGCGGTTGTAGCCGATGACGGCGATCTTGCCGCCGCGCTTGAGGCCCAGCGCCTGCAGGCCGCAGGCATAGGCCCGGACGATGTCGTGCACCTCGCCCCAAGTCCAGGACTGCCAGATGCCGAGGTCCTTGTGCCGAAACGCGGTGCGCGTCGGGCGTACACGCGCGTTGCGCGCCAGCAATTTGGGGAATGTATCCGCGCGCGCATCCGCAGCCGTCGTCAACGACGTCAACCTCCCTGGCAGCCGCGCGTCGAGACGCGTGGTATGGCTTCGCTTCCTCTGGTGCATGGAGTTGTCCTCCATGCCTGTGCCGATCTGTCGCCGGCTTGCCCGTTTCGGGCTTTGTCGGAGGGTATTCTGTCGCGCCCGTCAGGGGACGGCAAGGTGCCCGCCACCGCTACCAAGGGCTAATACAGCGACGGCCGGGTCTGTCACGCCTCCGCGAGGGAGGCCATGCGTCACGGCACGGCCGTCAGAGCAGCGGGTTCGATCTCATGGGACCTGACGAGACGCTCGATGCCGACCGTGTTCTTGATACGGTAGAGCGGCGATTCATCCTCGTCCGACACGAAGCAGACGATGCAATAGATGCGATGATCCGAACTGCCCGAGGACGGCTTGGCGATCCGGACGAGCTGTCCGATGTGGAATGCCTCTTTCATCAGCGCCTCCAATACCCTGGGATGCGATGAACAGGAGCTTGGAGGATCTCAGGCGGTCGGGAATGCCGCCATCAGCCCGTCAAGCTTGGATGTTCTCCCCGACCCCTTCCAGGTTCACCCGGATCAAGACGGATCGCTGAGGCGAAACGATGGCGACTTGACACTTCTGGCACACGCCGCGTCACGATGCCGTTACCCGTGGGCGATCACGTGGAAGAAGCTTCCAGTCACGTTCCGGATGCGGTGCCCGGCCGTGCCCAGATCGTTCCCTTCCGCGTCGGTGATCGTTGCGAAGGCGGCTTCCCGCGAGGGATCGCTCTGCGTCACCGAGGCGTAGTGGAACTCATGGCCGACGAGGCGCTGCCCCGCCGGACCCATGGCGCCGTCCCCGAGCAGATGCGCCACCCGATAGCCGAGATGCATCCTGCGCTTGGCATAGCTCGTCTCGACCGGCAGGAGGCCCGCCATGGCATGCGTAGTTCCGTCGCCATCCTCCAGGGATCGGCCCAGCACCATGTAGCCGCCGCACTCGCCGTGGACCGGCCTGCTCTCGGCAAAGCGGCGCAGTCCGTCGAGGAAGCACGCAGCTTCGGCGATGCGTCCGGCGTGAAGCTCGGGGTATCCTCCCGGCAGCCAGCATGCGTCGCAATCCGGCGGAGGCGGTTCGTCGGCCAGGGGCGAGAAGGGGACGATCTCCGCCCCGGCGGCGCGCCAGCCCGACAGCACATGCGGGTAGACGAAGGAGAAGGCCATGTCCGAGGCCAAGGCGATGCGCTGCCCCGGCGGAGGCAGCGGCTTGGCGATGCCCATGGATCGAAGTCGGGTCGGGCCCGCGAGGGCGATGAGACGGTCGATATCGAGCGAGGATTCAACTGCATTGGCAAGTCCTTCCAGACGCATGCCAAGCTCGTCGGTCTCACCCGCCTGGACGAGGCCGAGATGACGCTCGGGAAGACCGAGCTCGGCATTGCGCGCCATGGCGCCGAGGACCGGCAAGCCGATCCGCGCCATGCCGTCCTCGACCAGCCTTCGGTGGCGCTCGCCCGCGACCTTGTTCAGCACCACCCCGGCCACCTCGATCCGCGGGTCGAAACGGGCACAGCCGAGCGCGACGGCGGCGGCCGATTGCGCATGGCCCGACACGTCGAGGACGAGAATCACCGGCCAGCCGAACAGGGCCGCGATATCGGCGCTGGCGCCGGTCCGGCCGGTCTCCTGGCGGATGCCGTCGAAGAGCCCCATGGAGCCTTCCGCGAGGACGAGATCCGCATCGCCGGCCGCCTGGGAGGCAAGTATCTCCAGGAGTTCGGGTCCCATGGCGAAGCTGTCGAGGTTGAAGCTCGGCGCGCCCGTGGCGGCGGCGTGGAAGGCGGGATCGATGTAGTCAGGCCCGCATTTCACGCCGCGCACCCGAAGGCCCCGACGGGCGAGGGCGCGCTGGAGCCCGAGCACGATGGTGGTCTTGCCGGAACCGGAGCGCGGTGCCGCGATGAGAAGGCCCGGCGCAACGCTCATTGAGCAGCCTCGCTGCCAAATTCGAGCAGATGGTTGGCGATGGCCGAGCGGAAGGCCGCGATGGCCCCGATGGCGACGATCGCCGGCGAGCGGATCAGCCCTTGCTCCGCCAGCTTCGGAAGGGTTTCGAGGGTTCCTTCCACGACGCTTTCCTTGGCGGTCGTCGCCCCATGCACGGCCAGGGCCGGCGTGTCGCCGGAAAGGCCGCCCTCCATGAGCCGCTCCACGATGGAAGGGAGGCTCGACACGGCCATGTAGAGCACGATGGGCGCTCCGGTGCGGGCGAGCGAGGCCCATTCGATCTCTGAATCCGGAGCGGCATGGCCGGTGGCGAGGATGACCGCATGGTTCGATTTGCGCATGGTCGCCGGAACGCCATGGATGGCGAGCGAGGCGAGACCGCTCGACACGCCGGGAATGATGCGGAAGGAAATCCCGGCATCCGAGAGGGCGAGCGCTTCCTCGCCGCCGCGCCCGAAGATGAAGGGATCGCCGCCCTTGAGCCGCAGCACCCGCTTCCCCTCGCGGGCGAGCTGGATCAGCCGCTCGCAGATGTCCCGCTGGACGGCGGAGGGCTTGCCGCCGCGCTTGCCTGCGAATTCGAGGGTGGCTCCCTCGCGGGCCAGGGCCAGCACGGCCGGATCGACGAGGGCGTCGTACACGATGGCATCGGCCGCCGCGAGGGCGTTCAAGGCATGGATCGTGAGCAGGCCGGGATCGCCCGGGCCGGCTCCGACGAGCCAGACGGTACCCGGCGCGAAGGGCGGCGAGAGGCGGGACAGGGAGGTCATGCGGGCCTCCGGACGGGACCGGGGGCCATGATGCGGCTGTTGGAATTCATGGGGACGATGTAAGAGGGCGTATGGACGAGAGTAAACCCGCCGGATCGTTGCGCCGTGGCTGGACCACGGGCGCCTGCGCCACGGCGGCCGCCAAGGCGGCGTATCTGGGTTGGCGGACAGGCGATTGCCCCGATCCCGTCGAGATCGTGCTTCCGGGCGGAGCGCGGCCTGCCTTTGCCTTGGCCGTGCACGAACTTTGCGAGGGCGGCGCCCGGGTGGGCATCGTCAAGGATGCGGGCGACGATCCGGACGTGACGCATGGCGCCCTGGTGGTCGCGACCGTCCGGGGCGGTGCGCCAGGCTCCGGCGTCACGTTCCGCGCCGGCGAGGGCGTCGGGACGGTCACCCGCGCCGGACTGCCCCTGCCGCCGGGCGAGCCCGCCATCAATCCGGTGCCGCGCCAGATGATCCGCGACAACCTCGATGAGGCGGCGCGCAGCGTCGGCGGGACCGTCGATATCGAGGTCGAGATTTCCATTCCGGGCGGAGAGGCGATCGCTCAGAAGACCCTCAATCCACGCCTGGGCATCCTGGGCGGGCTGTCGATCCTCGGCACGACCGGCGTGGTGGTGCCCTATTCGTGCTCCGCCTGGATCCACAGCATCTACCGGGGCATCGACGTGGCCCGCGCGGGCGGCGTCGATCACGTGGCGGGCGCGACCGGCTCGACTTCCGAGAAGGCCGTGCAGATCCTGCACGACCTGCCGGATCATGCCCTCATCGACATGGGCGACTTCGCCGGCGGGATGCTGAAATATCTGCGCCGCAATCCAGTCCCGCGCGTGACGATCGCGGGCGGCATCGCCAAGATGACGAAGCTGGGACAGGGATTGCTCGACCTGCACTCGCGCTCCGGCGCGGTCGATCTCGACTGGTTGGCCGAGCGCCTTGCCGAGGCCGGTGCCGAGCCGCACCTCGTGGAGACGGCGCGGAGCGCCAACACGGCGCTCGAAGTGCTGGACATGGCGAAGACCCACGGCCTTCCGCTCGGAGACATCGTGGCGCAGCATGCCTGGCGCACGGCCGCCAAGGCCCTGCGTGGGGCCGAGATCGCCCTTGAGATCGTGGTGTTCGACCGCAAAGGGCGGCTTGTGGGCCGCATGCCGTTCCACCCGGTTGCCTGACGCAGCGTAGCTCATCGGCTGCTCCCGCCCGGACGGAAGCGGCGGTCGTAACCGGTCGAGTAGAGGGCGCTCTCGCGGAAGGCCTTTGCGTCCAAAGTCCGCCCGACCAGGATCAGGGCGGTGCGTTCCAGCTTCTCGGCACGGACCATGGCGGCGATGGTGGACAGCGTCCCCTTGATCACCCGCTCATCGGGCCACGACGCGCGCCAGACTACCGCCGCAGGACAATCGCCCCCGTAGGACGGCAGCAGGTCCTCGACCACCTGCTCGATCACGTGGATCGACAGGTGAATGGCAAGCGTCGCCTTCGTCTGAGCGAAGGTGGCAAGTCGCTCCGTCTCCGGCATGGCGGAGGCGCGACCCGAGGTGCGGGTGAGGACGAGCGACTGGCCGACCTCCGGCACCGTCAGCTCACGCCCTAAAGCCGCGGCGGCGGCCGCGAAGGCGGGAACGCCGGGCGTGATCGTGTAGGGAATGCCCAGCGCATCGAGGCGCCGGAGCTGTTCCCCCATGGCACTCCAGATCGACAGGTCGCCCGAATGGAGCCGCGCCACGTCCTCGCCGTTTTCGTGAGCCCGCACGTATTCTGCCGTGATGGCATCGAGGTCGAGAGGAGCCGTATCGACCAGCCGCGCGCCGGGCGAGCACCAGGATAGGATCTCCGGCGGCACGATGGAGCCGGCATAGAGGCAGACGGGGCAGCGTTCGACAAGCGAGCGTCCACGCACGGTGATGAGATCGGCGGCACCGGGGCCTGCTCCGATGAAATGAACGGTCATGGAGCGGTCTCCAGGCGCGCGAGGGCGCAGGTGGCGGACGCGGAGGCGATGCGCGTCAGGACGAGTTCGGAGCGAGGTCCGGCGGCCGCGAGAGCTGCCGCTTCCGCAACGGAGCCGACGCCATGCGCGGCGATGGATCGGGCCGATTGCGTCCGCACCCGTTGTGCCGCTGCGGCAAGCGCGCTCTCCTCGACGGCAATCGCAAGAACCGCAAGCCTGCGGGCGGATTCCGCGAAGGCGGGCATGTCGGCGAGGGCCTTGATCGTCGCGAGTTTCGCAAGTGAATCCCGTGTAAGCGCGGCGCGCTCCAGTGCCTGTTCCACGAGCGCCACGATGTCCTCGGCGGCCGCGATGCGCCTGAATCCGATCCCTGCCACGATCATGGCTTCACCACCATCCATTGCATAACGGGCATCGCCGCCCGCCAGCCATGCATGCCGCCGACGGGTTCGAGGCGCGAGACCGCCAGGCGCCGCATCGTGCCGCCGTGCCGTGCGTAGAGATTGCCGAGCAGGGTCTCGGTTTCCAAGGTGACACCGTTGACCACGAGACGCCCGCCGGGTTTCAGCGCGGCCCAGGCGGCGTCGAACACGCCTGCCTCCGACGCGCCGCCGCCGATGAAGATCGCATCCGGCGCCGGCAGATCGACCAGTGCGTCCGGAGCTCGCCCGATGCGGATGTCGAGAGTCGCCGTACCGAGGTCGAGCGCATTGCGGCGCGCCCTCTCGGCTCGCTCCGGACGCTCCTCGATTCCGATGCAGCGATTGCGGGGATGGCGCAGGCACCATTCGATGCCGACGGACCCGGCGCCGAGACCAATATCCCACAAGAGCTCACCGGCTTTCGGCGCGAGCGCCGCAAGGGTCAGGGCGCGGATCTCCGCCTTGGTGAGCTGGCCGTCATTCTCGAAAAAGGCATCGGGTAGCCCGGGCGCGAGAGTGACGATGCGTGCATCCCTTTCTGCTAAGACCTCGATCGCGACCGTGTTGAGCGGACCGATCTCCAGGAGGCTGAAATCGGCAGCATTCGTGCGGCGGATGCGCTCGCGCGGGCCGCCCAGGGCCTCGCACACGGTGATCACCGAGGCGCCGAACCCGCGCGCCTTCAGCAATTCCGCGAGCTTGTCCGGCGTCGAGCCGTCCCAGGACAGGGCGAGAATGCGGCCGCCCGGCTGCAAATGGGGAATGATCCGCTCCAGCGCCCGTCCGTGCAGGCTCACGCAGTCGCATTCCGGCAGCGACCAGCCCAGGCGCGCGGCCGCGAGGCTGAAGGCGGAGGGTTGCGGAAAGCAGGCGATTTCCTCGGCCGGAATGAGCCGTGCAAGTTCCGCCCCGACGCCGTAGTGAAACGGGTCGCCGGTCGCAAGAACGCAGGTCGGCTCGCCGCGCCGGGCGAGGATCAGCGCATAGGCGTCCGCGAAGGGACTCGGCCACGGTTGCGCCTGGCCGGAGAGAGGCTCGGCGAGTTCGAGATGGCGCGTGCCGCCGATGACGAAGGCAGCCTGATCGAGGGCAGCCAGGGCCCTCGGGGAGAGGCCTGCGCGCCCATCCTCGCCGATGCCGATGATGGTGAGCCAGGGGCTGTTCGGCGCCATGCTCGACTCCTGCTCAGAATTCGGGGAAAAGGTGCGCATGCGCATCCTCATTCTGGGCGGCACCACGGAGGCCTCCGCGCTCGCCGCGCGGTTGGCCGGCCGATCCGATGTCAGCCCGCTCCTGTCCATGGCCGGCCGCACCAGCGATCCGCGCCCCATGCCGATCCCGACCCGCATCGGCGGCTTCGGCGGTGTGGCGGGGCTCGCCGCCTTCCTCCGCGAGGAGAGCATCGAAGCCGTGATCGATGCGACCCATCCATTCGCCGCCGTGATGTCCCGCAATGCGGCCGAGGCGTGCGCTCTGGCTAAGGTCCCTCTGCTCGCCCTTCGCCGTCCGGCCTGGACGCCGCAATCCGGCGACCACTGGATCGAAGTGCCCTCGATGGAGGCGGCCGTTCAGGCGCTCGGCAAGTCTCCGCGACGCGTCTTCCTCACAGTGGGGCGCCTCGAACTCGCCTCCTTCGCGGCTGCACCGCAGCACACTTATCTCGTAAGGACCATCGAGCCCATCGGCGATGCCCTCCCGGTGCCGAATGTCGTCGCCATTCAGGATCGCGCGCCGTTCCATGACGCTGCGGAACGTACGCTGATGCAGCGCGAGCGTGTCGACGTAGTCGTGACCAAGAATTCCGGCGGATCGGCGACTTATCCGAAGATCGCGGCGGCGCGGTCGCTCGGCCTTCCCGTCGTCGTCGTGGCGCGGCCCGACGAGCCGCAGGGCGTCGAGGAGGTCGCGAGTGTCGACGAAGCGCTCGAATGGCTGGAGAAACGTCACGGCCGCGCCCCGTAGAAGCGCGGCGTATAGACGTAAGGCGCCCCCTCTTCGGGCCGCTCGATCAGCCGGGTGTTGGACGCGCCGATGATCACGATGGTCGACATGTCGGCCATGGCGGCTTCCACCTCGGCGAGGGGCACGATCCGGATCCGCTCGTCGGGACGGCCGACCGCGCGGGCCAGGATGATCGGCGTGTCGGGTGCACGCGTCTCGGCGACGATCTCGAAGGCCGCGCCGAGCTGCCAGGGGCGGGCGGAGGAGATCGGGTTGTAGAGCGCCACGACGAAATCGGCCGCAACCGCCGCTCTCAGGCGCGACGCGACGACGTCCCACGGCTTCAGGTTGTCCGAGAGCGACAGGGCGCAGAAATCGCCGCCGAGCGGCGCGCCGACACGGGCCGCCGCCGCGAGCATCGCCGTGATGCCGGGCTCCACGCGGATGTCGAGGCCGCGCCAGGACGGATCGCCGTTCTCCACCGCCTCGAACACGGCCGCCGCCATGGCGAAGACGCCGGGATCGCCGCCGGAGACGACGGCGACGCGAGCGCCTTTTGCCGCGAGTTCGAGGGCGAAGCGGGCACGGTCGAGTTCGACGCGGTTGTCGGACGCATGCCGCCGCACGCCCGGCCGTTCCGGCACGCGGTCCACGTAAGGGCCGTAACCGACGATGTCGGTCGCCGAGGCGAGAACTGCGGAAGCGGCGGGTGTCAGGTAGCGCGGATCGCCCGGGCCCAGGCCCACGATGGTGAGGGCGCCCGTCATACGCGCCTCCCTTGCCCCGGAACGATGATGAGGGAGAAGTACGGCGCGTTCCAATCCTCGGGAAGATCGGGCAAGGGAACGATCCGTTCCTCCGCCATGGTGGCCCGTTCCACGTAGATGGCGCGCTCGAACAGTCCGGTGGATTTCAGCACCGTGCGGACTTTCGGCAGATGGCTTCCAAGCTTCATCACCACGGCGGCGTCGGTGCCGGAGAGGCGGCGGGCCAGCTCCGCCTCGGGCAGCGTGCCGGGCACGATCGTGAGCACGTCGTCGCCCCAGGTGATCGGCGCTCCGGCACGGGTCCAGGCTCCTGACATGGCCGTGACAGCTGGTACCACTTCAATCGGTATCCGATCTTTCAGACGCCACCAGAGATGCATGAAGGACCCGTAGAAGAAGGGGTCGCCTTCGCAGAGGACGCCGATTGTGCGGCCCGCCTCGACCTCGGCGAGGAGGCGGGCCGCCGCTTCCTCGTAGAAGGGGTTGAGGGCGGCGGCGTAGTCCGGATGATCGGCCGGGATCTCGATGGTCACCGGATAGGCCAGGGCGATCTCGCGCTCCGGATCCTGCCCCACGATGGCGTCAGCGATGGTCCGCGCATTGCCGCGCCGTCCGCGCTTGCAGAAATGAACGAGCCGGTCGGCCGTCTCCAGCAGCTTGCGGGCGCGGACGGTCATGTAGTCGGGATCGCCAGGGCCGAGGCCTAAACCGAAGAGGCGGATGGGTTCCTGTTGCGGCATCGGCTTACTCGACCGGGTTCGCGAGGGCATTGACCGCCGCGGCGGCCATGGCGCTGCCGCCGCGTCGGCCATGGACGACGACGTACGGCACGCGTCGGTCGCGGGCGAGGGCTTCCTTCGATTCCGCCGCGCCGATGAAACCGACCGGAATGCCGATGACGGCCGCAGGTTTCGGTGCGCCGGCATCCAGCATTTCGAGCAGGTGGAACAGGGCCGTCGGCGCGTTGCCGAACACCACGAGGGCACCCTCCATGCGCTCGCGCCACAGCTCCATGGCGGCCGCCGAACGGGTGTTGCCGAGCTCGGTCGCGAGGCCTGGGACGCGCGGATCGTCGAGGGTGCAGATCACCTCGTTGTTCGCCGGAAGCCGCGCCCGGGTGATGCCGTTCGCCACCATCTTGGCGTCGCACAGGATCGGCGCCCCGCGCTTCAGGGCCGCCTCCGCCGCATCGGCGAAGTCCGGCGAGAGTTCGACATCCTTCGGCAGGTCTGTCATGCCGCAGGCGTGGATCATCCGCACGACCACCCGCTCGGCCGTGCCGGAAAACCGCGACAAGTCGGCCTCGGAGCGGATGATCGCGAAGGAGCGGCGATAGATCTCCGCGCCCTCGCGGATATAGGCGCGGTCGCTCATCGGGAGCGCTCCAGGGCGGTGCGGCGCAGATCGGCGGGCTTCGTCGGCAATAAATTTTTCATAATATCGTCGAGGGATAGGGTCAGAGAGGGAATATCTCGGGTAGAGCCTTGGGGCACGACGTCATAGCGGCCATCGACGCGTCCCACCAGAGTCAGATCGGCCTTTCCCGGATAGGCGCAGCCCTTCGGACAGCCGGAGACATGAATGGATGCGCCTCGCGCCAGAAGGTCGCCGGAGGTTTCGGCGATCCTCAGGGCGTCTGACGGGGCAGGAGTCAGACCGCTCGCACAAGCGGGCCTGCCCGGGCAGGCGGTCAGCGACAGGCGGGGATCGTCGGCGGTGGTGATGAAGCCGGCACGGGCGGCTTCGGCAAGCAGGGGCGCGACATGCTCGTCCGCAACGCCTGGCAGCAGAAGGCCGCGGGTGAAGGACAGGCGGATCTCGCCGCCGCCGAAGCGCTCGCTCCATGCGGCGGCTTGGACTAGCTGCGCAGCATTGCAGCGGCCGAAGGGCAGGGCGAGCAGTACCGCCGCTCCGCGTCCCGTTTGAAACAGGCCCGCATGGGGCGCGGCGGGGCGCTTCCGGGGCGGTGCCGCCCGGGTGAGGGTTGCCGATGCGGCGAGTTCGTCGGCCAGGCCGGGCTCGAGATCGCGCAACCTGCGCGCGTCGGTTCTGCCCGAGCGGCGCATTTCGGCAAACCCCGCCAGGATGGAGCGAGCCGCCTCCGGCGCGCCGGTCAGGCCGGCGGTGCCGATCCAATCAAGGCCGTCAGGGGTAGAGCGCCCGAAAGCGACGGCAGCGCCGGTCGCCACGAGATGGAGATCGGCCCCGATAGCGTCGAGCGGCATCGAGCCGCCGCCATCGACGGCGATGAAGAATTTTGCCGGCAGCCCGTCCAGGTGCGCAGCCTGATCCTCGATGGCCCATGTCAGGGCAAGGGCGTCGCCATGGTCCAGGGGATCGAGGCCGGCGAGCGGCGACACGGCGGTGAGGCGGTTCGGGCCATCGCCCTCGGGCTCGGCCAAGCCTTCGCGTTCCAGGATCTCAAGCAGGGCGGGATAGGTCTCTTCGCTCACGCCGCGGATCTGGAGGTTGCCACGGGCGGTGATGTCGAGATGGCCGTTGCCGTGCTGGCGGGCGACTTCGGCGATGACGCGGGCCTGACCGGCGCTGATCCTGGCACTGAGCGGATGCAGGCGCACGAGGAGCCCGTCGCCGGTCGCCATGGGACGTCGAACGCCGGGACACCATCCGCGACGGCGTTCGCTGATCGGCTGCGCGTTCATTCGGCCGCCTCCTTGCGCCCATCGTCGAAAAAGGCTGCAACGGAATTGAGGCGGCTCGCCCACAGGCCGCGACGGCGCGCATCCGCGAGACGGTTGCGGATCGCCTGCGCGGCAGGCGGATTGGCGGCCTCGATCCGCGTCCAGGTCGACTCGTCGCCGATGAGGGCCGTGAAGACGAGATCGAGGGTTTCCGACGGAACTGCATCCGTGGTCGCCGCGAAGGCGAGGAGCGCATCGACGCCTTGCGCGACTTCGGCCGCGCCGCGCCAGCCGTGGCGCAACTGGCCGGCGATCCAGCGCGGGTTCGTCAGGCGTCCGCGCACGAGGCGATCCACGTCTTCCCTCAGCGTGCGGGCCTTCGGTTGCTGCGGACGGCTCGTGTCGAGGCTGTAGACGGCGGGCGAAGCGCCGAGCGTCCGGGCCGCCGCCGCGAAGCCACCGATGGCATCGGCGGCGGAATCTCCGTCCAGGATGTCGCGCTCGGCTACGTCGCTCACATGCACGAAGGCTTCGGCCTGCTCGACCCGCTGCGGGAAGCTTTGATCTGCCCGTGCTTCTCCACCGGATCCGAAGGCATGGGACGTGCCGTCCAGATAAGTGCGCCCGAGGTCATGCCGTGTCGCCCATTCGCCGTCGAGCGCCTGGGTGGATACGCCCGCCCCATAGGTGCCGGGCGCGGAGCCGAAGACGCGGGACATCGCCTCGCCGCGTCGTCGCGCGGCGGCGAGTTCGTTCCACTCGTCGTCCTCGTCGAGCGCTGCGACCGCGCGGGCGGCCTGATCAAGAAGCGCGATCTGGTCAGGAAAGGTGTCGCGGAAAGCGCCGGAGACACGCAGGGTCACGTCGGCGCGGGGCCGGTCCATGAGCGGCTGCGGCACGATCTCGAAGCCGGTCACGCGGGTCGAGGCATGGTCCCAGGTCGGGCGCACGCCCATAAGGGCCAGCGCATGGGCGATGTCCTCGCCGCCGGTGCGCAGGGTCGGGGACGCCCACAAATCCATCACGATCCGGCGCGGCCAGTCGCCTTCTTCCTGCAGGTGGCGGCGCACCACTTCGGCAGCCGCGCGGTGCCCGAGTTCCGTGGCCGCGCGCGTCGGGATCGCCCGTGGGTCGAGGGTCGCGAGGTTGCGGCCGGTGGGGAGAACGTTGGTCTGGCCGCGAGAGGGCGAGCCGGACGGGCCGGGCACGACGAAGCGGCCGTCGAGAGCTTTGAGCAAACCCTCGCGCTCGCCGGTGGAGCAGGTCTCGAAGCCATCGGGAGCATGGCCGAAGACGTGCAATCCGTCGCGGATCGTGACCTCGCCGAGATCGCAAAGATGCGCGTCGAGGCACGTCAGGGCCTCGTCCATCGCCATGCGGTCCTCGACGCCGCAGGCCGCCGCGAGGCCGCTCGTCCGGGCGCGGTCCAGAATCTCCCTCGCGACGAGTTCGGCCCGCCCCGGATGGAGCACCTGCGCGGAGGAGAATTCCTCGACAAGTTCGCGCAACGCGCCGGCCTCTCCGTGCAGGCCCGCCTCTGCCGTCTGCGGCGTGAGATGCCCGATCGTCACAGCGCCGATGCGGCGCTTGGCAGGCGCCGCCTCGCCCGGATCGTCGACGATGAACGGGTAGATCACCGGCACATCGCCGATGGCAAGGCGCGGCCAGCAGGCGTTAGAGAGCGCCACCGCCTTGCCGGGCAGCCATTCGGTGGTGCCGTGGGTGCCGAGATGAACGAGAGCGTGGATGCGCTCGATCGTTCTGAGGCCGCAATAGAAGGCCAGATAGCCGTGGCTCGGCGGGCATTCGGGGTCGTGATAGAAGCCTTTGCGGTCGAGACCGTGGCCCCGGTCCGGTTGCAGCGCGACGAGAGTATTTCCCGCACGAACCGCACGGAAGTGGAAGGCTCCATCGGCAAATATGGGATCGTTCTCAGGCTGTCCCCAGCGCTCATCGATGGCGATGCGTTGTTCCGCTGGCAGCGTATCGAGCCAAGCGCGGTAGCAGGACAACGGAATGTCGAACGAAGCTCCGGATTGCGTGAGAAGCGGCATCAGTTCGTCGGCCGTAAAACTCCGCCCGGCCGCGTAACCGGCTTGTTCGAGAAGATCGAGGATCGCGCAGGCGCTGGCTGGCGTATCGAGCCCGACGGCGAAACCAGCGCGCCCGCCCCGGGCGGGATAATCGGAGAGAACCAGCGCAAGCCGGCGCTCGCGGCGCGGTGTGCAGGCAAGGCGCACCCAGGCGGCCGCCGTGTCGGCAACGGCATCGATGCCGCCCATATCCGGCGCCTGGATCCGGCGTGAGAATGCGAGCGAGGGATCGACGGGTTCTTCCGATTTGAACGAGATGGGGCCGGCGGCAATGCGCCCGTCGAATTCGGGAAGCGCGATCTGCATGGCGAGATCGGCGGCGGAGAGCCCGCGCGGAGAGGCCTCCCAGGCCTCTTGGGGGCTGCCGACAGGGATCGCCTGCAGGATCGGGCAACCGGCCTGGTCGAGGACGAAACTTTCGTCGTCGCGGGACGAGAAGGCGGTCGTCGTGACGATGATGCCGGGACGTCGAGCCTGGATGGCGCGTCGAACGACGGCGACCGCTTCCGGGTCCTTCAGGCTCGATACGCCAAGGACGAGCGAGCCGATGCCGCGTTTCCTGAGAGCCGCCGCCAATGTTTCGATGGCCTGCGTGTCCCCCGAGAGAACGGCGGAGCGATAGACGAGGAGATACGCGAGGGGGCGGTCGCCGGGGAGGCGGGCGAGGAGGGATTCGGGAGTTGCAAAGTCAGAGTCGGATGCTTCATCCCGTGAACGCGACATTGCCACCGCTTCACCTCTCCCATGGGGAGAGGTCGGACCTTCAGGTCCGGGTGAGGGGGTACGCGCTTTCCGGAGGAACCTGTAACCCCTCACCCGCGCCTCCGGCGCGACCTCTTCCTCAGGGAGAGGTGAGTCCGCGCCCTTCTTGTCCTGAGGAGCAGACGTAATCTGCGTCCGCCTCACGTCATCACCGGCCTCGTACCGGTGATCCAGATGGATCGAAGCGCCGTGTTCTTCTGATCGGGATGGCCGGCACGACGCCGGCCATGACATGACAGGAAACGACTGATCGGGCGCATTCTCGGAGCGCGTGCATTGTTCGGAATCTCGCGTGAGCCACGCAAAGGCGCGGGGGACATTGCGCGGCGGCTCCGCGATGGTGCCCGTCTCGCCGATCTCGGCACCGATGCGGGCGAGAAGGCGGCGCATGTTGTCCATGCCGCCGGCCTGGAAATAGGCCTCCAGCTCGTCGCAGAGAGCCTGCGGCACGGTGGAATAGGCGGCGAGGCGCGGATCGGGGCGATCGTCGCCGGGCAGGACAGCGAGCTTCACTCCATGGGAACTGCAGATGCGCGAAAGGTGCTCGATGCCGTAGCGCCAATAATCGAGACCGCCGAGGCAGCGCACGAGGACGAAGCGCGCTTTCGATGCGGTCTTCTCGCTATAGAGATCGACGGAAAGAGGATGGCGCAGGCGACGCAGCGAGGCGAGGCGGAGCGATGCTCCGCCCGTCGTCAGACGTTGCGCGGCCGCCAGCGCTCCGAGGTCACTGTCCGCGAAGGAGAGGACGACGATGTCCCCCGGCGGCTGCTGGAGGTCCGTGGCCTCCGAGCCTTCGTCGAGGGAAATCGCTGTGACCGGGAGGAGGTGCATGTCACCCCTGGCGCAGGGCGGCTTCGACGGCCTTCAGGTCGAAGCCTTTCAGGCCGATCACGACCATGCGGCCATCGCGGGCTTCGCCGGCCTTCCACGGCCGGTCGAAATGATGCGCGACGCGCTGGCCGACACCCTGCACCACGAGGCGCATGGGCTTGCCGTCGACGGGGGCGAAGCCCTTGATCCGCAGCACGCCGGCCGCTTCCGCCGCGCGCTCGACGCGGGCGACGAGCGCCTCCGGAGTGGCGACGGGCGCAACCGGGATCGCGACGCTGTCGAAATCGTCGTGGTCGTGATCCTCGGCGGTCTCGTGGTGCGAAGGGCGGGATTCGAGATCCGCTTCCGCGGCGGCGCCGAGCCCGAGCAGAACCGTCGGATCCACCTTGCCCTGCGACGTCTCGATGACCTTCACGGCGCGCGGGAGATGCTCGTTGATCTCGGCGAGAACCTTGCCCTTGTCGCCGGCCGCCATCTGGTCGGTCTTGTTGAGGATGACGAGATCGGCGCAGAGGAGCTGGTCCTCGAAAACCTCTTCCAGAGGGTTCTCGTGATCGACCGAGGCGTCGGTCGTGCGCTGGGCTTCGAGCGCGTCGGGATCCTCGGCGAAGGCGCCGGAAGCGACGGCCGGACCATCGACCACGGCGATCACGCCGTCCACCGTCACGCGGGAGCGGATGTCCGGCCAGTTGAAGGCGCGCACGAGCGGCTTCGGCAGGGCGAGGCCGGAGGTCTCGATCAGGATGTGCTCGGGCGGATTCGGTCGGTTGAGCAGGGTGTTCAGGGCGGGCACGAAATCGTCCGCCACCGTGCAGCAAAGACAGCCGTTGGGGAGTTCGACGATGTCCTCCTGGGTGCAGCCCTCGATGCCGCAGCCTTCGATGAAGGAGCCGTCGAAGCCGAGATCGCCGAACTCGTTGACGAGAACCGCGAGGCGGCGTCCGCCCGCGTTCTCGAGGAGGTGACGCACCAGGGTGGTTTTGCCGGCACCGAGGAATCCGGTGACGATGGTGCAGGGGATCTTTGCAAGATCGCTCATGAATCGAGCCTTTCGGCGGCTCTCGTTAAGCCGCTGTGTTCGTCTTGAATGGGGGAATGCGGGCGACGACGCCCTTGCGGAAGGCTTCCGGACGCTCGCGCCAGGGCACGAGTCCATCGGACGTGGCCGCATAGCGGCGCAATCCGTCGAGGATCGTCTCGACCGATGTCTCGGCGCTCAGGTCGCCGTAGATATAGGTCCAGCGTCCCGGACCGGAGACAGCGATGGTGCAGGGCCGCTTGCACACGGACAGGCATTCGACCGCCTCCACGCGTACCTTTGGTGCATCGGGGTGGGCGAGCGCCTCCGTGAGAGCCCGGTGCAGGATCGCACCGGGCCGGAGCGCCTTGTCGTCCGGGCCACCCGCCTGACGGCAGGTGACGCAGACATGCAGGCAGATCTCCTCAGGATGTGAGGTCATGGGCTAAACTGCCTTGCGTTCGCCCGTGCCCGAAGCGGCCTGAGAGAGGAATCCCGATTTCGTCCGGTTTTCCTGGCGCGCCCAATACCAGCCGAGGGCAAGTCCAAGGGTTGCCCAGAAGGCGAACGCAACCGCGAGCGAGCGTGCTGCGAATTGCGCGGCCAGGGCGGCCGGAACGTCACTCGCAGCGGCCTCCGCGTGAGGCGCGCCGATCAGATGTGGAAGCACGATCGCGATGAGGCCGATGCCGATCGCCGCATGGTGACGCACATTCGTGATCAGATACAGGCCAAGGGCCGTTCCGGCGGCAGTGCAGATCCACCAAATCTGGCGCTCGGCGAGATGCGCGCCTCCCATGCCCGGAAGCTCAGGGGGCAACCCGACGGCAGGCGCGAGACTGGCGGCGAGAAAGCCGCCGATGGCCCATCGCAAGGTCGTCTGCAGGTCGAACCGGCGACCCGCCGCAAGGATCAGGGCCGCGAGGATCAAGGCATAGCCGACACCGCTGACCAATGTAGCCAGCGCCGTGAATGCGATTCGGGGAAAGCCTTCGCCTGGCTCCCAGGCGCTCTCTTCCCCTGCGTCGGACGGAGCATGTTGCACATGGGCCAGGTGCAACATCCCGCCGAACCGGGCGGCATGTGCTTCCGGCGCGGCGGCCTTCTCGTATGTCTCGGCCTGAAGAATCAGGGGGGACGTCAGGAAGGTTTGGAGGGTCGCAGCCACACAGGCAGCCAGAAACCCAGCGACCAAGGCCGCTTTCAGAACCCGCAGGATCATGGGATTCCCCTCTTAGTGGCAGGGGAAATTGTGCGAGTGACGCCAGTCATGCGCCGCATTGTGGATCGTCTCGGGCGAGGCGAAGCCCGAAATGAACACAAGTGCGAGGCCGAAGGTTGCTGCGGTGAGAATGGCCACGAGACGTTGAGACGGAGTGGCGGCGTAAGCTTGATTGGTGAGCGTCGACATGAATACCTCTTGGCCACCCCTCCGGCGGCATTTGGGTTGCACGATGACGGCAGGTCTCCTGGCTCGCGGGTCGATGCATTGCGCTACCGCCTTCCCGGGCATCACCGCCCAGTGGCATTTGGAGCGAAGGCTCGCCGCTTACAGTTGCGGGGGCAGCCGCGGTGTCTCACCGCATTCCCTTTTCACCCCGTCGCCGGGGCACCGTCCGTTACATGCTTACCGGGGCACGGGACATCTTTCAAGCCTCGGTCGTGGAAATCGGGTGTCTTGAAATCGGGTCCGAGCCTGTTCATGGTGCGGCCCACTCATGCGAAGGCAGGTTCGGGATGACCCAGGACGAAGAGGCGCGCCACCGCGCCAAGATGATCAAGCGCAAGGAAGTCCAGGACCGGGAGGTCGCCTCGAAGACGGTCGAGAAGGGGCTTCTGATCGTGCATACCGGCCCCGGCAAGGGCAAGTCCACGGCCGCCTTCGGCCTCATGCTGCGGGCGCTCGGGCGCGGCTTCCATGTGGGCGTGGTGCAGTTCATCAAGGGCGCCTGGGAAACCGGCGAGCGCCTCGCCCTCGACCGTTTCTCCGATCAGGTCGAGTGGCACACGATGGGCGAGGGCTTCACCTGGGAGACGCAGGACCGCTCCCGGGACGTGGCGGCGGCGGAGCGCGCCTGGGCCAAGGCCAAGGAGCTGATGGCGCGCGAAGACATCCGCCTCCTGGTGCTCGACGAGCTCAACATCGCGCTGCGCTACGAATACCTGCCCCTCGCCGAAGTGGTCGAAACGCTGAGACGGCGTCGCTCAGATCTCCACGTGGTCGTCACGGGCCGCAACGCCAAGCCGGAGCTGATCGAGGCCTCCGATCTCGTGACCGAGATGACACTGGTGAAGCACCATTTCGCCGCCGGCGTGAAGGCGCAGGAAGGCGTCGAGTTCTGATGCGCGCGCTCATGGTGCAGGGCACCGGCTCCAATGTGGGCAAGTCGCTCCTGGTGGCGGGCCTGTGCCGGGTCTTTGCGCGGAAGGGGCTGATGGTCCGCCCGTTCAAGCCGCAGAACATGTCGAACAACGCGGCGGTCACCGCCGATGGCGGCGAGATCGGCCGCGCCCAGGCCCTGCAGGCGCGCGCCGCCGGCGTGGCGCCGAGCGTCCACATGAACCCCGTGCTGCTGAAACCGCAGAGCGAGACCGGCTCGCAGGTGGTGGTGCAGGGCCGCGTGGTCGGCACCGCCAGGGCGCGCGAGTACCAGTCCTGGAAGCCGCGCCTCATGGAGGCGGTTCTCGACAGCTTCGGGCGGCTTTCGGAAGAGGCTGATCTCGTCCTCGTCGAAGGGGCGGGCTCCGCCTCCGAGGTGAATTTGAGGGCGGGCGACATCGCCAATATGGGCTTTGCCCGCGCGGCCGATGTGCCCGTGGTGCTCGTGGGCGATATCGACCGGGGTGGCGTGATCGCAAGCCTCGTCGGCACCAAGGCGGTGCTCGATGTGGCGGATGCGGCGATGATCCGCGGCTTCATCGTCAACCGTTTCCGGGGCGACCCCGCGTTGTTCGACAGCGGCATGCGATTTGTCTCCGAGCGCACCGGCTGGCCCGCGCTCGGTCTCGTGCCGCATTTTTCCGACGCCGCGCGTCTTCCGGCGGAGGACGGCCTCGGGTTGAGGCGGGAGGGCCGAAGGGGTTCGGTCGTGGTCGCGGTTCCGGTCACGCCCTGGATCTCAAACTTCGACGATCTCGATCCTCTTCGCGAGGAGCCCGGCGTCGAGGTGGTGCTGGTCGAGCCCGGCCATCCTCTGCCGGCGGAAGCCGCGCTCGTCGTGCTGCCCGGCTCCAAGACCACCATCGACGACCTGATGTTCATCCGCGTGCAGGGTTGGGATGTCGACCTGAAGGCGCATGTGCGCCGGGGAGGTCGGGTCCTCGGCCTCTGCGGCGGCTACCAGATGCTCGGGACGCGCATCGACGATCCGCTGGGCATCGAGGGCGAGGCGGGCCGCTCCATCGCGGGCTTGAGCCTGCTCGACGTTACGACCACGCTGACCGCGAACAAGCGGCTCGAGGCGGTCGCCGGGACTACGCTGGCAGACGGCACGCCTTTCTCCGGATATGAAATGCATATCGGCGAGACGTCAGGGCCGGATGCATTCTCGCGGGCTTTCGCCCGTCTGGCGAACGGGCAGCCCGACGGCGCCGTCTCGGCCGACGGTCGCGTGACGGGCACCTATGTCCACGGCCTCTTCGCGGACGACCGACAGCGGGCGCGGTGGCTCGCCTTGCTCGGCGCACAGACGAGCGATCTCGCTTACGAGGCCCTCGTCGACGACATTATCGACCGCTTCGCCGATCACCTGGAGACGCATCTCGATTGCGAGCGTCTCTTCGCCCTCAGCGCGCGATGATCCAGGTTAGAAGTGTCGCGCCGGCTGCGAGAGCGAAGAGCAGCAGGCAGGCGGTCCGGTAAAGCCCGAGCGCACGGTCGATGTCGTCCGCGTTCGCCTCCGCGCGCCCGTCGCCCATCCAGCGATCCTCGATGCGCACATCGCCGTAGACGCGCGGCCCGGCCAATCTCAGGCCCAGGGCACCGGCCATCGCAGCTTCCGACCAGCCCGCATTGGGCGAGCGATGGTGGGAGGCGTCGCGCAGCACCGCGCGCCACGCATTTCGGGCAGAGGCGCCCTGGTGAAGAGCCGCTGCCGCGACGATGAGGAGCGCCGTGAGCCGCGAGGCGGGCAGGTTCACGAGATCGTCGAACCGTGCCGCCGCCCAGCCGAAGGCTTCATGCCTGGGCGTGCGATGGCCGATCATGCTGTCGGCGGTGTTCGCGGCTTTGTAGAGAGCACCACCGGTAAGACCGCCGACCCCGATCCAGAAGGCGGGCGCGACGATTCCGTCGGAAAAATTCTCGGCAAGGCTCTCGATGGCCGCGCGGGAGACGCCGGCTTCGTCCAGGCTCTGTGGATTGCGCCCGACGATCATCGAGACGGCCCTGCGCCCACCGTCCAGCCCGCTGTCGCGCAGGCCTTCCGAGACCGCCGCCACATGTTCGTGCAGGCTGCGCTGGGCGATGAGGGTGCCGGAGAGAAGAGCGAGGAGCGCTAATCCGACGATGCCGAGCGGCAGAAATAGCCACTCCAGAATCCAGGCCGCGAGACCGGTCATGGTCAGGAGGATCAGCAGAGCCAGGATGCCGGCAGCCCTGCACTCCCCGAAGGAGCGTGTCTCCCGGTTCAAGCTCCGGTCGAGCCCCTTGATCAGCCTCCCGATCCAGGTGACGGGATGCCCGATCCACGTGTAAAGGCGATGGGGATAGCCGAAGGCGGCCTCGGCCGCGAGGGCGAGGCTTAAGGTGAGCAGGCTATCGGAGAGGGCCATGGGGAAATCGGATGAGTGAGGCGCGGATCTGGCACGGGGGCGACCTGGACGAGGCCCGACGGCTCTTTCCGGACGCGCCAGAGCCGTGGATCGACCTGTCGACGGGGATCAATCCCATAGCCTATCCCATGCCTCCCTTGCCAGCCCGTCTGTTCGAACGGCTGCCGTCGCCGGCCGACCACAGGGACCTGGAGGCGGCTGCCGCCGAGGCCTATGGCGCGGCGGATCCAGCGATGGTCGTGGGCGCACCGGGGACGCAGGTTCTCATCAGCCTGCTGCCGATCCTGTGGCCCCGGTCACGGGTCACCATCCTCGGGCCGACCTATGCCGAGCATGCCCATGCCTGGCGCGGGGCAGGCCACGCGGTTGCGGAGATCGGCTCACTCGACGAGGCCGGCGAGGCGGATATCCTCGTCGTGGTGAACCCCAACAATCCCGATGGTCGTTTGCTCCGGAGGGAGGTGCTGCTTGAACAGGCCGTGCGTTTCGGGCGTCGGGGCGGCAGGCTCCTAGTCGACGAGGCCTTCGCCGATTTCGACGGCAACGAGACGCTCGTTTCCGTCCTTCCGGAGAACACCGTCGTCCTGCGCTCCTTCGGCAAGACATACGGGCTTGCGGGAGTAAGGCTCGGTTTTGCGGTTGCGGCGACCACATTCGCCGAGACGCTGAGGAAGGCACTCGGACCCTGGTCCGTCTCAGGGCCCGCCATGGAGGTCGGACGGCGGGCGTTGCGCGACCGGTCCTGGCGAGAGGCGGCCCAAGCGGCGAGGGCCGAGGATGCCCGCCGCCTCGACGCGCTTCTGGAGCCGCTGTCGAGCCGGGCGCCGGGCGGCACGATCCTCTACCGTCTCATGGACAGCAGCCGGGCATCCGACGTGTTCTCCCATTTGGGGCATCACGGCATCTGGGTCCGCCGCTTCCAGCACGATCCCCGTCTCCTGCGTTTTGGACTTCCGGGTTCGGCGGAGGCCTGGCGGCGTCTCGAGACGGTCCTTGCGGACCTTCACAAGGGCTGAGTTCCACGCTTGAAAAAGAAAGAGCCGTGTCCGACCTCGCGATCGAACCACGGCTCAAAACCATGCTCTGGCCCCCTCAGGCACGGAAGATATGAAATATATCCTTGGTGAATGTTGTCTTTGAATTAACCACATCAATGGGGGTGTTCTATAGATGGGCGCTCCCGGATCGAAAATAGCGGGAAATACGTAGGTCTACAGTCAAGCTCGACTTGCGGAGTTCTTATCGCTTCAGGCGCTTCACATTGGCGCGCACCTTCCGGCGGTATCCCCTGACGACCTTATGGGCCGATCCGCCCGTCGCGAGTGTGGCAGCCGCTTCCGCAAAGGCGGTGACCTTCTCCGTCACCATCAGCAGGTTTTCCGCGTGGGAGCCTCGGCCCATGGCCGCTTGGGAGAGGCGGGTCCAGATCACGAGCTGGGATTCGACGGCCAACATCGTGGTGTCGGTCGCCAGTTTCATCCAGGGCAAAAGCATCGAAACTCCTGAAGGGCTTGATGGAACAGCAGGTCTATACAATCAGAGTGGCGACATAAAGTTTCGCCGAACGGCCTGTCCAGAATAGTGGTCGGGGATTCCGAGGCATTTTGGAATTCCGCTCTTGTGGATTAACATAGGTGAATACCAGGATGGGTGCGTCCATCCTGGTCAGCGTTCCCGAGGGTATGCGTCGTGCCCCGCTATTACATTGATGTGAAAAGCCATTTCTGCACGGAAGAGGATCTGAGTGGAATGGAGCTGCCGGATCTTCAGGCAGCCAAGATCGAGGCCGCGAAGGTCGCCGAGAAGCTCCTGGAAAGCTGGGCAGGGATGTTGCCGCATTACAGCAGCGAGATCATGATCGAGATCGTAGGCGAAGATCTTCGCCCCGTCCTGATCATTCCGTGCTCAGAGATCGGATGATCCTCCGCAGTCAGTGGCAAGGCGTTATCGGGGGCTGTCTGAACCGGCCTTAGATCGTTCCGACAATATGTATCATGGAAGCTGGCAGCACAGGAGAAACGCCGCCAGTGCGGCTGTTACGGCCGTGGCGATCAGGCCCTTGTCGATGACATGACCGGGCAGGGCGTTGCGATGTGGCATGCGCTTGATCAAGACATAGCTCGTTCAGGGCGACCCAGGATGACTTACCTGTGGCAGCCTCCCGGCAAGTCAACCTCTCACATTCCATGAAATCATGGATTCGTCGGCGGCAGGAGCTGTGAAAATTTTCGGCGGATGATCTCGTAACATTCGCAGGCCATCTCCTCGAGACCACTTCGATCGATGATCGTGATCACGCCTCTGCTCTGATTGATGAGACCGGCCTCGTGGAGGGCGCGGGTGACGGCGCTGACGCTCGAGCGCTGGACGCCGAGCATTTCCGAAAGGAATTCATGCGTCAAAGGGATGTCATCGGATGCCCAGCGGTCACGCGTGTTGAGGATCCAGCGGCAACAGCGCGCTTCGACGCTGTGTGTGGCGTTGCAGGCGACACTCTGCAGGGTCTGCGCCAGTAGTGCCTCGGTGAAGCGCAAGAGGAGCTGCTGGACCTTAGGCCTTGTCCTGAAGGCGTCGTGCATCCGGTCGAGATCGACACGGGAGGCCGTTCCGCCGATCTGCACGATATAGCGGCCGAAAGAGTCGCGGGAGATGAAGGCGCTGACGAGACCGACGATGGATTCGCATCCGAACGTCGCCATCTCGGCGGACTTCCCGTCGAGCATCACCGTCACGAGAGAGATGACGGCGGTGTGGGGGAAGTATGTATAGTCGAGCCTCTGGCCGGCCTCGTAGACCACCTGGCCTCGATGGAGATCGACCAGCGTCAGATGCGGTTCCAGATAGGCGAAATCCTCATCGTCGAGAGCGGCCAGGAGCCGATTTCCACAATGCGGATTGTCCATCTGAACCTGAGCCATTGCGAATGGTCCTGTCCCGAACCGAGACATCTTACCACATCCGGCATCCGGAGACGCGCCGCTTTTGATCCTCAGGTGGATGATTGCTCGTTAAGGCCTCTCATCAGCTCTTCTCGAGGCAAATGCAGAGACGCCGGCAACCGATCATCCCGCATCACCGGCGTCGCCATGATGGTCGGCGCTCCACCTCACGGCGACGCGCATTCATCTGCAGTTCGAGCAGATGCCTTTCTCGATCAGCTTGTCGATTCGCTGGTTCTGACGATCCATCTGCCTGGTCGCCTTCGCGTCGTTCGTCGAGAAGTCGTTGCGGGGCTGCGTCACCGCATCCCGCTCCAGAGTGTTCTCCGACGGCACCACGACCTCGCCGTTGCGCACCGGCGGCTGGCGGGGGTTCTGCCCCTGGGCGGAAACCGACGATGCGGCCAGGAGGCCGGCGAGCATAACGGGCAAAACGAGAGGTCGCATCATTCTCTCCTGCTCTCAGGCGATTTCAGGAAAGTTTGCCACCGCTCCGACGGCATTGCTTGACCGAACGGGACAGGCTTCGAAAGCGTTCAGAATCTCGCACTGATGCCGAGCACCGGCCCGTGCTGGAGCATGTCGTACTGGTAGCGCTGCCGCCCCTCGCCCTGGCTGTAGTCCACGTAGAGCGCGCGGTATCCGACGACGCCCGAGAACGTCACGCCCTGATAGGTGCCGAGCTCGAATCCATAGGCTCCGATGGCCTGCCAGGAGAAGTCGCTCCCGAGGCCGAACCCGCCGATGTCGCCGCGCAGCAGGAGCTCATGACCCGGAGAGACGGTGTAGCGGATGCGTCCGCCGATCATGGGATCGACCCAGTCGACCGAACCCGAATGAGCAAGCGCGCGGGAACCCACCACGTCGAGATCGGCCGTCGAGACGGCACCCGTGACGGCCAACGAGAGATCCGCCGACTGGTGCCAGTATCTTGCCCCCGCGAGCAGGTCGAAGGCCAGCGGCCCGGAGCGGTAGACCTCGTAGGCGGCGCCGGCTTCGATGATGGCCATGTCGATATCGAGGCTCAGGGACGTAGCGAGAGCGCCGGTCACGCCAGGTGCCAAGGAGCGGCTTCTTATTCTGTTGCCGTCCACGCCGATATTGGCCCAGACCGCATTGGTAAAAAGAGAGACCGGGCCGTTGCGGGCTTCGAAGTCTCCCATCAGCGCCACGAGCGTGTCCGAGGCCTTGACGATATCGGCGAAGCTGGCATCGACTTTCACGGACCTGCCGCGGATCGTCTCGGTGCCGTTCAACGCCAGCAGCCAGCCGTAAGGCGTGAAGCGATAGGTCCAGCTGGGCAGAGCAGGGGCCTCGACCACGGGAGCAGGGGGAGGACCCAAATCCGCGGCAAGCGTGCTGCTCGCGCCTCCGAAGACCAGGCCGGCCGCAACCATAGGGCCACAGGACAGACGTTGCGGAAGGTAACGCATCGTTCCCCCTTGGATTGCCGATCACTCGTCCCCAGCCATGTCATAGCAGCCGAGGCAACATCCGGCGTCAAGGCGATGGCCGTCGACTAGCCCTTTGTAGGTATTCGTGGGCACGAGAATCCTGGGCTTCCGCAAAAACCGGACATATCGCTTTCGACATGCATCCTTTCAGGATGTCATGCCTTCAAGGCCCGATGTCCGGGCTGAACCGGCATTGTCCCGATTTGGTAAGTGAATGGCTCAACCGATCAAGCAGCGCGGAGAGGTCCGATTAGGATTCGCGCTGCGTATCCACCTGACGCTTGATCGATGCCTGCGCCGATCGACTCTCGTGTTCTGTTCTCGACGACGGTCGGATCGGCATTGCCGGACGAGCGTCGGAGAGAGGCGAGTTGGTGGGCTGCCTCATCGTCAGGTTCAGCTGGAAGCCGCGACGCCGCGCGTGACCCCAGGCTTGATGGTTTCGCCCCGTGTGAAGCTCTGGCGCCTGCCGTCGTCCCGGCGGATGACACTCGTCGACCTCGTGCAACAGGGGCATCCGCAGCGCCTCTTGCATGCTGCATTTCCCGGTCTGCGGAGAGGAGGCCTCCATGAGAGCCATGAGAACGCTGACGATCCTGTCTGTCGCAGGCATTGCGTCCATCGTCGGGCTCGCAGCCGCACAGGCGCAATCGGAGCCCAATCCCATACAGGGTACGCCGAACTCGCTGTTCCCCTATGCGGCTGCGAACGAGGTTCAGATCATCAACGGCGTTCCCTGCCGGACCGTCCTGATCGGAGGCTCCAACGTCCGCGTTCCCGTGGAATGTGCCGGTCATGTTCCGACCGGGACGTTCGAGCCGGGCACGACCGGGAGCATTCGGATCGAGAACGGAGGCGGTCAGATGGTCGGCGGTCGCCCGCTGACGGGCACACCGGACGCGGTGTTCCCGTATGCAACGCCGAACGAGGTCCAGATCATCAACGGCATGCCCTGCCGGACCGTCCTGATCGGAGGCTCCAACGTCCGCGTCCCCATCGAGTGTATCCGCTAGCGCAGCGGCTGGGTTCAGAAGTGTGACTAATAGGATACAGAAAAAAGAAAAGGCAGCGATGCTGCCCGTTTATACTTGCCGCTTTTTGTGGCACACAGTACTTTATTGCAATGCAGCGCGGTGATTGGCGTCACCGTCCTGCTCGCCCTTCTTGGGCGTTTCCTCCCTAAACTTCGGGCCGCATTGTTGCGGCCCTTTTTCTTGTGAGGGGAGAGTATTCAGGCTTCGGCAGTCCAGCAACAGAAAAGCTGCGTCCTGATCTTGCACAAAAGTAGTAGAGGATGAAAGGTCCCCTCATCGTGCTCTGGCCGACGGGCCGGGTCCGGCTTCCGGTGCGGATCCCGATCCGGTCGGAGCAGCATGGGGAAAGAGCATTCCACTTTCAGGAGCGATGCTCTAAAGCATCGAACGCAAAAGTGGGAACCGGTTTTGCGTGGAAAGATGCGTCAAACCAGAAAGTTAGAGCATCGGACGTGACATCGAACTCACGTCCGATGCTCTATGAGATTCCGGCTGACTTTGGGGGTATTCGATGGGTGGGGGTGATCAACTCGGCGTTGCCGTGACGCTGGGGATCGTCGTGGCGGTGGGACTGGCGCTGTTTGTCCTGATCGCTTGGCTCTTTCGCGCCGTCTGGCGCTGGATTGCCGGGAGCGGCTCGAAGCCGAAGGGCCAGGGGGACGACCCGAAGCTGGATCTGAAGCCGACGATCGGCGCGTCCGGCATATCCGCCTCGGACCTCTTCGTGATCCGAACGAACCTCAATGCCGTCGCCAGGCAGGTCGAAGATCTGGAGCGGAGGCTCCGGCTCGCACCCGGCGATCAGGCAAAGTCCGTCGAAACATCCAGGTAGTCAGGCGTCGTCCTGGCGACGAGCCGGGACCCGCCTCGCAATCAAGGCTGCACGGCCACGTGGCTGTTTTGAATGGCCCGGAGGGTCGCGGCCTCGAGCTTTCCCGTGACGGGGAGCCCGCGGGCCTGCTGGAAGGCCTCGACCGCGCGGCGCGTGCCCGGGCCGAAGACCCCGTCGGCTTTCAAGGGGCCGAAGCCCAGTGCCGTCAGCGCCTGTTGCGCGTAGCCGATCTCGTCCTTCGAGGGACCCGCGCCGGCTGCGTCCGAAAGAATGGAACTCTCGGGTGGAGCGACGGCTTGGGAGGGGGCCTTCGACGGTTGTGGCCGCATCACGTCGATTTCGCCGCTGATCCTGGAACGGAGATATTCCAGGTGCTTCAACTCCTGCGTGGTGGCGGCAATCCGGTTCTGGACATGCTGCAGGTCCCGGTTCCCCTCCTTGAAACGCACCAGCTCGGCGGCGAGCGCATCACGGTCGGCACCGGCCGTTTCGGCGACTTGGCGCAGTCGCGCGATCTCGGCCTGGGGATCAGCGCCGGATGAACGGGGCATCAGGACCGAGAAGCCGTAGAGAGCCCACCCGGCCACGGCTATGGCGATCGTCAGACGGTTCATCATCACGCACCGGGTCCTGTCATGCTTCCTGCCTGCCGCGCCATGGGGGCGGAACCATGGCAGGAAGGATCGAATAGGAGTTATACGGTCCAGCAGGGTTAAGAAACCATAATAATGAGACGCAAGGGTCGGTCCTGAGCTGGCGCGGTCGGCAGGCTTCCCTTCTCACGGGGCAGGGTCATGGCGAACGCCGCGCCGACCCAGGCCTCCGGCGTTTTGACCGTGCCATCCGGCAGGCGACCATGCCGGCTCGGAACATGGCCCCGTTGCCCGTACGCCAGGGAAAATGGGAAAGGATGTCACGCGTGCCGATTGGATGACGCGCACGCCGGTCTGTCGGAGAAAAGAAGAGGGCCCCGGCCGATTGGGCTTGTCAGCGGCTTTCCGTCGTCCGCAAGGTCCGGGTCCGATCCATGGTCACGGCGCGATCACGGCCTTGGCCGGTTTCGCCCGTGGTCCGCCTATAGATCATGAACGCAGCGGCGAGGGCAAGAAGGCTCCCGGCGAAAGGCATGCTGAGCAGTGCAACGGTGGCGCCGTAAGGCCACAGCAGGACGCAACTGACGAGACCGCCAATCAAAGCCATTACGGGGTAGACGATCGCCATGGCGATACCTTCCTAGGGATTACCTCGTCGGCACTATAGCGTAGTTCTACCAAGCAATACTAGGCCTAATGCCGAGGTTTCGCGTGAGCTGGCTATGAGTAGAGTGTAGTGACAAAAGGGTGAAGAGATAGTTGCCGTTCTCGGTATCGGCTGATCGCGCTGAGCTCGGGAGCCAGGATCCCTCCGACCCCTGTGGTGAGAAGCGGGGCGCCGAGCACTTGCTCGAGGTCGCGATGTGCTCCTTCTCGGTCACCAGGAAAAGGCGCAGGCTGTGGGGATCGATGCGTCCGGCCCGGACTCGAATCCATCAAGAGAGACCGGGTCTTGGCAACGTGCGATCTGCACGTCTCATCGCAAGTGGATCAGAACTCTATTGTATTTGGTTGTTCCAGTTGCGACAGCCAACCGATCCTCGGTAACCCTGGGAGGGGCCGCCGTGGCTCGATTGTCGATGCGCAAACTGGTGTGTAGTGGATCCCGAACGGGGCCGAATGGACGGACTGTATGAGTAATGATTGGGACGTCATCATCGTCGGCGGTGGGGCCGCAGGCATTGCCGCTGCGCTGCGTCTGACAGCCAGCAGCCTGTCCACCTTGCTGCTCGAAGCCTCGCCGCGGATCGGAGGCCGGGCCGACACGGTCAACGTGGCCGGGCACGCGCTCGATCTCGGTTGCGGGTGGCTCCATTCGGCGGATCGCAATCCTTGGGTGGACATCGCAGAGGCGTCCGGCTTCGCCGTCGAGCGCCGCAGGCCGGCCTGGAATCAGCAATATCGCGACCTCGGCTTCCCGCCCGGAGACCAGGATGCCTCCGACGATGCCTACGCCGCATGGCATGGGCGCTTGCTGTCGGATCCACCCCGGAGCGACTGTGCCGCCGATGCGCTGGAGCCGGGCGGGAGGTGGAACGCCTATCTCCAGGCGATGAGCGGCTACATCAGCGGCGTCGGCCTCGAGCAGCTATCGATCGCGGATTATCTCGCCTACGACACGGCTTCGACGAGGAACAACTGGAGAGTGCCGGCCGGATACGGCGCCCTTGTCTCGTCCAGCCTGCCGCCCGGCGTCGCGCTGCGCCTTGCCACCCCGGTCGAGGCCATCGGCTTTGATGCCGCCAGGGTGAGTATCGCGACGAGAGCCGGCCGCATCACCGCTCGGACCGTGATCATCACCGTCTCGACGGCCGTGCTCACCGGAGGGTTCATCAGGCTTCCAGCCGAACTCGACGATTGGCGCCATGCCGCCGCCAGCCTTCCGCTCGGTCGCAACGAGAAGCTGTTCCTGGAGATCGTCGGTGACAATCCCTTCGAACCGGAGACCCATGTGATCGGTGATCCGCGCAAGCCAAGCACGGGCTCCTATTACATTCGACCCTTCGGCCGTCCCGTGATCGAGGGCTTCTTCGGCGGGGAGGGCGCCGAGGCGCTAGCTGCACACGGGCCCGCCGCTGGTTTCGCCTATGCCATCGACGAGCTTGCGGCCCTGTTTGGTTCGAACGTCCGACGCAGCCTTCGACCCTTGGTCGTCTCGACCTGGAGCCGGATGGATCACATCGGGGGCGGCTATAGCTATGCTCTTCCGGGAAAGGCGGAAGCGCGTGTCACCTTGGCCCGCCCCTTCGACGGCCGTCTGTTCTTCGCCGGCGAGGCAACCGAGACTCACGACTTCTCGACCGCCCACGGCGCCTATCAGAGCGGGATGCGGGCGGCCGACGAGGTGATGGCTGCGCTTCGTCCGTCTGCGCCCTAGGTCTAAAGCATCGAACGCAAAAGTGGGAACCGGTTTTGCGTGTAAAGATGCGTCGAACCACAAAGTGAGAGCATCGGACGCGCGTTCGATTCCACGTCCGGTGCTCTGGAGCTTTGGTGGATCAAGAGGACTGGCATGGCTTTGATCTTCATCACCGGCAGCACGGATGGGCTCGGCCGCGCGGCGGCGCAGGCCCTGATCGAGCAGGGGCACCGGGTCGTTCTCCACGCACGCTCGCAGCAACGTGCCTCCGCGCTGGCAGACCTCGCACCGCGCACGGCCGGTATCGTTGTCGGCGACCTCCAGAGTGCCGTCGAGACCCGTGCGATCGCGGACCAGGTCAATGCCATTGGCCGGATGGATGCGGTCATCCACAATGCCGGCATCTACACTGTGCCGAGCCGGTCACCGACCCCTGAAGGGCACGCAAGCATTCTGGCCGTCAACACGCTCGCGCCGTACATGCTGACGGCCTTGATCGAACGCCCCCGCCGTTTGATCTATTTGAGCAGCAGCATGCATAGCGGCGGCACCGGACCGTTGCATGACATCGATTGGACCGAGCGACGCTGGGATACAACGCGCGCCTACTCGGAAAGCAAGCTCTACGTCGCGACACTGGCTCTTGCCGCCGCGCGCCATTGGCCGGACGTCCTGAGCCATGCGGTCGATCCGGGCTGGGTGCCGACCCGCATGGGCGGTCCCGGCGCTCCGGACGATCTCGAGGAGGGGCACCGCACCCAGACCTGGCTCGCCACGAGCGATGACCCTGCGGCCATCGTCAGCGGTGGCTATTGGCATCACCACAAGCGGCAGCCGCCAGCCGCACAAGCGACCGACCCTGCGTTCCAGGACGAGCTCATGGCCAAACTCGCCGATCTGACCGGCGTATCGCTGTTCTGAAGGAGGCTGACGCAAGGTGCTGGAACCGATGCACCCTCGACCTTGTGATGCAGCCCCACCATGCCGCCTCGATGGTGAGCCCGG
Organism: Microvirga lotononidis; assembly: GCF_034627025.1. Classification (NCBI taxonomy): domain Bacteria; kingdom Pseudomonadati; phylum Pseudomonadota; class Alphaproteobacteria; order Hyphomicrobiales; family Methylobacteriaceae; genus Microvirga; species Microvirga lotononidis. The sequence continues at coordinate 4,885,393 of NZ_CP141048.1, read as the reverse complement.
CATCCATCCTTGGGCTGCCCATCATCGGCAGGGACATCCCAGGCATCATTCCATCCAATAACTCTCTCTTTACCCCCATGAGCGACAGTCCCGGATGGCAGCAGCTCCCCTGCTTTTGCCTCAATGGATTTGCAAGCACTCATGCGTAACTCATTCAAGCCTAATGATTTTCTTCCGAGCGCGATTCAGCATGACGGTCGGGATTCGGCAGCGGCCTCGGAGGTTGCAAGGACGGAGGGCACACAGGTCGAGGCCAGCATTCAGTTCGCCTGGCAGGCGCCGTGGTCGTCGGTTGGAGAGGCCCAGCCCGGGTGGTGGCCGGCCTTTGAGCTGTCCAAGGACGTGAGGGCAACGCGCACACCTGACCGCTTCATCAAGAAGCAGATCGAGACGAACGTTGTCAACCTGATTGCCGATGCGGGAATTGAGGTTGCCCGTGCGGCGCGTGAAGAGGACCAGGCGGCCCAGGATACGATCCATAGCCGCATCGAGCGGCTTCGCGCCGCCATAGAGGCGAGGTCGACCGACGCCCATGTTTTCGAGGTGAAGCTCGATCCCCGACCTGTGGAAATCGTGCCTGCAAACGAACAGCCGGAAGACGAGGCGAGTCATTTCTCCCACTTCCCCGTCGTGGACGATATTGCGCTGGTCGAGGACGAGGATCCTGTCCTGGAGGACTTAAACGCGACCGTTGGCCAGGAGACGGTCATCGAAGCGGGCGCCGAAGAGAGCACTGAACAATTGATCGTTGAGACAGAGCCGTCCGATTCCGCCGAACTGCTCCTGCCCGTTCCGGTCTCCCTCATGCCTGCGGTCTTCTCAGGTTTCGCTTTCCAGTCGAGCCTTTATCAGGTGGCCGTCGCACCTGGATCATTCCTGATCCATGACGATCCGGCGGAAACCGGGAGTTTCGACGCGGGAGCGCTTGCCGAGGACGTGTACGACACGAACGAGTTCGAGTGGCCTGCCGCGCCTGAGGGGAGCGGTCTTCCGCCATTGGAACCGGAAGAGCTTCCTGCGCCGGACGTTGCTGCGTCCGGCGCAGGAAGCACAGTTACGCACGATGCGGCCGATGGGGTCGATCTGGGGTACTTGGCCCTGTTCGGCGACGAATTCGCACCTGCCGAAACGGCGAGCGAGCCGCCTGTTGCCGCAGAGTGCCAGGAAGACCCCACTGAGCCGGTCGTCGGCGTGATGATGGAGGACGTCCCATCGGAGATGTCGGGCCCGGTAGCGAAGGTGATCGAGTTCCCGCTGGCCGAGCGGACGGTTCAGGAACGGAGAAAGAGCGTCGGCTATGAGCTTCCGTCCATCGAATTGCTCGCGCCGCCGCCGCAGCGTGAGGGTGAGGTTCTCACCGAGGATATCCTCGAGGAGCGGGCCGGCCGGGTGGAAAAGGTCATCCGTGACTTCGGGGTGAAAGGCGAGGTCATCCACGTTCATCCCGGGCCCGTGGTCACGTTGTACGAGCTTGAGCCTGCGCCAGGGGTTAAGTCCTCGCGGGTCATCGCGCTCTCGGAGGATATCGCCCGTTCCATGAGCGCCGTCTCGGCGCGCGTCGCGGTCATCCCCGGGCGAAATGCCATCGGTATCGAACTTCCGAACGCGACCCGGGAGACGGTCTACCTCCGGGAGATGCTGGAAGCGGCAGATTTCCAGGGATCGGTTCAGAAGCTTCCGATCTGCCTGGGCAAGACCATCGGCGGCGAGCCGGTGATCGCCGACCTCGCCCGCATGCCGCACCTGCTGGTGGCCGGCACCACCGGCTCGGGCAAGTCGGTGGCGATCAACACCATGATCCTGTCCCTACTTTACCGCTTCACACCGGAGCAGTGCCGCCTGATCATGGTCGACCCGAAGATGCTCGAACTGTCCGTCTATGACGGCATTCCCCATCTGCTCACCCCGGTGGTCACCGACCCGAAGAAGGCGATCATCGCGTTGCGCTGGGCGGTGCGCGAGATGGAGGACCGCTACCGCAAGATGTCGAAGCTCGGCGTGCGCAACATCGACGGCTTCAACGCCCGCGTGGTCGAGGCCAAGGCCAGGGGCGAGGTGATTACCCGGACCATCGAGACAGGCTTTGATAAGGAAACGGGAAAGGCTGTCTACGAAGAGGTCACGATTGACCTGACGCCGATGCCCTACATCGTGGTGATCGTCGACGAGATGGCCGACCTGATGATGGTGGCGGGCAAGGAGATCGAGGGCGCGATCCAGCGCCTGGCCCAGATGGCGCGCGCCGCCGGCATCCACGTGATCCTGGCCACCCAGCGCCCGTCCGTGGACGTGATCACCGGCACGATCAAGGCGAACTTCCCGACCCGGATCTCGTTCCAGGTGACCTCGAAGATCGACAGCCGCACGATCCTGGGCGAGATGGGCGCCGAGCAGCTCTTGGGCCAGGGCGACATGCTGTACATGGCCGGCGGCGGGCGGATCACCCGCGTGCACGGGCCGTTCTGCTCGGATATCGAAGTCGAGAAAGTCGTCACGCACCTCAAGGGCCAGGGTGAGCCCGTCTATCTCGATGCCGTCACGGCCGATGACGAGGCACCTGAGGAACTGGAGGTTCCGGAGTTGCCCGTGGACGATGACGATGCCGGTTTCGCATCGGGGGATGCCTACGAGCAGGCGGTCGGCATCGTCCTCCGGCACAGAAAGGCGTCGACATCCTACATCCAGCGCCGGTTGCAGATCGGCTACAACCGAGCCGCTTCCATCATGGAACGGATGGAGAAGGAAGGGATCGTGGGCCCGGCCAACCATGCCGGCAAGCGGGAGATCCTGCGTGGGGAGTTCGAGGACTAAGGAAAGTGCACCTTGTTCTTATTACGCTCGCACGGATGTTTCGAAGGCACGCGCCGGTAGCTGCGAACGACGAGGAGAAGAGCGTTTCAAGGAAACCTGTCGTTGACAGGTTTCCAAGCCTCTCATTCTCTATGGTTGCTTTCGAACGTCCGTCCGGCGTGCCGGCGGGCCGCCCGCCATGATCCCATCCCTGAGAGGGTCGAAGCTGGTCAGGCGGCTATAGACGAGCGGTGTCCCATTCCCGCCCTGAACGGCTGTTCCGATGGGATCGAAGCCCGTGATCTCAATTCGCGTGTTGGCAGGTCCTTCCGTCTGAACGAGGTCGAACAGAATGCGGGCGTTGACCGGCGACAGCCGGACACAGCCGTGAGACGCCGGGGAGCCCAGCAGGCCCGTGGCGCGGCTGCCATGAATGGCGTGGCCGGCATCCGTGAAAAAGATCGAATGCGGCATGGGCGCGTCGTCCCATTCCCGGGAGTAATGCTCTCGCGCCAGACGCGAGGGCGTGAAAGCGCCTGTGGGAGTGGAATAGTCGGTCGTACCCGTCGAGACGGGCCAGGAATAGCGTTCGACGCCGTCGACCGACACGGTCATGCGCTGGGTCGTCTTGTTCACGGAAACGGAGACTTCCGCGCTCGCAGCGGCGCTGATCGTTCCGACGAGGAGGCACAGGGACGTGATCCATTCTCTCATACGGGCCATCTCCCTCGTTTGATCGCGCGCTATAGGAAAGCCGTCCCTAAGATGACGGCTGCAAACGGCTAAGGTTCCCGATCCTGCACCTTTTGTTGACCTTTAACAGGCCGGGGAGGGACGGCGAGAAAACACCTCCGTCGCTGTTGTGAATTGACAGGTCGACGGCAGCTCGGCTGAGTGGCGGATATGGGGGGTACAATGCGTCTTGTTCCGGTTGCCGGCGTCCATCTGGGCGAGGGCGTCGCGGCCTTCGGATTTCCTCTCACCAGCGTTCTGGCGAGTTCCGGCAACTTCACCCTCGGAAACGTGACGGCGCTTGCGGGGATTGGGGACGACACGCGCTTCCTTCAGATCTCGACGCCGGTCCAGCCCGGCAACAGCGGCGGACCGCTTTTGGACGAGAACGGCAACTTCGTCGGCGTGGTGACGTCGAAGCTCAACGCGCTCAAGACGGTCGTCGCCATCGGAGACCTGCCGCAGAACGTGAACTTTGCGATCAAGGCAGGAGTGCTTGCAACCTTCCTGGAGAGCGCCTGGGTCGAGTTCCAGACGACTTCGAGTTCCACGTGCCTCTCGCCGCCCGATCTCGCCGACGTCGCCAATCATCTGAGTGCATTCGTCCGGTGCGAGTAAGAGGATCCTAGGGCCTTCTCATAGACGCCGTCGAGGTCCAGCGCCATGCTTCGAAGGGAAACGGGCGCCACGCGGAGTTAGGGGACGGGGCGGAAGCGCTCGAAGGCCGTGATGCGTTGCGTGAAAGGCTCTACGTCCCTGCGGTAAATCTCCTGCCGCAGGAACTTCATTTCCGCCCCGTAGGCATCCTCGTCGATCTCGATGAACCAGGATTTCGGGCGGCCGTTCGTGCCGTCGTTCCATCGGTAGCCCCGCTTCTTGAGGGCATCCTTCATGTCGAAGGGGGCGCCTTCCGCCCAGATCCGCAGCAAGGCCTTCCGGGCCGAAGCCAGCAGATGGGACATCGCACAATGTGCATCGCCACGAAGCGGAGACGCCAGAACTTCCAGAAGGGCATAGCAGTCCTCGACCGCACGATGACCCTGATGGAACCACCCGCACTGAGACAGCAGGTAGCCGAGCTTCGAGCCTTCGAAGCCAAAATCCGACCAAGACACCTCCGCATGGGAGCAGGCCCAGGCCTTCAGCGAAAAGCTGTCAGCCAAGCGCTCACAGAAGGGCCTGTCGAAGCGGGCATTGTGCGCGATAACCAGGTGAGCGGGCTGGATGAACGCTTCGACGGCATCCAGGTCGATCGCATGCCCTTTCACCATCTCGGACGTGATCCCGGTCAGACGCGTGATTTCAGGGGTGATCGGCATGGTCGGCTCCCGCAAGGCGTTGTAGGTCCCGACAACATCGCCGATCCGACCGTCCTCGTGGTAGGAGAATGCCACCATGCCGATCTCGATGACTTCATCCCGCGTGTGATCCAGCCCTGTCGTCTCGGTGTCGACGATGACGGCGATCCTTTCGCCAGGGACAGCGACTCGCGCTGCGACTATGGGACGAGGCTGGAGGCGGCGCAGAACGCGGTACTGCCCACTTGCTTCCAAAGCATCGACTGCGGGCTCGAAATCGGCAGGATTCAGGCGGAAGGGCCGCTTCTGTCCCTGCTGCCGGACCGGGATGCGAGGGGCGGCGGACTTTCGGACGGGCGGGGCAGTCTCGACCACTCCGAGAAACAGATCGGCCTGTCCCTGCATTTGGCGCTACTCCTGTGGCGGTCGACGGTAGTTTTGGCTGAAGCTGCACACAATGGTGCAGAACCTGTCGCCGTCGGGTTAATGAGCGGAGTGAAAGTGCCGGCTTCGCCTTCAGCCCGACATCCTTAACCCCATCGGAACCCGACCTCCGAAAATTCGACTGGCCCCCGAGAGCAGACTGGCGGTCGCGAATCCAAGTCTGCGATGCTAAGCTGCTGATGCGGAAAGCTTTTCCACTTTCGGACGTTTGGGCTGGACGAGAAGCTCGCCGGGATCCGTGGGAAGCAGGAGCATGCCGGCGTCGTCGAGTGAGACACGCAATCGCGGAAAAACCTCCTTGATGTGTGCCAGGTCGCCCTTGAAGGCTTGCTTGAAGCTCCTGATGCTCGCGTTGTCTGAACCGAATTGCTGGTGAAGATTGTCCCAGGTCAGCTTCAGCGGCCGGTGCACCGTACGCAATCGGTATCCGAGCCAGAACAGCATATCGAGCTTTCGTGCCGAGCCTGAGAAGGCGCGCGCCGCCCGAATGTCCACCGGCAACGCATGCTGAATGAGGTTGTCGTAGAAGTCCGCGTGGAACTGAACGGTGTTCGACCAGAGCAGGCCCTGATCGGAGTTGCCGGTCAACCAGATATCAAGCTGCCGGAACGGCGGAACGTTCAGCGTGCTCGATCGCGAGGCTCCATCCCAGAGGCCGATCTGCATCGTACAGGCTGCAAGCCGGTTCAGTTGCTCCTTGAATTGCCTCAGGGTTCCGCGCTCGCCTCCCGTCACCGGGAAACCCATCTGCTTGATAAAACCGGAGAGACTGTCGGCGACCTCGATGCGGGCGCTGCGCTGACGGACCGCTTCCGTACAGAGGTGCAGCAGGACCAGACGAGCCTTCGGGCCATAGGGTAACCCCTGAACCTCCATCTGTCCGGTCTTCGGATTCTTCAAGCGCCCGGCCATGATGCTGAGCGTGTTCCGGCCATACTCGCGGAAGAACTCGCGCTCGCCCTTGGGCTCGCGATAGGGGAGACCGCATAATGCCAGAACGCTGTGGATGTGCTGGATATTCTCAGGGGTGCTCGGCGTTGTTTCGATCACTTCGCGCACGGCGTCGCGCCGTCTCTGGTCGCGGCTCATCGCGGCCCGCCGGGCCTCGGCCGCCGATTGCTTTGCCTGTTGCGCGTCGCGTTGTTCCTGTTTGTGGGCGATATGTTCGACGATGGTCTTGAACATGAAGTGGCCACGCGCCCGCTCGACCTCTGACAGAAGATCGGCATCATGGATCATGGCAAGATGTTCGTCAGCGCTCATACTGCCTCTTACTCGATGGGCATGGAGGTGGCTCGCGGACTCGCAACGCGTCGAAACCGGCGAAGGGTCCCGTCCGACCAGGAGTTATCCAGAGCTTTCGTCGTGCGGGAACAGGCGGCGTGCAAGCGGGGGCTTTCCAGGGGCCGATGTGTCGTCTCGCTTGCTCGCCTAGGAGCAGCCGAAGCGACGACACGCAGAGTTCAATACGCTCAGCCCGCTGGATGCAATCGAAACGATCCCACCCTCTCGATCAAAGGCGCGCAGAGTTCAATACGCGTCGATCCGGACGTCAGAGCAGCCGTGTTTCGGGCCGCTTTGGAACGAGGACTTCTGAACCATCGCAGAGTCCAATGCGGACTTCCTTGGAATTTCGTGTGGTTTTAGAGGGATCTAGCTCGGTCGCCCCGCTGAATCGGATACGTGCCTACGCAGATTCCTATGCAGGAGGCCGTTTTCAACGCGCTGAATCGAATGCACGGCTACGCAGAATTCGATACGCGTGCACGCAGACCTCTATGCGGCGAACCAAGCTAAGCTTTGGAAGTGCAAGGGTTTTTCCTCCCTGCATATACCCGACTCATATTCTTCCTGAATCTGAATCGATTCAAATACTTACTTATGGGACTGATGGACTTGAATTTTTGAAGGAGATTTTCCGCTTTCGATCGACGTTGGGCCGTCCACGGGCAACGAGGACATGACTCGTCGGCATGAAGAGGCGAATCGAACTCTTCGTAGATCCCTGAAGCGCCGGCTATCTCGGAAGCGACGGTGTCCGCCTGCGTCACCGAAGTTTCAGCCGAGGGACACATCCCATCCTGGCCAGGAATCGAGCCGCCTTTCGATCCCGGTGCTCACTCATGAATGCGCAACCCCGCGAGAGGCGAGTGGCGAATCCGGATCTCTTCGGCGGTTCCAGTACGGATGTTTGCAATCCGTTAACCATGGTTGCAGATCATCCCTGAACCATAAGACCGGTTCACGGCCGAATGTCTGGGGCGGAGTAACGATAGGGAGCTCAATGAGTATCGAGGGAAATCTGGATCAACAGGAGCCGCGCCCGCGGCTTGGCTCGGATGCATGGGAGCAGATCGGGGCGCACCTCCAAGCCGTCTTCGCGGAGATCGAGGGGCAGCCGATCCCAGATGAGCAGATCGACCTGCTGCTCGCGCTGCGGCGTGTCGAGCGCGAGCGCAGGCGTGAGGCCTGAGCGGAACGGTGGCTGCGGTTTGCCGTTGTCGAACGCAACGGTCACCAGGAGCGATCAGCCCCATGCCTCGCGAAGTCACGGACCCGGACGGCATCACATGGACCTGTATTCAGGCCTTCTCAGGCCTGGGTACCGATGCCGAGAAGACCGAGGCGGCTCGGGTCGATGGAACGGCTGACATCTACCAGGTGGTTTGCACGCCTTCGGGCAGCGCGCAATCGGTGCGCGTCGAACTGCCCGGCGATTGGGAGCGGACCATGTCCGAGGAGAAATTGCTCGATATGATCCGTGCCCAGTTGAAACAGGCTTCCCGACCGACCGGCAAAGCGGACCCCGCCTCCCCATGACGGCTCCGATCCTCGTGGCGTCCGGTCGAACAGGAGGGGCGGAGGCGGTATCGTCCTTCTGCCCTGCCATTCTCCTGTAAAGGAACTGCCAGACGGACCCCGCCATGGCCTCCGTCGGGAGTTCGGCTTCGACCCGAGGTCCTGATTTCGAGCCACCTGGACCATGCGCAGGCTGCTCCAGGCTCCTGACCGTGCTCCGTGCGATCCGCCAGAGTGATCATAAACCTGCATCTGTCGGACAGGCCGACCGAACCGAACGGGCATGCTGACATTGTCATGATTGGGGACAATTTCTCCTCGTTTCGGTCGGGTGACGACCCAGCAGATGAAGGAACGACCATGGCTACGAACAAGAAGGGCGGATCGTCTCAACCCAGCAGGAGCCGGAAGTCGCCGGCGAAATCGGCGTCAAAGTCCGCCTCCCGATCAGCGTCCGCAAAGAAGACCGGCGCTTCCAAGCGTGCACAACCCAAGGCGATGGCCCACTCACGGTCCATGTCCAAGTCTCAAGCCCTTTCCACGAAATCCCAATCCTCTGCCGGAGCCCAGAGGAAGCCCCGTTCGACCTCTGGTGCTGCGAGGTCGCGATCTACGGCGCCGGCCAGAGCGACGGCCCGCTCGCAAGGTGGCATGCTGAACCCGATGGCATGGCTCTCTTCGCTCGAGACGACGCTCACCTCTCCACAGGCTCGCGCCGTGATGGCAGAGGCGCTCAGGGCGATTGCGACGGTGCTGGAGACACCCCGTGCGGAAGGGCCGTCACAGCAGGCAGGCGCAACGCAGGAAGGCCGAAGAGCCGTATCGGCTGCCGGAAGCCTGGGTGCCGAGATCGTTGCTGCTCCGCTTGAGGTCGCCGCGGCTGCCATCGGGGCCGCAGGAGATGTCCTGACGGGCGCCCTCGGCGGCTCGTCGGGCGAGAAGAGCGGCAGAGACAGCCGTAAGATCACTGGACGGTCTGGCGCCAAAAGGAAAGACGCCAATCATCAGTGACGAGCGCATCGTGCGGGACGCGAGACCCGCACGGATCCATGCATTCGCGACGATGGCCATCGGCTCCGGAAGACGTTCCTCTTTCGGGTTCGATGGTCTAAAGCACCGAACGCAAAAGTGGGAACCGGTTTTGCGTGGAAAGATGCTTCAAATCAGAAAGTTGGAGCATCGGACGTGAGTTCGATTTTACGTCCGATGCTCCAGCGTTCCGGCTCTCGTTCGATGGCCCGGGCGACTTTGACTGTACGTTCAATCTTCGCCCCAGGAAGACTCAGATGACATTCGCGAAACTGCTCAGTGCTGCCCTCTTTTCCGGAATGATTGCCGCCGGCCCTGCGATGGCTCAGGATCGAACGGTGAAGATCGCGGTGGAAGGGGCCTATGCGCCGTGGAACTTCACGGGCGCGGGCGGCAAGCTCGAGGGCTTCGAGATCGACCTCGCCAACGACCTCTGCGCCCGGATGAAGGTCAAATGCGAGATCGTCGCCCAGGATTGGGATGGCATGATCCCGGCTCTGAATGCGAGGAAGTTCGATGCCATCATGGATGCCATGACCATCACCGATGAGCGACGGAAAGCCATCGATTTCAGCGACCGCTACGCCGACTCCCCGAACGGTTTCCTCGTGGCGACCGGCTCGCCCCTCGCCAAGATGCCGGGCACGGGGCAATCCTACAATCTCTCCAGCCAGCCCGCGGAGGCGGAGAAGGCGATCGACGCGATCAAGCCATTGCTGAAAGGCAAGACTCTCGGCGTGCAGGTCTCGACCATCCAGTCCGCCTTCGCCGACAAGTACCTGAAGGATAGCGTGGACATTCGCGAGTATAAGACGGTCGAGCAGCACGATCTCGACCTCGCGTCTGGCCGCCTGGACGCCGTCTTCGCGGGCGCGACGCAGATCATGGGGACGCTCGAGAAGCCTGACTTCAAAACCGGCTATGCGCTTGTCGGTCCCTCCTTGACGGGCGGCGTGCTCGGCGGAGGCATCGGCATTGGCTTGCGTAAAGATGACGCCGAACTGAAGGCCAAGTTCAACGAAGCCATTCACTCGGCCATTCAGGATGGCACTGCCAAGACCCTGTCGATGAAGTGGTTCAAGGTCGACGTCACGCCGCAGGGCTAGCGGGCCTTCAGGGAGAGCTCAGGGCCTTCTCGCTGGCAAGAGCGGCATTGGTCTCTCCCGAGCGGTGCCGCAGCCACGCGCTTCTGTCCTGGCTTCACCATGTGACGTAATCAACCCGCCTGGGTCAGCGATTCCTTGGACATCCTGCGGGAGGCCAATAGCGCCAGAGCAGAAGCCCATGACGGGCTGTGGTAACAATGATGCGCGGCCCGATGGTTCGCCCGGTGCTCACAAAAGAAGAGCGCTTTACCTTTCTCAAGGAAGCGCTCTGAGTTCCGGACCGTAGGGGCCAATGGTCCGTCAGATCTTGATATGGAGATCACGCTCATCTGTCTGTCGGATAGGTTACAATTCTAGGAAAAACTTGCCTCATTATGAGATATTGCCCGATCCAGGGCTGAGGATTTGCAATTCTCTTACCTGAGATCTGCTCAAGGGAACGGAGTCGCGGCACCGCAGAGGCAAATCACCGTTAAAGAGCCGAGAACTGTTTGAAGAACTAAGCTCGGCCCATTTTGCTGCGTTTATGTCTTCTTGGCCTCTCTGGCCGCTGCAGCGGCCGCATCGTCGCGATGATCTTCGCCGCCGCTTGTAGGTCTCGGATCCCGATCAAGCCCCAGGCGCTGGTCTCCGGTTCTCGTCCTTCTGGTCTTGAGGATCCTGCTCGGCAACGTCAGTCGCAAAGATGTGTCGATCTCCAGGGAAACCTTGCGGCCTCTGGAGCGTCCGACGCTCGAAGGAGAGGAGAGTTCAAATGAACTGGATGTATGGATCCGCAATCGCCGGAAGTCTGATGATCGGCCTCGGGCCAGCCTCGGCGGAACCCGGCCCTCGTGACAGACCCTGCATGGTGGGAGAACAGCGGGTCAACGGCGAGTGCCGGCCGCTGTCGCAAGGCTCGGGCAATCGAGGAGACCAAGGCAACACGGGAAATCGGGGCGATGCCGGCCGATAGCGATGCCATTTGCTCGTGCACGGGTTCGCCGGCGAGCTACCTGACGCCGCTGGTGTGGGGAGGTCGTTTGAGAAGAGCGCGGTCGATCATCTGACATCCTCGCTGGCTCCGATGAGCGCGGCGGTCGCGCCTGATGACGTGTTAAAGAGGCTCCGGCCGGTGCCTTTCAGCCTGCTAATACCGGCCGCTACAGGCTCCCAAGGCCAAATAGAGAGCGATCGTCGCGCCAAAGACGATGAGTACGGCAACGATCGTCAGAGTAGGCCAGCCGATCCTCGTCTCGCGCGCAAGACGGGCATTCACTTCCTGTCGTTTCTCATCCAGCCTCACGTCCGTCTCGCTGTGGCCATAGACCATTGCTGCCCCTCAGGTATGGCGCAGCTCCGGTGATGTCTCAGACGCGCTTTCCGAAATCTAAGGGCAATGCGAGACCACGGGCGATACGCCCTAAAGAGGTAGAGGGTGTGACCGTCCGTCCTGTCTCCCACTTATGGGCTCACCTGTGATCTCGGAGATGGCAGTGGTGTCGCGGGAATCAGTCATAGATGAGGCTCTATCGACCGGCAGGATAAACAATCGGTTCGCGAGGGAGGGCGCTTCTTTACGACCAGAGACAGGTATCCTGAGCTCTTGGCGTATGGAGTTGCTGCAGAATGGCTGCGAATAAGCCCTGTCCCAAGCCCGATCACTGGGGTGTCGGAGGATATGCCATTCTTGGCGTGACACTCCTGCCTTGTATCCTCGCCTCGATGCAGGTTGGCCGGGCATTGCTCTTCGGAGCCATCTATGCTCCCGGTGAACGATTTCGCTCCGGCCGAGACATTCTCCTCCCGTGGGATGAAGTGGGTTCGGTATTCTTGATCGGCCTGTATCTCTTCTGGGGCTTAGGTGTGCCTGTAGGAGTCTTGGTTGGCATGTGGGCTACGCGGCGGGACAGGTACTAATCTATACCTGAGCGAAAGAGCCTGCTTCACCCCGGCAGCGTCGATGAAGCTCGGCTTTGGATGAGCGAATAGAGATCAGCGGGGCTTTGGGGCCTATTTCCTTTTGGCTCGCCCTTTATCAGCCTCCGAAAGAGAAGAAGGAGGGATCGAACCAGCGATCCTGCGCGCATCGCCGGCCACGGTGGCTTGGGATGTTTCAATGCGAAAGGTGTAAACGGCCGTAAAATGCCCTGGCCGAAGGGGCGGTTCCAATCAGAATCTCTCAATGATTGGAAGTGGCTGGGGGACCTGGATTCGAACCAAGACTAACGGAGTCAGAGTCCGCTGTTCTACCATTAAACTATCCCCCACCGAAGCCATCGAACCCTTGGCCTTGCCTGAGGCTTTGTCTCAGCATCGGAGGCGGGGATTCGAAACCGGCGTCGCGGTTGGCGGTGAGATAGGGGGCTTTTGAGGGCGCGTCAAGCCTTGAATTCGGGCTTAGGCGGGTCTCGGGCTAGTCGTCGAGCGATCCGCCTTCCGGCGGGTTGTCCAGGTCGAGGCCGGACCGGAGGGCGGCTTCGTCGGCTGCGTCCTCCGCATCGGCCGCGATGCGCTCGTAGCGGTCGAGGGCGCCCTGGAGGATGTAGGCGGCGGCCATCTTGTCGACGGCGTCGGCCCGCTTGGCGCGGGAGGCGTCCGCGTCGAGGAGCGTGCGGGTCACCACCATGGTGGACATGCGCTCGTCCCAGAACAGGACCGGCAGCGGCAGGAGGGGCTTCATGTTGCGCACGAAGGCGCGGGTCGCCTGGGAGCGGGGGCCTTCCGTGCCGTCCATGTTGAGCGGCAGGCCGAAGACGAGGCCGCCGACCTCGTAGCGGGCGACGAGGTCCTTGATGCGCCCCACATCGGGGGTGAACTTCACCCGCTTGATGGTCTCCAGCGGGGTCGCGATGCGCCGCTCTACGTCCGACAGCGCGAGGCCGATGGTCTTGGTGCCGAGATCGAGGCCCATGAGGCGGGCACGGGGCTGCAGGCCGTCGATGAAGGCGACCAGTTCGTCGTCGCGTGAGATCATGGGCGGTCTCCTCGTCGTCCCTGCCTGTACCAGCCAGTATAGGGGAACCGGGCCGGCGTCGAGACGGGAGTGTGATCGTCATCACCGGCCTTGGGCTGGTGATGACGATGAGGAGAGGCGCCGTCAGTGTCATTCCCGGCCGAAGCGCAGCGGAGGGGAAGGGAATCCACGATCAGCCGCAACGCCATGGATCCCCTTCCCGTACTGCGTACGCCGGGGATGACAGCGGAGCGCTTCACCTTATAGGGATGGCCGGGACTGGTCCCGGATCAAGTCCGGGGACGGCCATGACGGGGTTGTGCCCAGAAAGCGGGGGCTCACGCCACCCTGGTGAGGTCCGGCGAGGATGGTGCTGGCCTAGGGCTGTCGGCGCATGACGGCAGCGCTTCCCCGGAAGACTTGAACAGGTGGCAGGATTCGCGGTCGATTTCGAGGGCGATGGTGCTCCCGGCCCCGTGGCGTGCGTCGCCCGGCTCGCGGACCGTGAGGCGGCGGCCCTGGCCCACATCGACATAGAGAAGATGGTTCTCGCCCAGTTCCTCGACCAGTTCGACCCGTCCCGAAAGCCCGCCCTGAGGGCTGACCCGCACATGGTCGGGCCTAACGCCGAGGGTGATGCGCTCGCCCGGCTGGACGGCCGCCGGAGACACCGGCACCGACAGGGTGCCGCCGCTGGGAAGGCTCACCAGCACCTCGTCCGGACCGACGCCCGCGACCTGGCATTCGATGAAGTTCATCTGCGGCGAGCCGATGAAGCCGGCAACAAAAAGATTGGCCGGGCGATGATAGAGGTCGAGCGGCGTGCCGACCTGCTCGATCCTGCCCCCGTTGAGCACCACGATCCGGTCGGCGAGGGTCATCGCCTCCACCTGATCGTGCGTCACATAGATCATGGTCGCGCGCGTGTCGTTGTGGAGCTTGGCGATCTCAATGCGGGTCTGCACGCGCAAGGCGGCATCGAGGTTGGACAGGGGCTCGTCGAAGAGGAACACCTTCGGATCGCGCACGATGGCACGGCCGATGGCGACGCGCTGGCGCTGGCCGCCGGAGAGCTGCCTGGGCTTGCGGTCGAGAAGAGTGTCGATCTGCAGCAGGCGCGCGGCCTCACGCACCTTGGCGTCGATCTGAGCCTTCGAGGCCTTCGCCAGCTCCAGGCCGAAGGCCATGTTGTCGTAGACGTTCATATGGGGGTAGAGCGCGTAGGACTGGAACACCATGGCGATGCCGCGTCTGGCCGGCACGAGGTCGTTCACGCGCTCGCCGTCGATGAAGAGTTCGCCCGCCGTGATGTCCTCGAGCCCGGCGATGAGGCGCAGCAGGGTGGATTTCCCGCAGCCCGACGGACCGACGAAGACCACGAACTCGCCGTCGCGGACGTCGAGATCGACGCCGTGGATGACCTTCACCCGACCGAAGGATTTCTGGACGTTCTTGAGGACCACATCAGCCATTGCTCAGACTTCCCTGAACTAAGTTCTCTCGCATCTTTGCACGCAAAACCGGTTCCCACTTTTGCGTTCGCTGCTTTAACCCTTCACCGCGCCCGCCGTGAGGCCCGCGACGATCTTGCGTTGGAACACGAGCACCAGGACGATGATCGGGATCGTCACGATGACGGATCCGGCCATGATCGTGCCCCAGGGCAGTTCATAGGCGGTCGAGCCGCTCATGAGGGCGATGGCGGGCGGCACGGTGCGCCGTTCGTTGGTGAGGGTGAAGGTGAGGGCGAAGAGAAACTCGTTCCATGACACGATGAAGGCGAGCAGGCCCGTGGTCACGGCGGCGGGCGCCATGAGCGGCAGGAACACGCGCCGCACCACGATCCACGGCGTCGCGCCGTCGACGAAGGCGGCTTCCTCGATCTCCTTCGGCAGCTCGCGCATGAAGGTGGTGAGCACCCAGATCGTGAAAGGCAGGGTCAGCATGAGGTTGGCGAGGATCAGGCCGGGCAGGGTGTTGTAGAGGCCGAAGCTGCGGATCAGCTCGAACATGCCCGCGAGCACCGCCACCTGCGGGAACATGGAGACGGAAAGGATCGTCATGAGCAGCAGCGAGCGGCCTCGGAAGGCGATGCGCCCGAAGGCGTAGGCGGCCGTGATGCCCAGGCCCAGGGACAGCACCACCACGGAGCCGGACACGATGACCGAGTTCAGGATGTTGCGACCGAAGGGCTGGCGCTCGAACACGGCGACATAGTTCGACGGGTCGAAGCTCTCCGGCAGGTAGGCCACGGAGAACAGGGCGCTGCCCGTGCGGAACGAGGAGATGATCGCGTAATAGAACGGAAAGAGCGCGAAGAACGCGATGACGATCACGAGCAGCCAGAAACCGGTCCGGGCCAGCAGCTTCATCGCGGATCCTCCCCAAGCCGCACGCGGCCCGCCGCGAGCGTGATCACGACCACGAGGGCGATGATGAGGAAGATCAGCGTCGATGCGGCGGAGCCGAGACCCACTTCCTGGAAGTCGACGAGCTGCTGGCGCGCATAGACCGACATGGAAGCCGTGTCCTTGGAGTTCGACGTCAGGACGTAGATGAGATCGAAGACTCTCAGCGCATCGAGCGAGCGGAAGATCACCGCGACCAGCAACGCCGGCTTGATGAGCGGCAGGGTCACGCGGAAGAACACGCGGACAGGCGAGACGCCGTCCACTTTTGCGGCCTCATAGATGTCTTGCGGCAGCATTTGCAGGGCGGCGAGGATGAGCAGCGCCATGAACGACGTGTGCTTCCAGACGTCTACCATGACGGCGGACCACAGGGCCGTGTCGGCATTGGCCGTCCATGTGATCGGCGCGGCGATCAGGCCGATGCGCAGGAGGAGGTCGTTGATCACGCCGAACTGGTCGTGCAGCATCCAGCTCCACATCTTGGCGGATACAATGGTCGGAATCGCCCAGGGGATGAGGATGACGGCCCGCATGAGGCCGCGTCCCGGGAAAGCCGCGTTCAGGATCAGCGCCACGACGGTGCCGAGCACCGTTTCGAGCGAGACGGACACGAGCGTGAACCACAAGGTGTTCCAGACCGAGCGCCACCAGTCGGGCTCGATCAGGATCCCGAACCACTCGCCGTCGTAATTGGCGAGGTAGTTCTCAAGGCCGATGAACTTGTAGTCGCTCAAGTCGTTCAGGCTGGCATCCGTGAAGCTGAACCAGATCGTCCGCGCCAGGGGCCAGCCCGCAATGAGCGCGACGACGATCAGGCTCGGCGCGATGAAGAGCCATGCCGCCCTGACGCGTGACCGCGTCAGGGACGAGCCGCGTTTCCGCTCCTGCTGCGCGATGGGGCCGCCTGCCTCGGCGACGGCGCTGCCCATGATCATTGCCAGCCGTTGCGCTTGATCCGCTTAAGGTCGCGGTCGAGGCGGTTGAGCGCCTGAGCAGGCTCGGAGCGCTTCGAGAGAACCTGATGCACCGCGTTGAAGAACTCCGTCGAGACCTTGTTGTAGTTCTGGCCCGTGACGGTGGCCGGGCGCGCGACCGCGTTGCTGAACACGTCGACGAGGTCGCCGATGAAAGGATTGGCCCTGGCGATGTCCGCGTCGCTGTAGAGCGACACGATGGTCGGGTTGAAGGCGCCTTCCACGGCGCGGCGCTTCTGCTCGGCCTCGCTCGTCAGGTACAGGACAAGATCGGTCGCGGCATCGGCGTTCTTCGAATATTTGGACACGGCGAGCAACTGGCCGCCGAGGGTTCCCGCGTGGCGGCCGTCCGCGCCGCCCTTCGGCAAGGGCGCGATGCCGACCTTGTCTTTGATGCTGCTGTCGGCACCCTGCGCCAGCGCCCAGGCATAGGGCCAGTTGCGCATGAACACGGCATTGCCGGCCTGGAAGATCCCGCGCGCCTCTTCTTCGGTGTAGTTGAGCACGCCTTCGGGCGTGATCGTGCCGACCCAGCCGGCGGCCGTCTTCAGGGCCTCGGCGGCTTTGGGGTTCTCGATGGTGACGTCGCCCTTCTCGTCGACGATGGTGCCGCCGCCGTTCGAGGCGATCCATTCGAGCGCGTTGGTGGTCAGGCCCTCATAGGCGCGGCCCTGCCAGGTATAGCCCCAGAACTCGTTGCGGCCTTCCTTGCGCTCGCCCTCCTGGACCAGGCGGGCGGTCTCGGTGAGGTCGGCCCAGGTCTGCGGCACAGGCCGCTTGTACTTGTCCAGAAGGTCCTTGCGGTAGTAGAGCAGGCCCGCATCGGCGAACCACGGCACGGCCATCAGTTTGCCCTCGACGCGGCTGGTCTCGACCATCGCCGGAAGATGGTCGCCGATCACGCCTTGGGCCTTGGAGGTCAGGTCGAGGAGGTGGTTGCCCAGGGTGCCAGTCCAGACCACGTCGATCTGGAATACGTCGATGTCCCCGGCTCCGGCCGCGAGAAGCTGCTGGAAGAGCGCGAGCCGCTCCGTGGCGGAGTTCGGGGTCGAGACGATCTTGACCGTGTTGCCGGTCTTTTTCGCCCAGGCGTCGGTGCCCTGCTTGCAGATCTCGTATTCCTTGCCGAGCGCGCTGCACGAGATCGAAATCTCGACGGCCCAGGCGCTCGTGGACGCAAGCAGCCCGGCGGCTGCAGCGACGCTGGCGATGAGGCGGGACATGGCAATCCTCCTGGAGGCTTGATGTTTATTGCTTAGCTTTCTAAAGCCGGACCGTCGGATTTGTTCCTTTAGGCCGTGGTCGGAACGGCGCGGCTGCCCCATCTCCTGTTGCCGAAAGCGAGGGTATTCCCATGAAAATTACGTGGTTCGGTCATTCCGCCTTCAGACTCGATTTCGCCGGCAAGGCCGTGCTCATCGATCCGTTCTTCACCGGCAATCCGGCCTTCGAGGGCGACAAGGGCAAGATCACCCAGGGGATCTCGCACATCCTCGTCACCCACGGCCACGGCGACCACGTGGGCGATACCGCCGACATCGCCAAGGCGACGGGTGCCAAGGTGGTGACCAATTTCGAGCTCTGCATGTATCTCGCCAAGCAAGGCGTCCAGAACTTCGATCCCATGAATACAGGCGGCACGACAGACCAAGACGGCTTCACCGTCACCCTGGTGCGGGCGGACCATTCGGCGGGCCTCGTGGAGATGGACGTGAACTTCCCGCTCGGCAACGCCAACGGCATCATCGTCAAGGCTCCGGGCGAACCGACGATCTATCACATGGGCGATACGGACATCTTCGGCGACATGGCCCTGATCGCCGAGATCCATAAGCCAGACGTGGTCATCGTTCCCATCGGCGACCGCTTCACCATGGGCCCGGAGGTCGCGGCCCTGTCCGTCGAGCGGTATTTCAGCGGCGCCAAGGCGGCCATCCCGTGCCATTACGCCTCCTTCCCACCGCTCGTCCCCAACGCCGACCGCTTCGTGGCGGCCCTGGACGGCAAGGGCGTTCAGGTCGTGGTGCCGCACAAGACCGTGGGCGTGACGGTCTAAGGGGAAACCTCGGCATCATCAGCGGGGATGACACCCTCGACGTCATGGCCGGGCCTGTCCCGGCCATCTCGATTTTCTGAAACGCCGCGCTTGTCCGATCGGGATCACCGGCACAAAGCCGGTGATGACGTGGAGGGCGTCAGACCAGTCCGCCTCACATCCAGCGTTGCCCCCCGAGGCGGGCGGGTGCTATAGGCCGCCAAGCAGATTTCCAAGAGGTTAGACCATTCATGTCGGTCGATGAGAAAACGGTCCGCCGCATCGCCCATCTGGCGCGCATTGCCGTGACGGATGCGGAGGTGCCTCATCTCCAGGGCGAGCTCAACGCGATTCTCTCCTTCGTCGAGCAACTCAACGAGGTGGACGTGGAGGGAATCGAGCCGATGACCTCCGTGACCCCCATGGTCATGAAGAAGCGCCAGGATGGCGTGACCGATGGCGGCTACGCGGACAAAATCGTCCGCAACGCCCCGGCCACGGAAGACAACTTCTTCCTCGTGCCCAAAGTGGTCGAGTAAGGCGGTAAGCTTTGCCGACCATCCCCGGGCCAGCGCCATGCGCCCCGGGGATGTCCCGCAGAATAAGGCGTGGATGGCCTGGACGAGCCCGGCCATGACGTTGAACCAGAGATCCAGTCCCGTGACCGAACTGACCCATCTCACGATTGCCGAAGCCCGCGACGGCCTGAAGGCCAAGACCTTCTCAGCCACCGAGCTGGCCCAGGCCCATCTTGCCGCCATGGAAAAGGCGAGGGCGCTCAACGCCTATGTGCTCGAGACGCCCGAGAAGGCGCTCACCATGGCCAAGGCCTCGGACGAGAAGCTGTCCAAAGGCGAGGGCGGGGCGCTCGAGGGCATTCCGCTCGGCATCAAGGACCTGTTCTGCACCGACGGCGTGACCACGACCGCAGGGTCCAAGATCCTGGGCAACTTCAACCCGGCATACGAATCCACCGTCACCCGGAACCTCTGGAACGACGGCGCCGTGATGCTCGGCAAGCTCAACCTGGACGAGTTCGCCATGGGCTCCTCCAACGAGACCAGCGCCTTCGGGCCGGTGGTGTCGCCCTGGCGGCGCGAGGGCTCGAATGTGAGCGCGGGCGCGGCGGGCGCCATCGAGGGCACGCATCTCGTGCCCGGCGGCTCCTCCGGCGGGTCGGCGGCAGCGGTTGCCGCCCATCTCTGCCTGGGCGCCACCGCGACCGATACGGGCGGCTCGATCCGCCAGCCGGCGGCTTTCACCGGCACGGTCGGCATCAAGCCGACCTATGGGCGCGTCTCCCGCTGGGGCACAGTCGCCTTCGCCTCGTCCCTGGACCAAGCCGGCCCCATCGCCCGCACCGTACGCGATACGGCCATCTTGTTGCGCTCCATGGCGGGCCCCGACGACCGGGACACCACCTGCGTCGACCTGCCCGTGCCGGATTTCGAGGCGGCCGTCTCCCGGGGCGTGAAGGGTCTCAGGATCGGCATCCCGAAGGAATACCGGATCGACGGCATGTCGCCTGAGATCGAGGCGCTCTGGCAGCAGGGAGCGGAATGGCTGCGTGCCGCCGGCGCCGAGATCGTCGAGGTCTCCCTGCCGCATACCAAATTTGCCCTGCCGGCCTATTACATCGTGGCCCCGGCCGAGGCGTCCTCGAACCTTGCCCGCTATGACGGCGTGCGCTACGGCCTGCGCGAGAACGGTCGCGATATCGTCGAGCTCTACGAGAAGACCCGTGCCGCCGGTTTCGGCCGCGAGGTCAAGCGCCGCATCATGATCGGCACCTATGTGCTGTCGGCCGGCTATTACGATGCCTATTACGTTCGGGCCCAGAAGCTGCGCACCCTGATCAAGCGCGACTTCGAGGAGGTTTATGCGCAGGGCGTCCACGCCATCCTGACCCCGGCCACGCCGTCCTCCGCCTTCGGCATCGGCGAGAAGGGCTCGGGCGATCCGGTCGAGATGTACCTGAACGACATCTTCACCGTGACGGTGAACATGGCCGGACTGCCGGGCATCGCCGTTCCGGCCGGGCTCGATGCGCAGGGCTTGCCTCTCGGCCTCCAGCTCATCGGCCGCGCCTTCGACGAGGAGACACTCTTCGCGGCCGGTCAGGTGATCGAGGATTCCGCCGGCCGCATCAAGCTGCCCCAGGCCTGGTGGGCTTGAACGGCGTGCATCCCACCGTTCCCGTCATCCATCTCTGGGACTGGCTGCCGGCGGCCTTCGATCCGGTGCTGGTCGTCCTGGCGGTTTGGCTCGGCTGGAAGGCCGACCAGTTCGGCAAGGTCCTGATCATCGGCATGATCGCCCTGGCCGTGTCAGTCCTCGTCTCCTGGGGGATCAGCAGCCTGGGCCTGCCCTGGATCGCCCCGGTGCGATCCGACGGGCTGACCCTGTTCCCGGTCCGCTTCGTCGCCGCGATGCTCTGGGCCAGCGGCGCCTATGCCGCGCGTAGGGTCGTCCGTCGCTGAGCCGGAACCTGCGCGAACAGAGGCGCAAGGCCAACAACCTGAAGCAGCGGACGTGAATTCGACGGCACGTCCGCCGATAGGTCTCAGGCCTTCGTGCCGCCCTTGAGGCGCGTGTTGCACTCGCTCCAGAACTTCGGCCATTTGGCATCCTTGGCGACCTTGCCGCCGGCCTTGGCTTCCTTCCATTCCGCGCTGCACTTGCTCATGCGCTCCCGGGCGGCGAGCTGGGCGGCCGTCGGCGCCTTTTGCGGCTTCGTCTCGGCGGCTGCCTGGGCGGCGCCTGCCATGGACAGGGCCAGCGCGGCTGCAAGGGCGGAACTCACGAAACGGTTCATCATAGGATCCTCGGCACGTAGATCGTCACAAGGTATCTCATGATGAAACATTGGAACATGCAAGAGCCGAAGAGCAGCCTCCGAGCCTTTCCACGGAATTTCATTGCGCATGAGGGTGCGCATCCCGATCTAATGTCTTAACGTCCCGCACGGACCGTGCGTTACGTAAGGTGAGGGAAATCCATGGCGGCTTCCGCGCAGCAACCGATCGATCTTTATTACTGGCCGACCCCGAACGGATGGAAGATCACCATCATGCTCGAAGAGTGCGGGCTGCCTTACGCGATCCATCCGGTCAATATCGGCAAGGGCGACCAATTCCAGCCGGAGTTCCTGGCGATCTCGCCCAACAACAAGATGCCCGCCATTGTCGACCACGACGGCCCTGACGGGCAGCCGATCTCAGTCTTCGAGTCCGGCGCGATCCTGCAATATCTCGGGCGCAAGACAGGAAAGTTCTATCCGCAGGACGAGCGAGGGCGGGTCGAGGTCGATCAGTGGCTGTTCTGGCAGATGGGCGGCTTCGGCCCCATGCTCGGCCAGACCCACCATTTCCGCATCTATGCGCCGGAACAGGTGCCCTATGCCATCGAGCGCTACACCAACGAGACCAACCGTCTCTATGGCGTGCTGAACAAACGTCTCGCCGACCGGGAATTCGTGGCGGGCGAGTATTCCATCGCCGACATGGCCATCGCCCCCTGGGCGAAGCTGTGGGAACGCCAGGGCCAGAACATCGACGATTTCCCGCACGCCAAGCGCTGGCTGGAAACGGTTCTCGCCCGCCCGGCGGTCCAGCGCGGCATCAAGGTGAGTTCGGAAGACCGGGAGAAAACGGACCTGACGGACCCGAAGGTTCAGGCGGTGCTGTTCGGCCAGAGGGCCAGGTAAGCTCCATCAGTCGTCATGGCCGGCCCTGTGCCGGCCATCTCGTTTGTGTGAAGCGCTCCGCTGTCATCCCCGTTGCACGCAGTGCGGGAAGTGGGTCACGGTGCGGAGCGTGCGGGTGGATTCCCTTTCCTCCGCTGCGCTCCGGCCGGGAATGACAATGGACCGCCTCAATTCGCTTTCGTCCAGGTCTGCGACCGGCAGATCAGGCCGCCGAGCACGCAGCCCGAGAGCTGCAGGGTTGTGGGGCTCATGACCTTGAGCTTGCCCGTATAGGTCTTGCCGTCCTGCGGGTTGTAGAGCTGGCCGCTATAGCCGTCTCCTTCCGGCTTCGCGTCCCAGATCATCCGAACGCCCACGATGTTGCGGTCCCTCAGCTTCGGGTCGGTGTTATTGGTATCCTTCTCATAGGTCGAGGACACGATGGTGCCGCAATAGACGGCCCCGCATCGGGCAATCCTCACCCGGGTATCGCCGCTCTGGGTGAGCCAGGTCCCGCTCGGATCGGCCGATTGGGCCTGGGCCGGGCCGGAGAGAAGGGCAAGGCCGAAGGCGGCCAGGATCGCTGGTCTCATGGGATGCTCCCTCGATGCCGGCCCTCGCCGGTCCGATCCGGCATGAGATTAGGGGAGGCGGTTAAGCTTTCCAAGCGGCCGGGAGCAAAAGGCGCTTGAGGGGGAGGGGGCTCACCGTTATAAGCGCCGCACTTCACCGTTTCCCATATCAGATCAAAGCGAGTTGTCATGGCCATCGAGCGCACCTTCTCCATCATCAAGCCCGACGCGACCGAGCGTAACCTCACCGGCGCCGTCAATGCCGTCATCGAGAATGCCGGCCTGCGCATCGTGGCGCAGAAGCGCATCCTCATGAGCCGTCGCGAGGCGGAGACCTTCTACGCGGTCCACAAGGAGCGTCCCTTCTTCGGCGAGCTCGTCGACTTCATGATCTCCGCTCCGGTCGTCGTCCAGGTTCTCGAGGGCGAGGGCGCCGTTCTCCGCTACCGCGAGATCATGGGCGCCACCAACCCGGAGAGCGCCGCCGAGGGCACGATCCGCAAGCTCTACGCCAAGTCCATCGGCGAGAACTCGGTCCACGGCTCCGACAGCCTCGACAACGCCAAGATCGAAATCGCCCAGTTCTTCTCGGGCAACGAGATCGTCGGCTAAGCTCCGAAAGCATAGCCTTCATGTTCAGGCCGCCCTCCGGGCGGCCTTTTCTTTGCTCTCCCGCTCCGCCATGATGCCCCCGCCATGAACCAAGCTCCCCGCATCGAACGTCGCTCGTCCGTCTGCCCGCATGACTGTCCTTCCGTGTGCTCCCTCGAAGTCGAGGTGATCGACGGGCGCACCATCGGGCGCGTGCACGGGGCGAAGAGCAACAGCTACACGGCGGGCGTCATCTGCGCCAAGGTGGCCCGTTACGCGGAACGCATCCACAATCCCGACCGGCTGCTCCACCCGATGCGGCGCACGGGGCCGAAGGGTTCGGGGCAGTTCGAGCGCATCTCCTGGGACGAGGCCCTCGACATCGTGGCCCGGAAGTTTCTGGAAGCGGAGCGGGACTTCGGGTCGGAATCCGTCTGGCCCTATTATTACGCCGGCACCATGGGCTTCGTGATGCGCGACGGCATCAACCGCCTGCGCCACGTGAAGAAGTATTCGGGACAGTATTCCACCATCTGCACGGCCATGAGCTGGACCGGCTACGTGGCCGGCACCGGACACCTGCGGGGCTCCGATCCGCGCGAGATGGCGGTATCGGACTGCATCGTGATCTGGGGCACGAATCCGGTCCACACCCAGGTCAACGTGATGACCCACGCGATGAAGGCCCGCAAGGAGCGCGGCGCCAAGCTCGTGGTGATCGACATCTACCAGAACGCCACCATGAAGCAGGCCGACATGGCGCTCCTGGTGAAGCCCGGGACCGACGGAGCGCTCGCCTGCGCGGTCATGCACGTGCTGTTTCGTGACGGCCTGGCGGACCGGGAGTACCTGGAGCGCTACACCGATCATCCGCATGAGCTCGAAGAGCACCTCAAGGCCCGCGACCCGGCCTGGGCCTCGGCCATCACAGGCCTGTCGGTGGAGGAGATCGAGGCGTTCGCCAGGCTCGTCGGCACGACGAAGCGCACCTTCTTCCGTCTCGGCTACGGCTTCGCCCGCCAGCGCAACGGCGTGGTCAACATGCACGCGGCCGTGTCCATCCCGGCCGTGACCGGCGCCTGGCAATACGAGGGCGGCGGCGCGTTCCACTCGAACAGCGGCATCTTCCACTGGAACAAGGCTCTGATCGAGGGCCACGACGCCATCGATCCGTCGATCCGCATCCTCGACCAGTCGCAGATCGGCCGTGTCCTCACCGGCGACGCTGAGGCGCTCTACAATGGCCCGCCCGTGAAGGCGATGCTGATCCAGAACACCAACCCGGTCTCGGTCGCGCCCGAGCAGGAGCTGGTCAAGCAGGGCTTTTCCCGCGAGGACCTTTTTGTCTGCGTCCATGAGCAGTTCATGACCGAGACGGCGCTGATGGCCGATATTGTCCTGCCCGCGACCATGTTCATGGAGCATGACGATCTCTATTCCGGCGGCGGCCACCAGCATTTCCAGGTCGGCCCAAAACTCGTCGATCCTCCGGGCGAGTGCCGGTCCAACCACGAGGTCTTCCGTGGGCTCGCAGAGCGGCTCGGCGCGGAGCATCGCGGCTTCGCCATGGAGCCGCGCGAGATCATCGACTGGACGCTCCGGAACTCCGGCTGGGGCTCCCTGGAGAACCTGGAGACCCACGTCCATTTCGACGCGCAGCCCCCCTTCGAGGAGGCCCACTTCCTGAAAGGTTTCGGCTATCCGGACGGCAAGTTCCGCTTCAAGCCCGATTGGGCCGCGATTCCGTCCTACAACAACGGCGCCATGGGACCCTGGGCCCAGATGCCGGCCCTCCCGGACCATTGGGGCGTGATCGAGGCGGCGACCGAGGAACATCCGTTCCGGCTCGCCACGAGCCCGGCCCGCAACTTCCTCAATTCCAGCTTCACCGAGACCCCGACCTCCCTCGACAAGGAGCGGCGGCCGGAGGTGATGATCCACCCGCTCGACGCCGGGCGGCAGGGGATCGCCGACGGCGACTGGGTGAAGCTGAAGAACCATCGCGGCGAGGTCTATCTCCGCGCCCGGCTCTTCGACGGCGTGCGGCGCGGCGTGCTTATTGCCGAAGGCATCTGGCCCAACGCCGCTCACCCCTTCGGACGGGGTATCAACACGCTCACCGGCGGCGATCAGGTGGCGCCCTATGGCGGCGCGGCTTTCCACGACAACCGGGTGGCGCTGGAAAAGGCCGATCTCGACCCGACCCTGGAACTGCCCATCGCGCGGAAGCATCATCGCGCCGAGGCGGTTGTCGGTTGATCTCCGACGGAAAAGGGAAAATCCGCTTCGGGACGGATTTTCCTCCACGTCATGGCCGGCCCTGTGCCGGCCATCCCGATACGGCAAGGCTCGGCGCTCATCCCACTGAGATCACCGGGACAAGCCCGGTGACGACGTCGGGAGCCGATGGGGTCGCTTTCGCTCAGCGAGCACGCGGTCACACCTTCTTAAGCCTGTTCGCAGCTCCCCCCTTGATCCCGAACGGCCAAGCCTATTCTTAAACACCGAACGTGATTTCATCTCTGGGGAGCCATCCATGAATTCGATCATCCGCACGCTGCTCGTGTCGGCGGCCATGTCCGTCGGCGCGACCTCCGTTTTTGCCGCCGCGTCCAACATGCCGACCCAATACCAGCCCGATCCGGCGCTGAAGACGGAAAGCGTGTCCCAGCTTCGCGCTCGCGTGAGCCAGGCCTGCGCGATTACGCAAGCCAGGCTCCAGAGCGGCGTCAGCGAGGCGTCTCTCAACCGGTCCTGCGATTGCTATGCCGGCCGCACGATGCGCTCGCTCAGCGCCGACGAACTCCAGGGCTATCGCGACACGGGCGTGTTCAACGAGACCGCCCGCGCGAAGGCGCTGTCTGCCCTCGATGCCTGCAAGCTGCAAAGGCCGAAATTGTAGGCCTTTCGGCCGGACTTCTTCATCCGGAATGGGGTTCTCCGGAATGCACAAAGCAAACAGCAGGCTGCTTTTCCGAGAGGATCAACAACCTGCTGCGAAAGTGACAGCCGATCATTCGGCGTCTCTTGGAGAGCCGAATGATCGCTTCCATTACACGAAATAGAAGTCACTGGTGCTCAGGGTCGAGAGCTGAACGCCCTTGAGCATAACGTCCATGCCATTCTTGCTGATCATCACATCGTTGCCGGACTGGTATGCGGCGGCACGGAGATCGGCATAGGACGCGAACCATGTTTTCTGGATCTGGACATGGTCGGCCCCGCGCGCGAAGTCGTTGATAACCGCGTGCTGGATCGTGGTCCAAATCGCAAACAGGTCGTTGCCCGCGCCGCCGATCAGAATGTCCGTCCCCCAGTCGGCGATGAGAGTATCATTGCCGCCCCCACCGATGAGCATGTCGTTTCCGCCCAAGCCGATGAGGAGGTCGTCTCCGCCGACGCCATCGAGGATGTTGTCGCCACCCGAACCATAGAGTGCGTCGGATCCGAAGCCTCCGCTGACATCCTCGAAGCCGGAGATGGTATCGCCCTGGGCGATATCCCCTGAGACGGTATTCTCATAAAGCCGCACCGTGACGCCGGACGTGGCATAGAAATAGCTCAAGGTATCCCGACCCTCGCCACCATCGAGACGGTCGATGCCGATGCCGCCGTAAATAAGGTCATTGCCACTTTCGCCGAAGACGGTGTTGCTACCGCCTTCGCCCAAAAGCACGTCGTTTCCTGCTCCGCCCCAAAGGCTGTCATTTTCACTGCCGCCGTAAATGGTGTCGTTGCCAGCGTCGCCGTAAAGGCTGTCGTTATACGAACCGCCATAGAGCAGGTTGTCACCGAGGCTGCCGTAGATCGTATCGTTGCCTGCATCTCCGAACAGAATGTCTGCCGAATAATCGCTGCCGGCGTGGAGGTAATCGTTGCCGCCGCCACCCCGAAGCGTATCGGTGCCGGAACCGCCAATCAGTGTGTCCTTGCCAAAGCCGCCAGTCAGCGTGTCATTGCCGGAACCGCCATCGAGAAAGTCAGCTCCGGAGCTTCCGACAGCCGAATCGTTGCCTGCTCCTAAAAAGATCATTCCAGACCCCTGAACGGAATCATCCGTCTGGGAGCCGAAATTCATGCGAATCGCGAAGCCTGACACCTCACCTGTCGAGTTTCCCCCGACCACATACAGAGGGGTCCCATCCATAGGATCCAGGTGGACGTGCCCATCCGAGAAATGCTCGCCATAGGTCTCATAAAGCCAATTCTTCATATAATCGTTCGAATTGTATGGCCTATCATATACCGCGCCGTAGAAGTCATATCTCACGAGCCATTGGTCGAGTTCATATTCCAGGCGATCGAAAGTGGCGCACATCGAATCGAAGAAATTGGGTGCGTCGCCTTGTATCAATTTCGGCGCGCGAATCATGATATCGACATAGACGAGGTCGCCGTTCTCGTCCCAAAAGCTCCCGTCAGGTATGGAGCCGGCGCAATAGTCCTGAGTGCCAGGGTTTCCCACCGTATCTATCGATTGGTCGTAAGGATAGATTTCGACCCTATACGATGTACCCGTCCCTGAGCCGCCGGTGACGTTTCCGGTGATCCGGCCACCGGTACCGGTGCCCCCGTATTCAACGCCGCCGCCGGAATTATTCCAGAACTCCAGGAAAGCCTGCAACAGACTGCTGCTCATGAAACGTCGGTCTCCTCAAATGCATGAGGTCTGCCACGGCACCAGCGAGAACGGGTTTGGGGAGCGGGACAACCTCTTTTGAGAAATGTTATGTGATAACAATTCGACGACTACGATCCTCAAGTTGTAAATATTCAACCTTCAATCAAGTTTCAGTTGCAGGTTCTCGTTAACTGCTCTGGCTACACAAGCGGGCAGGCGTTCATTCCGATCCGACCGAACCCTGTCCTTGTGCTCGCGTGCCTCATCCCGGCGAATGCAGCGCCGCATCGGCA
This sequence comes from Microvirga lotononidis, assembly GCF_034627025.1. Lineage (NCBI taxonomy): Bacteria > Pseudomonadati > Pseudomonadota > Alphaproteobacteria > Hyphomicrobiales > Methylobacteriaceae > Microvirga > Microvirga lotononidis. The sequence continues at coordinate 4,857,078 of NZ_CP141048.1, read as the reverse complement.
TCCCAGCCGCGCGAGAACACCACCCGGCCGTTCTCCAGCCGGGCGGTCCCGTCGCAGATCAGGCGCAACGCCTTCGGATAGAGCTTGTGCTCCTGGACGATCACGCGAGCCGCGAGGCTCTCCTGCGTGTCGCCGGGGACCACGGGCACGACGGCCTGGGCGATGATGGGGCCGGCGTCCAGTTCCGGTACCACGAAATGCACCGTGCAGCCGTGGACGAGAACGCCTTCTTCCAGGGCGCGGCGGTGGGTCTGCGTGCCCCGGAACAGGGGCAGGAGGGAGGGGTGGATGTTGACCGTCCGGCCAGCCCAGCGCTCCACGAACCAGTCGGTCAGCACCCGCATGAAGCCGGCGAGGCAGATGAAGTCGATGGCGTGCGAGGCGAGCGCCGCGTCCATCGCCTGTTCGAAATCCTCCCGGGTGGGATGCGCCTTGTGGTCGATGACGCAGGTGGCGATCCCGGCCTCCTTCGCCCGCTCGAGACCAGCCGCGTCCGGGCGGTTCGACAGGACGAGGGCGATCTCGGCCGGAAAGTCTTCGGCGCGAGCGGCCTCGATCAGCGAGACCATGTTCGAGCCGCGGCCCGAGATCAGAATGGCGGCGCGGCGGCGGGACATCAGAGTTTCAGGGACCCCGAGGTCCGGACGCGCTCGGCGCCCTCTTGGCCCACAGTCTCGCCGATGCGGACCGGGTTCTCGCCGGCCCCGGCCAGACGCTCCATCACGGCCGCGGCCTTGTCGGCGCTCGCCACCACGATCATGCCGATGCCGCAGTTGAAGGTGCGCAGCATCTCGGCCTCGGCCACGCCGCCGGTCCGAGAGAGCCATCCGAAGACGGGCGGGGCGGCGATGGCGTCGAGATCGAGGCGCACGCCGACGCCGTCGGGAAGGACGCGCGGGATGTTGTCCGGGAAGCCGCCGCCGGTGATATGGCAGAGCGCGTTGACGCCGTCGCCGCCCTTGAGCACCTCCAGAAGGGGTTTCACGTAGATCCGGGTCGGCTCCAGCAGGGCCTGGGCCAGCGTCTTGCCGGACGCGAAGGGGGCGGGGGCGTCCCAGGCGAGGCCCGAGTGCTCGACGATCCGCCGCACCAGCGAGAAGCCGTTGGAATGGACGCCGGAGGAGGGCAGGCCGATGAGCACGTCGCCGACGCTCACGTCCTTCGGCAGCAGGGTGCCGCGCTCGGCCGCGCCGACCGCGAAGCCCGCGAGGTCGTAATCGCCCCGGGCATAGAGCCCCGGCATCTCGGCCGTTTCGCCGCCGATCAGGGCGCAGCCCGCCTGGAGACAACCTTCGGCGATGCCTTTGACGATGTGGACGCCGACCTCGGGCGAGAGCTTTCCGGTGGCGAAGTAATCGAGGAAGAAGAGAGGTTCCGCGCCCTGGACGATGATGTCGTTCACACACATGGCCACGAGGTCGATGCCGATGGTGTCGTGGATCCCCGTGTCGATGGCGATCTTCACCTTGGTGCCGACGCCGTCATTGGCCGCCACCAGGATCGGGTCCTTGAAGCCGGCCGCCTTGAGGTCGAACAGTCCTCCGAACCCGCCGATCTCCGCATCGGCTCCGGGCCGGCGCGTGGACCGCACCAGGGGCTTGATCTGGTCGACCATGGCATTGCCCGCATCGATATCGACGCCCGCCTGGGCATAGGTCAAACCGTTCGTCTGCTTCTCGGTCGTCATGGTTCACCCCGTGTTGGCTCGGGCAGTAAGGCGAGAGGGAGCGGGAGGCAAGGGGAGAGTGTGCATTTTGCGAACCCGTCCCTTCACGTCATCACCGGCCTTGCGCCGGTGGTCCCGGTTCTGTGAAACGCCTTGCCTTTCGGATCGGGATGGCCGGGACAAGCCCGGGATAACGGCGGAGAGAGGCCATCTTATCCCCACCCGGCCGACCCGACGATTGAACTCCGCCCTCCGACCCGGCATCATCCCCTCCGATGACCATTCCGAACATCATCACCATCGGCCGCCTCATCATCGTGCCCATCGTGATCGTCATGATCATGCAGCAGCGGTGGGCCACGGCATTCGCGCTTTTCGTCGTGGCCGGGATATCCGATGCTGTCGACGGGTTCATCGCCCGCAAATTCGACATGAAGAGCGAGTTCGGGGCCTATATCGATCCCCTGGCCGACAAATCGCTCCTGGTCTCGATCTACGTAACCCTCGCCATCGTGGGGGCAATCCCCGGCTGGCTCGCCATCGTGGTGGTCTCGCGGGATGCCATGATCGTGGCGGCTGTGCTGTTGTCCTGGGTCATGAGCCGTCCAGTCGAGATCAAGCCGCTGATCGTCAGCAAGCTCAACACAGGGGCGCAGCTTGCCTTTGCCGCCTACGCGCTCGCCGCGAACGCCTTCGGCGTGGGACTCGGAGGGCTTGAGGAAATCGTCATGGTGCTGGTGGCGACCTTGACCATAGCCTCCGCCGGTGCCTATCTCGTGGGTTGGCTGCGCCACATGTCCACCTGACGGCCAAAAAGATACAGTATGGGGAACCGATGACGGTCCAACGGCAGATCGGATTTTGGATTGCGGCGCTGGTCGCCGCGGTTCTACTGCTGTTCGTCCTGCGCGGCATCCTCCTGCCGTTCGTTGCCGGCTTCGCTCTCGCCTACCTGCTCGATCCCCTCGCCGACCGGCTGCAGAAGGTCGGCATCGGGCGCCTCGGCGCGAGCCTCCTCATCCTGATTCTTTTCGTTTTCATCCTCATCATTGCCCTCATGATCCTGGTGCCGTTCGCGGCGCAGCAGGTGGGGGCGTTCGTGGAGCGGCTGCCCGGCTACGTGGCGAGGCTTCAGGAACTCGGGGCGGAGCAGATCGGTCCTCTGATCCGGAAGCTCGGAATCGAGGACGCGCTGCCTGCGGCGCCTCCTTCGGTGGGGAACCTCATCAGTCAGGGCATCGCCTGGATCACCGCCTTCCTGCAGGGCCTCTGGTCCGGCGGGCAGGCGCTCATCGGCATCTTCTCCCTGCTGGTGGTCACGCCGGTCGTCGCTTTCTACATGCTGGTCGACTGGGACCGCATGGTCAGAACAGTGGATTCCTGGATGCCCATGAGGCACCGGGACACGATCCGCGCCATCGCCCGCGATATCGACCGCGCCATTGCAGGGTTCGTCCGGGGCCAGGCCCTGGTCTGCCTCATCCTCGGCACGTTCTACGCGGTGAGCCTCGCCATCGTCGGGCTGAATTTCGGCGCCCTGATCGGGATGACGGCCGGGTTGTTGAGCTTCATCCCCTATGTGGGATCGCTCACGGGGCTCATCCTCTCGGTGGGGGTCGCCATCGTGCAGTTCTGGCCGGACTGGACCATGATCGCCGCGACGCTGGGCATCTTCATCTTCGGCCAGTTCGTGGAGGGCAACATCCTGTCGCCGAAGCTCGTGGGGGATTCCGTCGGCCTGCACCCGGTCTGGCTCATGTTCGCCCTTGTGGCGTTCGGCGCCCTCTTTGGATTCGTCGGGCTGCTGCTGGCCGTTCCCCTTGCCGCCGCCATGGGCGTCATCGCGCGCTTCGCCTTGCGGCAGTACTTGGCAAGCCCCCTCTATCGCGGCACGGAGCCGATGATCCTGAAACCCAAGGTCGGACCCGAGAAGGTCGATCTCGATGCGTGAGGTGCCCAAGCAGCTCGCCTTCGACTTGCCCCTCGATCCCCGTTTCGGCGCCGAAGATTTCCTCGTCAGCCCGTCGAACGAGCAGGCTTACGGCCTCATCGAGAGCTGGCCCGACTGGCCTGACACGATCCTGCTCCTCGTCGGCCCCCGTGGCAGCGGCAAGAGCCACCTCGCTTCGATCTGGGCGACGAATGCCCGCGCCTGGACCATCGATGCCTCCGGAATCACGCAGGACAAGGTTCCTCACCTCATATCCAACGGCGCGCTCGCCATCGAGGACATGGACCGGGGTGAGCGGGACGAGGCGGCCCTGTTCCATCTCCTGAATCTCGCGCGCGAGAGGAAGGCTTCGCTCCTGATCACCTGCGAGACGCCTCCCGACCGGTGGTCCCTGCGCACGCCGGATCTGCTGTCGCGCCTGCGCCTCGCCCCGAGCGTGTCGCTGGACGCGCCGGACGATGCGCTGCTCAAAGCCGTGCTGGTGAAGCTTTTCGTCGACAGGCAACTCGTGGTCGACACCTCCGTTGTCGATTATATTGCTCTGAGGATCGAACGCTCATTGGCGAAAGCCTCCGAACTCGTGGCGCTTCTCGATCGGGAAGCCCTGAGCCGGGGGCGCCGCGTGTCCCGGGCGATCGCGGCGGAGATTCTTGGTGCCGCACAGGAAACGGATGAGAGCGAGTGAAGTCTGACACTAACGCCGCACTGACGAACCGTCGTGAAACCGTCACGAAGCCGAGAGCAAAACGATCTCCGAAGAACGAGAATGCGGAGAACGAAGTGCGCAGCGCGATTGCTCTGAAAGAGGTGGAGACCGTCAGCGAGGCTCCGTTGCCGAAGGCGCCGCCGGACATCGAGCTCGATGGGGCGGTGCTGCGGAAGTTCCCCCAGCGCTTCATCAATCGCGAGCTGTCCTGGCTGGAGTTCAACCGCCGGGTCTTCGAGGAGGCATCGAACCGCAACCATCCGCTCCTCGAGCAATTGCGTTTCCTATCGATCTCGGCCGACAACCTGGACGAGTTCTTCATGGTCCGCGTCGCGGGCCTGATCGGGCAGGTTCGCTCGGGCGTCGCCACGGCCTCCCAGGATGGGCTCACGCCGCAGGAGCAGCTGGCGAAGATCTCCGTGGCGGTGTCCCATCTCGCCTCTGACCAGCAGCGGCGCTGGCGCGAGTTGCGGGACGCGCTGCTGGAGGAGGGCATCGTCCTCACCGAAGGGGCGGGGCTGACGAAGGCGGAGGCGTCCTGGCTAGAGGATTACTTCCTCAACCACGTCTTCCCCGTGCTGACGCCGCTCGCCATCGATCCGGCGCATCCCTTTCCGTTCATCCCCAATCTCGGCTCCTCCATCGCCCTGAAGCTTGTGCGCCAGAGCGACGGCAAGGTGCTGAATGCGTTGATCCGTCTGCCGTCGCGGGCCGAGCGGTTCATCCGCCTGCCGGATTTCGCCGAGACGGGCGCTACCCGCTTCATCGCGCTGGAGCAGATGATCGTCCTCTACACGAGCCGCCTTTTCCCCGGATACGCGGTGCAGGGGCAGGGCGCCTTCCGGGTGATCCGCGATTCCGACATCGAAGTGGAGGAGGAGGCGGAGGATCTCGTCCGCCTGTTCGAGACGGCGCTCAAGCAGCGCCGGCGCGGCAGCGTGATCCGGCTGGAGGTCGAGGCCGCCATGCCGGAGGACCTGCGCCTCTTCGTGGCCGAGGAGATGGAGGTGTCCAACGACGAGGTCTTCGTCGTCGAGGGCATGATGGGCCTGCGGGACCTGTCCCAGCTCGTCGCTCTGGAACGGCCCGACCTCAAGTTCAAGCCTTATAATCCGCGGTTCCCCGAGCGCATCCGCGAGCATAGCGGCGATTGCTTCGCGGCGATCCGCGAGAAGGACATCATCGTCCACCACCCTTACGAATCCTTCGACGCGGTGGTGCAGTTCCTGCGTCAGGCGGCCCGCGACCCGAACGTGGTGGCGATCAAGCAGACGCTCTACCGCACATCGTCGGATTCCCCCATCGTTGCGGCGCTCGCCGAAGCCGCCGAGGCCGGTAAGTCCGTCACCGCCCTCGTGGAGCTGAAGGCGCGCTTCGACGAGGAGGCCAATATCCGCTGGGCGCGCGACCTGGAGCGCGCCGGCGCCCAGGTGGTGTTCGGCTTCATCGAGCTGAAGACGCACGCGAAGCTGTCCATGGTCGTGCGCCGCGAAGGCAGCCAGCTCATCACCTATTGCCATGTGGGCACGGGCAACTACCACCCGATCACCGCGCGCATCTACACCGATCTGTCCTATTTCACCGCCGATCCGGCGATTGGGCGGGACGTGTCGCGCATCTTCAACTTCGTGACCGGCTATGCGGAACCCGCCGAGCTGGAACGCATGGCGGTGTCGCCCCTCACCCTGAAAAAGCGGCTGCTCCAGCATATCGAGGAAGAGGTGGCCCATGCCAAGGCGGGGCGGCCGGGGGCGATCTGGGGCAAGTGCAACTCCCTCGTCGACGCGGACATCATCGATGCGCTGTACGACGCGAGCGCGGCGGGCGTGCAGGTCGATCTCATCGTGCGCGGCATCTGCTGCCTCAGGCCGGGCATCCAGGGCCTGTCGGAGAACATCCGGGTCAAGTCCATCGTCGGGCGCTTCCTGGAGCACACGCGCATCTATGCCTTCGGCAACGGGCAGGGGCTGCCGAACCCGAAGGCCCATGTCTATATCTCGTCGGCCGATCTCATGTCGCGCAACCTCGACCGTCGCGTCGAGGCCCTGATGCCGATCCTCAATCCGACCGTGCACCAGCAGGTGCTCGACCAGATCATGCTCGCCAACCTCCTCGACAACGAGCAGAGCTGGACGGTGCTCCCCGACGGCTCGAGCCAGCGGGTGGTGCCGGCCAAGGGCGAGGAACCATTCAACGCTCACAAGTATTTCATGACAAATCCGAGTCTGTCGGGCCGTGGCAAATCCCTCAAAACCTCCAGCCCCAAGGCGCTCGCCAAGCGCGGGCAACGCTGACATGCAGGCCGTAAGCCAGGAGGCCCAGGGACGGCTCAAGATCGGCCGTCCCGTCGCCATCATCGATATCGGGTCGAACTCCGTGCGCCTCGTGGCCTACGAGGGGCTCTCCCGCGCCGTCACGCCGATCTACAACGAGAAGGTCCTCTGCGGCCTCGGGCGCCATGTGGCGACCACCGGCCGGTTGGACGACGAGGCCGTGGACCGGGCCCTGAGGGCGCTCGCCCGGTTCCGCGTCCTCTGCGACACGATGCACGTGTCCGAGGTCTTCGTGCTGGCGACCGCCGCGGCGCGTGACGCCTCCAATGGTCCCGCCTTCCTGGAGGCGGCCGCCGAGGCCTGCGGCCAGCCGATCAGCCTGCTGTCCGGGGCCGAGGAGGCGCGCGCCTCCGCGCTCGGCGTCATCGCGGGCTTCCACGAGCCGGACGGCATGGTCGGCGACATGGGCGGCGGCAGTCTGGAACTGGTCGACGTCCTGGGCTCCCGGGTCGGGCAGGGGATCACCATGCCCCTCGGCGGCCTCGCCCTGCAGGACGTCAGCGGCGGTTCGCTGAAGCGAGCCCAGCGGATCGTTCGCGAAGCCCTGGAACGGGCTCCGGAATACCTGGAAGACCTGCACGGCCGCACCTTCTATGCGGTCGGCGGCACATGGCGCGCCCTGGCGCGACTGCACCAGGCGGCGCGGGATTATCCGCTCCACGTGATGCACGGCTACGTGATCGACCCGGACGACGGGCTCGACTTCCTGCACCTCGTGGAGGAGGCCGATTCCAAGACCCTGAAGGACATCGAGAGCATCTCCGAGGCCCGGCGTCCGCTCCTCGCCTATGGGGCCATCGTGCTGGAGGAGATCATCCGCCTCGGAGAGCCGAAGGAAGTCGCCATCTCGGCCTTCGGCGTGCGCGAGGGCGTCCTGTTCGACCGCCTCGATCAGGAGTCCCGCGAGCGCGACCCGCTCCTCGCGGCGGCGAGCGACCTCAACCTCCTGCGCTCGCGCTCGCCCCGCCATGGGGTGGAGCTGTGCCAATGGACCGAAGCCTTCATCCGGAGCCTGGGCCTGCCGGAGACGGATTACGACACCCGCCTGCGCCGGGCGGCCTGCCTCCTGGCCGATATCGGCTGGCGGGCGCATCCCGATTACCGGGGCGAGCAGAGCCTCAACCTGATCGCCTACGGGGCCTTCGCCGGCCTCGACCATCCGGGCCGGGCCTATCTGGCCCTGTCGATCTTCTTCCGGCACGAGGGGCTCTCGCCCGACAAGGTCAGCTCGCGGATCAAGTCCCTCGCAGGCCCCCGGCTCCTCGAGCGGGCGCGGCTGCTCGCGGCCCTGATGCGCATCGCCTATCCGGTCTCGGTGGCCATGGAGGGGATCCTTCCCCAGGCGCCCCTCACTGCCCGCGGCAATCAGATCGTGCTGAGTCTCCCGGCCGGTCTGGAGCCGCTCGCCAACGAGCGCCTCACGGGCCGCCTTCGCGGCCTCGGCAAGCTTCTCAACATGGATCCCGTCGTCGAAATCCGTTAGAACGCCATCATCGGTCGCGGCTGAAGCTGATCGACTTCGGCCGCGCGCATGTTTATGGCTTTACAGAGCAAGGGACTTCAATACTTTCTCTTCCCACTGGGAAGGAAGCTTAGCCTTTGGGGACAACCATGGAATTGATCGACCTCACAGCCGTTCGCAACGCCGAGCGGTCCAGCGAGCCCTACAACTACGTTCTGGCTTCGAATCTTCTGAAGCAGGACAAGATCGACGAGCTGCGGCGGGACTTTCCCGACATCGACAAGCCCGGCTATTTGACCGTCGACGAGGTCAAGCTTCACGGCCGCTTCAAGAAGCTCATCGAGGAGCTGGAAGGCCCCGAGCTGACCGAGGAGCTGTCCAAGAAGTTCGGCCTGGACCTGCACCAGTATCCGCGCCTGACGACCATCATGAAGAAGTCGCAGCCCAAATACGGGTCCATCCACACGGACGGCCCGTCCAAGGTCATGACCATGCTGGTCTACATGAACGACGAGTGGCAGCAGGACGAAGGCGGCCGCCTGCGCGTCCTCTACGACGACAAGAATTACGACAAGTTCAAGCTGGAAGTGCCGCCCGTCATGGGCACCATGTTCGCCTTCCTGCGCTCCGACAATTCCTGGCACGGCCATCTGCCCTTCTCGGGTGAGCGCCGCGTGGTCCAGATCGCCTGGGTGAAGAGCCAGGCCGACGTGGACCGCAAGAAGAAGCACAACAAGCTTGCCCAGGTCTTCAAGGGCATCTTCGGGCGGTAACCCGCTTTCCGAACCGACGACTTCGTCATGGCCGGGCTTGTCCCGGCCATAGGCATTTAAGGGGGGCGATAATGTCGGATATCAGAACTACCGGGACGCGGACCGTCTACGAGAACCGCTGGATGCGCGTGAGGGAGGATGCGATCGTCCGCCAGGACGGATCGCCCGGCATTTATGGTGTGGTCGAGAAGACGGACTTTGCGATCATTGCCCCGGTCGACAACGGCGTCATCCACCTCGTGGAGCAGTACCGGTATCCGGTACAGGGCCGTTACTGGGAATTGCCGCAGGGCTCATGGGAGGACGCTCCCGGAACCGACCCGCTGGAACTGGCTCGCGCCGAATTGCGCGAGGAGACCGGTTTGACGGCACAGACCATGCGCCATGTGGGTCATCTGTTCGAATGTTACGGATACTCGAACCAGGGCTTCCACATCTACCTCGCGCAGGGGCTTCGGCAGGGCGAGGCCCGCCGTGAGCACGCCGAGCAGGATATGATCAGCCGGGCCTTCCCGTTGGACCAGGTCATGGCGATGATCACGGAAGGAATCATCAAGGATGCCGCGACGGTCGCGACACTCGGACTTCTGCGCCTGAAGGGGCTGATCTGACTCGTCAGACTTCAGCGATCGCCCTCAACTTCACCCGGCCGCGCTCCAGCACCAGACCGAGCTCGCCGTTCTTAAGGGCGAGCGCCTTGTCCCCGAACAGCTTGCGGCGCCAGCCGTGCAGGGACGGCACGTCGGCATCGTCGCTGTCGGCGATGGCTTCCAGCTCCTCGACGGTGGCGATGATCTTGGGCGCGACGCCCTCCTGCTCGGCCACCGCCTTGAGCAGCACCTTCAGCAGATCTACGACGGATCCGGTGTTCGAACGGCCGCGGCTGCGCTCCGGCACGGGGATGGTCGCCATGTCGCGGGCCAGCGCCCGTTCCACCGCGTCCAGGATCTCGCCCCCGGTGCGGGAGCGCTCGAAGCCGTTGGGGATGGTGCGCAGGCGGCCCAGTGCCTCGACGCTGCGCGGGGCCGAGGTGGCGATGTCGATCACCGCGTCGTCCTTGAGGATGCGCCCGCGGGGCACGTCCCGCGCCTGAGCCTCACGCTCGCGCCAGGCGGAGACCTCCATGAGCACGGCGATCTCGCGCGGCTTGCGGAGACGGCCGGCGAGACGGCGCCAGGCATTGCCCGGGTCGGCTTGGTAGGTTTCCGGAGAAGTGAGGATCGCCATCTCCTCGGCGAGCCATTCGAGCCGGCCGTTCTTCTGCAGCTGCGCCATCAGCGCCTCGTAGACCTGCACCAGATGGGTGACGTCCGAGAGGGCGTAGGTCAGCTGCGCGTCGGTCAGCGGGCGGCGCGACCAGTCGGTGAAGCGGGAGGATTTGTCGATCTTGGCCTTGGCCAGATCGTTGGCAAGCTGCTCGTAGGAGACCGAGTCCCCATAGCCGCACACCATGGCGGCGACCTGGGTGTCGAAGAGGGGGATCGGCACGATGCCGCCGAGGTTCCAGACGATCTCCAGGTCCTGCCGGGCCGAATGGAAGACCTTCACCACGTCCGGGTTGGCCATCAGCGTCATGAACGGCTCAAGGCTGATGCCCTCGGCCAGGGGATCGATGAGATAGGCGTCCGCAGGGTCGGGGCCCGCCATCTGGATCAGGCAGAGCTTCGGGTAATAGGTGGTCTCGCGCAGGAACTCCGTGTCGACGGTCACGAACGGATGCTGGCTGAGACGGTTGCAGGCGGCGGCCAGGGCGTCGGTGGAGGTGATCAGGTCCATGGAGCGTTCATAGCCTATCGGAAAGGGGCCCGCGAGTCCGTCATCGACGGACCCGCAGTTTGTCGGAGGATAAGGTAAAGCTTCGCCCGGGCGAAAGGAATAAGGTCAGGCGCCGGCTCGGTTCCGCGCAAGGTGCTTGCGCCGCGCCTTCGCCTGCCGCTCGGCGCGCTTCATGAGCCAGTCGAGGATGTTGTGCTCGACCACGAGGCCGGTCTCCGCGTCCTCCAGACGATGGATCCGGTCGACCCGGAAGCCGCGATAGCCGTCCTCGGACAGGATGTCGATCCCGCCCAGCAGCATCTTGCCCGGCCCCACCTTCAGCTCGCGCGCCAACACCCAGCGCCGGCTCGGATTGCCGGCCTGGTCCACATAGTCGAGTTCCAGCGCGCCCTCCAGCGGATAGACGTGCCAATTGCCCTCGATCCGCTCCTCGACGGGAGCGTTCCGGGCCGGTCTCAACAGGGATGTCGCAAGGGTGCTAACCATAGGAAGAATATGGGAATTCACCCTTTGTTCCGCAAGGATTTCTGAGCTGCTTGAGGTGGAAAATTCGTTGGAAAACAACGGAAGTGCGAAGGGGGACAGCGAAGATGCCGCTGTCATCACCGGCGGCCGTAAGGCCGGGAGGGGATTCATGGTGCTGTGCTTGTGAGTGGATTCCCTTCCCCTCCACTGCGCTTCGGCCGAGAATGACACTCTCGCCGATGACACCCTCTCCGTCATGGCCGGCCTCGTGCCATCCCGATGCCGAAAAGACCCCTGGCCGTCATTCCGGGGCCGCGCAGCGGAGCCCGGAACCCAGAACCGCTGACGACCCAAGGATCGAGCGCGACGGCTGATGCAGCGTTTTATTCTCGGGCGTCGTGTCTATGGGTTCCGGGTTCGCCTGCGGCGCCCCGGAATGACAGCCCCTCCCGGCCATGACGGCGAGAGTTGGTTGGGGCCATGTTATGTTCTCACTTTGTTCTTGACAGTTGCTGCAACCTTGGCTATATCGTTACGCATCCCCGCCTGACGAGGGGCGCGCTCGCGAGGCGTCGCAGTTGTGGGGTGGGGAACGGTCCTGCCGCAGGTCTCGCACACCTGGGGCCGGAGGCCCTTGGCAGCCCTGTGCTGGTCCAAGTCGAAACGCCTAAAAGTACCGTGCGGGACGAGCAGTTCGGCTCTTCCATCAAACATTAGACATCGAGCCGGGCTGCCATCGCGCCACCCTCGATCTCCTGAAAGGCTCGCAGCGCAAGCTGCGGGCCCCAAGGTGCTGGCTCTTTGACATCTCACCTTCACTCACCGTCATCCCGGACGGAGCGTAGCGCAGATCCGGGATCCAGACCCGCCGACAGTGCAAACAGAGGCGTCACGCGGCCCGACTGTTCTTGAGAAGGCGTGGCCCTGGGCTCCCACCAACGCAGGGACGATAGTATCGAGGTTCGGGCATCCCACTCGTCCAACGATCCCGCAAGGACGTTCGCTTGCAGATCGAGCTTGGCTATGAACTGAGAAACAGGGATTCCATGAAAACTTCCAAGGCCTTGGCAATAGGCTTCGGATGGGTCTCCAGGATCATGTGATATCCGTCGATCGGCACAATTTGGGCATCCGGCCTTAGTTCTTGAAACTGGCGGACATAGCGATACGGCAGAAGCCTATCTCTCGTCCCATGAATGACCAGAATGGCCTGGGGCAGTCCGGTGATGATTTGCCGAACATCCACATCAAGGGCGAGCTTGGCTCTGTGCTTGGCGATCTTCGGCGTGAGCAGCTTCAGGGCTTTGTGCATCTCTCTCCGAATATCCTCCGACCCGGTCTGCCCCATCAAGAGCCAGCTTATCGGGGCAAAGGGGATGGCGCGAAGGGGGATAAAGGGTAGCAAATGAACTGCGGCTCTCAGCAAGCCGAGTTTCGGGAAGGAAGCAATGAAAACGACACCCTTCACCTTGTCGGGGCGCTTTTCCGCGATCATGGCAACCAGAGGACCGCTGAAGGACTCTCCGGCCAAGACCAGGGGGCCTTCCGGTAACCGCTCTGCAAGCCACTGCGATAGGCCTTCATAATCGAGATCGGGATCTTCAGGCAGGCTAAAGATTTGGGCCTCGAAGCGGTCTTCGAGGCATTCCATCAGGCCGCGACGCAGCTCAGGGACGCCGTCAATTCCCGGGAAGAGCAGCAATTTCGGTTTCGGGCCGGACATGAGGCCTCAAGATGCTCGAGTCACTTATTGTGAACCTTGTTACGCATGGCATTGAAGTACAATCCTTTCCTTCCGCCTTGACTTCCCCCGACTCCCATGGATGTTGCGCTTAAATCGAACCAGCAGGCTTTTTCCATGTCCGCCTCCATGCACCGTTATCGTTCCCACACCTGCGGCGCGCTCCGCGAATCCGATGTCGGCCAGGTTGCCCGGCTCTCCGGCTGGTGCCACCGCATCCGCGACCATGGCGGCGTGCTGTTCATCGACCTGCGCGACCATTACGGGATGACGCAATGCGTGATCGATCCGGATTCGGCTGCCTTCAAGCAGGCCGAGGCGGCCCGGTCGGAATGGGTGATCCGGGTCGACGGCAAGGTGCGCAAGCGCCCGGCCGGCACCGAGAACCCGGAGCTGCCGACCGGCATGGTCGAGGTCTACATCACGGACATTGAGGTGTTGGGCCCGGCGGCCGAGCTGCCGATGCCGGTCTTCGGCGACCAGGAATACCCGGAGGAGACCCGTCTCACCTACCGGTATCTCGACCTGCGCCGCGAGAAGCTGCACAACAACATCATGAAGCGCGGCGCGATCATCAACTCGCTCCGCAGCCGCATGCAGCAGAGCGGCTTCTTCGAGTTCACGACGCCGATCCTGACCGCCTCCTCGCCGGAAGGCGCGCGCGACTTCCTCGTGCCGTCGCGGATCCATCCCGGCAAGTTCTACGCGCTGCCGCAGGCGCCGCAGCAGTTCAAGCAGCTGATCATGATCTCCGGCTTCGACCGGTACTTCCAGATGGCGCCCTGCTTCCGCGACGAGGACCCGCGCGCCGATCGCCTGCCGGGCGAGTTCTACCAGCTCGACGTGGAGATGAGCTTCGTCACCCAGGAAGACATCTTCCAGACCATGGAGCCGGTGATCCGCGACACCTTCAAGGAGTTCGCGGACGGCAAGCCGGTCACCGAGGTCTTCCCGCGCATCCCGTATTTCGAGTCGATGCTGAAATACGGCAACGACAAGCCGGACCTGCGCAACCCGCTGATCATCGCTGACGTGTCGGAGGTGTTCACCCGTGAGGACGTGACCTTCAACGCGTTCAAGAACGTCATCAAGTCGGGCGGCGTCGTGCGTGCCATCCCGGCGACGGGCGCCGCCTCGCAGCCGCGCTCCTTCTTCGACAAGCTGAACGACTGGGCCCGCTCGGAAGGCGCGCCGGGCCTCGGCTACATCGTGTTCGAGGAAGACAACGGCCAGATCATCGGCAAGGGCCCCATCGCCAAGTTCATCCCCGAAGCCGCGCAGGCCGCCATTCGCGAGAAGGCCGGGATCAAGGCGGGCGACGCGGTGTTCTTCTCGGCCGGCGTCGAGGACAAGGCGGCGTCTCTCGCCGGCAAGGCGCGCACCCGCATCGGCGAGGAGCTCAACCTCATCGACAAGGATCGGTACGAGTTCTGCTGGATCGTCGACTTCCCGCAATACGAGTGGAACGAGGACGAGAAGAAGATCGACTTCTCCCACAACCCGTTCTCCATGGCGAACTTCGACCACGACGCCTTCATGGCCCTCGACCCGACGGACAAGGACACGATCCTCAAGATCACGGCCTTCCAGTACGACATGGTCTGCAACGGCTACGAGATGGCCTCGGGCTCGATCCGCAATCATCGTCCCGACCGGATGGTGAAGGCCTTCGAGATCGCCGGCTACGGCGAGAAGGAGGTCATGGAGCGGTTCGGCGGCATGTATCGCGCGTTCCAGTACGGCGCACCGCCCCACGGCGGCATGGCGGCGGGCGTGGACCGGATCGTGATGCTTCTCTGCGGCGCGCATAACCTGCGCGAGATCACGCTCTTCCCCATGAACCAGAAGGCGGAAGACCTGCTGCTCGGCGCGCCCTCCGAGGCGACCCCGAAGCAGCTGCGCGAGCTGCACATCCGGACGAACCTGCCGGAGAAATGAGCCGCCAGGACGTCACCGCCATCGTCGTGACCTTCGACAGCGCCCATGCGCTGCCGGAGTGTCTTGGCGCGTTACAGACGGACGACGTGCCGGTGATCGTGGTGGACAATGCCTCGGCGGACGGCACCGCCGCGATGGCCGAGGGGCAGGGCGCCCGCGTCATCCGCAATGCCCGCAACGAGGGCTATGGCCGCGCCAACAATATCGGCGTGCGGGCGGCCGACAGCGAATTCGTGCTGATCGTCAATCCGGACTGCATCGTGGACGTGGGCGCGGTCGCGGCCCTCATCGATGCGGCGCGACGCTATCCCGATGCGGCGTTCTTCGCGCCGCAGATCGTGGAGCCGAGCGGACGGGTGTTCTATCAACCGCGCTCCCTCCTCGCCGCCTCGCTGACCAATCCCGGCGGCAAGCTCGTCCTGCCGGAAGGCGAGGCTTGTGCGCCGTTCTTCTCCGGCGCCTGCTTCCTCATCCGCCGCGAAACCTTCCTGCGGCTCGGCGGCTTCGACGAGAACATCTTCCTGTTCTACGAGGACGACGACCTCTGCCGCCGCGTGGCGGATTCCGGCTCTGCCCTGATCTATGTCCCGCAGGCCGTCGTCAGGCATGGACGCGGCCGGTCGAGCGGCGACAAGCCCGGCCGCGTCTTCACCTCCCGCTGGCATCAGGCCTGGTCGCGGGCCTATGTGAGCCGCAAATACGGGCTGCCGAACCCGGCGCCGGGCATGTTCGGCATCAATGCCCTCAAGACCCTGGCCGCGAGCCTGACGTTCCGGCGCAAGCTCGTCGAGCGCTACGGCGGCTCGGCGGCCGGAGCCTGGGCTGCGATGCGGGGCCGCAAGGCGTTCTGACGGGGCCACCGGGGGATACCTCGGGCGTATTGCCGTCGTACCGCGGTTCATTTAATGGCTTTGACGGACAAGCTCCGACAAGCGGGGCGCAGGAGAGAAGGTAGACCGGCACGATGGCTCCTGCGCGTCCCTGGCAAGGTGTGAGGATCGAGAGCGCGATCGCCGGACCTCACAACAATCTCACCTTGATCCGCCTTGCCCTCGCCCTCGCCGTCGTGGTGTCCCACGCCTTCAGCGTCACCACGGGCGAGTTGCTCGACGAGCCCCTGGCGGCGTCGACCGGCTTCACCCTGGGCGAGCATGCGGTGAACGGCTTCTTCGCCATCTCCGGCTTCCTCGTCACCATGAGCTTCGACCGGCGCGGCTGGCGTGACTATGTGATCGCCCGGACCTTGCGCATCGCGCCCGGACTGATCGTGGCGGTGCTCGTGGTGGCGCTCCTGCTCGGAACCGCCATGACCACGCTGCCTATCGGCGAGTATCTCGGGAGCCCGACCTTACGCCGCTTCATCACGGCGACGCTCACGAGCCTCAAGAGCAACACGGAGCTGCCAGGCGTGTTCACCGGCAATCCCCTGGTGCTTCCCATGGGAACCGTCTGGACCCTCAAATACGAGGTCATATGTTACGCGGGCGTCCTCCTCATGGGCCTTCTCGGATTGCTGCATTCCCGCACCGCCGCGCTCGTGCTTGTCGGCGGGCTTGCGATCGGGTTGGTGGGGCTTGATCTCCTTCAGCCGGACGCTCCGAAGGGCGTGCAGACGGCCCTCCGCCTGCCGCTGATCTTCGCGTTCGGCGGCGCGCTTTACGTCTGGCGAAGCCGGGTCCGTCTCTCGGGGCTACTCGTTCCGGTGCTGCTCCTCGCGACGTGGCTCAGCGCCGGATCCTTCCTGTACAAGACGCTGCTGTTCATGGGCTCAACCTACAGTATCCTGTGGCTGGCCTTCGCGCCGATGCTCACACGCTTCGGGTACGAGCCCAAGGCGGACCTGTCCTACGGCACCTACCTGTATGGCTGGCCGATCCAGCAGAGCCTGCATGCACTCTGGTCGGGCATATCCGCCGGCGCGCTGCTGGCGCCCTCGCTGGCGATTACCCTCATGGTCGCAGCCGTGTCATGGTATCTGATCGAGAAGCCGGCTTTGGGCCTCAAGGCCAAAGCGCTTGGTCGCCGCACGCTCAGGACGATTGAGCCCGCAGCACCTTGACGGCCGCGATCAGCTCGCGGATCCGGTCGCTCTGCAGAAGCGGAATGATGGTCGCGATCTTCTCCCGCGGCAGCTCCCACCATTGCACCTCGAGCAGGGCCGCGATGGTCTCCTCGTCGAAACGATAACGGATCACCTTCGCCGGATTGCCGCCGACGATGGCGTAGGGCGGGACATCCCTGGTCACGACGGCCTGGGCCGCGACCACGGCGCCATGCCCTACGGTCAAACCTGACATGATGATGGCGCCGGAGCCCAGCCAGACGTCGTGACCGATGACCACGTCGCCCCGGGAGGTATGATAATCCTCGCTCCTGGGCGCCCCGGGCCAAAGCTCCCGGAAGGCCGAGAAGGGATAGGTGGTGCCCCAATCCGTGCGGTGGTTGCCGCCGAGGAGGATCTCCACCTTGTCGGCGATGGATCCGTAGCGCCCGATGGTGAGCTTGCGGCCCGATTCCGGGAACCTGACCTTGGGCTTGCCGTAGGTAAACTCCCCGATCTCATACCCGTAACGCCCAGCCATGCGAGCCAGGTGGACACGGGTCTGGTTGTGCGGGTTGCGCCAGTTCTTCAGGCGATGCCGCAGCTTCATCGCGCGACCCCGCGGCTTAAGACAAGGACATTGACGACAGGGTGAAGGGCGCGCACAAGAGCCTCCAAATTGGTTTGGTCAGTGCAAGGAGCGTCGGGGATGGGAGACAACATCTCGCAGGATCTGAAATCGGGAGCGATGTTCTATCACCAGCATCCGCGCCCCGGAAAGCTCGAGATCCAGCCGACCAAGCCGCTCGGCAACCAGCGCGACCTGGCTTTGGCCTATTCTCCCGGCGTGGCTGCACCCTGTGAGGCCATCGCGGCCGATCCGGCGGAGGCCGCCAATCTCACGTCGCGCCAGAACCTGGTGGCCGTCATCTCCAACGGCACGGCCGTACTGGGCCTCGGCGACATCGGCCCGCTCGCCTCCAAGCCCGTGATGGAGGGCAAGGCGGTCCTGTTCAAGAAGTTCTCCGGCATCGACGTGTTCGACATCGAACTGGCCGAGAAGAACGTCGACAAGATGGTCGAGGTGATCGCCGCGCTCGAGCCGACCTTCGGTGGCATCAATCTCGAGGATATCAAGGCGCCCGAATGCTTCGAGGTCGAAGAGCGGCTGAAGGCCCGCATGGGCATTCCGGTCTTCCACGACGACCAGCACGGCACCGCCATCATCGTGGGCGCGGCGGTGACGAACGCGCTCGAACTCGCCGGCAAGCGCATCGAGGACGTGAAGATCGTCACCTCGGGCGCCGGCGCGGCGGCGCTCGCCTGCCTCAATCTCCTCGTGTCGCTCGGTGCCAAGCGCGAGAACATCTGGGTCACGGACATCGAAGGCGTGGTGCATGAGGGCCGCAACGAGCTCATGGACCGCTGGAAATCGGTCTACGCGCAGAAGACCGATGCACGAACGCTTGCCGATGTCATCCCCAATGCGGACGTGTTCCTCGGCCTTTCCGCCGGCGGCGTCCTGAAGCCGGAGCTGCTCGCCCAGATGGCGCCACGCCCGCTGATCATGGCGCTCGCCAATCCTTATCCCGAGATCATGCCGGAGGAGGCGGAGGCTGCCCGCCCCGACGCGATGATCTGCACCGGCCGCTCGGACTATCCGAACCAGGTGAACAACGTCCTGTGCTTCCCCTACATCTTCCGCGGCGCGCTCGACGTGCAGGCGACCACGATCAACGAGGAGATGAAGGCCGCTGCCGTGAAGGCTATCGCCGGATTGGCCCGTGAGGCCCCGTCCGAGGTGGTGGCGCGCGCCTATGGCGGCGAGGCGCATCCCTTCGGCCGCAAATCCCTGATCCCGAGCCCCTTCGATCCGCGCCTCATCCTGCGCATCGCTCCGGCGGTCGCGAAGGCGGCGATGGATTCCGGCGTCGCGAAGAAGCCTCTGGAGGATATCGAGGCTTACACGGAATCGCTCGGCCGGTTCGTGTTCCGCTCCGGCTTCATCATGAAGCCGTTGTTCTCGCAGGCGAAAGCCGATCCGAAGCGCGTCATCTATGCGGAAGGGGAGGATGAGCGCGTGCTGCGCGCCGTGCAGGTGATCGTCGAGGAAGGCATCGCCAACCCGATCCTGATCGGGCGCCCGAACGTCGTCGAGGCGCGCATGAAGCGCTTCGGTCTGTCGATGGAGATCGGACGGCATTTCGATCTGGTGAACCCCGAGGACGATCCGCGCTACCGCGATTACGTCGCCACCTATGTCGAGGCTGCGGGACGCAAGGGCATCACGCCCGACGCGGCGCGGACGCTGGTGCGCACCAACAACACCGTCATCGGCGCGCTCGCCGTGAGGCGAGGGGACGCGGATGCGCTGATCTGCGGTCTCGAAGGCCGCTTCCAGTCCCGCGTCAAGCACATCAAGGACATCATCGGGCTCGCGCCCGGCGTGCACGAGATGGCGGCCCTGTCGCTCGTCATCACGTCGAAGGGCGCGTACTTCCTTGCCGACACCCATGTGCAGTTCGATCCGACGGCGGAAGAGATCGCCGACATGACGATCGCCTGTGCCAGCCATGTGCGCCGTTTCGGCATGGAGCCCAAGATCGCGCTCCTATCCCACTCGGATTTCGGCGCGGCGGACAGCCGCTCGGCGCTGAAGATGCGCGAGGCCTTGGCCTGCATCAACGAGCGCGCGCCGGATCTCGAGGTCGACGGCGAGATGCAGGCGGACGCAGCCCTGTCCCAGATGATCCGCGACCGGATCAATCCTAACTCGCGCCTGAAGGGCGAGGCGAACGTGCTGATCATGCCGAACCTGGACGCGGCCAACATCGCGTTCCAGTTCACGAAGGTCCTAGCGGATTCGCTTCCCGTTGGCCCGATCCTCATCGGCCCGGCCAAGCCCGCCCATATCCTGACGCCGTCCGTGACGGCGCGCGGCATCGTCAACCTGACAGCCATCGCGGTCGTGGAGGCGCAGGCGGCGGAACAGGATCAGCCGTCGCTGATCTGAGGAACGGCCTAACAGGCGCCGCCTTGTCGGATTCTCCTCTCACGTCAGGCCGGGCCTGTCCCGGCCGTCCCGATACGGAGAAGCGCCGCGCCCTTCCGATCGAGATCACCGGCACAAGGCCGGTGATGACATGAAGGGTGATGGCGGGGCGTCACTCGGCCTTTGCGCTCACGTTCAGCTTGTCGAGAATGGCCTTGGGATCGGGGAGCACGACCGCTTCCGCGATGCCGAAACCTGACGGGTCCTTAGGAGTCGCATTGATCGTAAGCTTGCCGGGCTTGGCGATGAAGCGGGCAATGGCTTGGCTCAAGGCTTGAGCCTGATCCGAGCTGCCGAGCATCGCCGGCACTACGAAGGCCGCAGCCGCGGCATAGGTCCGGCGCAGCGATTCCGGCGTCGTCTTCTGCTCCTTGGCGGCCTTGGCCATGTAGCGCTCGAACAAGCCGCTGTTCTGGACCGTGAGGTCCAGGGCCTTGGCCTTGGCTCCGACCAGGGCGACGGTCGCAATGGCCGTGTCGGCGTTGAAGATGTCCTTGCCGACATTGCCGATGCGGCCGCTCAGGCCGACAGTGCCCATGTCCTGGCCCTGGAACGAGACTTCGTTGAGCATGATCTCGCTCGTAGACTCGTTCCATGTGGCGGCGGCGCCGAACGACACATCGACGTTCTTATAGCCTAGAGCCACAAGTTCCTTGATGCCGTCGTCGCTGCTGTTCGAGGGCAGCGCCATCGCAAAATTCTGCAGCCCGATGCGGATATTGGTCGGTACGGCGTTGATCGGGCGGTCCGCAGTCAGTTCGAAGCCCTTCAGCGCGGCTTGAACCTTCACCTTCTTGCCTTCGTCGTCCGTGGTTCCATCGATGGAGAGACCGGATAGACGCAACGTCCCCAGAGTCGGGACGAGGCTGCGCATCGCGGCCGGGTCGATATCATCGAAGGATTTCCCCTGGAGCGTTCTCAAGCCTTCGATCGTCTGCTTGAAGGAGAAACCCGTCAGGCTCAGGCCATCGATCTTCACCCGGTTGTCTTTGTCGGAAAACTCGAAGCCTTCCCATCGGACGTCCGCCGGCTGACCGTTTGCGCTGCCCGTATAGGCGATCCGGCTGATGCGGCCTTGGCCAGGGGAATCCTTGCCTTTCGAGCTCACCTCGATTCCCGAGGCTTCCATGCCGCCGATGTGAAACGCATCGAGGAGATCGGCGATGACGGAAACGAGGCGGGCCTGGTCGCCCGAGGACAGATCCTTGCGATCGGCCATCTCGGTCATGGCACTCACGGTGCCTGTCCAGGAATCCCTGGTCGGGCGTCCTTGGAAATCCTGCCCGTTGAGCCTGGCGATCCTGACGGTCACGCCGTCTTCATTGTCTGCGACTTCGGTATTCTCGATGGAAAAAGTGCCGTAGAGTCTGATGAGCGGAGCGTTATCGCTATCGGCCTTCGTCTCGTACAGCCGGGCCAGAGCGGGAAGATCGAGCTCGTTCAAGCTCGTGCGGCCCATGCTGATGAGAGCGCTGTTCTTGGGGCCGCTCGTCTCGGTCGCGCTGGTCTCGATCAGGATAGAGGCGACGCGGCCATCCGCAACATCGCTGAGCGTAGCGTTTCGATAGGTCGTCGTCTGCGACTGCGTGCCGACGGTCTGCGTCACCCGCGCCTCGGGAATGGTGATCCGCTTCACGGTGATGCGCTTCAGCCGGCTTTCCATCGGCTCGGTCGAAGTCGCGGAGAACAGTGCCTCGATGTCGGCCCGCGATGAAGAGACGCCGGAGAACTCGATCCGCTTGGCCTCATAGGTCGTCGACCCGAATGCGAAGCTCACGTTCTCCAGGCTGAAGGTGTCGGCGGATTGCGCGAAGGCCGCGCTCCAGAGGGGAACCTTGACGGCGCCTACCGTGACGCGGTGAGTGCCGTTGTCCAGCATGAGGTCCCGGATCACTGCAGGTTCGAGCTGCAGAGCCACGCAGCCTGCCGTCAAGGCGAGTGCGCAGACACCCGCGCGATAATGAAGTCCCATCTCAGTCCCCCAAAGCCGGCGAATCTGGCGCCGGTCGAACCTTAATGAAAATGTCCCGGGAGAATAGGGCGTGACGTAACGATTTTACAACGAGAACGAGGTGCCGCAGCCGCAAGAGGCGGTGGCATGGGGATTCTCGATCTTGAAGGATTGGCCGATCAGGTCGTCCACGAAATCGATGACGGAGCCGTCCATGTACTGGATCGACACCTCGTCCACGACCACGGTCGCCCCGTCCCTTTCGATCACGAGGTCGTCGTCCTGCCGAGTGCGGTCCACGTCGAATGCGTACTGGAAGCCGGAGCAGCCGCCTCCGTTGACGCTGATTCTCAGGTGGGAGCCGGCGGGCTCGGACGACATGATCTCGTTGATGCGGCGGGCGGCGCGGTCAGTCAGGGTGATACCGGTCATGGGCAATTCCAGTCCTTGGGCGGACGCAATTCTTGCATAAAGTGTTAAGAGCAAGGTAAGTGCGCACTGACAAGGCTTCAACCCGGGGAAGATCGTGCGGCCCTATGGCGAGAGATGGCGAGCCCCTTATGCCTGCGACCCTTGGGGAAGCAGAGGCCGGCTGTTCCCGGAGGCGGTGTCGCCGACCCGCAGCGAATTCCAGCGCGACCGGGACCGGATCATTCATTCCTCGGCCTTTCGGCGCCTGAAGCACAAGACGCAGGTGTTCGTCTATCACGAGGGCGATCACTTCCGGACCCGGCTGACCCATACCATCGAAGTGAGCCAGATCGCCCGGGCGCTCGCCCGCTCCCTCGGCCTCGACGAGGATCTGGCCGAGGCTCTGGCGCTGTCCCACGACCTCGGCCATACGCCCTTCGGCCATACCGGCGAGGACACCCTCGACGAGTGCATGGCCGGGTTCGGCGGCTTCGATCATAACGCCCAGGCCCTGCGGGTGGTGACCCGTCTGGAGCGCCGCTACGCGGAATATGACGGGCTCAACCTCACCTGGGAAACCCTGGAGGGGCTGGTCAAGCACAACGGCCCGCTCCTGGATGCCGGGGGGCAACCGACCCTGCGCTATGCCGCGCGGGGCGTCCCGCTGGCGATCCTCGAATACAACGCCCTCCAGGACCTGGAACTCGCCACCCATGCCGGAGGGGAGGCCCAGGCGGCCGCCATCGCGGACGACATCGCCTACGATGCCCACGACATCGACGACGGGTTGCGGGCTGGGCTGTTCAGGATCGAGGAATTGCGCGCGGTGCCGTTTCTCGACGGCCTCCTCACTGAGATCGACGCGCGTTATCCAACTCTCGATCTCTCCCGGCGCATCCATGAGCTGACCCGGCGCGTCATCACGCGCTTCGTCGAGGACGTGGTCGCCGAGGGCGAGCGCAGGATCGCCGCGCTGTCGCCGCAGAGCGCGCAGGACATCCGGCAGGCGGGCGACACCATGGTCTGCTTCTCGAAGGGCATGACGGAGGCCGACGCCTCCATCAAACGCTTCCTCTACGCCCACATGTACCGGCACCCGGACGTGATGCGGGTCCGCGCCCAGGCGGATTCCGTGCTGCGGGACCTTTTCAGACGCTTCAAGGCCGAGCCGGAGCTGATGCCGGAGGAATGGCAGGCCGACCTGCCGAAGGACGACGAGCCAAGGCTCGCCCGTCGGGTGGCTGACTACATCGCCGGCATGACGGACCGATATGCGATCCTTGAACACCGGCGGCTGTTTGACGTGACGCCGGACCTGCGTTAGCGCATCGTGCGGAAAAGTGGCTTCGGTTTTCCGCTCTGGACGGTGCGCTCATTTCGGGATGAGATCATCGGATGAGCCCCAAAGGTGGCTTCCGCTTTTGGGCCGATGACCGAGCGCACGATGGCATTCAGGGCCCGGGGCCCTTCAGAGATAAAGTACCATGAACATTTTCGGGCTGTTTGAGAAGCGGGTTGCGGATGCGCTCGGCCGGTTGGCCGAAGAGGGCAAGATTCCATCGGGGCTGAATGTCAGCCGCGTCGTGGTCGAGCCGCCGCGCGATCCCTCCCATGGCGACCTCGCCACGAACGCCGCCATGGTACTGGCCAAGGAGGCGCGCATGAACCCGCGTGCCCTGGCCGAGCTTCTCGTCGCCGACCTCAAGGACGATCCGCGCGTCACCAACGTGGAGATCGCCGGTCCCGGCTTCATCAATATCCGGTTGGTGCCCTCGACCCTGCGCGAGGTTCTGCGGGCCGCTGTCGTCGACAGCGACGGTTTCGGCCGGAGTGGGCAGGGGGCGGGCGCGCCGGTCAATGTCGAGTATGTCTCGGCCAATCCGACGGGGCCGATGCATGTGGGTCATTGCCGGGGCGCAGTGTTCGGCGACGCCCTGGCCGGGCTCCTGGATTTCGCCGGCTACAAGGTCACGCGCGAATACTACATCAACGATGCCGGCGCGCAGGTCGATGTTCTCGCCCGCTCGGCCTATCTCCGCTACAAGGAGGCCTTGGGCCACGATATCGGCGAGATTCCGGAGGGGCTTTATCCTGGCGATTACCTGAAGCCCGTCGGCGAGCGGATGGCCAAGGAATACGGCACGAGCCTGCTCGACAAACCCGAAGCCGAATGGCTGCCGCTCGTGCGCGAGACCTCCATCAATGCCATGATGGACATGATCCGGGAGGACCTCGCTGCCCTCAACATCCATCACGACGTGTTCTTCTCGGAACGCTCCCTGCAGCGGGGGCCTCAGGATCAGGTCAAGGAGCTCATCACGGAGCTGCGCGGCCGTGATCTGGTCTATATGGGCCGCCTGCCGCCCCCCAAGGGCCAGAAGGACGAGGACTGGGAGGACCGGGATCAATTGCTCTTCCGCGCCACCGCTTTCGGCGACGAGGTGGATCGCCCGCTCCTGAAGTCCGACGGATCCTACACTTATTTCGCCTCCGACATCGCCTATCACCGCTCCAAGTTCGAGCGGGGCTTCGCCTCTATGATCGACGTGTGGGGCGCGGACCACGGCGGCTACGTGAAGCGCATGCAGGCGGCCGTGAAAGCCGTTTCGGACAATAAGGCCGATCTCGACGTGAAGCTGTGCCAGCTCGTGAAGCTTCTCCGCGGCGGCGAGCCGGTGAAGATGTCGAAGCGCTCGGGTGACTTCGTGACCCTTCGCGAGGTGGTTGACGAGGTGGGCCGGGACGCCACCCGCTTCATGATGATCTTCCGCAAGAACGACGCAACCCTGGATTTCGACCTGGCCAAGGTGGTCGAGCAGTCCAAGGACAACCCGGTCTTCTACGTCCAGTACGCCCACGCACGGTGTGCTTCGGTCTTTCGTCAGGCGGCGGAGGCGTTCCCGGGCGCCGACTTCTCGGCGGCACAGCTCGAGAAGGCGGATCTGTCGATCCTGAGTGACGACGCGGAAATGGACATCGTCCATCGCATCGCCCAGTTCCCCCGGACGATCGAAGCCGCGGCCGAAGCCCACGAACCCCATCGCGTCGCGTTTTACCTGTACGACCTGGCGAGTGCCTTCCATAGTTTATGGAATAAGGGCAAAGACTTGCCGCAATTACGCTTTGTTAATCTAACTGATAAAGATTCAACACAAGCGAGACTCGCTCTCGTGCATGCCCTCAAGGGCGTGCTCGCATCTGGTCTCGCAATCCTGGGCGTCACGGCACCCGACGAAATGCGATAGTGTTTCTTCAGGCGGATCAACCGCTTACGAAGCGTTCGCGTCGGGTTTCGTTACGTCGTGCAGGCGGAGCAACGGTGCTCCTGTCGCGTAACTGGAGATCCGGCGCATGAGCGAATCAGTAAAGCCCCGTTTTGCCGTCGACCTTAACGAGATCGAACGGCAACTCGCGCAGGCGGGAACCCCGCAATCCCAGCCGGCTACCGCCGGGCGGAACGATCCGCTCGCGGAATTGGCCCGGATTGTAGGGCAAGACGATCCCTTCCAGGCCATTTTGGCTAATGATGGTTCCGCCCGGCCGCGCCAGCAGGGCTCGTCGATCGACGACCTCTTTGCCGTCCGCGACACCGTGCCGCACGCCGCGCGCGAAGTGCCGGTCCGCGCGCCGCAGGGAGGTCACGCCGCGCCGTCGTTCGATCTCGGCGGATATGCGCAGAGCCATGTTCGTGCGCCCGAGCCCGGTTATGCCCACCAGCCCGCTCACCAGGGGCACGACGCTTACGGCAACGAGGCCTACGCGCAGGACTACTATGCCGATCAGGCCGGGCCTTACGCGGACCAGGAGTACGATCAGCAGCAGGATTACGCTCCGGTCGAGAAAGGCCGGTCCCGCAAGAGCGTGGTAGCCATCGCCGCGGTCGTGGGTGCCGTCGTGCTCGGCGGCGGCGGAGCCTACCTGGCTTCGGGCTCGTCAGCGATCACCGGGGGAGAGCCGCCCCTCGTGAAGGCCAGCAACGAGCCCACGAAGGTCCAGCCGCAAAATCCGGGTGGGGTCGAAATCCCGAACCAGAACAAGCAGATCTACGAGCGCGCCAACCAGAATGCGGCGACAAAGGTCGTCAATCGGGAGGAGCAGCCGGTCGATCTGCAGCAGGCCGTGCGCATGAATGGCGGCGCTGTAGCCGACGCCACGGGCGGCACGATCCCCACCAGTTCGGTCAAGCCTCATCAGACCGCCAGCCTGAATCTCGGGGAGCCGAAGAAGGTCCGCACGGTCACCATCCGTCCCGACGGCACCGTGGCGGGCTCGGAGCGCCCGGCCGCCCAGCCGGCAACTCCCACGACCATGACGCTGCCGCCCCAGGCCCAGGCCCAGCCTGCTCCCGTTCAGACGGCGTCCACCCAGCCTCGCGCGGCGGCGAGCACCCCGGTCGCGGCGCCCGCTACGCCTTCTCCGGCTCCGAAGCCCGCGGCAGCCACGCCCGCACCGACGCAGGTCGCATCCGTTCAGCCGATCGCTCCCGCAACGGCAGCTGCGGAAACGACGCCCACCGGCGGTTTCGCCGTGCAGCTCGGCCTCGCCAATTCGGAAGCCGGCGCTCAGACGGCCTTTGCCTCGTTCCAGCGCAAGTATCCCGATCTCGAAGGCATGCCGTCCCTCATCCGCAAGGCCGAGGTGAACGGCAGCACCATCTATCGCGTGCGGGTCGGGCCCCTGTCCAAGGAAGAGGCATCCTCCCTCTGCTCCAAGCTGCAGGGACAGGGTGGGCAGTGCTTCGTCGCTAAGAACTGATACGGCTTGGCGGTCGAGATTTCTTGACCCTGCCGAGCAGGAGACTTAAGGCGCGGGTATGAACACCCGCGCCTTTATTGCTGGATGCTCCGGCACCGAGCTCACCCTGGACGAGGCCTCTTTCTTCAAGGAGGCAGATCCCTGGGGCTTCATCCTGTTCCGCCGCAACGTGGAGAGCCCCGAGCAGGTGAGGGCGCTCTGTGCCGCCTTGAGGGACGCGGTCGGCCGGTCCGACGCGCCGATCCTGATCGACCAGGAGGGTGGCCGGGTTCAGCGCCTCGGGCCGCCGCATTGGCCCAAATACCCCTCCGGCCGCACCTATGGCCGCCTTCATGCGAACGATCCGCTCGTTCAGCGCGAGATCGCCCGGCTCGGAGCCCGACTGATCGCTCACGACCTCCGCTCCGTCGGCATCACGGTCGATTGCCTGCCGGTCCTGGACGTCCCCTCGCCGGGCGCCCACGACGTGATCGGCGACCGGGCCTACGGCCCAACGCCGAGTCAGGTTGCCATCCTGGGCCGGGCGGCCGCCGAGGGACTCCTGGCGGGCGGCGTGCTGCCTGTGGTCAAACATATGCCGGGGCATGGCCGGGCCGGAGCCGACAGTCACCTGGCCCTGCCCGTTGTCGATGCCTCCCGGGACGAGCTTGAGCGGCACGATTTCGCGCCTTTCCGCATGCTCACCGACATGCCCCTCGCCATGACGGCACACGTTGTCTACACGGCCCTGGACCCGGAGCGTCCCGCGACGACCTCCCCGGTGGTCATGCAGGACATCATCCGCGGCCATATCGGCTATGACGGGCTGGTGATGACCGACGACCTGTCGATGCACGCCCTTTCCGGTTCGTTCCGGGATCGGACGGAGGCCGCCTTCGCGGCCGGCTGCGACATGGCCCTTCACTGCAACGGCAACATGGAGGAGATGCGCGCCGTCGCCGAGGCAGCCCCCATCCTGGGCGGGGAAGCCCTGCGCCGCGCTAACGCTGCGTTAGCACGCATCACCCATGATCCGGAGCCGTTGGATCCTGTGGATGCACGATCCAGGCTCGATTCTGCTCTTGCGATGATCGCCTAAAGCTAATGAAGCTTCGAACCCCATGAGTTGAGTACGGTCGATGGCAAACCCCTTACCCTTCGAGGATGTCGAGCGCACGGAGCGGGCCGAGAGCGAGCCCGCCCTGCTCGTCGACGTGGATGGGTTCGAAGGGCCGCTCGACCTGCTGCTGGAACTCGCCCGGCGTCAGAAGGTGGATCTCCACCGGATCTCGATCCTGGCCCTTGCCGAGCAGTACATCGCCTTCATCGAGGCGGCGCGGCGCATGCGCCTGGAACTGGCGGCCGATTACCTCGTGATGGCGGCCTGGCTTGCCTATCTCAAGTCGCGCCTCCTGCTGCCCGAGCCGCCGAAGGGCGAGGAGCCGAGCGCCGAGGAACTCGCCTCGGCCCTGGCCCTGCGCCTGCGCCGCCTGGAGGCGATCCGCGAGGCCGCCAAGAAGATGGGCGAGCGTGCGTGGCTCGGCCGTGATGTCTTCGCCCGGGGCGCACCGGAGCCCGTGATCATCCTCCGGGATTCCCGCTACGAGGCGAGCCTCTACGACCTTCTCAAGGCCTATGCCCAGCAGCGGCAGATCCAGTTCAACGCGAAGGTTTCCCTCCACAAGCGGAACGTCTGGTCGCTGGTCGATGCGCGGGAGGCCCTTGAGCGTCTGGTCGGCCACTTGAACGACTGGGTGACGCTCGACACCTATCTGATGGAATACATGGTCGAGCCCGCCATGCGACCGACAATTCTCGCCTCGGCCCTGTCCGCAACCCTGGAAATGGTGCGCGAGGGCAAGCTGACGGTCCGGCAGGACGAGGCCTTTGCTCCGGTCTGGGTCAAGCCCGTGGCCGACCCGGCCGAGGCAGGAGTTTGATCACGATGCTGCCCGACACGCAGGACGACACGACCGAGATGCCCGAAGCCGAGGCGCCCGAGATCAGCCATGTTCCCGATCACGGCGAGGCCATGCGGATCGCCGAGGCGCTTCTGTTCGCTGCGCCCGCGCCCTTGAGCGCCGACGAGTTGAGCGGGCGCCTGCCGGAAGGCGCGGATGTGGGCAAGATCCTTCAGGATCTGACCGAGCTGTATGCCTCCCGGGGCGTCAATCTCGTCCGGGTGGCCGGCAAGTGGACCTTCCGCACCGCCGGCGACCTGTCCTTCGTGCTCGCCCGCGACGTGGTCGAACAGCGCCGGCTGTCGCGCGCCGCCATGGAGACCCTGGCGATCATCGCCTATCACCAGCCGGTGACCCGCGCCGAGATCGAGGAGATCCGCGGCGTTGCCACCTCCAAGGGCACCATCGACACCCTGCTCGAGACGGGCTGGATCCGCCTGAGGGGGCGCAGGAAGGCTCCCGGCCGTCCGGTGACCTATGGCACGACGCCTGGCTTTCTTGAGCATTTCGGGCTCGACGCCATCGAGGACCTGCCGGGTCTCGAGGAACTCAAGGGCGCCGGCTTCATTGAGGGGCGCGTTCCCTCGGACTTTTCGGTGCCGACACCCTCCGATGCGGATGCCCTGCGCGAGGACGAGGATCCGCTGGAGGACGATCTGCTCCAGCCTCTCGACATGCATCAGACCGAAGTGGGCGAGGAATGAGCGCAAGGCCCGCCGGGTCCGCACGCGACCTGTTCCGTCTGCCCCGCTGGGGGCAGCGCGGAACGGCAGGCGCCTCGATCCCGGCCCAGCTGTCCTTCGAGAACATCGTCCAGGCCTATGACAGTCAGCGGGCGCTCGACGGCGTCTCGCTGACCATCGAGCCGGGCGAGATCGTCTGCCTGCTCGGCCATTCCGGCTGCGGCAAGACCACCCTGCTGCGCATCGCCGCGGGCGTCGAAATGCCGACCTCGGGCCGGGTGCTCATGGACGGGCGCGAAGTCAGCGGGCCGAAGACTTTCCTGGAGCCGGAGCGGCGGGGCATCGGGCTGATGTTCCAGGACTATGCCCTCTTCCCGCATATGACGATCCTGCAGAACATCATGTTCGGCCTGAAGGATCTGTCGGCCTCCGAGGCGGGCATCGCCGCGCGGCGCGCTTTGTCCCGCGTCGGTCTCGAGCATTATGCCAACGAGTACCCTCATACGCTCTCCGGCGGCGAGCAGCAGCGGGTGGCGCTGGCCCGTTCGATCGCGCCGCGTCCCGGCGTCCTGCTCATGGACGAGCCGTTCTCGAACCTCGACCGGCGCATGCGCGACGCGATCAGGGACGAGACTGTCGCAATCCTGAGAGAAACCGGCGCTACGACCATCGTCGTCACGCACGATCCGGAGGAGGCGATGCGGATCGCCGACAGGATCGTGCTCATGCGTTCCGGTACGATCATCCAGCAGGGCGAGGCGGAAGAGATCTATCGCCGGCCGGCGAACCTGTTCGCCGCTCGCTTCTTCTGCGACTTCAACGAGCTCGAGGGCGTGGTGCGCAACGGCCAGGTTTCCTGTCCGGTCGGAGTATTTCCGGCGCCGCACCTTGGCGATGGCCCGGCCATCGTCTGCGTGAGGCCTCAGGGCCTGAAGCTCAAGCCGGCAGGCTTCTGCCTGCCGGGACGTGTGATGTCTCGTCGCTTTCTCGGCGAGGTCGATCTGGTGCACATTGACGTGCAGGGGGTGGATCGCCCCTTGCAGGCCCGCGTTCACGATCCCGTCGGCGTGAAGGAGGGACAGGATGTGGGTATCGAGATCGCTACTAAGGATGTCCTTGTTTTCGCCGCCTCCGACGCATAGGTTGACGGCGAGTTCATATCGAGAAGTCGCGCCCTTCGGGGCGCTGGAGGAATTGCCATGGGTGGCACGAGTATTTGGCACTGGATCGTCGTCGGTCTGATCGTCGTCCTTCTGTTCGGACGCGGCAAGATCTCCGACATGATGGGTGACGTTGCGAAGGGCATCAAGGCCTTCAAGAAGGGCATGTCCGAGGACGACAACACCCCGGCAACGCCGGTGCAGCCGTCCGAGCCGGTCCGCACCCTCGACCATCAGGCCGGCGCTCCCACGAGCACCGCAACGACGGACCACAAGGTCGGCTAAGGTTCGTGCGCCGCCGCTTTGGAGCGGCGTGTCAGTACGCGTGAGTACCTAAGAGGCAGGTTCGAGGCCACGTCATGTTGGACATGAGCTGGGGTGAGGTCATGGTGATCGGCGCCGTCGCGTTGATCGTGATCGGCCCGAAGGACCTGCCGAAGGCGCTGCGGACGGTCGGGCAGGTGACGGGGAAGCTTCGCCGCATGGCGGCCGAGTTTCAGGGGCAGTTCAACGAGGCCATGCGCGAGGCCGAGCTCGACGATGTCAAGAAGCAGCTCCAGGGGATGAACGATTCCGTCTCGTCCGTGGGCACCCCGAACTTCAACCCGATTCAGACGATCCGGGACGAGCTCAAGACCTCGATCGAAGCGCCTGTCCCGGCCGCCGCCAAGGCTTCCGAGACCGAGACCGGACAGGTGGTCCCGCCGGTAACTGCCGAACAGGCGGCATCCGAGCCGGCGAATCCGGTCCAGGAAGCCTCCGACGCCTCGGTCCAGGCGGTGGTGGAGGGGCGCGAGCCGGCCCCCGCCGATCCGCTGATCGACCTGCCGCCTCCGCCGAACGTCGATCCGGCTGCGGAGATCGCCGAGTCCCTTAGGCGGGAGGCGGAGTACGAGGCCCAGCAGGCTGCCCTTGCCGAGCAACTTTCAGAAAAACCAGAAAAATCGGACGCGAAAGCCGGATGACCACCGCCGCTGAAGACGATGAGGTCGAAGCTTCGCGCGCGCCTCTGATCGAGCACCTGACCGAACTGCGCTCGCGCCTGATCAAGGCCCTGGCCGCTTTCGTGGTCATGTTCTTCATCTGCTTCGCCGCCGCGAAGTACATCTACAACGCGCTTGTCTGGCCCTACGTCCTGGCGGTCGGGTCGCCGGAGAAGGCGCACCTCGTCTATACTCACGGTCTGGAATATCTGTTCACGCAGATCCAGGTCGCGGCTTTCGGCGCCGGCTTCCTGGCCTTCCCGGTCATCGCCGTGCAGATCTACAAGTTCGTGGCGCCTGGCCTTTACAAGAACGAGCGCCGGGCCTTCGTCCCGTACCTCTTCGCGACGCCGATCCTGTTCATCATTGGCGCGGCCTGCGTCTATTTCATCGCCATGCCGCTCCTCATGCGCTTCTCCGTGGGCATGCAGCAGCTGGCGACGGACAATTCTCCCGCCATCGAGTTCCTGCCGAAGGTCAGCGAGTACCTGTCGCTGATCATGACGCTGATCTTCGCCTTCGGCATCTGCTTCCAGCTGCCCGTCATCCTGACCCTGCTCGCCCGCGCGGGGATCATCGACTCGCAGTTCCTGAAGGACAAGCGTCGCTACGCCATCGTCTTCGTCTTCGTGCTCGCCGCGGTTCTGACGCCGCCGGACGTGATCAGCCAGTTCGCCCTTGCGATCCCCACCTTGCTTCTTTACGAGGCATCCATCTTCTCCGTGACCATGGTCGAGAAGAAGCGTGCGGAAGCCGAGGCCGCACGCGCGGCAGAGGGGTAGAGGCCGAAAGGACTCCACATCGGCCGCCATCCTCGGCATATGTTGAAGAGGCGGCCCCGTCGGACAAGGGCAGGACCGCTCGACGAAGCAGGTCCTCATCCCATGCACGACATCCGTTCCATCCGCGAGAATCCCGCGGCTTTCGACCAAGGCCTCCGGAACCGGGGCATGGAGCCCCTGTCCGCGCAGCTGATCGCCCTCGACGATGCCCGGAAGGCCGCGATCTCTGCCCTGCAGGCCGCCACCGAGCGCCGCAATGCCCTGTCCAAGGAAATCGGCCAGGCCAAGGCCAAGAAGGACGAGGCCCGTGCCCAGGAGCTGATGGCCGAGGTCGCCCGGATCAAGGAGACGATGCCGGAGCTGGAGGAGAGCGAGCGGAACGCCGAGAAGGCGCTGTTCGAGGCACTTGCCGCCATTCCCAACATTCCGAAGGCCGATGTGCCGGTCGGAGCCGACGAGCACGGCAACGTGGAGCGCCATCGCTTCGGCACGCCGCCGACCATGAACAGCGCCAAGCAGCATTTCGAGATCGGCGAGGCTCTCGGCCTGATGGATTTCGAAACGGCGGCCAAGCTCTCCGGCTCGCGCTTCGTCGTGCTGAAAGGCGGCCTGGCGCGCCTGGAGCGCGCCCTCGGTCAGTTCATGATCGACCTCCACACCACCGAGCACGGCTACACGGAAGTGAACCCGCCGCTGCTGGTGCGGGACGATGCCATGTTCGGCACCGCGCAGCTGCCGAAGTTCGAGGACGACCAGTTCTGGGCCTTTCCGGGCAATGCGCTCGAGCAGATCGTGGCCGCCGCGCTCGAAGGTCAGCCGCGCGATGCGGTCGCCAAGCTGGTCAAGGACGCCCGCTACGGCATGATCCCGACCGCCGAGGTTACGCTCACCAACCTCGTGCGGGAGCAGGTCCTCTCCGAGGAAGAGCTGCCCCTGCGTTTCACGGCGCTCACCCCGAGCTTCCGCGCCGAGGCGGGATCCGCCGGGCGCGACACGCGCGGAATGATCCGCCAGCACCAGTTCGTGAAATGCGAACTCGTCTCAATCACGACGCCCGAGACCTCCGCCGACGAGCACGAGCGCATGCTCACGAGCGCCGAGAACGTGCTGAAGAAGCTCGAACTGCCGTTCCGCACCATGACGCTCTGCACGGGCGACATGGGCTTCTCCTCGACCAAGACCTATGACATCGAGGTGTGGTTGCCGGGGCAGGGGATGTATCGCGAAATTTCGAGCTGCTCGGTCTGCTCCGATTTCCAGGCCCGTCGCATGAATGCGCGCTACCGCGCGGCCGGCGAGAAGCAGCCGCGTTTCGTGCACACGCTCAACGGCTCCGGCCTCGCGGTCGGGCGTACGCTCGTGGCCGTGCTGGAGAACTATCAGAACGAGGACGGCAGCGTCACGATCCCGCCGGCGCTCCAGCCCTATATGGGCGGGATGGCTCGCCTCGAGCGTCAGGCCTGACATGCGCATCCTCTGCACCAACGACGACGGCATCTATGCTCCAGGGTTGAAGACGCTGGAGGCCATCGCCCGCAACCTGTCGGACGATGTCTGGGTCGTCGCGCCCGAAACCGATCAGAGCGGCGTCGCCCATTCGCTTTCGCTCAACGACCCCTTGCGACTGCGCGAGATTTCCAACCGGCACTTCGCCGTGAAGGGCACGCCGACGGATTGCGTGATCATGGGCGTGCGCCACCTCATGCGGGATGCCAGGCCCGATCTCGTCCTCTCTGGTGTGAACCGGGGCCAGAACGTGGCGGAGGACGTGACCTATTCGGGCACGGTGGCTGGCGCCATCGAGGGCACGATCCTCGGCATCCCATCCATCGCGCTCTCGCAGGCCTATGGGCCAGGAACGCGCAATGCGCCGCGCTGGCAATGCGCGGAGCATCACGGCCCCAAGGTCGTGCGCAAGATCCTCGAGGCGGGCGTCGACAAGGGTATTCTGGTCAACGTCAACTTTCCCGATTGCGAGCCCGAGGACGTCGAGGGCACCGCTCTCGTCAACCAGGGCCAGCGCACGCAGGAGCTCCTGCGCCTCGACGAGCGCCAGGACGGGCGCGGCAATCCTTACTTCTGGATCGCCTTCGAGCGCCGCCCCTTCACGCCCGGCAACGGCACGGATCTCTGGGCCATCGCGAACAGGCGCATCGCCGTCACGCCGCTTCGCATCGACATGACGGACGAGCCGACGCTGACGCGCTACGCGCAGGCCTTCGGCGGTTGAGCAGGCGGGCGCGATGAACCAGGACATGCCTTTCCTGCCTGAAGCGGATCTCCGCGACGAGCAGGAGGCGATCGGTGCCGCGTCCTTCATCCTGTCCCTGCGCGCCAAGGGCATCCGCGACACGGCGCTTCTGCGCGCGATGGAACTCGTGCCGCGCGAAGTCTTTGCGCCCCGTCGCTTCACCGATCTCGCCCGGACGGACGTGGCGCTCCCGCTGCCCTGCGGACAGACCATGACGGGACCTGCCACGGTCGCTGCGATGCTCCTGTCGCTGGGCGTCCAGGCGGGCCAGCGCGTTCTGGAAGTCGGCACCGGCAGCGGCTACGTGACCGCCTTGCTGGCGAGGCTCGGCGCGGAGGTCACGAGCGTCGAGCGCTTCAACACGCTGGCGGAAAGCGCCGCGCAGCATCTCAAGATCGTCGAGGCACGAAAGGTCCGCCTTGAAGTCGGGGACGGCCTGGCTGCGAGGGTTCGGGATCGCTTCGATCGCATTCTGCTCAACGGCGCCTGTCCCGCGATCCCCGAAACCGTGACGAACCTTCTCGGGCCGGGCAGCCGGCTGGTGGGAGCGGTCACCGTCGAGGGCGTGCCGCATCTTGTGCGGATCGAGCGCAATGCCGAGGGGGAATTGGCGCAATCGGTCGGCGCGGCCTTGCGCCTGTCGCCCCTTGTCACCGGCATTGCGGCAACTCTCTGACCGGATCGAAATAAATTTTCTGACAGGGTTACGACAATCCGCCTAACGTCAACCGTTGCTTAACCTGAACAGGCTTTTAATGGCTCCATCGAGTTGCGTTCGGTTGGGGTTGAGTGATGCGGTTGCGTGTGTGTTCTGGGCATTGGGGTGCGGTGTCGCGGATCGCTCTGGTGGGGTTGATCGGCAGTGCGGCGGCAGCCTGCAGTACCGATAGTGCGCGGTTCGCCGAGAACCCGTTCTCGAACCCCTTCGCGGCCAGCGAGCGCATGGACAGCACGGCTTCCATGGCGCCTCAGCCCGCTCCGTCCTATTCGGCTGCGCCGATGCCGACGCCGACCGTTCAGGCGCAGGCCCTGCCGCCTGTGCAGTCCCAGCCCCTGTCGCAGCCTGCCCGCATCGCCTCCGCTCCCGCCCCGGTCCAGCCGCGTCCCACGCCGGTCGCACAGGCTGCGCCGGCGCAGCCTGCGAGCCGCCCCCAGTTCCGTCTCGTCGACACTTCCAAAGTGCCCGCCGCGACCACACCGGTCACCGCCGCCGAGCCGGTGAAGCGTGTTCGTCCGGGTATGGCGCAAACGGCCCAGGCTCCCGCTCCGTCCGCTCCGGCTCCTGCCCGCTCCGCGCCGGTGCAGGTCGCGGCCGCGACCAACGAGCCGCTGGTCTCTGCGCCCAAGCCGCTCGTGTCCGCTCCGAAGCCCGTCGTGGAGCAGCCCAAGGTCGCGGCTCTCACCCAGCCCGAGCCGGTCAAGCCCGCCGTCGTGCAGCCGGTCGCGCCGGCTCCGCAGCCGGAGGCCGCCAAGGCCCCCGTGCCGGAGCCCGAGCAGACCGCCAGCCTGTCGGGTGACTTCCGCTGGCCGGCCCGCGGCCGCGTCATCGCCGGTTTCGGCGCCAATGGCGGCAATGAGGGCATCAATATCGCTGTTCCCGAAGGGACGCCGGTCAAGGCTGCCGAAGCCGGTACCGTGACCTATGCGGGCAGCGAGGTGAAAGGCTACGGCAATCTCGTCCTGATCAAGCACGAGAACGGCTACGTTTCCGCCTACGCCCATAACGGCTCGCTCAACGTGAAGCGCGGCGAGCAGGTGAAGCGCGGTCAGGTGATCGCCACCTCCGGCCAGACCGGCAACGTGACCTCGCCGCAGCTCCACTTCGAGATCCGCAAGGGCGCGCAGCCCGTCGACCCGATGAAGCATCTCGGCGGCTGATCAGGCCAATGGTTTAGATCGGTCCTCGACAGTCGAGGCCGGTCGAATGAGGGGACGGTGGAGCTCAGCCACCGTCCCTTTGCCGTTTCAGATTGTTTTCCCCAGCCGCCCCGCGAGGTCCTGGATGAACTGCCAGGCCGTGCGCCCGGAGCGGGCCCCTCGGGTCGTCGCCCATTCCAGCGCCTCGGCGCGAACGGCGTCGCGGTCCGCCTGAAGTCCGAGATGGTCGACATAGGCGAAGACCATGTCGAGATATTCGTCCTGGCTGCATTTGTGGAAGCCGAGCCACAGGCCGAAGCGATCGGAGAGGGAGACCTTCTCCTCCACGGCCTCGCCCGGATTGATGGCGGTGGAACGCTCGTTTTCCATCATGTCGCGCGGCAGCAGGTGGCGACGGTTGGAAGTGGCATAGAAGATCACGTTGTCGGGCCGCCCCTCGATCCCTCCTTCCAGCACCGCCTTGAGCGACTTGTAGGAGGTATCGTCCGCGTCGAAGGAGAGGTCGTCGCAGAAAACGATGAACCGGTGCGGATCCGAGCGCAGCAGGCCCATGAGGTCCGGCAGGGTCTCGATGTCCTCCCGGTGGATCTCGATCAGCTTGAGAGGAAGCGCATCGGCCGGCTTGGCGTGGTTGATCTCCGCGTGGACCGCCTTGACCAGGGAGGACTTGCCCATGCCCCGGGCACCCCAGAGGAGGGCATTGTTGGCCGGCAGGCCCCTGGCGAAGCGCTGCGTGTTCTCCGCCAGTTGGTCCCGGACCCGGTCGATGCCCCGCAAAAGACTCATCTCGACCCGGTTGACCCTGGGGACCGGGGAGAGCCTGCGACCGGCGGCCTGCCATACGAAGGCGTCGGCCTGAGTGAAATCGGCGTGAGCCGTGCCTGAGGGGACGAGGCGCTCGAGAGCGTCGGCGATCCGCGTCAAAAGCGCCAGGGATTCGGAGGAGTTCAGATCGGCGGGCATGAATTTCCGGCTTCAAGAAACGGTGAGGATGCCGTGCTTAGCGCGAAAATGGCGGCCCGGTCCATGGATTCGAGGGCATCGGCCGTGCAAGGAGCCTTGGGAAACGCCTTGAACTTCATTGATTTCGTCGAGTCGATGGGTATAGTCCGCCACGCTTTGTAATCCCGTCTGGCGCGGGTGGGCCCAAAACGGGCCTGCCACGCGCCTTTATCCATGGAGAGCCGCTTGTTCATTTCACCTGCCTTCGCACAAGGGGCCCCCGCCGGGGGCGGAACGGAGATGATCCTTCAATTCGTTCCGTTCATCCTCATATTCGTCATCATGTGGTTCCTGATCATCCGGCCGCAGCAGCGCCGGGTGAAGACTCACCAGGAGATGATCAAGAATGTGCGCCGCGGCGACACGGTGGTCACCTCGGGCGGCATCATCGGCAAGGTGACGAAGGTTCTTGAGGATTCGAACGACATCGAAGTCGAGATCGCCGACGGCGTGAAGGTGAAGGTGGCCCGGGCCATGATCTCCGAGGTCCGCTCCAAGAGCGAGCCGGTCAAGGCCTGATGTGAAAAGAAGCCGGTCCTCGACTCATGTGACGAGGGCCGGTTCGCCGCAGAACAGATGCGGCCGTGTGTGTGAGAAAGGTTGAGCTGACGATGCTGCGCTTCTCGAGGTCGAAGATCATCGCCACCATGGCGATCATTGTGATCGGCCTGCTTCTTGCGGTTCCGAGCATGATGAATCGCGAGCAGCGTCAGGCCTACCTGAATGCCATTCCGAGTTGGGTGCCCTCCTGGCTCGTCCCGTCCCGCGCCATCGTGCTGGGTCTCGACCTGCAGGGCGGCTCTCACGTCCTCCTCGAGGTCGATGCGCAGGACCTTTTGCGCGGCCAGATCACGCTCCTGCGCGACGATGTCCGCCGTATCCTGCGCGATACCCGCGTTTCGTCCCAGAACGGCATTCAGACGGTCCAGAGGGGTGTGCAGATCCGCGTGCCCGACGCGGCCGAACGTGATCGGCTGATGCCGCGCCTGAGGGAATTGTCGCAGCCCATCGGCAACGCCATGTTGGGCCAGTCCGGCGGCAATTCGGTTCAGATCAACACCACGCCGGACGGGGTGATCACGCTCACCTATACGGATGCGGGCATCAACGAGCGCGTTCGCCGCGCCGTCGACCAGTCCATCGAAGTCGTCCGTCGCCGTATCGATGCCACCGGCACCACGGAACCGAGCATTCAGCGCCAGGGCGCCGACCGCGTTCTGGTCCAAGTTCCAGGCCTGCAGGATCCGCAGCAGCTGAAGGCCCTGCTGGGCGAAACCGGCAATCTTGAATTCCGCCTTCTGGCTCAGCCGGGCGCCACCGACGTCGACATGCTGCCCATGGAAGACGCGGGCGGGCAGCGCGTTCCGGTCGAGCGTCGGGTGATCGCCGAAGGCGGCGACCTGACGGATGCCCAGCCGGCCTTCGACAGCCAGACCCGTCAGCCCATCGTCAATTTCCGCTTCAACATCCGTGGCGCCCAGCGCTTCGGTCAGGCGACGACGGAGAATCTCGGCCGCCAGCTCGCCATCGTCCTCGATAACCGGGTGATCTCGGCGCCGACGATCCAGTCGCCGATCACCGGCGGGTCGGGCCAGATCTCTGGCAGCTTCACCGTGGAGCAGGTCAACAACCTGGCGGTCCTGCTGCGCTCCGGCGCCCTGCCTGCCAAGCTCACGATCGTCGAAGAGCGCACGGTCGGTCCGGGCCTCGGACGCGATTCCATCGAGGCCGGCAAGCTGGCCACCTATGTGGCGGGCATCTTCGTCGTGATCTTCATGTTCGCGACTTACGGCGTCTTCGGGCTCATCGCGAATATCGCGCTCCTCGTCCACGTGGGCCTGATCTTCGGCCTCATGTCGGTGCTCGAAGCCACGCTGACCCTTCCGGGTATCGCGGGCATCGTTCTCACCATCGGCACTGCCGTGGACTCGAACGTGCTCATCTACGAGCGCATCCGCGAAGAGGTACGGTCCGGGCGCTCCATCGTATCGGGTATCCAGGCGGGCTTCGACCGGGCTTTCGCGACCATCATCGACTCGAACAGCACCATGGCGATCGCTGCCCTGATCCTGTTCTTCCTCGGTTCCGGCCCCGTGCGCGGCTTCGCCGTCGTGTTCATTCTCGGCATCCTGACGACCGTGCTCACTGCCGTCACCCTGACGCGCATGATGATCGCGCTCTGGTATCAGTGGATGCGTCCCAAAGTTCTTCCGTTTTAAGGAGTGCGTATCGTGCGCCTCATTCGCCTCTGGCCCGAAAACTCCCACTTCGACTTCATGCGCCTGCGGCGCTTCTCCTTTCCGCTGTCCGCTGCCATTTCGATTGCCACGGCAATCGTGCTCGTGACGATCGGCCTCAACTTCGGCATCGACTTCAAGGGCGGCACGCTCATGGAGATCCAGGCCAAGTCCGGCCAGGCCAACGTCGCGCAGATCCGTCAGACCGCCGAGGGCTTCGGCTTCGGCGACGTGGAAGTGCAGGAATTCGGCACGGGCGGCGAGGTCTCCCTTCGCTTCCCGATCCAGGCTGGCGGCGAATCCGCGCAAGCGGCCGTGGTGCAGAAGGCTCGTGATACGTTCAGCAACGAATACGAGTTTCGCCGCGTCGAAACGGTCGGCCCCCGCGTGTCGGGAGAGCTCGTGCAATCCGGCACCATCGGCGTCGTGCTCTCGGTCATCGCGGTGCTGTTCTATCTGTGGTTCCGGTTCGAGCGCGAGCTGGCGGTCGCGTCCATCATCGGCACGCTCCACGACATCGTGCTCACCATCGGCTTCTTCGTGATCACCCGTCACGAATTCAACATGACGTCCATCGCGGCGATCCTGACCATCGTGGGCTACTCGCTCAACGAGACCGTCGTGGTGTTCGACCGAACCCGCGAGCTGATGCGCCGCTACAAGACGATGCCGGCCGAAGAGCTGCTGAACCTGTCGATCAACCACACCATGTCCCGCACGATCATGACGGCTGCGACGACGGCGCTGTCGCTGCTGGCGCTGGTGCTCTTCGGTGGACAGGCGATCCAGGGCTTCGCGCAGGTCATGCTCTACGGCGTCGTCATCTGTACGTATTCGGCCATCTGCATTTCGTCCCCCATGCTGATCTATATCGGCCTGCGCGGGTCGGAATCCGTCAAGGTGCCGGAGGGCAGGGCCGCCGCAGCGGAGTAAGGACCATGAGCAATGGTCGCCTCTACGATGGCTTCCTGCCGGGGCGCCATCCGTTCGACGCCTACGGCAATGGCGGCTTTCGCTTCGCGGACATGTCCCATCGCGGCTCGGTGCTCGCCCTGCCGTCGGGGATCAGGGCTTGGTCGGTAAATTCAGTGGCTGAACTCACCGACGAGGCGCTCGACCCCATCTTTGCAGAGGCCGATTCCATCGACCTCCTGCTCCTTGGCACGGGCGCCGACATCGCGGCCATCCCGGGTGTGTTCCGCACCCGGTTTCGCGATGCGGGGATCGGTCTCGACGTAATGCAGACGGGCGCCGCCGCGCGCACCTACAACATCCTGCTCGCCGAGAACCGCAAGGTCGCCGCGGCGCTGATCGCCGTTCCCTGACATGGCAGAGGCAATCTCGAACTTCGCCCATTGCGAAGCGCTCGTGCGCGAGGCCGATCCGGATCGCTACTGGGCGAGCCTCTTCGCGCCCGCGGACAAGCGCCCGCATCTCCACGCACTCTATGCCTTCAACTTCGAAATTGCCCGTGTCCGCGAGGCGGTCCGCGAAGCGCTCGTCGGCGAGATCCGCCTGCAATGGTGGCGTGATGCTCTTCAAGGCGAGGCACGGGGCGACGTGCGCGCCAACCCGGTTGCCGCCGCGCTCGACGACACCATCGTGCAGTTCCGCCTGCCGCGGCAATCCTTCGTCGACCTGATCGATGCCCGGATCTTCGATCTCTACGACGACCCGATGCCGAGCCTGAACGACCTCGAGGGCTATTGCGGCGAGACTTCCTCCAGCCTGATCCAGCTCTCGAGCCTCATCCTCGCCGACGGCTCCAACCCCGGCACGGCGGACGCCGCAGGCCATGCGGGTGTCGCCTATGCGATCACCGGTCTTCTGCGCGCTTTCCCGCACCATGCGCGACAGGGGCAGGTCTTCGTTCCTGCCGACATCCTGACCCGCCACGGAGTGGTGCGCGAGGACATCGTCACCGGGAGGGGCGGGCCGGGGCTCAAAGGGGCTCTGGCCGATCTTCGCGCCGTCGCCCGTCGGCATCTCGAACAGGCGCGCCAGCTGCGGACGACCATTCCCGACGCCGCGAAGCCCGCCTTCCAGCCGCTCGCCCTGGTCGAGCCCTATCTCAAGGCCATGGAGCGGCGGGATTACGACCCGTTCCACACGCCCGTCGATCTGCCGCAATGGCGACGGGTCTGGGCGCTTTGGCGCGGGCCATTTTAAGGATCGAGCGCAGGCCCCAGAGGGAAATCGATCAGCCGTTGTCGCCGCTATCGACGATGACGTGCTTCCTACCCATTGAGCAGTACTCGATGTAGGTTTTGCCGTTACGGCGATACTCGATCTTATGCCGCCCCTCCACGGGCTTGCCGTCGACAACGCACTTCAGTTCGGGCTTCGGCTGCGCCTTCTCCTGGCCGTAGGCAGCGGGAAAAGAGCCGAGGGGGGCCATCAGCCCAAGAACCATTGCACGCTTCATGATCGACACTCCGTCGAGAGACAATCATACATTATATCGTGGCGTCGTGTTTGGCCAGTGTGGCGAGGGTTCGTGCGATGTAATTCGGGGTAGCGGACCAGAGCCATCCGGCCTGGAATGGCTCTGATCCCCTTGAGACAGGTTACCCGTTACTCTGCCGCCGCAGGCAAGGCGCCGGCCGACAGCCACGCTGCCAAGTCCGCCCGGGCCCGGTCCGTCAGCGCCTTCTTGCGGGCTACGGCCTTGGCCGGGCCGCGCAGGCGCTTCCCGTCCTCGGCCTTTGGGGCCTGGGCGAGCGGCGGGAACAGACCGAAATTGACGTTCATCGGCTGGAAGGAGCGCGGCCCCTCGTCGATGGTCTCGATGTGGCCGCCCGTGATGTGGTTGATCAGGGCTCCCAAGGCCGTGGTGTGCGGCAGGGGCTCGATCGGGCGGCCGAGCCGCTCGGCAGCGGCGAAGCGGCCGGTCATCAGGCCCACGGCTGCGCTTTCCACGTAGCCCTCGCAGCCGGTGATCTGGCCGGCGAAGCGCAGGCGCGGCATCGCCTTTAGGCGCAGGGTCGGGTCGAGGAGCTTGGGCGAGTTGAGATAGGTGTTGCGGTGAATGCCGCCGAGCCGTGCGAACTCGGCATTCTCCAGGCCCGGGATCATGCGGAAGATATCGCCTTGTGCGCCATATTTCAGCTTGGTCTGGAAACCCACCATGTTGAACAGCGTGCCGAGCGCGTTGTCCTGGCGCAACTGCACGATCGCATAAGGCTTCTTGTCGGGATTGCGCGGATCGGTCAGGCCGACGGGCTTCATCGGTCCATGGCGCAGGGTCTCGCGGCCGCGCTCGGCCA
Source organism: Microvirga lotononidis (assembly GCF_034627025.1). Classification (NCBI taxonomy): domain Bacteria; kingdom Pseudomonadati; phylum Pseudomonadota; class Alphaproteobacteria; order Hyphomicrobiales; family Methylobacteriaceae; genus Microvirga; species Microvirga lotononidis. Next base: position 4,813,875 of record NZ_CP141048.1, on the reverse strand, counting down.
TGACCTCGATGGGCAGGCAGCCGTCGAAATAGGGAGTGTCGGCTTCCCATTCCTTGAACTCGGTCTTGTCACCGGCGATCAGCGCATCGACGAAGGCGTCGTACTGCTCCTTGGTCATCGGGCAGTTGATATAGTCCTTGCCCGTGCCGCCCGGCCCGACCTTGTCGTAGCGGGACTGGAACCACGCGATCTCCATGTTGATGGATTCGCGATAGACGATGGGCGCGATGGCATCGAAGAACGCGAGCGACGTCTCGCCCGTCAGTCCGAGGATCGCCTCGGCCAAGGCGGGCGAGGTGAGGGGGCCTGTGGCGACGATGACGGAGGACCACTCCGCCGGCGGCAGGCCGGCGATCTCTCCACGCTCGATGGTGACGAGCGGATGCGATTCGAGCGCCGCCGTGACGGCGTCGGAAAAGCCGTCGCGGTCGACGGCGAGCGCGCCGCCGGCCGGCACTTGGTTGGCATCGCCCTTCGCCATGATGAGGGAACCGAGGCTGCGCATCTCCTGATGGAGCAGGCCGACCGCGTTCGTCTCGGCATCGTCCGAGCGGAAGGAGTTCGAGCAGACGAGCTCGGCAAGACCTTCCGTCTTGTGGGCGTCGGTCCCGCGCACCGGGCGCATCTCATGGAGCACGACGGGCACACCGGCTTGGGCGATCTGCCAGGTCGCTTCCGAACCGGCGAGGCCGCCGCCGATGACATGGATGGGTTCGATGGTGCTCATGGTCATTCTCCCGAGCGGCTTTGTTGACTCCCTGGGGAGCCCTGGTCAAGTTGAGCCGGTTCACTAAAGCATCGGATCCCGGAACGAAGGCCGCATTCGAGATCTGCACGATGCTCATTCTTCAGTTCATGTATCACTCGGAGCGGAAAACCGGGTCCCCGGTTCCGCACGACGTATCGTCGGAAAGGCTCAAGCGCCATGCAGTCCAAGCGTCCCGTTGTCCTTATTACAGGTGGAAGCCGCGGCATAGGGGCCGCGGTGGCGCAGCTTGCGGCGGCGCGCGGCTACGATGTCGCGATCACGTACAGGTCCGAACGCGATGCGGCCGAGCAGGTGCTCGCCGCCTGCCGTGCATCAGGAGCGGCTGCGGTCGCGTGCCAGGGCGATGTCGCTCTCGACGACGACGTGGTGCGCGTGTTCGACGAGGCGGAGGCCGCCTTGGGGCTCATCTCGCATGTGGTCAACAATGCGGGGATCACGGGCAAGTCCAGCCGGCTGGCGGAGGCATCGACCGAGACGATCCGCGCCTGCATGGATGTCAACGCCCTGGGTGCCATCTGGGTGGCACGCGAGGCAGCGCGGCGGCTTGCTACGAGCCGGGGCGGGCTAGGCGGCACGATCGTCAATATCTCGTCTGTCGCGGCCTCCCTGGGGAGCCCGAACGAGTACGTCTGGTATGCGGCCTCGAAAGGAGCCGTCGACTCGCTGACCGTCGGATTGGCGAAGGAGCTGGCGGGGGAGGGCATTCGGGTGAATGCCGTCTCGCCGGGGATGACGAAGACCGACATTCATGAGCGCAGCACCCAGGACGCCGGGCGCCTGGAGCGGCTTCGCCCCTTCATCCCCCTCAACCGGATCGGTGAGCCGGGGGAGATCGCCGAGGCCGTGCTGTTCCTGATGTCGGATGCCTCATCCTACATCACGGGCGCCAATATCCCGGTCTCGGGTGGTCGTTGAGCCTCTGGAGGCGAGGCTCCAGACAAGCGAAAGCCCGCCGGAGGGCGGGCTAGAGCCTTTGCTGCCATGCAGCGTAAATTTACGCAACGGCGTTCTGGCGAGCGATGCTCTCGATCTGGAAGCGGGAGATGCCGAGATCGTCGAGCTCGCGGTCCGAAAGCAGCGACAGCTCACGGACGGTTTCGCGATAACGCATGTAGGCGCGGACTTTAGAGAGAATGTAGGAAACGAACATGGGAAGCTCCTGAGTAGTACCGGCCCCTATGACCGGTGGCCTTTGTTCTTGCGTGTGCAGTGCGGATATATGTGTGTGCAGTGCCGAAGAGGAGTGGTAATAATGTAGGTCTGTTATGCTTTAGTAGCATACCGTCCTAATGCCACGTTAACCGTGTTGCGGACCGCGAATGGCTTCCCGGCCCAAATGGAAAACGGCCCCGCGATCGGGGCCGTTTCGGGCTACTTGGGAAAGGCGTCCTGTCAGGGCCGCTGGCGGGGGATCATGACGCCTGGGGGGCAGCGCCCAAGCTTCCAGCTACAGCAGGAAGAAGTCCGCCTTCGTGAGGGTCAGTCCCTTGTTGAGCTGGGCGAACTTGATGGCGGCGGCGCCACCGATGCCGTCGGGGTCGTAGAGCAGGGCGCCGGTCTGCTTGTTGTAGATGATCCGGTCGGAGGAATCCCTGGCGCCGGAGCCGGTGGTGAAGGCGCCGCCTGAAAGCCAGCCATCCCGACCGACGCGGGTGAAGACCTGATTGTCGAGCATGATGGTATCGTCGACAGGCCGGAAATCGACGATGCGGTCCACATTGGTGCGGGACGGCCGGGTGTCGAAGACGAAATAGTCCTTGCCGGACCCGCCGGTCAGCTCGTCGTTGTCCGCGCCACCGTTGAGGTAGTCGCTTCCGGCGCCGCCATTCAGGATATCGCGGCCGGTGCCGCCATACAGGTCGTCGTCGCCCCAGCTCCCGTAGAGATCGTCGGCTCCCGCATCCCCGTAAACGATGTCGTCGCCGTCATAGGCGTAGACCACGTCGTTGCCCGCGCCGGCGCGGATGAGATCGTCGTAATCGTTGCCGTAGAAGGTGTCGTGGCCTGCGTTCAGGTTCACGTACCAGGCATAACCCTGGAGCGCGTCCACCGTCGTATAGAGGTCGAGGTCCTGAATGGTCAGGATGTCGGCGCCGTTGTTCTCGTAATACAGGTCGTCGATGATGACCGTGTAGCCGTCGCTCCAATATCGGGCCGTGAAGTAGTCCACCAGGGGACTGCCATCAACCTCGAACTCGGCGACCGTGCCGTTGTCATAGACGAGATCCGTCGTGACGGAGGGGTGAGCCCCGATGAAGGCCCAGCCTGAGCTGTTGGTGCTGGACATGTCGAAGCCGACACCCGCTGCGTTGAAAGCCTTAAAGATTGCCATGGCTGTGCTGGTCCCGATGTACGTCCGATATCGTCAAGCTAGAACGATGAACGTGAATTTAAGCTGTATGCACGTTCGGGGCAGCATTCAGGGAAATGGTAAAGATTTAGTTCGGCAAAAGGTTTCATGGTTCATGGGTTTTGCTGGTGAGCGCCCGCGCGTCGAATCTTGAACGGTTGTTCATCTTGGGGCGCCGAATCTTCTATAAAATCTGTTACTTAAAGTTATTGGGAACAGTCTCGGTTGGTTGGCGTTCATCTCCCACGTTTACTATTGTGGAGATTGTTCCGTGAAGAAAATCGCCCTCGGGGCCGCCCTTCTCTTGTTGAGCAGCGCGGCTTACGCACAGACTTCAACGCAGACGAATACCAACGCCAACACCAGTTCTCCGTCGTCTTCGGAGTCGAATACGCTGCTGCGAAATCAGGGCGGCAGCGGCAATCGTGCCCAGACCGAGACCACGGGTGCGACGAGAAGCGAAACGTCGGGCGCGCAGATCAACGTCCGTAGCCGTCAGGAAACAGGCGCGCGCGTCGGCATCGAGACCCGCGAACGCTCCGGCGTGTCCGTTCGCTCCCATACGGTTCGCGAGGTCGACGAGCCGAGTGTTTCGGTGACGCGCCGCCGCAGCGTGACGACCTACGAAGAGCCGAGCTCCGAGATCCATCGCACCGTGGTGAAGAAGAAGCCCGCCAAGAAGGTCGCGGTGAAGAAGACGAAGCGGACCAACAAGGTCGTGTCGACGAAGCGCCGTTACCACGTTGTCGAGGAGCAGCCTGTGGAGGTTCGTCGCCGGACCGTGCGCCGTTACGAGCAGGTCAACGAGCCGAGCGTGTCGGTTCGCAGCCGCACGACAGTTCAGCGGACGCACGACACTTCCCCGAGCGTCGGAGTGTCCGTCGAGCAGCGCCGTTCCAACAACGTGAACGTGTCGACCAGCCGGACGCGCTCTGGCGCGCCTGACACCACCGGTTCCGTTTCGACCCGCAGCCGGATGGAGATGAACGGCAATACCAGCGGCAATTCCAGCGGCAACACGTCGAACTCCGGCAGCTCGACGAATATGCGCCTGCAGCAGGGTGGTTCCTCGTCGCAAAGCAGCGGCTCGAACCAGTAATCACAGCGAACCTAGGGAAGGGGCCTGATCGACGGCTCCTTCCCCGGCTCGCCTGATCCATCGAGTTCAGGAGTCCGACGATGAAGAAACTGATGGTGACGATCAGCGTAGCGCTCTTGGCTGCAACTTCCTTCAGCGGCGCTGCCGATGCCCGGCCCGGAAAGGGCAAGGGCCATGCCTATGGGCACTACAAACATCACGCCGCTCCGCGCTACTACGTTCAGAGGCGGGGCAACAACAATGCCGCCATCGCGGCCGGAGTGACCGGTGCGATCCTCGGCGGAGCCCTGGCGGCCACGGCCCGGCCGACATATCGGACCTACGACAGGCCTTATTACAGAACCTACGAGGCTCCTCGACGGAGCTATTACCGGGAAGACTACTACGATTACGGTTACTGAACGGAAAGAGCGCCTCGGGCGCTCTTTCCTTTTTCTTAGAGATCTAGGTTGCGCGAAGTGGATCCGGTTCGCCGCCAAAGGGCGGCTCAGCAAAGAAGGGTAGTGGTTCAACGCCCGTGGAAACTTACTCAGGCTTTGTCTTATCGCATCTTTCCACGCAAAACCGGTTCCCACTTTTGCGTTCGACGCTTCAGCGCCCGAGATTTCCGACTGAAATGACGGCCCGGAGCGGGCCGTATTCCGTCTGCTTTCTCACATCGAGGCGAACGCGCCCGCCGGCCTGCGTCTGGACGGAATCGGAGGCGCGCTGCCGCGATGAGCCGAGCAGCGTCTCACCCCGGACCTGTCCGCTGATGCGCACGCAGGTATCCGATGCCTGAAGCATGGCAAAGCCGGGTGGGCAAGCCGAGGCGGCTTGCGCCTGACTGGCTAGTGCAAGGCCGAGAAGAGTGAGGGCGAAGACGTGACGCTTCATGACGGGCTTGAGTGTAGCGACCTCGATCCCGTCATGGCAAGATGCCCGGGCCGGAGGCTCAGGCCCTGTCCGACCCGCTGCGCCGTCCATAGGCGGCGGCGACGTCAGGCCGATCCACCTCCACGTGGAACTGCTCGGCCTTGGGGCTGTAGTCCCGGATCGCGCCGATGCCGTAGCGATAGGCAAGCTCGCCGCCGAGCCAGCCGCTGAACAGCAGTAGGACGGTCTGGATGCCGGAGAGCCAGATGCCCCAGTTCTGCGCACCCGCGGCCGGATCGCTCAGGCGGACCCCCACATTGATGAGGGCCAGCGCGACCACCACGAGATTGGCCGTCATATGGGCCCAGGACACCCACAGATTGCGGACCCGGTTGATCGTCACGAAATCGACGAAGCCGGGAATCGCTGCGATCAGGGCGGTGACGATGCCGGCGATAAGGAGCCAGTAGGAAACCTGGGCCCAGAAGGGGTCATGCGTGGCCATGAAGGCAATGTCGGTTCCGAAGGCTCCGATCAGGAACGCGACCGGGAAGACGATCAGCATATGGTGCAGAGGATGGCCGGCAATGGCCGCCGTGCTCTGGACGCCGTGGCGATGGTACATGCCCATGGTTCTCTCTCCGGTATGGTCTGGAAGAATGCCCTGGCTGAATCTTCGTTCCGGCCGCGGCGCGACGAGCCGTCCCGATCCGCCGCACAGCAAGGTTCTGGACATCACGGAATGGATGAGAGATAGCGGTAGGCATGCATTCCCTTGCGGAATGGGTCGTGGGAATTCGTCTGCGGCCGTCCAGTCGAACCCACGGCAGACGCTTCGATGGTCCTTGATCCTGCTACGCTTACGGTTGCCTTCGTGCTGCTTTCGGCAGCGCTGGGAACGTTGTTGCTGTTTTCCTGGGCGCTGAACCCAAGGGTCAAGGCACTCGCCTGGTGGGGTGGCGCCTACTGGCTCATCGCCCTGGGAATTGGGTCGGCCAACATCAGACCGGGGCCGCCGGCCTATTCGCTTCTGCTCGTGGCGAATACCTTGGGGCTGCTGTGCTACGGTGCTCTCTACACCGGCTGTCGCGTCTTCAACGGCCGCTCCGCGCCTTTGGCGGCTACTTTGGGAGCGGCCGCAATCTGGCTCGGTGCCTTTCCGTTCATTTATACGTCACAGAGCCAGCGGCTGCTTCTCATAGCGTCGCTCACCCTTGTCTACTCGATCCTCGCGGCCTGGGAACTGGGGCGCCATGCGTCGCGCTCCTTGACCTCTTCTCGCGTGGTGCTTGTGCTTCTGCTGGGCCTTGCGGCGTTCAACCTGTCCAGGATCGGGCTTGCGCTCGCGCCGACCTCGGTTTCCTGGATCGATGCCCTCGCTCATCGCTGGTCGCCGTCCATGGCACTGCTTCTGGTGGTGTTCGGCCCGAGCCTCGCCTTCATGTTCCTGTCCATGGCCAAGGAAAGCGTCGAGCTTGAATACAAGCAGGCGGCCCTGGTCGACCCGCTGACCGGCGTGCCCAACCGGCGCGCCTTCATGCAGAACGCATCTCGCCTTCTCGCCCGATTGGGCAGCAAGCCCGTGAGCTGTCTTCTGTTCGACCTCGATAACTTCAAGGCCATCAACGATCGTCACGGCCACGATACGGGCGACCGGATCCTGAGGATCTTCGGCGAGGTGCTGACGAGCCACCTGCCGCAGGGCACCTTCGGACGGCTCGGCGGGGAGGAATTCGGTGCCATCCTGCCGCTCGCCGCGCGGGAGGCCGCGGTCCTTGCGGAGGGGGTCCGGCATGCTTTTTCGACCGCCGGTGCCGAGACCCTCGGCGATCTGGCCCGGGTGACGGTCAGCGTCGGTTGCGTTACGGGAGCCGGTGCCGATGCGGGGGCGCTGCTTCGGCGGGCCGATGCGGCGCTCTACCAGGCGAAGCGCAGCGGCCGGAACATCGTCATCGCAGCTTGACGGCAAGGCCAGCGGCAAGGCAGTCGCGCCAGGGGCGCCACCGGTCGCCTCGAGGATCTTCTAAGTGCCTCCCGACGTAACCTGTGTTAAAGCGCCTGGGCCCACAATGGGTATTCTATGGTCGGGGGTGAAGGACCGCCCATGCCCCGCTATTATTTTCATGTGCAAGTCGGAGAGCGTTTCGTACCGGATCGACACGGTGTCGATCTCCCGAACCTGATGACTGCGCGAGGACCGGAGGCCCGGGAGGCCCATGCGTCCTGGGACCGTGTGCTAAGTTTCATCGACGCCCTGCCCAATAGAACAACGGTCATTACCGACCAGGCTGGGCGGATTGTGTTCGTACTCTCCGTGTAGTGAATATCTTCGCGCCGCCGGGATGCGGTGCGGGCGCGTATTTAGACATCAGGAAGCGATCGCCGTGATGGAGGGGAGTGACATGCCCCGTTACTATTTCCATCTCCGCTCGAGGGACCAGTTCATCTGGGACCAGGAAGGTGTCGACCTGCCCGATCCCGCCATGGCGCGGGGAGCGGCCGAAAGGGCCGCGACGGAACTCCGCAGTGGCCTGCAGGAGAGCGATCCGATCTACTCCTGGACCGTCGCCGTGACGGACGAAAGTGATCAGCTCATCCATGTTGCATCGCTCTGATGCAAATTCGCCTTATTATGTTTTCAGGATAAAGAAGTCGTAGCCGCGTGACGGGTACGAACAGAGAAGGATCTCGGTCCAAGTACTAAAGTGCTAGTGAAATGCCATTCCTGAGAGCACAATCTCACATTACTCTACGTTAATTACTCTTCAATCAGATCGTGCAACGGTCTTCATGAATGGCGTGCGAAGTCTGGGGGCGGACGTGACCGACGAAGAAATTGAAGCCGTTGCAGAAGAACTGGCAAAGGCTGGCGGAACCTCGTGGTATCCTGGCCGCACGCGCGGCGCCCTCCTGCGATCCGTGAGCGAGCGATACAGGGACCGGGCAAGGCTGGCGATCGCCGCGCTCGACAGGGTCAGGGCCGGTCATGGCGAAGACCCGTCGTCGCAATCTCCGGAGACGGTAGCGCCGCCCGCTCCCGCGTCTGCGAACTACCCTGATGGAATCCAGGTGGGCGCGACAGTGGTGTATCGTCCTCCGGGAGACCAGCGGGCGATCACATGCCGGATCGAGCAGCTCGAGAACGGGCGCGCCTATCTCGTGCCTGTGGCGCGATCGGATGTCGGTTGGGTGGCTTTGGATAGCTTCGACCCTGTCGGCGAAGCGCCGACCAAAGATGAGTAACGATCTGTTGCTTAAGATCGCTTCACTTCGCTGTTGAAAACAGCTAGCAGACTTCATCCGGTTCGTGGGGGTGATGGTCCCGACATGCGCTGCTTCTTTCACCTTGTGAACGATCATGAAGAGATCGTCGACAATACAGGGATCGAAGTTCATGACTTGGAGAGCGCCATGGCTCAGGCTCTCCTTGCCATCACCGAACTGCGTGAGGAGATCGGCGTCGATATCGAGGACTGGTCCGGCTGGCGCCTCGACATCGTGTGCCCGCGAGGCACGCTTCTTCATTCCATGATGCTGAACAACACGGTGCACTGAGGTCGTTCGACAGGTGCCGTCGTCCGTCGCGAATTCCTGAAGCAAAGCTTGCGTCAGCTTTCAGTGAAGCGACGGTAAAGCCTCGATATGATCTATCGTAAAAACTTCAATGCGCAGTCGATGCCGAATATTTATCCAGAGTTGTGGAACTAATTTCCTCAGAGGCGAGTCTTTTCACGCGAGGGTCGAAAGGGGTAACTCCTAGGGAGTAGAGAGATGAATTCGCGTGAACGGTTATTGCGGTTCGGCCGTGAAGTCTCAGTCTGTAGCGTAGCAGTTCTTCTGTTTTCTTCTTTGTCCTTGCAGCCGGCCGACGCCCGCGACCGTGGGGGACGTTCGGATGGTATCGGCGGCGGGCTCGGCGTGAACATCGGCGGTGACAGAGGGATCTCCGCGGGCCTCGGCGCCAATGTGGGCGGAGCGAGCGGCGTCTCGGCCGGAGCTGGTGCCAATGTCGGTGGCTCGAATGACGTCACAGCCGGGACCGGCGCGAATATCGGAGGCTCCAACGGAGTGTCGGCCGGGCTCGGTGCGAATGTCGGAGGCGCAAGCGGCGTCGACGCGGGTCTGGGGGCGAATATCGGCGGTTCGTCCGGCGTGAACGCGGGTGGCCGGGCCAGCGTCGGCGGGTCGAGCGGAGTGACCGCCGGCCTTGGTGCGAATGTCGGCGGATCCGGTGGCGTCAACGCCGGCGTGGGTGCCGGGATCGGCGGTTCTAACGGTGTCGATGCGGGTGTCGGCATCGGGATCGGCGGTGGCGCCAGCAGTGGTGCCCCGGGTGGCGGGACTGGCGGAACCGGAGGCATCGGTAGGCCGGGCGGCACGGGCGGCTTCGCCAATTCCGACCCGACAGGGTCCGGCAGCGTGCGCAACCCGTCGACGACCGGCAGCCTCAATCCGGGACGGCCGAGCCGGTCCGGCCAGATGGATCGTCTCAGGGCCGAACTCCGCAGCATGAACGAGGATGAGCGCGTGAAGCTGCGTCGGAGCTGCGCCACCGTCTCCGCTTCGCCGGGTGCATTCGATTCCGACATGCAGGCGCTCTGCAGCCTGATGAGCCGCATGACCTCGCGTTGAGAAGCGCCTCATGAAAAAAGAAAACGGCGCGACCTTGAGGGGCCTCGCCGTTTTCTTTGGGAGTTACTCCGGCCTCGACATCGTTCTATGCAGACCCGGAGGTCCGCACGATGCTTTACCTTTTTGGTTCGATGCATCTATCCACGCAAACCCGGTTCCCACCTTTGCGTCCGATGCGCTAGCGCCAGGCGGTGACCACAAGGGCGCTCATGCGGTTCTCGAAGGCACCCGTGCCGAAGCGCGCCGCGAGGGCTTCGGTCACTTTGGTCGTGATGTCGTCGAGCTGCCCGGGGGACCTTGCCTCGAGTTCGGGTCGGAGCGGGCTGCCCTGGCAGAGGCCGATGGCGGGCTCGCGCGGCGAGGGCGCCTTCGTGACCTTTCCGACGACCTCGATATCGACATTCTCGAAGCCCGCCTGCTGCACCTCGCCGCGGATCCGGTCCGGGTCGAAATAGCCGAACGGCACTCGCTCGATGAACCGGGGAGGGTCGTCGGGAAACGCCTTGCCCGCCGCATCGGAGATGATGCGGCTGACCTCATTGTCGTCGAGGGAATTCCAGACGCTGAAGACGAGGCGGCCGCCGGGCTTGAGAAGACGCAGGGCCTCGCGATAGGCTGTCTGCTTGTCGGGAAAGAACATGACGCCGAACTGGCAGACGATTGCGTCGAAGGAGGCGTCGTCGAACGGAAGTTTCTGGGCGTCGGCCTGCCTCCATTCGACGTTCGGGGCCTGCAACCGTTGTGCGGCAAGATCGAGCATGGCCTGGTTGAGGTCCGTCGCGACGATCGTGACTCCGGGCGGAAGTGTCCTGGCGAGTGCCCGGGTCACGATCCCCGTTCCGGCTGCCGTCTCCAGAATGCGGCCCTGTGCGATGTCGCGCAGGCGGGCCGCCATGTCCTCAGCGAACGGCTCGAACATCAGGGGGCCGAGATAGCGCTCGTAGAGTGCCGGAATCGAGCCGGAAAAGGCTGCATCGGTGGAGCCCATCGTCTCCTCCAAGGTGACAGAGCGATGATCGCCTCGATGCCCTGAACGGGCAAGTGTCTCAAAAGAGGCAAGTGGCTCGAAAGGGGAATGCGAGCCGGACCGTCCCGACGCCGAACGCAACTTTTCCTGAGTCTCCTCGCCGGAAAACCTATGGCACGGGGCATGACGGCATGCTCTCTTATGCGGCCTCGCGGCGGTGCCGGCGAGGAGGCGCCTCGAGCAAGGAGCACGCATGGCGGCCATTCTGCAGATTCCGGCCTGGCTGGGGGCGTTCCTCGCGATGCTGCTGGCGGTTGCCGCCTCGGCTCTTCCGTTCATCGTGCTGCGGCGGCTCCTGAGCGACGATCTGCCGACCAAGACACGCGATGTCGCCGAAACGGTCGCCGTTCGCATCGGCACGGTCCACAGCCTGATCCTGGCACTGGTCTTCGCGGATGCCCAGTCCACGCACACGAACCTGCAGCAGGAGGTCTCGAAGGAGATCACCACGATCGAGCATATCGTGCTGGAATTGAACCAATGGAACGGGCCGGAGAAGGACGTGCTCCGGGGTCAGCTCGCCGCCTACGTGACGGCGGTCCTGCAGAACGAATGGCACGCGGCCGCCCATCCGCGCGGCAGCCGGGAGGCGCGGCAGGCCTATAACGAAATCGACATGGGCATCCTCAACCTGAAGGCCGATACGCCCCAGCAGCAATCCCTGCGAGGCCGGTTGATCATGAACATGGACGAGCTTCAGGACCACCGGAAGGCACGGCTGGCTCTCGCCCATCGCGGCCTGCCGGCACTGTTCTGGTGGATGGCGCTGACCGGCTTCGCCATCACGGTCGGCTTCTTTCTTATCTTCCCGGCCAATCCGGTGCACATCGCCATCCTGTCTGTCTACGGAGCCTATACGGGATTGGCGCTCTATTTCATCCTGGCCCTGAGCCATCCCTATGCCGGCCCCGCCGCCATCGACACGACGCCGTACGAGATGGTGCTGGAGGATGAGTTGAGGCCGCGCTAGGGCATTGTGCACCGGACTGGGAGACAGCTGCCATGTGGAACGATCGACGCATTCTCGAACTCTTCGGAATCGAGCTCCCCATCATTCAAGCCCCTATGGCTGGGGCAAACCTGTCGGAGATGGTCATCGCAGTGTCGGAAGCCGGAGGTCTGGGTTCGCTGCCCTGTGCCCTGCTGAGCCCCGACAAAGCCAGGGAGGAGCTGGCCAAGATCCGACGGAAGACCTCGAAGCCGATCAACGTCAACTTCTTCTGCCATCATTCGCCTGTCTTCGATGTCGAGCGTGAAGCCGCATGGAAGCAGCACCTGAAGGATTATTATCTGGAGCTCGGGCTTGATCCGGGGATGGAAACCGCACCTTCTGCGCGCGCTCCCTTCGACGAGACATTCCTAGGTTTGGTCGAAGAGTTCCGGCCGGAGGTCGTGAGCTTCCATTTCGGATTGCCGCATCAGGAGCTGTTGAAGCGAGTGAAGGACACGGGCGCCAAGGTCTTGTCTTCGGCCACGACGATCGACGAGGCCCGCTGGCTGGAGGACCAGGGATGCGATGCCATCATCGCACAGGGCTTCGAAGCCGGGGGGCATCGAGGAATCTTTCTGACCGATGACATCTCAACGCAGGTCGGCACCATGGCGCTGGTGCCGCAGGTGGTCGATGCGGTGAAGGTCCCTGTCATTGCCGCAGGTGGGATCGCCGATGCGAGGGGCATCGTCGCGGCTCTCGCCCTGGGGGCATCGGCGGTGCAGCTCGGAACGGCCTACCTGTTCACACCGGAAGCCACGATATCTTCGGTTCACAGGCAAGCGTTGAAGGGCGCCGGAGCGGAAAAGACCGCCTTGACGAACGTCTTCACCGGCCGTCCGGCCCGGGGCATCGTCAACCGTGTCATGCGCGAGATCGGACCGATCTCGGAACTCGCACCGGCCTTTCCTCTCGCGGGTGGCGCGCTTTCTCCCCTGCGTCAGAAATCCGAGCCGCTCGGTTCGGGAGATTTCATGTCTCTCTGGTCCGGGCAGGCGGCGCTTCTGAGCCGTGAGCTTCCCGCCGGAGAACTGACGAGGCGGCTGGCGGACGAGGCTTCCGAGCGCCTGCGATCCCGTTGAGAGCGCGTCAGGCTTACTCAGCCGCCTGCCGCGTCACCTTCTTGTCCTTCTTCGCCGGCGCCTTCTTGGCGGCGTCCTTCGGGGCCGCCTCCTTCTTGAGGGGGCGGCGCTCCAGCACCTCCTTGAGGAAGCGGCCGGTGTGGCTCGCCGTGGACTCGGCGATCTCCTCGGGCGTGCCCTGCGCCACGATCTGCCCGCCGCCGTTGCCGCCTTCGGGACCCATGTCGATCACCCAGTCGGCTGTCTTGATGACTTCGAGGTTGTGCTCGATCACCACGACCGTGTTGCCCTGATCGACCAGCTCGTGCAGCACTTCGAGGAGTTTCGCGACATCGTGGAAGTGCAGGCCCGTGGTCGGCTCGTCCAGAATGTAGAGCGTGCGGCCGGTGGCGCGCTTGGACAGCTCCTTCGAGAGCTTCACGCGCTGGGCTTCGCCGCCTGAGAGCGTCGTCGCCTGCTGGCCCACATGCACGTAATCGAGGCCGACGCGCGCGAGCGTCTGCATCTTCTCGCGGATCGACGGCACGGCCTTGAAGAGGTCGCGGGCTTCCTCCACCGTCATGTCGAGCACGTCGGCGATGGATTTCTCGCGGTACTTCACCTCCAGCGTCTCGCGATCGTAGCGCTTTCCCTTGCACACGTCGCAGGTGACGTAGACGTCGGGCAGGAAGTGCATCTCGATCTTGATCACGCCGTCGCCGGAGCAGGCCTCGCAGCGTCCGCCCTTCACGTTGAAGGAGAAGCGGCCGGCCTGATAGCCGCGCGCCTTCGCCTCGGGAAGGCCCGCGAACCACTCGCGGATCGGCGTGAAGGCGCCGACATAGGTGGCCGGGTTCGAGCGCGGCGTGCGGCCGATGGGCGACTGGTCGATGTCGATGACCTTGTCGAGATGCTCAAGCCCCTCGATGCGGTCATGCGGGGCAGGGTGCTCCAGCGCGCCGTTGAGCTTGCGCGCCACCGCCTTGTAGAGCGTGTCGATGACCAGCGTGGACTTGCCGCCGCCGGACACGCCGGTGATGCAGGTAAAGGTGCCGAGCGGAATCTCCGCCGTGACGTTCTTCAGGTTGTTGCCCTTCGCGCCGACGAGCTTGATCTTGCGCTTCGGGTCGGGCTTGCGGCGCTTGGCCGGCACCTTCACGGACATCTCGCCCGTCAGGTACTTGCCGGTCAGCGACTTCGCATTCGCCATGATCTCGTCCGGCGTGCCCTCGGCGACGATCTTGCCGCCGTGGATGCCGGCGCCCGGGCCGATATCGAACACGTAGTCGGCCTGAAGGATCGCATCCTCGTCATGCTCGACGACGATGACCGTGTTGCCGAGATCGCGCAGGCGCTTGAGGGTGACGAGCAGGCGCTCATTGTCGCGCTGGTGCAGGCCGATGGATGGCTCGTCGAGCACGTAGAGAACGCCCGTCAGGCCGGAGCCGATCTGGCTGGCGAGACGGATGCGCTGGCTCTCGCCGCCCGACAGGGTGCCGGAGGATCGGGCGAGCGTCAGGTATTCCAGGCCCACATCGACCAGGAAGGTGAGACGGTCGCGGATTTCCTTGAGAATGCGGCCGGCGATGTCGTTCTGCTTCTTGTTGAGCTTCTTGGAGAGGCCGCCGAACCACTCGTGGGCATCCTTCACGGAGAGCGCCGTGGCATCGCCGATGTCGGAACCGGCGATCTTCACCGCAAGCGCTTCGGGCTTCAGGCGCTTGCCGCCGCAGGCCTCGCAGGGCGTCTCGCTCATGAAGCGGCCGATCTCTTCGCGGGCCCAGTCGCTCTCGGTTTCCTTGTAGCGGCGTTCCAGGTTCGGGATCACGCCCTCGAATGGCTTCCTCACCTCGTAGGCGCGCATGCCGTCGTCATAGGCCATGCGGATCGACACGCCGTCCGAGCCGTAGAGAATGACGTTGCGCACCTCTTCCGACAGCTCGGACCAGGGCTTCGTCATGGAAGCCTTGTAGTGCTTGGTGAGCGCCTCGAGCGTCTGGCCGTAATAGGGCGAGGACGACTTGGCCCACGGCATGATGGCGCCGCGCTTCAGGGAGAGCGTCTCGTCCACCACGAGCGCCTCGTCGATGCGCATCTCGTGGCCGATGCCGCCACAGGTCGGGCAGGCGCCGAAGGGATTGTTGAACGAGAACAGGCGCGGCTCGATTTCGGGAATCGTGAAGCCGGAGACCGGGCAGGCGAACTTGGACGAGAAGACGATGTGCTTCGCCTTGCCCTTCTCGTCCTTCTCGTCCGCGTATTCGATGACCGCGATGCCGTCCGTCAGTTCGAGCGCCGTCTCGAAGGATTCCGCCAGGCGCGCGGCGATGTCGGCCCGCACCACGATACGGTCCACCACCACGTCGATGTCGTGCTTGAACTTCTTGTCGAGGGCAGGGGCCTCGTCGATGGCGTAATATTCGCCGTCGATCTTCAGGCGCTGAAAGCCCTTCTTCTGGAACTCGGCGATTTCCTTGCGGTATTCGCCCTTGCGGCCGCGCACCACCGGGGCCAGCAGGTAGAGGCGGGTCTTTTCCGGCAATTCCAGCACCCGGTCGACCATCTGGCTGACGGTCTGGCTCTCGATGGGCAGGCCGGTGGCCGGCGAATAGGGAATGCCGACGCGCGCCCAGAGCAGGCGCATGTAATCGTAGATCTCGGTGACGGTGCCGACCGTCGAGCGGGGATTCTTGGACGTGGTCTTCTGCTCGATGGAGATGGCGGGCGAAAGACCGTCGATCTGGTCCACGTCCGGCTTCTGCATCATTTCGAGGAACTGGCGGGCATAGGCCGAGAGGGACTCGACGTAACGGCGCTGCCCCTCGGCATAGATCGTGTCGAAAGCCAGCGACGACTTGCCCGAGCCGGAGAGCCCCGTGAACACGACGAACTTGTCCCGCGGGACCATGAGATCGACGTTCTTGAGGTTGTGCTCCCGCGCCCCGCGTACGGAGATCACGCGCGCGTCCGGATCGCCCGCCTTGGCGCGGTTGAACAATTCGTCGAGTTTAGCCATTGCCCGCAAAGCCTTGAAGTGGAAGGTCCAGCCTGAATCCGGCCGGCTCCCCGATATGTGGTGCCCGGACCGCCGGCGCAATGCGGCGGATGATTCCAGGGTTCGATCCTAGAACAAAGAGGGTACGACGGGCAAGCGGCGCCGCGGACATCTTCCGGCCCGACGGAAGACATGGCCGCCCTGAATGACAGGTCGGGACACCATGCGCCGGAAATAGGTCCGAAAGCCGAGATAAAGCCGTGTTTGCAGATCAGGATCGGCTATAATTCAAGCGCATCCTAGCTTGTCCGTTCGAGAGGAGTGCTGGTCATGGTTCATCGGCTTATCCTGCTTGGAAGTGTGTTCCTGCCCCTCATGATCCAACAGAGCCAAGCGGGTCCGTGCACGCAGGAGATCGACGGAGCCCAGGCACAGGTCGATGCCCGGATCGACTCGGCGGCAGGAGCGGGGCGAGCCGGCCCCGAATCCACGGCAGCATTGCTGCGACGGCAGCCGACGCCGGCCTCGATTGCCGCAGCGGAGCAGAAGCTTGGCGAGGGCAAGCCGGAGGAGGCGGCCCTGGCGGCGCTGGCCCGGGCGCGCGCGGCCGATGCCGCCGGTGACAGGGCGGGCTGCGACGAGGCCTTGGCCATGGTCCGGAAGGCTCTCGCGCATTGATCCGTGTCGGTGCCACGATCCAGGCGAGCATCCCTTAACTGGGGACAGCCCTGTGCAGAACCCGGCCGATGGCTTGCCGTGCGGCCGCTCCGGCTTCAGAACTCGCCCTCAAGCATCAAAGAGAGGCGCGCCCGATGGCAGGCAGTGTGAACAAGGTGATTTTGGTGGGGAACCTGGGTCGGGACCCTGAGGTGCGGCGTCTGTCGAACGGGGAGCCGGTGGTGAACCTGCGGATCGCCACGTCGGAGACGTGGAAGGACAAGGGCACGGGCGAGCGCAAGGAGAAGACCGAGTGGCACTCGGTGGTGATCTTCAACGAGAACCTGGCGCGGGTGGCGGAGCAGTACCTGAAGAAGGGCTCGAAGGTGTATGTCGAGGGCCAGCTGCAGACGCGCAAGTGGACGGACCAGCAGGGGCAGGAGAAGTACACCACCGAGGTGGTGCTGCAGCGCTTCCGCGGTGAGCTGACGATCCTGGACAGCCGCGGCGGGGGTGGCGCCTCCGAGTACGGCGACGAGGAGCCGGGCCAGATCAGCCGCGGCGGCGATTTCGGACGCTCGTCCCCGTCGCAGGATCGGCGACCGGCTCCGTCCTTCGGCGGCAGCGGTGGCGGTGGGGGAGGTGGCGGCGGCGGCTCCCGCTACAACGATCTCGACGACGACATTCCGTTCTAGAACCCTTCTCCGGGCGGATCCCGTTGGCCGCCAAAGTGAACGGAGGGTCACCAGGAGATCGCGAAGGGCCGTCGAAGCGGACGGCCCTTCGCGCCGGACCAATGCGTGGGCTGCGGAGCGGCCATGTGCCGACAGGCAAGGCCGGAGGGATGCCCGAACGTCCGGAGGATCCCTTGTTTTACCGGGAAAAAGCCGCCCCAAACCGGTCGGATGGTCTCGTTCGGCGCTTCGAGATAGTCCGCTGCGGCATGTCGTTCGCAGAGCGTGAGACTGAAAACTTACCTTGCGTTACACCATAGAAGCTGCTCATCTAGCGGCAGATTCCGGAGCCGTTGCGGCTTGACTGTCGAGTGAAGATTTCCAGGATTGTCCTGTCGTGCACTGCTACTTTCATCTTGTGCACATGCACGAACGGATCGTCGACGAGGCAGGAATCGAAGTCTCGGATCTGGAAGCCGCCCATTATCAGGCTCTCAAAGCCATTCAGGAATTGAGGCAGGAAGGCGAAGCCGACGAGGTCGACTGGCGCGGCTGGAACCTCGAAGTCGTCGACGAGGCCGGAAATGTCCTTCTGTCGATTCCGCTCAACGTGGCGCAGCACTGAGACCCCCTCGTTCAGGCAGTGTGCGGGAAGCCGGCCGATTTTCATCGTGGCCGTGCCTGATCCGGTCATGCTCGCATGCCGCGTCATAGGGTCGTCGCTCGAAGGCGTCCGGCTGCGATTGCCGGCATCTCAGGCTTGATGTTTCGGGCGAGGAGTGGTTAGCCAGCAGGCACCATCATTCGAAAACGAAGACATCATGAGCTCCTCCTCGCCGTCCCTCGATACGCTCTTGACCTGGATCCGCACGGAAAGCCCGACCCATGACCGGGCCGGGGTCAACCTGATGATGGACCTCGTCGTCGCGCAGATGCAGGACTCTCCGGTAGCGGTCGAGAGAATCCCGGGCACCGAGGGGCTCGGCGACGTTCTCGTGCTGCGTGCCGGACCGCAGACGGCCGAGCCGGGCCTTCTGGTCATGTCGCATCTCGACACGGTGCATCCCGTCGGCACCATCGAGAACGACCTGACGCTTCGCATCGAGGATGACCGGCTGTACGGGCCCGGCATCTACGACATGAAGGGCGGGGCCTGGTTTGCTCTGGAGGCGTTCAAGGAGGTCGCCCGCAAGGGCACGGCGGCGCGCCCCATGGTCTTCCTGGTGACGCCTGATGAGGAGATCGGCTCGCCGATCACCCGCCCGATGATCGAGGATCTCGGCCGTCGTTCGGCTTACGCGCTCGTGACGGAACCGGCTCGCGACGGCGGTCAGATCGTCACGGCCCGCAAGGGGGTGGGGCGCTTCGACGTGCATGTGGAGGGCCGCCCGGCCCATGCGGGATCTCGCCACAAGGAAGGGCGCAACGCCGTCTACGAGGCCGCCCGGCAGATCCTCGCTATCGAAGCCCTGACCGATTACGCGCGCGGGATCACCACGACGGTCGGGATGGTCTCCGGCGGTACGGCGGTGAACACCATCCCGCAGCATTGCCGCTTCCCGGTGGACCTGCGCGTCGAGACTGTGGCGGACGGTGAGGCCGTGACGGCCGCACTCCTCGGGCTGAAATCCTCCAACCCGGACTTCAAGGTCTCCGTCTCCGGCGGCATGAACCGGCCGCCCTACGAGCGGACCGAGTCGACCGCGAAGCTCTTCGACCACGCCAAGTCCCTCGCCGCCGAGATCGGCTTCGACCTCGTCTCCGCGCCCCGCGTCGGCGGCGGCTCGGACGGCAACTTCACGGCCGCGCTCGGCATTCCGACCCTCGACGGGCTCGGCATCGACGGCGACGGGGCGCATACCCTCCAGGAATACGGCCTGATCTCCTCCATCGCGCCCCGGCAGAAGCTCATGGCGCGCCTGCTGGAAACGCTGCGGTAACGGGTTAAGCCGCCGATCCCCGAACCAGCGCCAGCACGCCGTCGATGATGAACTGCACCGCAAGACCTGCCAGGATGACGCCGAGCAGGCGGGTCAGCACGACGTTGCCGGTCACGCCGAGCCACCGGGAGACCCGGTCGGCCGCCGAGAACACCACCAGACAGCTCAGGATGCCGAGCGCGATCAGGATCAGCAGGGCGGTGAGATAGGCGATGTTGCCGTCCGCCCGCCCGGCGAGCAGGATCACGGCCGTGATGGCGCCTGGGCCTGCCATCAACGGAATGGCGAGCGGGAAGGCCGCGACATTGCGGATGTGATCCTCGGTGATGGCGATGTCGGCCGTATGCTGCTTGCGCTCGTTGCGCCGCTCGAACACCATCTCGAAGGCGATCCAGAACAGCAGCAGGCCGCCGGAGATGCGGAAGGCCGGGATGCCGACCCCGAGAAGCCGCAGCAGCACCTCGCCTCCGAGGCCGAAGAAGGCCAGGATGCCGAAGGCGATCATGCAGGCCCGCATGGAGACCCTGCGGCGCTCTTGTGCGTTCATCCCCCGGGTCAGCGATACGAAGATCGGCGCCAGAGCCACCGGGTCGAGGGTGACGAGCAGGGTCACGAGAGCGGCGGATATGTAGTCGAGGAGCATCGGCTGGACCTTCCCTTAAGCTTTGCTTTATGGGGTCATCGGGCGGATTTGACGAGGGGCGATGCGACAATGTTCACTGTTTTGGATCGGATCAGCTGGCCGGGGCACCCGGACAAGCCCAACGAGGACATCTGCGGCGTCTCGGACGATTGGGCCTGGGTGATCGATACCTCGATCTTTCCGGGCACCAGCCCGGTCATTCATGACAAAAGCGACGCTGCCTGGCTCGCCCAATTCGCGAACGAGCGGCTGTCGGGTCTCGCACCGCAGGCTGAGGACGGCGTCACGCTCCTGCGGCACGTCATGGAGGAGGCCCGCATCGCTTACCGCGCCGTCGCGCCCGCGGAGCGGCATGAGGATTTCATCACGTGGCCCCTCGGAGCCATGACCTTGGTGCGCCGCAAGGGCAATGCTCTCGACGCCTGGACCTTCGGCGACACGACGGCCTATCTCCGGCAGCCGGACGGCTCGGTTCAGGTCCTGGGCGATGCTCCCGGTCTGCGCGAGGCGGAGGCCTCGAAGGCGGCCGAACTGATGCGGCAGTCGGGCTCACGGCCGACGGCCATCCTCGATGAACCCGTCTTCCTTGAATGGCTCGGCGAGCGCCGGGAGCGCCAGCGGAAAAGCGGCGTCCCGGCAGCGCTCCTGAGCTTCAACCCGGATGCGGTCGCCCGGCTGAGGCACGAGACGGCGCCCTGTGCGGATGGAACCGTGATCCTCCTCGCCTCCGACGGCTTCTCGGCCCTCGTCGATCTCTACAGAGCCATGGACGCCAAGGCCCTCGTGGATGAAGCCCTGGCGACGGGTCTCGAACCCCTGGCGAAGCTGGCGCGGGAGATCGAGACCGACCGCGACCCGGACGGCAAGCTCTTCCCGCGCTTCAAGGCCAGCGACGATACGACGGCGCTGCTGCTGCGGGCCTGACGGGGGCGGACGCACCGTCCGGCACCGCTCAAGCGGGCTCCTGCTCCATCGCGACAGGGCTTCTGACCTGCAGCACCGTCAATCGCCGCGTTTCGCCGGTGCGCGTGGTCCAGTCGATCGACTGGCCGAGCGGGAGGCCGATGAGGGCGGTTCCGATCGGCGTCAGGACGGAGATCCGTCCCTTCGAGATGTCGGCCTCGTGCGGATAGACCAGGGTCACGGTCTGCACCCGGCCTGTCGTGTCGTCCCGGAAATCGACCTCGCAGCCCATATGGACGGCGTCCGGGCGCTGTTTTCCGCCGGCCAGGACGTGAGCCCGGTCGAGCTCGCCGGAGAGCTCCTGGGCGACGTCCGGCATCGTGTGCGTGGCCGCTTCGGCCAGCTTTGTCAGCTTTTCGTAATCGGCCGCCATCAATGTGATCCGCGGCTTGGCGGTGCCGGGTGTTTTTCTGGACATGACGTGTCTCCTGTTCATGAAAGTGCCGCAGCGCGAGACGCTGCAACGGGTGCCGGAATCGCCATCGGATCCCGGAGGGTTGGAAAGATGCGATGCGCTCGCGCATCGGATTGGCTGATGGCTTCGCCGGCGGCATGCGCGGAGGCGAAGGGTCCGGGTGATCCGGTGCGAGGCAACGGCCTATCCAGGCGCGGTGCGCGAAGCCAAAGCCCGGCTTCGTCGGACGTCCTGCGTGTCAGATCACTGGGAAAGCGCCCCGAGCTCGGGGCGCGGACGCGCGTTGAGCTCGGGGCTACTTGCCCGCGATGAGATTGCCTGCCCGGTGCAGACCGCGACGGTATCGTAAGAAGCTCAACATGATGAACCGAGGCTCCTACACCTTGTCGCGTTTGTCAAATACCGGCTCGGCACCGCTCCTCAGATGCACGGAGAGGGACGACACCCTGCAGGTCATGGCCGCACGTGTTGCAGCCATCCCCTTCATTCTTGCCACCTCTCCGCCCTCATCCGGAGGAGGTCGCGCAGCGACCGTCTCGAAGGATCGTCCTGTCGAGGCCGGGATGACACACTCGACGTCATGGCCGGTACGAGGCCGGTGATGACGTGAGAGGGTGCGGCTGGGCCAGCGTTACGTTCTCACTTTGTTCTTGACAGGGGGATGAACCTTGGCTATATCGTTGCACAGCCTGATCCGACGAGGGGCGCGCTTCGCGAGGCGTCGCACGGTGTGGGATCCGGCACGGTCCTGTCCGCCGGTCACGCAGCCGGCGGCAGGAGGCCCTTGGCAGCCCTGTGCTGGTCCAAGTCGAAACGCCTAAAAGAACCGTGCGCGAGGAGCCGTCGGGTTCTTCCTTTAGCTAACACCGAGCCGGACGCCTTCTCGCGCCCTCCCTCGACTGACCTGCAGGCTCGCAGCGCAAGCGGCGGGCCCGCAGGCGCTGGCTCTTTGACAGGAAACCATCAACAGGCCCCTCCCTCGTCATGGCCGGGCTCGTCCCGGCCATCCCAATGGGGGGGCGCGGCGCTTCAGTCCATCGGGATCACCGGCACAAGGCCGGTGATGACGCGGCGGGGGTGTCGTCTCGGTACCGCGACGGCGGGAACCGGGACCTAGACCCGCTCGCGGCCGCACACGGTGCGACGCGCCCTGTCCGCATCCCTCCGCAGGTCCGGGCTCCCAGCCCTGCGGGAATGCCGGCGACGAGATGCGGTGCCATCCTGGACGCGGCCGATCCGACTGCACGGACGCGCTTTGCGTCAACGTCGTGAAGATCATATACCAGAAGGACTTGGACTCGGTGTTTAATCCAGTATGTCACGTTCGGATCGCGGCTGCGAAAGTGCCACAGGCGCAGGGACGCCGACCGGTATGTGCGGCTGAAGAATAAGTTGCTGAAACGTAAATGGATTTTGGTCATGCGCTTGCCTCTGGAAAACCCGTCAAAAAGCTTGAAAATTGCGCCGTTCTCGCCCATCTAAGAGACTGATTTCAATTGGATTCGCGGGCCTGCCGAACGGCTTGACGAAGCGGCATCGAAAGTCGCCTCTCGCGAAAGGGCAGACCGTTTTAAGAAAGACCAACCTTGACCGATCCGAACGATAACCGCCCTGGCGGTCCCGGCGGGGACCAGCCGGCGAGCGACATCAAGTTGATTTCCATCGTCGACGAGATGAAGCGCTCCTATCTCGATTACGCCATGAGCGTGATCGTGAGCCGCGCTCTGCCCGATGCGCGCGACGGCCTCAAGCCCGTGCACCGGCGCATCCTCTATTCGATGCACGAGAACGGCTACACGCCGGACAAGAAATACGTGAAGTCCGCCCGCATCGTCGGCGACGTGATGGGTCAATACCACCCGCACGGCGACAGCGCGATCTACGACGCCTTGGTGCGCATGGCGCAGGACTTCTCGCTGCGCCTGATGCTCGTGGACGGGCAGGGCAATTTCGGCTCCGTGGACGGCGATCCGCCGGCGGCCATGCGCTACACCGAGTCCCGTCTCGCCAAGGCGGCGATGCCGCTGCTCGACGATATCGACAAGGACACGGTCGATTTCACGCCCAACTACGACGAGTCGAAGGACGAGCCGTCGGTTCTGCCCGCGCGCTTCCCGAACCTGCTCGTCAACGGCGCCGGCGGCATCGCGGTCGGCATGGCGACCAACATGCCGCCCCACAACCTGGGCGAAGTCATCAACGGCTGCCTGGCCTTCATCGACAACGACGGCATCTCGGCCGAGGAGCTGATCGAGCTCATCCCCGGTCCGGACTTTCCGACCGGCGCGCTGATCCTCGGACGGTCGGGCGTCAAGTCCGCCTACACCACGGGCCGCGGCTCCATCGTCATGCGGGCGAAGTCCGAGGTCGAGGAGGTCCGCAAGGACCGCGAGGCGCTCATCTTCACCGAGATCCCGTATCAGGTGAACAAGGCCTCGCTGATCGAGAAGATCGCCGAGCTCGTGCGCGAGAAGAAGATCGAGGGCATCGCCGACCTGCGCGACGAATCCGACCGCGACGGCATGCGCATCGTGGTCGAGATCAAGCGCGACGCCATGGCCGACGTGGTGCTCAACCAGCTCTACCGCTATACGCCGCTGCAGACGAGCTTCGGCGCCAACATGGTGGCGCTCAACGGCGGCCGCCCCGAGCTGATGAACCTGAAGGACCTGATCAAGGCCTTCGTGGATTTCCGCGAGGAGGTCGTCTCCCGCCGCACCAAGTATCTGCTCAACAAGGCGCGCGAGCGCGCCCACGTCCTGTGCGGCCTCGCCATCGCGGTCGCCAATATCGACGAGGTCATCCGCCTCATCCGCACGGCGCCCGATCCGAACGCTGCCCGCGAGGCCCTCATGGGTCGCGACTGGCCGGCGCACGACATTGCGCCGCTGATCGCGCTCGTGGACGACCCGCGCCACAAGATCAACGACGACGGCACCTACCGCCTGTCCGAGACGCAGGCCCGCGCGATCCTCGACCTGCGCCTGCAGCGCCTCACCGCACTGGGCCGTGACGAGATCGGCGATGAGCTCTCCAAGCTCGCGGCGGAGATCTCGAACTATCTCGACATCCTGCGGTCCCGCGCCCGCATCATGGGAATCATCAAGGACGAGCTGATCGAGGTCCGCGACGCCTTCGCGACACCGCGCCGGACCCAGATCGTCGATTGGGATTCCGACGTCGACGACGAGGACCTGATCGCCCGCGAGGACATGGTCGTCACCGTGTCCCATGCCGGCTACATCAAGCGCGTTCCGCTCTCGACCTACCGGGCGCAGCGCCGCGGCGGCAAGGGCCGTTCCGCCATGACGACGAGGGACGAGGATTTCGTCACGCGCCTCTTCGTGGCCAACACCCACACGCCCGTGATCTTCTTCTCCTCCGAAGGCCAGGCCTACAAGGAGAAGGTGTGGCGCCTGCCGCTGGCTGCTCCCAACGCCAAGGGCAAGGCGCTGGTG
Organism: Microvirga lotononidis; assembly: GCF_034627025.1. Classification (NCBI taxonomy): domain Bacteria; kingdom Pseudomonadati; phylum Pseudomonadota; class Alphaproteobacteria; order Hyphomicrobiales; family Methylobacteriaceae; genus Microvirga; species Microvirga lotononidis. The sequence goes on along the minus strand of NZ_CP141048.1, from coordinate 4,789,346 downwards.
AACATGCTGCCCATCAAGCAGGGCGAGCGCATCACCACCATCATGCCGCTGCCCGAGGACGAGGCGTCCTGGGACAAGCTGGACGTGATGTTCGCCACCTCGCGCGGCACGGTCCGCCGCAACAAGCTGTCGGACTTCGTCCAGGTCAATCGCGGCGGCAAGATCGCCATGAAGCTCGATGAGGGCGACCACATCGTCGACGTGCAGATCTGCTCGGAGAACGACGACGTGCTGCTCACCACGGCCAAGGGCCAGTGCATCCGCTTCCCGGTCACGGATGTGCGCGTGTTCAAGGGACGCGATTCCATGGGCGTGCGCGGCATCAATCTGGCCGATGGCGACGACATCATCTCCATGGCGATCCTGCGCCACGTGGAAGCGACCGGCGAGGAGCGGGCGGCCTATCTCAAGATGCGCCGCGCGGTCACCGGCGAGCAGATGGGCGCGGATGCCGACGCCTCCGAGGACGCGGAGGAGACCTCGGCTGAGAACTTCTCGCTCTCCCAGGAGCGCTATGCGGAGATGAGCGCGCAGGAGCAGTGCATCCTGACGATCTCCGAGAAGGGCTACGGCAAGCGGACCGTGTCCTACGAGTACCGCATCACGGGACGTGGCGGCAAAGGCATCACGGCCATGGCGGTCAACAGCCGCAACGGCAAGCTCGTGGCCTCCTTCCCGGTCGACAATGCCGACCAGATTATGCTCGTCACCGATGGCGGCCAGCTGATCCGCGTTCCGGTGGACGGCATCCGAGTCGTCGGCCGCAACTCGCAAGGCGTCACCATCTTCTCCACCCGCGATAAGGAGAAGGTGGTCTCGGTGGAGCACATCGAGGGTGAGGACGAGGAGAACGGCGAGGGCGTCGAGGACACTGAGTCCGAAGGTGGAGAGGCGACGGAAGAGTAAGAGCTTCCGGACCTTTGAGAATGAAAGAACCCGCCGGCTCAGGTCGGCGGGTTTTTGCTTGATATGAGGTCAAGATGACAGAGTCCTACAGGGCTGCCATCAGGAACTCTTGAACCTTTGGGTCCGATTCACGTTCGATGGCCTCACCAAGTTTCCCGGTGTGGTCCTGAAGCGTGAACCAACTATGCCACCGCGCGGCTTGCTCCTCAGCTCGCTCACTCCAGTGATTTGATTTCCTGAATTTCTTTGCTCCGATGCCAAAGATCAGAGTGCTGGCAAGACGCAAGTTCGCTTCACGTGCCTCGCATGCTTCCCAACGCTTCAGAAATTGCGTCGAGTCGAAAGGCGTAGGCAGGGCGATCTCGATGATCTCGCAGACATCATTGCCGAACCCTTCCCACCACGATTTGCTTTGAGCGGAAAGGGCGCAATCCAGTTCATTCGAAGAGATCGTCCGGCACAAAGCCTCCTCGAACAATGCCATGAACCACTCGCTGAATGCCGCAAACTCGAAATCCGTAAGGAAATTCTCGGGAGCATAGCGGAACCGGGAGAGGATATGGTCCGGGTCCAAGTCCGTCGGCCGCTCGCCCCGGCTGATCAAATCCATGTAGCGCGGCAACAGGGTGAGAAACTGATCCGACCAGCCATGCGCCGAATTGGTATATTCGGAGAGCTGCTCGTTCGACAGCTCTCGCAATGGGGTCTTGAGAATGCTCTCCGCCATCACTTCGGACATGCAGCATTCGCAGTGGCAAACCTCTAAAAGGCCGCTCAGGCTACGCCAGCCAAAAGCTTCATAGGCATTTTGTACGGCATTGTTCAGGCGCGAGTTCATTCTTGGCGGCAGCAAGATAAAAATGTCTGCAACCACACACTAGCAGAATGATATGCTGTTCGCCATCGGCTACGATTGCGAGAGATCGCAGGCCTTTGGAGTTGTCAGCCAAGGCTCGCCAGGGCGGCTGGGCTCAGGACCGCGATGGCCATGATGGCGACGATGAAAAGGCGGAAGACCATGGCACTCTCCTGACTTAAGGTGAGCCATATCTCTCATGGCTCCGCCCGGCTTGCCGTGCGCCAGCGCACCGCTTGCCCGCCGGCTCTAATCCGGCTACGCCTTGGGCCATGATCCGCACCGCGCTCTATACCGGCAGCTTCGATCCCGTCACCAACGGGCACCTGGACGTCCTGCGCCAGGCCTGCAGCGTGGCCGACAGGATCGTGGTCGCCATAGGGGTCCATTCCTCCAAGGCACCGATCTTTTCCGCCGAGGAGCGGGCCGAGATGCTGCGCGAGGTCTGCGGGCCGGTGCTGCAGGAGAGGGGCGTCGCCTTGGAGGTGGCAACCTTCAACGATCTGGCCGTCGAGGCGGCCCGCCGCCACGGGGCGAGCCTCATCGTGCGGGGCCTCAGGGACGGGACGGATTTCGACTACGAGATCCAGATGGCGTCCATGAACGCCGCCATGGCGCCCGAGGTCCAGACACTGTTCTTCGCGGCTTCGCCCCCGGTTCGCCCCATCACGGCCACGCTTGTGCGTCAGATCGCCGGAATGGGCGGCGACGTCTCGGCCTTCGTGCCAGGTCTTGTCGCCGAGCGCCTGAAGGCCAAATTCAAGCGGCCATAAAGTTTCATCATCCCCGAAGGAGATATCGACCCATGAAGCGTTTGCTCGCAGCCGGAGCGCTCGTACTCGCAAGCCTCGTCCCGGCCGTGGCCCAGCAGGCCAACGATCCGCAGAACACGGTTTTCCTCGACACCAAGGACGGCCGGATCACCATCCGCCTGCGGCCGGATCTGGCGCCCAAGCACGTCGAGCAGATCAAGACCCTGACGAAACAGGGCTTTTACAACGGCGTCGTCTTCCACAGGGTGATCGACGGCTTCATGGCCCAGACCGGCGATCCCACCGGCACCGGTACGGGCAAGTCCAGCCTGCCCAACATCCCGGCCGAATTCACCAAGACCCAGTACAAGCGCGGCTCGGTCGGCATGGCCCGTTCCCAGAGCCCGGATTCCGCCAACAGCCAGTTCTTCATCTGCTACGAGGGCTGCGGCCCGCTGACCGGCCAGTACACCCTCTTCGGCGAGGTCGTGTCCGGCATGGACGTGGCCGACAAGATCAAGAAGGGCGATTCGGCAGCCAACGGCATGGTCACGAACCCTGACAAGATCGTGAAGATGCAGCTCGCCGCCGACGCGAAGTGATGTGGGCGGGGCAATCATCCGGGGCGCGGCTTCTCATGGCCGCGTTCCTGCTTGAGGCCCTGACGAGTTCTCCGCTCGCCGCGCAGGTCCGCACGCCGTCCCCGGCATTCGACGAGTGGTACTGGCCCTACGACACCTCGCCTCCGCTTCCCGAAGGCATCATGGGCACGGTCCGTCCGCGCCTCGATGCCCCAAGGCTGGACCGCATCGACCGGATCACCCAGGTCTTCCAGGCGCTCCAGTCCTGCTGGCAGCCGCCGGCCGGCAGCGGCTATTCCGGCCAGGAGGTCACCCTGCGCCTGAGTTTCAAGCGCAACGGAGAGGTCCTGGGCCAGCCCCGCATCACCTACTACAAGGCTGGGACTCAGGCGGACCAGCGCGAGCCCTTCACCCGAGCCGTGCGCGAGGCGTTCGAGCGCTGCAGCCCGCTTCCCTTTACGGAAAGTTTCGGGCGTGCCATTGCCGGACGCGTCTTCTCCTTCCGTTTCATCGATGCCCGGCCTATGTGAGCGGGCAGGCGTTCCTATTTTCATCCGATCCAGCCAGAACAGGAGATCCCGATGGCAGACCCCGAAAACACCATCATCATGGAAACCACCAAGGGCCGTGTGGTCATCGAGCTGCGTCCGGACCTGGCTCCCGGCCATGTCGAGCGCATCAAGACGCTCTCCCGGCAGGGCTTCTACGACAACGTGCCGTTTCACCGGGTGATCGAGGGCTTCATGGCCCAGACCGGCGACCCGACCGGCACGGGCACCGGCGGTTCCGACCTGCCGGACCTCAAGGCCGAGTTCAACGCCGAGCCCCACGTGCGCGGCGTCTGCTCCATGGCCCGCACCAACTTCCCGCATTCCGCGAACTCGCAGTTCTTCATCGTGTTCGACGACGCCCGCTTCCTCGACAAGCAATACACCGTCTGGGGCAAGGTGACCGAAGGCATGGAGAACGTGGACAAGATCAAGCGCGGCGAGCCCGTGCGCGATCCCGACCGCATCGTGTCCATGAAGGTTGCGGCCGACGTGGCTTGAGTACCCTTTAGCGTCTACCGTCATGCCCGGGCTTGTCCCGGGCATCCACGTTTTCAGGCGAGTAGAGTTACCCTAAGCCCTCGTCCTGAGACGCAGCCGTGTCTCAGGACGAGGGTAGAGGCCTAGAATCCATGCGCGTCGACCTCTTCGATTTCGATCTCCCCGAGACCAATATCGCGCTCCGCCCCGTGGAGCCGCGGGATGCCGCGCGCATGCTCGTGGTCAGGCCCGAAACCGGCCTCGAGGACCGGATCGTCCGCGATCTGCCGGATCTGCTGCAGCCCGGCGATGTGCTGGTGCTCAACAACACCAAGGTCATTCCGTCCCGGCTCTACGGTCTGCGCGTTCGCGAGGAGAATGCGGCGCGGGTCGAGATCATGCTGCACAAGCGCGAAGGCGCCGACCATTGGCGCGCCTTTGCCCGCCCGGCCAAGAAACTCCATGTCGGCGACCGCATCCGCTTCGGAGACCCGTCCGAGAGCACGGCCTGCGAACTCGTTCGGCTCGACGCCGAGGTCGTGGAGAAAGGCGAGGGGGGCGATGTGGCGCTTCGCTTCTCCTTCGCGGGCGCTTTCCTGGACGAGGCCATCGCGCGCCTCGGCGAGCTTCCTCTGCCGCCCTACATCGCCGGCAAGCGTCCCACGGACGACAAGGACCTGAGCGACTATCAGACTGTCTATGCGAAAGACGAGGGGGCCGTCGCGGCCCCGACCGCCGGCCTGCATTTCACGGACGGTCTCTTCCGCCGCCTCGACGAGCGCGGCGTCGCCCGTCATTTCGTGACCCTCCACGTGGGAGCGGGCACGTTCCTGCCCGTGAAGGCCGACGATACCGACGAGCACCGCATGCATGCGGAATGGGGCTCCGTCTCGGAAGAGACCGCCCGGGCGCTCAACGAAGCCAGGGCCCGGGGAGGGCGGATCGTGGCGGTCGGCACCACGTCGCTGCGCCTTCTGGAGAGCGCCGCCCGTGAGGACGGCAGCATCGCGCCCTTCTCCGGCGACACGGCCATCTTCATCACGCCCGGCTACCGGTTCAAGGCCGTGGATGTGCTGATGACCAATTTCCACCTGCCACGCTCGACTCTCTTCATGCTGGTCTCTGCCTTTGCAGGCCTGGATTGCATGAGGGGGGCCTATGCCCACGCCATCGAAACAGGCTATCGCTTCTATTCCTACGGCGATGCGAGCCTGCTGTTCCGGCGCTGAGGCTCCGCACCATCCCCGGCGCGCGGAACGCGCGGCAGGGGGATCCATTGACAGGTGCTGCGGATCCGCGGATCCCGTTACCGGGCGGTTCGCTCCCGCGGGAGATGACAAGACGAGGTTTGAATGACCACCGACACCTTTTCCTTCACCGTCAATAAGACCGACGGTGCGGCGCGCACCGGCGAGATCCGGATGCCGCGCGGCGTCATCCGGACGCCCGCCTTCATGCCCGTCGGGACGGCCGCGACTGTGAAGGCCATGTATCCGGACCAGGTGAAGGCGCTCGGCGCCGACGTCGTGCTCGGCAATACCTATCACCTGATGCTGCGCCCAGGGGCGGAGCGGGTGGCCCGGCTTGGAGGGCTGCACCAGTTTATGAACTGGCCCTATCCGATCCTGACCGATTCCGGCGGTTTCCAGGTCATGTCGCTATCGGCCCTGCGCAAGATCGACGAGACGGGGGTCACATTCCAGTCCCATATCGATGGCTCGACCCATGTGCTGACCCCGGAGCGTTCCATTGAGATCCAGGGGCTCCTGGACTCCGACATCCAGATGCAGCTCGACGAATGCGTGAAGCTGCCGTGTTCCGACGACGTGGCCGAGAAGGCGATGCGCCTGTCGCTGCGCTGGGCGGAGCGCTGCCGGGTGGCCTTCGGCGAACAGCCGGGCAAAGCCATGTTCGGTATCGTCCAAGGGGGCGCAGTGGAGCGGTTGCGCATCGAGAGCGCGAAGGAACTCGCAACGCTCGATCTCAAGGGCTATGCCATCGGCGGCTTGGCCGTGGGCGAGCCGCAGGACGTGATGCTGCGCATGATCGAGACGGTCGAGCCGCACATGCCCAGGGAGAAGCCGCGCTACCTCATGGGCGTGGGCACGCCCGACGACATCGTCGAGGCGGTGCGCCGGGGCGTCGACATGTTCGATTGCGTCATGCCCACCCGCGCCGGACGCCATGGTCAGGTCTTCACCCGCCACGGCCGCATGAACCTGCGCAATGCGCGCTTTGCCGAGGATACCGGGCCGCTCGATCCGGAATCGAAATGCACGGCCTCGAACACCTATTCGCGCGCTTATCTGCACCATCTCGTCCGGTCGAACGAGATCCTGGGCATGATGCTTCTGACCTGGAACAACCTGGCCTATTACCAGGAACTCATGGCCGGTCTCCGCAAGGCCATCGCCGAGGGGCGGCTCGAGGATCATATCGGCGAGGTCAAGGAAGGCTGGGCCAAGGGCGAGCGTGACAGCAAGGCGGATATCGGCCGTCACGCGGACAACATCGCCATGGCGGACGAGGCGTGAACCGTTCGGCTCCAAGCATAACTTTCTTGGAGCGCTCTTCAGGAAACGGCGTCGCGGCGGTCGGAAGCTGAGGATTTGCCCGCCCAGCCAGGGCTTTTCGATTGACCCGGAGCCCGAGACCCCCTATTTCGGGCTCACCTCTGGGAGCGCGTAGCTCAGCCGGTAGAGCATCTGACTTTTAATCAGAGGGTCCTGGGTTCGAGTCCCAGCGCGCTCACCAACAATATCAAAGGGTTACCGGCATTTGCCCTTTGAGAAGATTTTTGCCAGGTAGCCAGACGTTTCGGACGGAAGGGGCTTGTGCGCGTCCGAGGCGGAGGCATCCTCCGAACTGGCATGCTGAGGTGAGTCGCTCCGTGCATGCGTCCCATCCACCGCTTCGGCTATATCTGAAGATCTGCCGCGGAACCGACGATGATGAGGCCTGAAAGGTCTGGTCTCTCGTCGTGAGCAGACCTTCACTTGGCACTCCTGAACTTCCCAGTTTGACCCGAAGTTGATGTTAGACGGTTTGGGATCATATACCTTGTACGCGACATGGTCCCATGACAGTCCTAGCACTGAACAATTGGGTCTGTTCTCGGCGAGAACTCCATTGACGATTCCGCCACGCGGAGGCGGAAGCTATTGGAAGTTATTCCTCTGGCGGGAGCATTGGATCACCCTAGATGTTCGGGGATCCGATATCTCGCCGAGCCCGCAATGCCAGAGAAAAGCAAGTTTCGATCCCTGACGACCGTGCAGGAAGGATCTGGGTTTGTCCGCGTTCGCGGCGCCCGCGAGCACAATCTCAAGAATATCGATCTTAAGATCCCGCGCGATGCCCTTGTTGTTTTCACGGGCGTATCCGGCTCCGGAAAATCTTCGCTGGCCTTCGGAACCCTTTATGCCGAGGCGCAACGGCGATATCTCGAGTCGGTGTCGCCTTATGCCAGGCGACTGTTCCACCAGATGCCGGTTCCCGATGTTGACGATATCGACGGTCTTCCGCCCGCCGTGGCGTTGCAGCAGCAGCGCGGCTCACCGACCACCCGCTCCTCGGTGGGCAGCGTCACGACCTTGTCCAACCTGCTGCGTATGCTCTACTCTCGGGCCGGCGACTATCCGCGCGGCCAGTCGATCCTCTATGCCGAGGCGTTCTCGCCCAATACGCCCGAAGGCGCCTGTCCCCGGTGCCATGGCCTGGGCCGGGTCTACGAGGTCACCGAGCAATCGATGGTGCCGGACGACACGCTGACCATTCGCGAGCGGGCGATCGCCGCCTGGCCGACCGCCTGGCATGGCCAGAACCTGCGCGATATTGCGACCACGCTTGGCTTCGACGTCGATCGGCCCTGGCGGGACCTGCCCAAGAAAGATCGCAACTGGCTTCTGTTCACCGATGAGCAGCCGACCGTTCCTGTCTACCCCGGGTATACGCAGCAGGAGGTTCGACGCGCGCTCAAGCGCAAGGAAGAGCCAGCCTATCAGGGCACCTTCACAAGCGCCAAGCGGCACGTGCTGCACACCTTCGCCAACACGCAAAGCCCGCTGATGAAGCGGCGGGTGGCGCAATACATGGTGAGCACCGAATGCCCGCTCTGCCACGGCAAGCGCCTTCGGCCCGAGTCCCTGTCCGTCACGTTCGCGGGACTGGACATCGCCGACATCTCCAGTCTGTCGCTCGCCCGCCTCGCCGACATCTTCCGTTCCTATGCAGACGGAAGGGCTCCGCGGCTAGCCAAGATTGAGGCCGAGCATCCGGAAAAGGCAGTGGTCGCGCAGCGCATCGCGCAGGATCTTGTCGCCCGGCTCAGCGTCATGCTCGACCTCGGGCTCGGCTATCTTTCCATCGACCGTAGCACCCCGACGCTTTCGCCGGGCGAACTCCAACGGCTGCGGCTGGCCACCCAGGTACGCTCCAATCTCTTCGGCGTGGTCTATGTGCTCGATGAGCCGTCGGCTGGACTCCATCCAGCAGATACCGAGGCGCTGCTGAAGGCACTTGGGCAACTGAAGGCGTCCGGGAACTCGCAGTTCGTGGTCGAGCACAATCTCGATGTCATTCGTCATGCCGACTGGATCGTCGATGTTGGCCCGGGTGCGGGAGAGCAGGGCGGCCGTGTGATCTATAGCGGTCCCCCGGACGGGCTCGGCCAGGTCGAGGCCTCGCAGACCCGACGTTTCCTGTTCGGCGAAAACGCTCTCCCGCCTCGGGACGTGCGCCCACCGAGCGGCTGGCTGCGCCTCGCGGGGGTGACGCGCAATAACCTGCACGAGCTTGATGTCGCATTTCCCTTAGGCGTGCTCACGACCGTGACGGGTGTCTCCGGCTCAGGCAAGTCAAGCTTGGTCAGCCAGGCACTGGTCGAACTGGTGGCGGAGTACCTAGGGCACGAGATCCCTGAGCCGGAAGAGGAGGGTGAGGAACTAGAACGGCCTGCGACAGAGACCAGCGAGGGCCGGATCGTCGGCGGCATGGAAGGGATCAAGCGCTTGGTGCGGGTCGATCAGAAGCCGATCGGGCGCACGCCACGTTCGAATCTCGCCACCTATACCGGCCTTTTTGATCACGTCCGCAAGCTGTTTGCCGCAACCAAGCAGGCTCGCACCCGCCACTACGATGCAGGACGCTTCTCCTTTAACGTCGCCAAAGGCCGCTGCCCGCATTGCGAGGGTGAAGGCTTCGTGATGGTCGAGCTGCTGTTCCTGCCGAGCGTCTACGCCCCATGTCCGACCTGCCACGGTGCCCGCTACAATGCCGACACGCTAAAGATCAAATACCGCGACAAATCCATCGCTGACGTGCTCGGAATGACCGTCGATGCGGCCTGGGAGTTTTTCGCCGACGAGCCGCCTTTGCGTCGGTCGCTCACGATCGTGCGCGAGGTGGGCTTGGGCTATCTGCGGCTGGGCCAACCCGCGACCGAATTGTCAGGAGGGGAGGCGCAACGGATCAAGCTCGCGACAGAGCTTCAACGGATCCAGCGTGGCGATACGCTCTACGTCCTCGACGAGCCGACGACCGGACTGCATCCCGCCGATGTGGAGAGGCTCGTGGCTCAGCTCGATGGGCTGGTCGAAGCCGGCAACACGGTCATCGTGGTCGAGCACAACATGCGGGTTGCCGCGAGCAGTGATTGGGTCATGGACCTCGGTCCGGGAGCCGGCGACGAGGGCGGGCAGGTGGTTGCATCCGGTCCGCCGGGCGAAGTCGCAAAAGCACCAGGCAGCCGTACGGCGCCTTACCTGGCACGAGCTCTCGTTTGATGCACTTCAAGCTATCAGGTGCCTTGGACAAAGGCCCATTTAGAGCGTGATGTATTTCCAAGTGGGCAGTTACAATCTCTGTTTTAGGGAATAAACACAGAGCGGACGCAACCGTCGTCCTTATGCTTGAACATGGCGTAGCCACGCGGTGCATCTTCGAGCGAGAAACGATGCGTCGCCAGGAACGATGGGTTCAGCTCCCCCTTCTGGGCATGATCGAGCAGGCGGTCCATGTAGGCCTGCCCATGCTGCTGGGCCGTGCGCACCGTCAGGCCCTTGTTCATGATCGCCCCAAATGGAAACTTGTCCATCACGCCGTAGACGCCCAGGATCGAAAGTGTCCCGCCTTTGCGGCAGGCGAGGATCGCCTCGCGTAGCGCCTGGCCGCGATCCGTGTGCATGTACATGAGCTGCTTGGCGCGGTCGTAGGCGTATTGAAGGCCGGTGCCGTGCGCCTCCATGCCGACCGCGTCGATGCAGGCGTCCGGACCCCGGCCACCTGTCATTTCCTTGAGCACCTCCAGGACGCTGTCGACCTCCTCGTAGTTGATGGTCTCGGAGCCGACATGCTCGCGGGCCATCTGCAGCCGCTCGGGCAGGCGGTCGATCCCAATCACCCGCTCGGCTCCCATCAGGAAGGCGCTCTTCTGGGCCATCAGGCCGACGCCGCCGCAGCCCCACACGGCCACGACGTCGCCGGGCTGAATGTTGCAGAAATCCGCCCCCATGTAGCCGGTCGGCGCCGCATCGGAGAGAAACAGCACCTGCTCGTCGGGCAGACCATCCGGCACCTTGAAGCAATCGTTGTCGGCAAACGGTACGCGCACATACTGGGCGTGCGCTCCGGCATAGCCGCCGAACGCGTGGGTATAGCCGTAGATGCCGGCGGTCGGATAGCCGAGGATGGGCTCCTGCAGCTCGGGCTTGGGATGGGTGTTGTCGCACAGCGAATAAAGTTTGTTCTTGCAGTACCAGCACTGGCCGCAGGTGATGAAGGACGGCACCACGACCCGATCCCCCTTCTTGACCTTCTTCACCTCAGGCCCGACGTCCTCGACCACGCCCATGAACTCATGGCCGATCACGTCACCGGCCTTCATCGTCGGGATGTAGCCGTCAATGAAGTGCAGATCCGAGCCGCAGGTGGTCGACATGGTGACCCGCAGGATGCAGTCATGCGGATTGACGATCTCGGGATCCTTGACGGTCTCGACACGCAGATCGTTGACGCCGTTCCAGATGAGCGCACGCATGAGAAGCCTCCTCGTCAGCGGGGGTCGGGCCGAGCCGCCGGCTGGCGCTCGGTGGTCGGGATCTCGCCGGTCTGGACGAGCGCCTTGAAGTAGTGCAGCGTCTTGCTCGCAAGCGCCGCCGGTAGCGTATTGCCCAGCATCTGGGCGGCGATCCGGCCGAGCATGCCACCGGGCGGATCGAGGCTGGCACGCAGGACCACCACCGTGCCGCGGTTGCCGGCAGCGGAACGGAAGCGCACCGACGCCTCCCGGATCAGGGCGCCCCCGCCTTGGGCCTCCCAGCGCATGAACTCGCCCGGCTGGTCATCGGCCAGGCGCATGTCCCAGGAGCCCAGATGGGGGCCGGCGTTCCAGCGTGTCTGCCCGTCACCCGTGGGCTGGACATCGGCAAACGGCGCCATGATCCGCCTGAAGTTTTCTGGATCGCGCCAGCGACGATAGAGTTCGTCCGCGGGAACATCCTCGATTGTGATCGAGCGTTCGAGCTCCGGCTCGTGGCCAGCAGCCGATCGCCGGTTCTGACCGGTCCTGGTCCGGCGCCCGGTATCGCGCATTTGGGCTTCGATCAGACCGATGGCGGCCACGCCGGCAGCGGCCGCGAGGGTAAATCCAACGATGCCAAGGCTTGGACGGCCCCCGCGAGCTTCCTGTCGCCCTTGCCGTTGCCCCGGCCAGGGCTGAGCGGCTCCCATTGCTCGTGGGCGACCCGGGCTATCGTTGCGGGTCCGTCGAAGTCGTTCGTCGTGTTGGTCCGCCATGGCACACCTCAGTGGCGTTGAGGGATCTCAGCAGTGTCGCGCCTGATGAGATCGGATTGCTGACGCAAACGATCGTCGTTCAGCCGGAGTCGCGGAGGGTAACAATTGGAATGGCCCATACGGATAACGGTCCATTCCTGAGGGAAAGTACGTGACTGCAAACGAAACAGTGTAGGTTGATCTTTGCCAACCCACCCTACAACACGGAGCAGCCCAACCAGGTAGTCAGTGGTCTTCCGGGCGCTAGCTACCGCCCTGATCCCATTAAAGCCTCTGGAGCATCCTTCATACGGAATTGGCCGCGAACGACACGTAGCCGTCGTCCCTTCTGGCCAGCCGACCTTCTCACCCTACAGTACTGTCGGAAGGCCCCTCATGATGTCTTTCCAAGGAGAATAAATGAGCACAGCGGAAGCTTTCCCCGGCGGCGGCATCATGGGGGAACGCGTGCGGACCCACGATTGGGCTTGCACGCCCCTCGGACCGGCAGAGGCTTGGCCGCAGTCGCTGCGCACCGCCTTAAGCATCATGCTGAGCTCCGCCTTCCCAACCTACCTGGCCTGGGGACCGGAACTGACCAGCTTCTACAATGATGCCTACATTCCGATCATGGGTGACAAGCCGAACGGCCTCGGGCGGCCGTTTCCCGAGGTCTGGTCGGAGGTATGGGACACCATCGGTCCGATCACCAAGCGGGCCATGCAAGGCGAGGCCAGTTACTTCGAGGACCTGCCGCTGACGCTTATGCGCAGGGATCACCCTGAGCAAACCTGGTTCTCCTTCTCTTACAGCCCCATCCGTGACGAAACCGGGGGAGTCGGAGGGGTGCTGTGCACGGTCCACGAGACCACCGAGAGTGTCCGGGTCGAGGCAGCCCTGCGCGAAAGCGAGAACAAGCTTGCAGCCATTCTGGAGCAATTGCCGATTGGAGTGGGCCTCGTCGACCCGGAGGGGGACATCGTCCTGAGCAATCGGGCCCTCCAGCAGTACGCTCTTGAGAAAGTCCCCTCCAGAGATCCCATGCAAGGCGAGCGCTGGCGGAGCTACACCCCTGAGGGCAAGCGTCTCAGCCCCTCCGACTATCCGAGCGCGCGAGCGCTGCGGGGTGAAACGGTTGTTCCAGGTGTCGACTTCCTCGTCACACTTCCCAATGGACAGGAGATCTGGACGCGGGTGAGCGCTGCGCCCTTCTGCAACACCGCTCAGGAGGGTCTGGGCGCAGTCTTCGTGGTGCAGGTCATCGAGCAGGAGAAGCGGACGGAGCAGGCGTTGCGCGAAAGCCAGGCGCGGCTCCAGGCTGCCATCGATCTTGTCGGTCTGTCGCCTTACACCTGGGATCCGGCCACGGGAGCACTGGACTGGGATGCCCGGCTCAAGGCGATGTGGGGGCTGCCGCCTGATGCTCCTGCCAACGAGGAGGTGTTTCTGTCCGGCATCCATCCCGAGGATCGCCCGCGCGTCGAGGCCGCGATCGCCCAGTGCCGTGATCCTGCCGGTTCGGGGATCTACGCCATTGAATATCGAGTCATCGGGATCGGGGATGGGATCGAGCGCTGGGTTTCCACCCAGGGTCGAACGACCTTTGAAAATCGCCAGCCGGTGGGATTCACCGGAGCTGTGCTTGACATCACGACACGCAAGCGAGCCGAAGCAGCCCTGCGTGAGAGCGAGGAGCGCTTCCGGCAGTTCGCCGAGAACTCCAACAGCACCCTTTGGATCCTGAACTTCGAGACGATGAACCTCGAATATCTGAGCTCCGCTTTCGAACCCATTTGGGGCGAGCCGCGGGAAGGAGTGCTCAGCGATCCCAGTCGGTGGAGCCGCTTCCTCCATCCGGATGACCGGCAGCGGGTATTAGATGCTCTTGACCGGGTCAGGCTGGGAGAAGCCTTCACGGAAGAGTTCCGCATCATCCGGCAGGACCGGGTCGTGCGCTGGATCCGCAACACCTTCTTCCCTATGCGTGACGCGCAGGGCCGGATCCGCCTCGCCGGCGGCGTTGCCCAGGACATCACCCGCCATGACGGGCGCTTCGTCTATGTGGTCGATGCCGACGAGCCCTCGCGTCAGGATCTGACACGAGGGTTGCGTGACGCCGGCTATGACGTGAGAGCCTTCCCATCCGGCAAGGCTTTCCTGGAGGCTGCCCCGGCTCTCGCGGCCGGCTGCGTGGTACTCGACATGCGCCAACCCGAGGCGGGCGAACTGACCATCCCGCGGGAGCTCAAGGCCCGGCGCATCCGCCTGCCGGTGATCGTCTTGGGCGAGCTCCAGAGCGATGTAAAGTCTGCCGTGCAGGTGATGAAGGCCGGCGCGGTGGACTTCCTGCCGGTCCCCTATGCTCCGGATGAGCTGCTGGCCGCCCTTGCGTCGGCAGCCGCTGACATTTCCCAGGCCGACGAGCACGGTCAGGAATCCAACCGGGCCCGGGGGCGCATTGCCGAGATGCCGGTCCGCGAACGCGAGGTCCTGGAGGGCCTGCTGGCCGGCCAGACCAACAAGCAGATCGGGCGGGCCATCGGCATCAGCCCGCGTACGGTTGAAACCCACCGCGCTCATGTCATGCAGCGCCTGGGCGCCAGGACAATCCCGGAACTGGTGCGGATCGCCGCCCTGGCGGGCGTGCAAGCCCGCCCTCAATTGAGCCGTGACGAAGGATCCGACGAACCTTGATCTCCACCAGGACGTGACCGCCCGAAGGCCGCTGCAAGGATACGGAACGATCCCCGGTCACCACCGGATGCCGCGTTCATCCTCATCCATGACACTGCGCCAATGCGCATGTGGCCGCACCAGGGATCTTCGGAACGGTTGGGCCACACGCAGCATCAAAGCTCTGAGGCCACCAGGAAAAGGACGAGGCAAGCCCATGACCTTATCAAAGTCGCAAGCAAGTTTGATCAACCGCCACGTGCTGATCGTCGAGGATGAGTACCTCATTGCCGACGACATCGCACAAGTTCTGGAGCAAGCTGGGGCGGCGGTGGTCGGACCGGCTCCAACTCGGGCGACAGCGCTGGCCCTGCTGACCTCTGAAAGGATCGACATTGCCGTTCTCGATATTGAGCTGCACGGCAAACTGGTGTTCCCGGTCGCCAATTATCTCAGGGCGCGAGCGATCCCCTTCGTCTTTGCGACAGGCTACAGCCAAACCTCTCTTCCAGCCGAGTATCGAGACGTCGCGACTTGGGAGAAGCCATTCGACGCCTACGCCTTGGCACTGGCTCTTGCTAACCTGACGGGAGATGCCGGATCCGGCCCCGCCTTGGGAGATCCCGATGCACCCTTCCAGACGATCCCCATCGGCCCTGCTCGGCAGGGCCCCTGGCCATGTCCGGCTTTCCCGCTCACGCCGCCGAACCCGTTGGCCTCAGCCCTCGGGCGGTAGAGAAGCGCCGGGCCCACGTCATGCAGCGGCTTGGCATACAGACCCTGTCACGAGCCATGCTGGTCGCAACCTCCGCGGGGTTCCGAGGCGCCCAGCCCGGGGCCGAAGATGCCTCAGGGATCAGACACGCCCGAAACCTGACCGGCTGGCAGGAATGTCCCTCAGGGATCATCCGCAGCACTTCCCCTCAGCGCAGTCGTTCATAAGCCACGACCCCTGACGGCCATCCCACGACGCCCTCGCCAAGGTGACAAGTCGCGCCTGTCGAGCATGCGGCTTTAGATTGGGAGAACACGATGAGAGCAGTTGTCTATAACGGGCAGCGCGATGTTGCGGTACAGGACGTGCCCGACGCGCGGATCGAGAGGCCGACGGACGTTCTGGTACGGATCACGAGCACCAACATCTGCGGCTCGGACCTGCACATGTATGAGGGCCGGACCGACTTCCCGCGCGGCGGCGTGTTCGGGCACGAGAACCTCGGTCAGGTGGCAGAAGTGGGCGACGCGGTCGATCGGGTGAAGGTTGGGGACTGGGTGGCCATCCCCTTCAATATCGGCTGCGGGTTTTGCAAGAACTGCGAGCGCGGCTTGAGCGCGTTCTGCCTGACCACGGCGGATCGAAGCGTCGTGCCGAACATGGCCAGCGCCGCGTACGGCTTCGCCGATATGGGGCCGTATCGGGGCGGCCAAGCCGACCTTCTTCGCGTCCCCTACGGCGACTACAATTGCCTGAAGCTGCCACCGGACGCGGAGGAACGACAAATCGACTATGTGATGCTGGCCGACATCTTCCCAACCGGCTGGCACGTCACAGAACTTGCAGGATTGCGTCCCGGCGAGTCGGTCGTCATCTACGGGGCCGGTCCGGTCGGACTCATGGCTGCTCATTCCGCGATGATCAAGGGCGCCTGCATGGTCATGGTCGTCGACCGCCATCCCGACCGTCTGCGCCTCGCAGAGTCGATCGGGGCCTTACCCATTGACGATTCCAAGGGCTCCCCGGTGGACCAAGTCCTTGCTTTGACGAACGGCATCGGCGCCGATCGCGGCTGCGAGTGCGTCGGCTACCAGGCCCACGACCCGGAGGGCCACGAGCACCCCAACATGATCATGAACGACTTGGTGAGGTCAGTGAAATTCACCGGCGGCATCGGCGTGGTCGGCGTCTATGTGCCCCAGGATCCAGCTCCGCAGGACCCGCTCTACAAGCAGGGCGAGATCGTTTTCGATTACGGGCTCTTCTGGTTCAAGGGTCAGACGATCGGCACCGGCCAGTGCAACGTGAAGGCATATAACCGGCAGCTGCGAGATCTGATCTCGACTGGCCGTGCGAAGCCGTCCTTCATCGTCTCGCATGAGCTGCCGCTGGGTGAGGCACCAAACGCCTACCAGCACTTCGACGCGCGCGACGAGGGCTGGACCAAGGTGGTTCTCAAGCCCGCCGCATGACTAGCCGCGGGCCGGGCGGGCAGTCACGCGCTCGGCCTGTGTGCCTTCTCGCCGAACGAGTTCGAACGTGAGGACGCCATGCCGATCTACGACTACCAGTGCCAAGGGTGCGGGCCGTTCACTGCTATGCAGCCCATGGCGCGGTTCCAGGACCCATGCGCATGCCCGAAATGCGGGGCTGAAGCGTCACGAGCAGTTCTCAGCGCACCAGCCATCGCTAGCATGGATCCGACCCGGCGCAGCACCCTGGCCTCGAACGAGCGCAATGCGAGCGGCCAACGCCCCACGAAGGCGGCCCATCCAGCCGGCTGCGGCTGTTGCGTACGCCGGTTGCCGCTGCCGGGCGCCCTGTCTGCGGACGGACGGATCTTCACGTCGCATGGGCCAGTCCGGTGTAGCTGGCAGTGATGGCTGCAGCGCGGGGCTGACCAATCGAGCGCAACCCTTTGGAATGTTGGCTGCGTGGTACTCGACATGCGCCAACCCGAGGCGGGCGATCTGACCATCCCGCGGGAGCTCAAGGCCCGGCGCATCCGCCTGCCGGTGATCGTCTTGGGCGAGCTCCAGAGCGATGTAAAGTCTGCCGTGCAGGTGATGAAGGCCGGCGCGGTGGACTTCCTGCCGGTCCCCTATGCTCCGGATGAGCTGCTGGCCGCCCTTGCGTCGGCAGCCGCTGACATTTCCCAGGCCGACGAGCACGGTCAGGAATCCAACCGGGCCCGGGGGCGCATTGCCGAGATGCCGGTCCGCGAACGCGAGGTCCTGGAGGGCCTGCTGGCCGGCCAGACCAACAAGCAGATCGGGCGGGACATCGGCATCAGCCCGCGTACGGTGGAAACCCATCGTGCTCATGTCATGCAGCGCCTGGGCGTACAGACCCTGCCCCAAGCCGTGCTGGTCGCACCCTCCGCGGGGTTTGAGTCACTCAGCCCGGGGCGAAGGTGCCTCAGGGAGCAGATAAGCCTGAAACCTGACCGCTTGGCAGAAATTCCCGCTCAGGTGCTGTTCTCGCTATCCGTCGGCGGAGTGAGAGAACCGCGCTGCATCAAACAGAGCGGGATATCCCTCAGGGATCATCCGCAGCACTTCCCCCCAGCGCAGACGTTCATGAGCCACGACCCTTGACGACCATCCCCGCAGAGATCTGCCTCGTGCCGTAACGTTTTCCGGACGCAGGAGCCTCTGCATCTTCGTTGGACAAGAGGAGGAGGAAGGCATGCGAGCCCTCGTTTGGCATGGCAAGGAAGATATCCGCTGCGACACCGTCACAGACCCTGAGATCGAGCAGCCGCGTGACGCCATCGTCAAGGTGACGAGCTGCGCCATATGCGGCTCGGACCTGCATCTGTTTCATAATTTCATTCCTGCCATGCTGCCTGGCGATGTCATGGGGCACGAGATGATGGGAGAGGTTGTCGAGGTCGGGCCCGAAGCGAGGGGCAAGCTCAAGAAGGGGGACCGTGTCGTTGTCCCCTTCACGATCATCTGTGGCGAATGCGATCAGTGCAAGCGCGGCAACTTCTCCGTTTGTCAGCGGAGCAACCGCAAGAAGGATATCGCCGACAAGGTGTTCGGCCACACGACCGCAGGCCTGTTCGGCTACACGCATCTGACCGGCGGCTATCCTGGCGGGCAGGCCGAGTATCTGCGCGTTCCCTTTGCCGATGCGACCCACATCAAGGTGCCGGATGGGATCCCGGACGAGAAGGTTCTCTTCCTCGGCGACATCTTCCCGACCGGCTGGCAGGCCGCTGTCCAGTGCGACATCCAGCCGACGGACACGGTGGCGATCTGGGGCTGCGGTCCCGTCGGCCAGATGGCGATCCGCAGCGCCGTGCTCCTCGGGGCCAAGCAGGTGGTTGCCATCGATCATTTGCCCGAGCGCCTGGAAATGGCAGAAGCCGGCGGTGCCATCACCATCAACTTCGATGAAGAGAGCGTGGTCGAGCGCCTGAACGAGCTCACCGGCGGCGAGGGCCCGGAGAAGTGCATCGACGCGATCGGAATGGAAGCCCATGTCTCGCCCTCGATGCCGGATACGGTCTACGACCGCGCCAAGCAGATGCTGGGAGCCGAAAGCGACCGGCCGCACGTTCTTCGCGAGATGATCTACGTCTGCCGCCCGGCCGGGGTGATCTCGATCCCCGGTGTCTATAGCGGCCTCGATGACAAGATCCCGATGGGCCAGCTGATGAACAAGGGCCTGACCATCCGGACGGGTCAGACGCACGTCAACCGTTGGACCGATGACCTTCTGCGCCGCATCGAGGAGGGGCAGATCGACCCATCGTTTGTCATCACCCACACCGTGAGCCTCGAGGAGGGGCCCGAGATGTACAAGGTGTTCCGCGACAAGCAGGACAGCTGCATCAAGGTGGTTTTGAAGCCCTGAGGAACCGG
Source organism: Microvirga lotononidis (assembly GCF_034627025.1). NCBI lineage: Bacteria > Pseudomonadati > Pseudomonadota > Alphaproteobacteria > Hyphomicrobiales > Methylobacteriaceae > Microvirga > Microvirga lotononidis. Next base: position 4,770,190 of record NZ_CP141048.1, on the reverse strand, counting down.
GAGAGAAGACATGGCTTATTACATCTCGAACATCGCCCGGTCCAAGGGTGACCCAAAGGTCCTCCACTCCGGCCCCAACTCGCTGGGGGCCGCTGACCGCTTGGCCAAAGCGTTAGGTTGGTACAGCATTGGGCTGGGCATAGCGGAGCTGATCGCGCCGGAGCGCTTCACCCGGGCATTAGGGATGGAGGGTAAGGAGGGTCTCGTACGGGCCTATGGCGTCCGCGAACTCGGGCACGGCATCGTCTCGCTTTCGCCCGATAAGCATCTCGGATTGTGGAGCCGCGTCGCCGGAGACGGGCTCGACATCGCCACCCTGATGGCGGCCATGCGGCACGACAATCCGAAGCGCGACAATGTCGGGATTGCTCTTGCGGCGGTGCTGGGGGTGACGTTGCTGGACATCATTGGCGCGCAGAGCGTCACGGCCCGCCACAGCCGCCCTCGCGGTCGGCTACGCTCTTACCGGAATCGGACAGGCTTCCCGCAGGGTGTCCAGGCGGCGCGAGGCGCCGCCAAGGACTTCCAGGTACCGCCGGACATGCGGGCCGCACCAACCCTCGCGGCGGTGTCCGATCGTGCTCCGCAGGAGAGGGCACGCCCTCACTGACCGAGCGACGATATGGCTGCATTCGAGCGGCGTTCAGGCCGCGAGGGGGCAGCCGTATCCCACACGATCATTGCCGCACGATGGAGGCGAACATGCTCAGGCTCACACCGGCGACCCTGCTTCTCGGGACGCTCTTGGCTACCACATCCATGGCACAGCAGAGTGCGGCCCCATCTCAGGGCCCGGCTCAACTACAGCAGGTCGCCAACTTTGAGCACCAGGTGACCGGAGTGACCGTGTCGAAGGATGGGCGCATCTTCGTCAACTTCCCGCGGTGGACGGAGGATGCCCCGATCTCGGTGGCCGAGGTGACGCGCGACGGCCAGATCAGACCTTATCCGGATGACGAGTGGAACTCCTGGCGCAATGCCAAGAAGAACCAGATGTCGGCCGGGGATCACTTCGTGTGCGTCCAGAGCGTCGTGGCCGATGCGCACGGCAATCTCTGGGTCGTCGATCCGGCCGCGCCAGCCACAGCAGCCGTCGTGCAGGGTGGGCCCAAGCTCGTCAGGATCGACCTGAAATCAAACAAGGTTGCGCAGGCGATCCGCTTCGACGAGACGGTCGCGCCTCAGGGCAGCTACCTGAACGATGTGCGGTTTTCGCCGGATGGGCGGCATGCCTACCTGACCGATTCCGGGGCCAAAGGTGCACTCGTCGTTGTGGATCTGCAGAACGGCAAGGCTCGTCGCGTCCTTGACGGCCACCCGAGTACCGAGCCGGAAAAGGATGTGGTGGTGAAGACCGATGGGCAGGAGTTGCGCCGGCCCGACGGGCGTGGGGTCGAATTTGCCGCCGACAGCATCGCTCTCTCTCCCGATGGGCGCACACTCTATTGGAAAGCTCTGACCGGCCGGACGCTCTATCGCATCCCGACAGATGCCTTGGAGAACCCACGTCTGTCTGAGAAGGACCTCGAAGCTCGGGTGGAGCGTGTCGCCGAAACCGAGCCGACGGACGGTCTTTGGATCGACGGGCGCGGGCGGCTTTATCTGAGCGCGATCGAGCAGGATGCCGTGAAGGTCCGCGATGGGGATCGCATCACCACCCTTGTCCAGGATAAGCGGCTGCGCTGGCCCGATACATTCTCGGAGGGACCCGACGGGACGATCTACATCACCAGCTCCCGCATCCAGGACATGAGCTGGTTCAAGCCCGAAACCGGTCCGCGCCTTGAGACGCAGCTGTGGCGCATCGAGCCTGGGCAGAACGGGGAGGCCACCGGCTCAACCCGGCAGCCCCAACGACCCTGACCGAGCAGTTGGGACGACAGGAGGCCTGGCATGATGGGGCGAATGGAGCAGGGCCTCGGGACACTGCTGATCCTGATCATCTTGCTCGATATCTTTCTGACCGTGCTCTACGCCCGGATTGGCACCAGCATTATCGGATCCCGGGTCGGGCGGCTCGTCTGGGCCTCCGCCGTCAAGGGCTCAAAGGTTTTCGGCTCCAGACGAGGAGCGGCTCTGTCCTTCTGCGGTCCGGTCATCCTCGTGCTGCTGGTTGGGGTCTGGGCTCTCGGGCTGACCCTCGGGGCGGCGTTGATCATGCACCCGGACCTCGGTACGTCCATCCGCGCCACGAACGGCGAGACGCCCACTGACTTCGTCACCGCGATGTATGCCGGGGGCACCAGCATGGCCATCGTCGGCGCGAGCGACTTCACCCCGCACACGAGCCCGACGCGGCTGCTCTTCCTGTTTAACTCGCTCATCGGCATGTCAGTGATGTCGCTGACGCTGACCTATCTCATGCAGGTCTATACAGCGCTCCAGCGGCGCAACGTGCTGGCCATGAACATCCATTTCCTCTCTGGGTGCACAGGCGATGCCGCCGAATTGCTGGCACGTCTCGGGCCTCAGGGGCAGTTCAGTGGCGGCTACACGAACCTGTCGGAAATCGCTGTCGAGATGACCCAAGCCAAGGAGGCGCACCACTTCTACCCGGTACTGTTCTATTTCCGCTTCAGTGACCCATACCACTCGGTATCCCGTTCCACGCTGGTCGCCCTGGACACGGTGAGTTTGATCAAGAGCGCCCTGGATGATCGGAAGTACCGCTGGCTAAAGGAGGCAGGAGGCGTCGCGCAGCTGTGGGAGGCGTCGATGATGCTGGTCATCACCCTGGAGAACACTTTTCTCCCCCATGGGGCACCGGACCGGGAGGCTCAACCGGATCAGCAGACCCGGGACCGCTGGCGAGCACGCTACCGCGATGCCCTGCTTCGGCTTCAGCAGGCGGGTATCGAGATCACGGCTGACGGGCAGGCCGGTGCCGAGGCCTATATCGCCTGCCGAATGCAATGGGACCATCACATCACGAACTTGGCTCCTTCCATGGCTTACCGCATGGAGGAAATCGATGCCGCAACGAGCCGCATAGGATCGAAAGACAGGCCGAACGATTCCGGGTTCCGCCTACACGTGGCCGAGTAGCGGGAGCTGATCCGGTGGAGGCGAGAATGCCGCTTAGCGAGACGGCCTGCGAGATCCTCAGGTTCTTTCGTGATACGCACCGAGAACCCGGCGCCTGCATGACAATGGCAACACTGGATGCGCATTTGGGGACAGATCCCACTGTTGCCGTGGCCATTTCCGAGTTGGAGCAGCTTGGATACGCGACCGTGCCGGATGCTGGTAGGCCGAATTGACGGACCTTGGCTTCGACGCGATCCATCGTGGCGTTGCATGAACGTCTTCTTCTGGCATGTCCCCGGAGTACGCCAGATGTCCACTTTGAAAGGGGACCACGGACGTTCCTGAGACGTTGCCAATTTCCTTGGAGGGCCCCAACTGAAGTTGGCGAGGGTGCGGGAGACCGTGACTAAAGTGGCGTCAACGGTGAGTCAGGTGAGTTTGGTGATGCCGCCACTGCTCACGGAGGCGAGTAGCTCCACAATGCGCCTTCCGCCAAGCCTCAGCTCAGGGGCGACCTCGGCCAGTGGAACGAGCACGAAGGCGCGTTCCGCCGCATAGGGGTGGGGAAGTGTCAGAGCTGGCGTGCCTATCTCCAAGTCATCATAGGTCAGGATATCAATGTCGATTGCTCGGGGACCCCATCTGGTCCCACGGACGCGCCCAAGATCCTGTTCGACGTGCATGCAGAGAGCCAGAAGGCCTTCCGGCGGGAGATCGGTCTCAGCAAGAGCACAGGCATTCACAAACCAGTCCTGGGCAACAGGTCCCCACGGCTCGGTGCGAAAGTCGGCTGAGCGGGCTATAATCCGTGCTCCGCCCCGATCAAGGGCAGAAAGAGCCCTGGCAATGTTGCCGCTCTTGTCGCCCAAGTTGCTGCCTAGGCTGAGTGCCACCTTAGCCATCGCGCGAGCGCCGAATCTCGACCGCAACGCTGTCGAGGATGAACGGAACCGGCGCCTCAGGCTTCTCGACCCGCACCGTCAGGGACGTAATCCGTGGAAATCGTTCCAGCACGCCTGCGGCAATGGCCTCCGCCAATCCTTCGATCGTGTGAAAGCGGCGCGTGGTGCCGATTTCATAGGCCAACGTGGCAAGGCTCGCATAGCAGACGGACTGGTGATAGTCGTCCGCCTGCCCGGCGGGCCTGAGATTGAGAGTGCAGGCGAGGCTTACGTAAAAGCGCTGCCCCAGGCGCGCCTCCTCGGCGTGAACGCCATGGTGCGCATAGAGCGCCAGCCGGGAGAGGATGATCGTATCGGTCAAGGTTGACCTCTCAACAGAATATCGGCGACCCGGCACGCTTCGACGTGAGCCTTCACGTCGTGAACCCTAATGATGTCTGCGCCGCGCGACACCGCCGCGAGATGTGCGCCCATGGTCCCATACAACCGGTCGCGCGGGGGCACCTCGGGCTTGTAGAACCGGCCAAGAACCGATTTGCGGGAGGCTCCCACCAGAACGGGGAAGCCCATGGCCCTGAGCTCGGATAGGCGGCGCAAAGCCTCGAGGTTCTGTTCGGCCGTCTTGCCGAAGCCGATGCCGGGATCAAGGATCAGATGCGTGTCGGGAATGCCGGCCCGCCGGGCGAGGTCTAGGGAGCGCCCGAAAAAGCGCTGCATGTCCACCATGAGATCGAGCGAAGGATCCGCCTCCGCCCGATTGTGCATGACGACCGCCGTAGCCCTATGCTCCGCCACGGTGGCGGCCATATCGGGATCGTACTGGAATCCCCAGATGTCGTTCACGATCCTGGCGCCTGCCGCCAGGGCCGCGCGAGCGGTCGCGGCCCGGTAGGTATCGATTGAGATAGGCACATTGAGAATGCCGGCCAGGTCGCGGATGACAGGAATAATCCGCCGCTGTTCCTCCTCAGCTCCAACCGGAGTGTGTCCCGGGCGCGTGGACTCCCCACCGATATCGATGATGTCGGCCCCAGCGTCCTCCATCTCGCGGGCATGTCGAAGCGCGGCCTCGTGATCGCTAAACAGGCCGCCATCCGAGAACGAGTCGGGCGTGACGTTCAAGACACCCATGATCAGGGTGCGCAAGCCCAGGCGGGCCAAGGTTGGTGACATGGTCGATCTCGAATTCATCAGACACCTCGCGCGGCAGGTATGCCAAAGGCAATCGCGAGCATGATGGCGTTGCGATTGTGCACCACGGTTACCCACTTGGTGTCTCCCGCGTAATGCCTTTCGGGAACGGGTTCGCCACTGGTCAGGGCCGACCCTGCCAGGAGGCGTCCGACGGCGGAGATGTCGACAATGTCCATGCGGCACGCTGAGGCGGATGGCGCAGGCTCGCGCTCCATTTTGTGACGCTGGCCATAGTCGAAAGACACGAGGCGGGTGAGGGTTCGCTCCGCCACGACCTTGTGGGCGAGAGTGACGGAGACCAATCCGCCGGAACAGATGACGAGGGCCTTCACGAGGACTCCTTGTTTTGACCGGGTAGGCTGCGACCGGATCGGCTCAGGGGCCGATAAGCATGAGACGGATCGCACCTGAAAAGGGAACCAATCGCAATGCGATCGGATGGAGCACAAGAGTGCTTCATCCGCTTTCCCGCGTAGAAAGACCCGTATTGAGAGGAGGTCAACTTCGCGTGGGCCGGAAAAACCGTCGCGCTGGAAGAAGGCTGACCGGGGGCGAGCGGAAGCCAAAGTACGACTGCCGCACACGCCATCACGAAAGCCGATCTTAGAACGCGGTCCGCAAATCCAGGAGTTGCCACCTGACGAGTAGCTGAAGATGCGCGCGTTGGCTCTGCCATATCGGCTGTGACTGGCGCAGTGAGTGATCCGCTATAGGCTTCCAAGCATAAACTTGGATCGAGAACTGAAAAGAAATGTAAGCACAGCAGCTTGATCGCTCAGAGGAGGGGGCATCTATCCATGCCGAATGCGGGGCCAAGTGCCACGCCGATACACAGTTTTTGCTTGCCGCCATTGCTGGCACCAGACAGATCGGGCGCCTTTCAGATCTGGGACCGACCGCTATTGGTACGCCCAAGACGTAGGTGCTTGGTCCGCTTCAGCGCTCAAGGGCTGATATTTATTGAGCGTCCGGATTGTGAAAATCTGACCCATCCGGACCATCGGCCAGGCGCGACCCGTCGTATATGGAACGAGCTAAGCTGCCGGCAGAACGACCTCATCCCATATATCGCATCGAGCGGTGTCCCGACCCGGCAGGGCTAATGCCGACACGTCGACCCGAAGGTATCCGCTCGTAGGCATGGCCTGCCTGCGGCTGGTATGGGCCTCTGAGGAAGAGAAACAGCGATCTAGCCTCTTAGTTGTTCAGAGCCGACCAACGGCAACATCATTGAATATGGCTCGGAACTAATCAAAGAAGCCGGCATCCTCATCTCTAAGATAGCGCTTGGCGGCTTTAGCGTCGATATCGAGACCAAGACCTGGTCCGGGTAGCAGATCGATCATCGAATCATTGACGATGCGGCCTGTCGGGAGCCCTAGGATGATCTCGTGCCACCACGGGTCCGATGCTGTAGGATACTCGAAGGCGATGTAGTTGGCCGGCAACGTGGCGCACACGTTGATCAATGCGCCCAGCCCCAGGAGGCCGTTGGCGGTGCCATGGGGCGCCATGAGGATCGAGTGCATGTAGGCGTGCTCGGCGATCCATTTGAGTTCTGCGATGCCGCCGACGTCAGCCGGATCGGGGCCGATGATGCGCACGGCCTGTGTCTCAATGAGTTCCTTAAAGTTGTGCCGCAGATAGATCTGCTCGCCTGTATGGATCGGCGTTGACGTTGAGAGGGTCAGTTCGCGATAGGCTTGCGGATTGACCCACGGCACGTAATCGCCCGTGAGCATATCCTCGAGCCACGCGATGTTGTATTTCTCGACCGCCCGCGCGAACTTGATCGCATCGGGCAACATCCAGCCTGGGCCGCAATCGAGCGCCAAGCTGATTTTGTCGCCCAGCACCTCCTTCATCGCGATAACGCAATCGAGCATATGGTTGAAACCATGCTCACTGATCATACCTTGATCCATTGCGCCGTGGTAGCCCGAGCGCGTCTGGCGCACACCATAATGGAAGTCGTCAACCGTATCCTTCATGTTGGAGTGAAAGCTGATGCCCTGCTTCACCATGAAGAAGTTTTCGGGGAGCTCTGCCATCCACCTCGCATCAGCAGCGTAGTCCTCCGGGCGATCACCCGTCCGCTTCCTGCGCATGTTCCCGTTGTAGCAACGAACCTTGTCGCGCACTTTGCCGCCGAGCAGCTTGTACGTCGGGACGTTTGCCGCCTTGCCAGCAATGTCCCAGAGCGCATGCTCGATGGCACTGACGGCCGCACCGTAGGGCTTGAAAGAGCCACGCTGACGAATCTTCAGCATCACTCGCTCGACGTCAGTCGGATCCTCGCCAATCAATGCTTCGCGAAAGTGCATCACCCACGGCTTGATGTAGCCCTTGGTGTGTTCCACTTCGCCAAGCCCGTGGATTCCTTCGTCGGTGGTAATGCGGACGATCGGATGCTTGCCAATGACGGCGCAGCGCAAATCAGTGATCTTCATGGCTGATGCCTCTTCGTAGGACGGATGAGCGGAGTGCGATGGCCGGGTGCGATCCTGATGACCGGCGACAGGCGCCGTTGCGATGCCACCAGGCGCGCCTGCCTTTTGAATGGCGCCGTTAGCTCCAGGTGCGGTCCCAGGAATACTCGTGATCCCAGTGGTCCGTCGGTTGCCAGATGCCGGCGACACCCGGCTGCAGATGCTGGACGATGACCTCGTCAACGACATCATCGATGCCGAGGCCCGGCTTATCGGAGACTTCAATGAAACCGTTCTTCAGCAGCGGTCTGGGAAGGCCCGTCACGATATCATCCCACCAAGGTACGTCGGCCGAGTGGTATTCAAGTGCCATGAAGTTTTCGGTAGCGACGGCGACATGGGCCGCAGCCATAGCAGCGATCGGGCTTTCCGCCATGTGGATCGCCATGGCGACGCCAAATTCCTGGGCCATGTCGCCGATCTTTTTAGTCTCGAGAATGCCGCCCGACGTGAGCAGGTCAGGGTGGATAATCGAAATTCCGGCCCTGAGCAGCGGCTCGAAGCTCTCTTTCAAATAGATATCTTCGCCCGTGCAAATCGGAACCGATGTCGCCGCCTGTAACTGCCGATACTGTTCCGTGTATTGCCATGGAATCACGTCCTCGAGCCAGGCCGGAACGTATTTTTCGATGCGGTTGGCGAGTCTGATGCCATTTTGCAGCGAGATATGTCCAACGTGATCAATGGCAAGCGGAATGTCCGAGCCGATGATATCGCGGACCTCGCAAATGTATTGTTCGAGGTAATCTAGACCTTTGTCCGTAAAGTGGAGACCGGTGAACGGATGACGCACATTCTGCGCGTCATAGGCCGTATTGCGCCTTCGGCGCTCCTCGGGCGTGTGCGTCCTGCCTTGCGCCGAATGAGAGCGGAGGCCTTCAAGAGTGCCGGCCGGCGCCACTACGGCCCCCGGCAGGTCGGCAATCTGCATCAGCCCGAGATCCATCTTGAGGAACGTGAAACCAAGGTCCATGCGCTCTTTGAGGCGCTTACCGGTCGCCGTGCCACTGGGTTGCTCTGCATCGGTGTCGCAATACATGCGTACCTTGTCACGAAACCTGCCACCCAGCATCTGATAGATCGGTACGCCATAGGCCTTCCCGGCAAGATCCCATAAGGCGATCTCGACAGCCGAGACGCCACCGCCCTGCCTGCCGTGTCCACCAAACTGCTTAATGCGGCGGAACAGACGGTCGATGTCGCAGGGGTTCTCGCCGAGCAGCCGACTCTTCAACATTAGCGCATAGGTCGCGCTAGCGCCATCGCGCACCTCGCCAAGTCCGATGAGGCCTTGATTGGTGTATATTTTGACCAGTGCTGAGGCGAAGGGTGCGCCGACGATCTCGGCCACTCGCATGTCGGTGATGCGAAGCTCCGACGGCTTGGAAAACGGATTGACTCGATTTAGCGCCTCGTCAGCACTTTCCAACTTCGTCATGACGGCATCCTCCCTGTCCTGGGCTTTCGGTCCGCAGGATTGACCGTGATCGCTTCGCCGGCGTGTGTTTGTGGATTTCAGGCGTTATTCACTCTCGACCTCGCCTTCGCTTGCGCGCCGGGAGTTTGACGGCTCCGGCTCGACGAACTTCGCGCATTGTGCCTCAATCAACGACGTTGTTCTCAAGGTACTCCCGGTTCATCTCGATGCCGAGTCCCGGTGCGGGGTTAAGCTTGAGGCTGCCGTTGGAATTGTCGAGCGGCACGTTAATGAGAGGATCATATTTGGAGAGGTTCCATTCTGATGTTTCGAGCTTGTAGAAATTGGGCACCGTCATCATGACCTGCGCTCCGGCCACGACATTGATCGGCCCGGCGGCATCATGAGGCGAGACTGGAATGTAATAAGCCTCGCAGAGCGCTGAGATCTTCTTCAGCTCGGTAATGCCACCGGTCCAGGTCACATCGGGCATGATGTAGTCGGCCAGCTTATTCTCGAGAATGGGGACGAAGTCCCACTTTGTATGTCCACGTTCGCCCCAAGAGATCGGCACGTTGATCTTCTCTCGCACCTGCTTGAGGGCGTTGATGCTTTCCGGCGGGCACGGTTCCTCGAACCAGTCGATGTTTCCGGCCTCCTCGAGGGACCGGCAGAGCCGGATGGCCGTTGGCACGTCGAAGCGGCCATGCGCGTCGATCAGGATTTCGATCTGTGGTCCAGATGTCTCCCGGATTAGTGCCGTCAACTCCGCGGCCTCGCGCTCGTCTTGGCGCGTCACGCTGCCATCCAGATAGCCGTCGCGCTGCTCGCGCGCGATTCCATCCACATATGGACCCTGCGGAGGAAACGGATCGAACTTGAGCGCAGTATGTCCCGACTTCACAATCGCCTGGATCTCGGCTATGACGGTTTCCTTGCTCGTGAACTTGCGCTGATCCGGGTGGGTGTAGAGCGCAATCTCATCGCGCACAGGTCCGCCGAGAAGCTCGTAGATCGGCTTTCCGAGTGCCTTTCCCCGGATGTCCCAAAGCGCGATGTCGATGGCGCTGAGGCACTCCACCGCAGCGCCCCGGCTCCCCATATAGGTGAAGCTGCGAAAGAGCTTGTGCCAGAGACGTTCGATATGCGCGGGATCTTCGCCGATCATTATCGTGCTGATTTGCCTTAGCATCGCCGTCAGCGCGCGGTTCGCGATCTTTGTTGTCGTAGTGATCTCGCCCCAGCCGGTGATGCTCTCATCCGTGCTGACTTCTACAAACAGGAACTCGCCCCAGTAGGAAGCTGCCGACTTGATAAGCCACGGCCTGACGCTGGTAATCTTCATGAGCTTCGCTTTCCTGTAAATTTGAGGAGAGGCTGCGTGTTAGATCGGTAACCTACCCTGCCTGAGCCGCCGCCATGGCCCGCATATGCTCGAGGATGTGAAGTCCGGACCCTTCGACGTGCCGTGCCACGAGTTCGGCCGCCCGATCGGCGTCACCTGCCTTGATATTGGCGATCAGCTCACGATGGTCACTGATGACCTGCGCTCTCCGTGCGAGGGTGAAGCCAAACCTGCGGCTGACCGCTCGGAGCACCTCGCGATGCTTCCACCACAACTCGGCGGCGTGTCGATTGTAGTGACGCTGGTAGATCACGGTATGGAATCTTGTGTCGAGCTCGCTGTGCAAGATCTGGTCAGCAAAATTGTTGTCCTCAATCTGGCTCTGGACCAATTCTAGTTCCGCGATGTCGGCCTCTGTGGCCATCCCGACGAACCAACGCGTCAGGGACGGCTCGATCAGAACGCCGATCTCGTAGATGTCGCGAATAAAATCTCGGTCGATCGGTCGGACGCGCGCGCCGCAATTTCGGGTGAAAATGACGAAGCCTTCGCCGCGCAGGAGCTGAAGCACCTCCCGAACCGGCGTTGTCGAACTGCCGTGACGCTTGGCGAGGTCGGTAACGACGAGGCGCTGATTGGCAGCAAGCCGCCCCGAGACGATATCGTCGCGGATCGCCTTATAGAGCAGCGCTGTGGAATCGGTGGAGGCGCCGATTGGGTCTATCCCGAGAGGCGGCGCCGCATGGTAGTCGCTTGCCTCCTCCAACCTTACCTCCAATGCTCAAATCATATGTCGACTGGCCGAGACAATATACGATCTAAGTCAATTGACATACAAGTCCGGCTCTGTAATCGTTTCCTGGTAGGAGTTCTGACTAAGAAAAGCTCCAGACGAGGGTGGAGGCCACAGTGCCAGTGTGCGCTGGCGCTGAAGAATTGGAGGGACATTATGTCAGCCTTTGACTTCGGCCGCGCCATTCGCGGCAGTGTTTCCGCGGCTGTTCTCACATCGTTTCTGACGTCGCCTGTATTGGCTGCGCCTCCCGTCGACCTGAGCAAATGGTCGCCGGAATATGTGCGTTCGATTGCTGGCACAAAGGACTTCGACACTGCTGCTGAATGCAATAAAGTGACGCCGCTCAATTACAAAGGCCGCCTTACGTTCTGGTACCAGGGCGTGTTCGAAGGCGACCCTGATCTTTTGAGGCAATACTATAAAGATTTCTTTGTGGCTTTCCGAAAGACTTACCCCAACATAGATCTGCAGGACCAGGCGCTCACGTACAACGACTTGCTCGACAAGTTCCGCACGGCGCTGCTCGGGAATGCTGGACCGATGATGGTTCGGTTGCAGATCCTGGGCGGCGTGGAATTCGCCTCCAAAGGATATCTCCAGGAGCTGAAGCCCGAAGATGTCGGCTACGCAACGGAGGACTTCTGGCCTGGCGCCATGAAGTCGAACATGTGGAAGGGCAAGACGTACGGCATCCCGACCAACAACGAGACGATGGCGTTGATCTGGAACGCGGACATCTTCAAACGGGCCGGTCTCGATCCCGACCGGCCGCCCGCCACATGGGACGACGTGGTCAAATACTCCAAGCAGATCCACGACAAGCTCGGGATCGCGGGCTATGGCCTCGTCGCACGCAAGAACGCCGGCAACACGCCTTACCGCTTCTTGCCTCAGCTCTGGGGTTACGGCGGCGGCGTGTTCGACGAAACCGCCCAGTCCCCGACCTACTCGAAGGTCCAGATCAACAGCCCGGCCAGCAAGCAGGCATTGCAGGCCTCCTACGACATGTACGTGCGCGACAAGTCTGTGCCGGTTTCGGCATTGACCAATCAGCAGGCTGACAACCAGCCGCTTTTTCTGGCGGGGCAGCTCGGCATGATGATTTCGCACCCGTCCGACTACGATGTGATGCTGGATCTCAAGAAAAAGACTTCTGGCAGCGACACACAGAAGGCACAGACGGTCATCGACAATATGCGCTACGGGCTGATCCCGACCGGTCCGGACGGCAAGCGCGCGGTCGTGTTCGGCGGCTCGAACATCCACATCCTGAAGCCGGAATATGTAGACGGGGGCAAGGTGGATCTGCCAGCTGCCAAAGCGCTCGCTTGTTTCTGGACGAGCCCGGAATGGTCACTTAAAATGGCTTACGCTGGTTCAAACCCAGGTAACCTGAACGGCTTCAAGACGAAGTGGATGAAAGAGCGCCTGGACAATATCAAGTTCCTTGACGTCACGACTTCCATGCTGCCCTACGGCGTCCCGTTCCCGACGATTCCTGAGACGCCCGAAATCATGAACATCGTCGTGCCCGACATGCTGCAGAATGCACTCACGGGCGCGATGACCGTGGATCAAGCAGCCGACGATGCGGCCAAGAAGATCAAGAACATAATGGACGGCGGAAAGCTCTAACCAGCTTGGCCGGCGGCGATCGCCGCCGGTCAGTTTCCTCACAGGAGAAGGGCGCCCCGATGACCATGGCGACTGGCCTGGTTGACGCTCCATTAGTGGCGAAAGCGAAGCGTCTTGGTTTCGTTCAGCAGGCATGGGCTCATCGCTCCGATTATCTCTACGTGCTACCCGCGATTGTGGTGATGCTGATCGTGATCGCCTATCCGATCTACTACACCGTGGAGTTGTCGTTTTTTACGACACCGCCTAGCCTCCAGTTGCGCGACAAGGAGTTCGTCGGTATCGACAACTATACACTGATCCTGAGTAGCGACGTGTTCTGGCGCGTTACTGCCAACACATTCATCTGGACACTCGCCTCGACTGCATTTGCTTTCATTCTAGGACTGGGGAGCGCGCTCGCTCTGAACCAGGAGTTTATCGGCCGAGGTGTCCTACGCGCCATCCTCATTATCCCATGGGTCATCAGCGCAGTGGCGGCGTCCTACATCTGGAAATGGATATACCATTCAGATTTTGGCCTGATCGGCGCCGTTTTAGTCGGCCTTGGACTTACCAACCGGCCGCCAAATCTCATCGATAGCGTGGGCACCGTTCTGCCGTCGTTGATCGTCGTTAACGTATGGCGTGAGTTTCCATTCGCGATGATCATGCTGACGGCAGGCCTGCAGACTGTGCCCGATCAACTGCTTCGGGCGGCGAAAGTTGATGGCGCCAGTGCATGGCAGCGTTTCTGGCACGTCACGTTCCCGCATCTTCAAGGTGTGTCCACCGTGACGATCCTGCTGCTCGCTGTCTCGAACTTCAACTCCTTCATCATTCCTTGGATCATGACTGGCGGCGGCCCATCGAATGCGTCTCATATCTGGATCACCCATATCTACGAGCTGGCCTTCGGGCGCCAGAGATGGGGCATAGCGTCGGCCTATTCCGTACTCCTATTCCTCATTCTGATGACCCTGGGCTATTTCTACGTACGTGCACTGACCCGTGGCGAAAAAAGGGAGGGCGTTGCCTGATGTCAACGGCCCGCATTGGCACGACTCGGAGAGGAAAGCCGATCGACGTCTGGCGCTGGATAGGGCGGATCTTTCTCGTTGCCATCCTGCTCTACACAGCGGTGCCAATGGCATGGATGTTGTTGACATCGATAAAGTCCGGCTTCGCTGCCATGCAGTTCCCGCCGCAATGGTTGCCGAAAGAGCCGACACTCGCGAGCTATGAGAAGCTGCTCGATCCAAGTAACAGTGTGGGTCAGGATTTCCTGCGCTTCTTTTGGAACAGTCTTTTTGTGGCGTCCATGACGACGGTGCTCGCCGTCGCCGTAGCCGTCCCTGCGGCCTACGCTTTCTCACGGTTCGACTTTCCAGGGCGTAAGTTCCTGTTCTTCGCGGTCTTGCTGCGCAACATGTTCCCTGCCGTGATCTTCCTCGTGCCGCTCTTCATTCTGATGCGGCTGCTTGGTCTTGTGAACACGCACGGCTCTCTGGTCTTAACCTATCTCACGTTTGGCCTACCGCTCGCGATTTGGCTGCTCAAGGGCTTCTACGACAACATTCCTTACCAACTTGAACAGGCAGCGCGCATCGACGGAGCCACCCGGTTCCAAGCGTTCGTTCTGATCGTCATGCCTCTTTCCGCGCCGGGAATAATCGCCACGGCTATCTATTCCTTCATTGGTGCCTGGAACGAGTACATTTTCGCCTACACGTTCCTCAACAAAAACGAACAGTTAACGCTGCCGGTCGGCATCCAACGCTTCTTCTCTGAAAACACGACTGACTTCCCAGGCCTCATGGCGGCCAGTTTCATGATGAGCGTGCCGGTCGTCGTGCTTTTCCTCCTGCTGCAACGCTACTTTGTGCGCGCCCTCACTGAAGGTGCCGTCAAACATTAGAGGAAAGCTTTCATGGCCCACGTGGTCCTGGAGAATCTCGTTAAGACCTATGGCGCCTTCACGGCCGTCAACAACGTCTCGCTCAAAGTTGAGGACGGCGAGTTTGTTGCGCTGGTCGGCCCGTCGGGATGCGGCAAGACAACTACGCTCAATCTGGTCGCGGGGTTGATTCCGGTTACTTCTGGCGAGATCGCGATCGGGGATCAGATTGTCAACGACATCGACCCGAAGGATCGCAACATTGCGATGGTGTTCCAGAACTACGCGCTATACCCACAAAAATCAGTATACAAGAACTTGGCGTTTCCGCTTCAAATGCGCAAGCTCCCTCGCGATGAGATTGATCGGAAGGTCAGGGAAGCTGCCCGTGTGCTCGACATGACGCACCTGCTCGAGCGAAAGCCGCGGGAGCTATCCGGCGGACAACAGCAGCGCGTGGCGCTTGGCCGGGCACTGGTGCGCGATCCGGCGGTCTTCCTTATGGATGAGCCGCTCTCTAACCTCGATGCCAAGCTGCGCGTGCAGATGCGCTCCGAGATCAAGCGCTTTCACCAGGATCTCAAGGCGACGATCATTTACGTGACGCACGATCAACTCGAAGCCGTTACCATGGCCGACAAGATGGCCGTGATGAACGGCGGTTTCCTGCAGCAGTACGATTCGCCGGCCCAAGTCTTCGCCCATCCGGTCAACATGTTCGTGGCCAGCTTCATCGGAAGCCCGGCGATGAGCCTCATCCCGCTGGAGGCATCGACGGTGAATGGCCAAACGGTATTGACCGGCGCGGAAGGCTGGACCATGGCGCTCTCGCCGCTCAACGCCCGGAAGGTGCAGCGCTCGACCACAAGGAAGATCGTGCTGGGAGCTCGCCACTCCACGATCAAACTGGCCAAGAGTGCGTCTCCGGACGCGATCCCTGCCAAGGCCTACACTGTGGAACCAACCGGAGATGTGACTTTCGTGCAGGTGTCACTGTCGGGGGCTGTCGTTAACATAAGCGTGCCACCCAACGTCGCCATCGCACCGGACGAACAGATCTGGCTTGAGTTCGACCAGGATCGCATCCATCTTTTCGATGGTGCGACCGAGCTGGCCTTGAAGCTCGATTGAGGCGGGTCATTCCGATGCGATCTGAGGCACAGATGACTGCAAAGTTTAAGATCGCTGCAATCATTCCCTACCCAGTCTGGTTCGGGATCCCGAACCAAATGCTCGTGGAGGTCGAAACTGATCAGAGTGTTATCGGCTGGGGCGAAAGTGGCCTGAGTGGACGCGAGAGAGCAGTTGCCGGCGCTATTGAGAATTATCGCGACTTCCTGCGCGGTCGTGATCCGATGCAGATCGGACGAATCTGGCAGGAGATATATCGCAGTCCGTACTTCGAAGGTGGACGCGTGCTGCAGGCTGCGATTTCCGCGATTGACATCGCTCTGCACGATATCAAGGGCAAGATCTTGGGAGTGCCGGTGTGCGATCCGCTCGGCGGCAAGCAGCGCGATCGTGTTCCCACTTTCGCTTCCACCGGGGACGAGGCGGAGGGTGATGTTGCCATCGAGCGCGCTCGCGAGCTAGTTGCACAGGAGTGGCAAACGATCCGCTTCTTCCCGGTCGGGCAGAGCAGCGAGGAGATCTTCGAGCCGCGCGAGTCCACCGGTTCGTCTGCCACAATGCTCAACAGGGCGCGCGAGGAACTGGGCAATGAAGTCGTCCTCGGCATCGATTACCATCACTGCCTCTCGATTGCTGAGGCCGCAAGCTTCTGCAGCAAGCTCGGCCGAGGTATGCTCAATGTCCTGGAGGAGCCGACACGCGACGAAGCGCCCGAGGCCTACGAAGCACTGCGTGGAATAAATGACGTTCCATTTGCCATCGGCGAAGAATTTGTCAGCAAGCAGCAGTTCTTGCCCTATATGGAGCACGGCATCCACCAGTTTAATCGGGTCGACGTTTGCAATGTTGGCGGGCTCACCGAGGCGATGAAGGTGGCTGGCTGGAGCGAAGCGCATTACGTCGATTTGATGCCGCAAAATCCACTCCAACCCGTCTGCACGGCAGCATCGGTACACCTTGCCGCAGCGGTGCCTAACATCGCGTGGCTCGAAACGAAAGCTCCTGAAGCGAAGCTGGGATCCGACAACTCGGACTTCTTCCCGGTCCAGCCGCACCTCGATGGTTCCGATTACCTAGTCAGCGACATCATAGGACTCGGCGTAGAAGTCAACGAGGCTGCGGTTCGGGCACAAAGCCTGCGTTTTTGGGAAGCGCCGCATCTCAGGCGCCGCGACGGATCTGTCACTAACTGGTAACCCATTCGACCGAGAGAACAATGACACAAACATCCGATATCGTACGGCCCGCCAAAGAACTGATCGAGGGACTCAAGGAAATCGGTGCTGCGACCGTCGCCGGTACGCTTGGACACATGGGGTTTCGCAATCCCCACATCGTAGGCCCGGTTGCTCAAAACCCTGGCAAGTCGATCGTCGGCCCGGCTTTGACTCTTCAGTTCCTGCCCCAGCGACCTGATCTTTTCTCTGAAGGCGAGTATGCCGATCCTGAGACGCAGCTGCACCGGCACGTACTGTACCATGTCCAGGAAGGCGATGTCGTCGTAGTGGACGCGCGCGGAGACATGAGTTCAGGGGTCTTCGGTGATATGATGAGTACCTATTTCAAGGGGAGAGGCGGGGCAGGAATTGTCATTGATGGGTGCATGCGCGATCGGCCCAATGTCAAGCAACTTGACCTTCCTCTCTGGTTGCGGGGCTGGACGCCCAATTATCATGTGCAGACAAGTATCTTTCCCAACGCTGTGAATGTTCCCATTGCATGTGGCGGCGTAACAGTGATGCCCGGCGATATCATCGTGGCTGATGACGACGGAGCCGTAGTCGTGCCCGTGACCATGGCGCAAGCGGTAATAGAAGAAGCACAGAAGCATCATGATTGGGAAAAGTTTTCACGGATGAAACTGTTGGAAGGGGCGCCATTGCAGCGGTACTACCCATTGCACCCGGATGCGGATGAGGAGTATCGGGCTTGGCGAGCTTCTCACTCGAATTAGTTCACGCGGACCTCGTCGGCGGCCACTCGAATAGGGTCGTCAAACCGGATCGGCCGAGGCAGAAGTTCGGCAGGGCCACTCTCCAGCGTGCCGAGGGAACCGATGAAGATCACCGACGTCAAGACGGCAGTCGTTGCATACCACGGTCAGGCGACGCTCATCAGGATCGATACTGACATTGGCATTTCGGGATATGGCGAGGCCAACCCCGACGCCGGTGCTGCGGCGATCGTGGGTCTGATCTCCGAGTTGAAACTGGAACTCGTTGGCGAGGATCCTCGTAACGTCGAATCTTGCTGGGAGAAGATCCGACGGAAACACGTTTTTTCCGGCGCACAGTCAGGCATCTTTCTAATTGCGCTAAGCGGCATCGAAATGGCACTTTGGGATCTCGCAGCCAAGGCAGCGGATCAGCCGTTGTACCGCATGTTCGGCGGCAAGTTCCGCGACCGTATCCGCCTCTACGCTGATTGCGGCGATGGAGACGACCCTTCAGGGTCCCCCGAGGGTTGCGCTGTCAGGGCGAGGCGCATGGTTTCGGGGGGTTTCACGGCCCTCAAGTTCGACATCGACGATCTTAAGCATCAAGCCAAGTTCGACCCAGCCAATCACACGATCAACGGCGCAGAACTGCGCTCCATGGTAGAGCGAGTGGCCGCAGTTCGCGATGCAATCGGGCCCGACATCGATTTATGCATCGACCTTCACGCGCGGTACGACGTGCCGAGTGCATGCCGCATTGCCAGCGAGATGGAGCGCTTCAGCTTGCTCTGGCTGGAAGAGCCGATCCCGGCGGAGAATGTCGAAGCGCTGAAGCAGATACGTATGCGCAGCAAGACGCCGATCTGCGTTGGTGAGAATCTTTATCTACGTTGGGGGTTTCGTGAACTTCTCCAGGGCCAGAGCGCCGACGTGGTGATGCCGGACGTTCCGAAGTGCGGGGGACTATCAGAAAGCCGGAAAATTGCGCATCTCGCAGAGATTTACTACATTCCTTTCGCTCCCCATCTGGTGTCCACCCCGCTTGGTACAATGGCTACCTGCCATGTCTGCGGTTCGGTCCCGAACTTCCTCGTTCTTGAGTGGCACGCCCTTGAGGAGCGCGAGCTGTGGGACAGCTACGTCCATGTCCCGAACGGCGGAAGGTCGATTGTCAATGACGGGCATATTGCCCTTCCTGATGCACCGGGAATTGGCGTCGAATTGAACCTCAATGGCGTCCGCAAGCATGCCGTCGCTGGCTATGGCGTATTTGAATAGGGCTTCATGCATGATGGCCCGTCACTCTAATGCCCCGGAGGTCGGCTATGAGACGTTCCGAGTGACGTAGAGAGCCTTTCTGGATGCAGCACTAAAGTTTGTCATCGCGCTCCCATCCCGAAGTAGTCTCCGCGATCGGCAGCTCATAAATCTCAGGCCAGCATCATTGTAGCCGCTATGATTTCCGATACTGAAGCGAGAGCGAAAAGCAAGGGCGCAAGCTGCCCGTCTCTGAGCAGGTTGTGTACTCCTGGCTACTTCTAGCGGTACACTCCGGCCATATCAGGGTAGCGATCACCCGCGGCCGCACCCAGGGGGATTGCTTCAGAGATGTGCAGCACATCCTCTGCCGATAGACGCACTTGCAGGGCGCCCAAGTTTTCGTCCAGCCGCTCGTGTCGCTTCGTGCCGGGGATCGGCACCACATCCGGTCCTTGGGCCAGAAGCCATGCCAACACGAGTTGCGCCGGCGTGCATCCTTTCTCCCGCGCAAGGGCCTCCACGCGGTCGACCAAGGAGCGATTGCGCGCGAAATGCTCCGCCTGAAAGCGGGGATGCTGGGCCCGGCGATCCCCTTTGACTTGGTCCGGATCATGGATTCCGCCTGCGAGAAATCCGCGACCGAGTGGCGAGTAAGCCACAAAGCCGATGCCCAGTTCTCGAGTGGTCTGCAAGGTCTCTTCCGCCTCCTGACGGTAGAGCAGGGAAAACTCCGTCTGGACGGTACTGATCGGATGAACGCTGTGGGCCCGGCGGATGGTTTCCGGCCGAGCTTCCGATAGTCCAAGATAGCGGACTTTGCCCTGCCGCACGAGGTCAGCCATGGCCCCGACCGTCTCTTCGATCTGCACGTGAGGGTCGACACGATGCTGGTAGTAAAGGTCGATGACATCGATATTGAGCCGCCTCAGGCTGGCCTCACAGGCTTGGCGCACGTATTCGGGCCGGCCGTTCACGCCCTGACCCTTCTCGGATCGCACCTGCCCGAACTTGGTAGCAAGAACCACCTCGCTGCGACGCGCGGCGATCGCCCGTCCGACCAACTCCTCGTTTTGGCCCCAGCCGTACATGTCGGCCGTGTCGAGCAGTGTCACGCCTTGGTCGAGGGCATAGCGGATGAGCGATACAGCCTCCTCGTCATTGCTCTGCCCATAGACGCCAGAAAGAGACATGCACCCGAGACCAAGGGCCGACACAAGAGGGCCTGTCCTTCCAAGCTGCCGGGCCTCCATCTGTTTTGGCTGTGTCATGGTTGGGTTCCTTATCTCCACAATCGTCGGAAAGGGACAGGCAGGTGTACCAGGGCGATTGGATGGGAAGTCCTTCGCGTCGTTCGGCTCTAGCGAGCACCCTGACAAGGGTAGGTATGGTCAATTCGTTCTGATCGGCTAAGTTATGTTGATCATCCGGCAGCGATTTCCACCCCCCAGACGCGACATGATCCGAAAATTCGATCCCAATTCATTGGGGTTCCTGGCCCTGGTCGCGCTCTTCGGCGGACTTGCCGCCCTTGGCACGGACATGGCGCTCTCTGGTGTGCCGCACATCGCGTCGGTCTTCTCCGTCTCGCCGAGCACGGTCGGGCTGACCCTGAGCGCCTTCATGGTGGGCTTCGCGGGTTCGCCCTTGGTGTACGGACCGGTGAGTGATCGGTTTGGGCGCAAACCCGTCATTCTGGTTTCAACGGCGATCTACACCCTGGCTGGGCTCGGCTGTGCGTTGTCTCCAAGCTTCGAGACCCTGGTCGTTTGGCGCTTCGTGCAAGGCTGCGGCGCTGGGGCAAGCCGCGCCCTGTCGGCCGCGATCATTCGGGACCTGTTCTCTGGTTCCGCAGGGCGCTCCAAGCAGTCCTACGTTCAGGTGATGCAATTGCTGGCGCCTCTCTCGGCCCCGACCATCGGCTCGGGTCTCCTGCTGCTGTTCCATAACTGGCGCAGCATCTACTTCTTTCTGGCTGCGACCGGAGCTCTCACCTTTGCCCTGATGATGCTGTGCTACGCGGAGTCACATCAGCCCGATGCCCAGAACCGACTGTCCGTTCGGCAACTCGCCGTCAATTATCTACGCGTGTTTACCACGCGGCAGAGCGTCAAATTTCTTCTGGTGCAGACGCTCATGTTTGGCGGCCTGTTCTCTTACGTGACGGGGTCGCCACTCGTCATGATGGAAGTGTACGGGCTCTCGCCGACGTTCTATGGGGCAACTTTTGCTCTGACCGCATCAGGCATCGTGGCCGGAAGCTTCATCAATGGGCGACTGAACGCGCGAGGCGTTGAACCACGATATCCTCTCATCACAGGCTTGGTCATGGGGGCGACATGCGGCGGCGTTCTGCTCGTGCTCACCTCGATCGATGCCTTGCCCCTTTCGGTCCTGCTGCCTTTGGTTGTTCTGGTGTGCCTCTCATTCGGCCTCGTGGGGGGTAATGCTGTTCAACTGGCCCTGGATCCGATGGGCGACATTGCAGGGCTGGCATCCTCCATGCTGTCAGCGAGTTCTCTCGGATTCGGGGCCGCTATGGGTGTCGCTGTGTCGCTTTTCCACAATGGCACGCCACTTTCCACTGTTGCATCAATGACGGCCTGTTCCACTCTTGCGCTTGCCGTCTACCGGGTGCTGTAGGGGCAGAGTTCCGTAGCCGCGCACCAGAGGGCCTTCCGCGCATGATTACCTTTAGGCGTTAAATCAACATTCAACGGTTGACAGGGGAAACGTCGCCTTTTGGCACGACACGGAAGTAAACTAGAGGATGTCCGGAAATTTAAGTGACTGCATGGGCTAATCTCTTGGTCATGAGGCGGCTCATCGCGAGGTAGATCCACGTCTCGGTGGTAGCCGAGAGGCGCTCCCAGTCCTTCGCTAAACGCCGGTTGCGGATCAGCCACGCGAAGGTGCGCTCGACGATCCAACGTTGAGGCAGAATGGAAAAACCGGCTGGCATCTCGGGCGCAGGCTGATCGGCTGACACCCGCACCCAGCGTCGCGGCCGCTTCACGATCAGCGGCGAACTTCGCCTGCAGCGGCCCCTTGGTGCCGCGCCGCCACGTGACCCGCCGCCATGGCGCTGAGGCCAGCATGGCCTCGGCCGAAGCCGCTTCGGCATCCGGGAGCAGCGTCTTGCGCGGGCGTCCGCGCGTGGTCGCCGAGGCGATCATCTGCACATCAGCGGGATAGACCTTCTGAATGCGCACGGTTCCCACCGCCCAGCGCAATCCCAGAGCCGAGAGCGCCTGCCGGAAGGGCGCGCTGATGCCGTAGCCGGCATCGGCCAGCACCGCCCCGAAGCTCACACCCGCTTGCATGACCCGCTGGAGCTCCGCCAATGCGGTCTCGGGCTCGGAGCGCTCCCCCCAGAACGCCTCGGGCACCCCGGCCCGCTGCAGGCGCTCCGGATCCTTAATCCACGTCTCCGGCAGAAACAGTCGCAAGACCAGTGGGACTGGCATCTCATCTTTGGCGAGCGTGAGCGAGACCAAGCTCTGACAATTGGCGTAGTCAAGTTTCTAAACGATCGGCACGCGCATCTCGCGATGTCGCTTCTGAAAGACGCCGCTGTTTTTGAAGAAGTAGCAAGAAGCGGAAATGCGCAGGGTTTGCAGAATGCTCAAACGATTTGGAGGGCAACGCTCTCAGACTGGCGGCGTGACCTGCTCAAGCAATACCGTGATAAGTTCGTTGCACATCGGGCGGAGCCTCATCCGGACAAGTCAGTCCCGGAATTAGATCACCTCATAGCAATCTCAGGGCGTGCCGTGATCATGCTGGCTCAACTCGCAACCGGCGCTGGATATCCAATCGACCAGAAAGAGCTGGACTCGTATGGCTACTACCAAAATGCCCGAGCATTTTGGAGGCCGTGGCTCCCGATCCATCCGCAGTAACCAAGTTCATGGGACGCAGATAGCGGAGTAAGGGCATCTTCTCTTTCGGTGCATTAATCCGGTTCGACCACCTTGGGCGTGGTGTCCTCGACCTTCAAGGCCGTCGTGTTTCTCTGTTTCAAGCTTCCTTTGGACGGCAGTCCGCCAATGCCCTAGTTCCGCGGTATCCTGCGCGAGCCGCTCGTTAGCTATGATCTTCTCCAAGTCGAGTCCCTTTTCATAAGCGGGCTGATGAGCCCGAGCCATCATTTCTTCATTGAATGTCGGCTTAGGGCGGGAATGCGGGCGTTCCCGCGTGGTAGTGGATCGTCGCTGCCTGACCCGCTACAGACTTTGTCACCCGAGTAGGGTGCCGGCTGGCCGCTTTCCCAGGCGGGTCCCTTCTGGTCTCTTGGACCGCGCCTATTAGGTCGCACGAAGCCCCACTTTTCCACTTGGTAGTTTACAGCTAAACGGTTTCTGGCGCGGGCTTGCTCCCCTCCTGCCAAGCCGAGCGCTACCTCGTATCCAATGGAAATAGAATGCATTCCACGCCTGCCCCCAAGCACCCGCAGCACGACGACCACGACGACATTGTCTATCCCCAAACGATTCCCTTCATCCTCGTTCATCTGGCGTGCTTTGCCGCCATCTGGACCGGTGTGACTTGGGAGGCGGTCACCATTGCGGTCAGCCTCTATTGGCTGCGGATGTTCGGGATCACCGCCGGGTATCACCGCTACTTCTCACACCGTTCCTTTGCCACCGGCCGCGTGTTCCAGTTTATTCTGGCGTGCCTTGCTCAGAGCACCGCTCAGAAGAGCGTGCTGTGGTGGGCTGCCAAGCACCGGCATCATCATCTGTTCTCGGATACCGAACACGACGTGCATTCGCCGCGACACGCGGGCTTTCTCTCTGCCCATGTGCGCTGGATCTTTATCCCTAAGCACGAGAAGGCTGATCTGGTGAAAGTCGGCGACTTCACCAAGTACCCGGAGCTGATGTGGCTGCATAAGTACGAGCTCGTGCCCGCTGTCGTCCTCGCCGGGATCACCTACCTAATCGCCGGCTGGTCGGGTCTTATTGTGGGCTTCTTCTGGAGCACGGTGGTGGTCTATCACGCCACCTTCTGCATCAACTCTCTCGCTCATGTGCACGGGTCCAAGCGCTACGTGACCGGCGACGACTCCCGCAACAACTGGCTGCTCGCCTTCTTCACAATGGGCGAGGGCTGGCACAACAACCATCATGCCTATCAGGCCAGCGTGCGCCAGGGCTTCCGCTGGTGGGAGATCGATCCGACCTTCTACATCATCAAGGCGCTGTCCTGTCTCGGCATCGTGTGGGATCTCAAGAGCCCACCCGAGGCGGTGCTCAGGAACGAGCAGAGGCTCGGCTCACGGGTGATCGACCGCGCCGCGAAGGATGTCGTGGCCACGTTCAACGTGGAGAGCATCTCGGCCAAATTGAGCCATGCCCTAGAAACGACCCCTGGTCTTGCTGACCTGCGGGTGAGGCTGGCCGCCGCCCAGCACAGAGCGCACGAAGTGCTGGCCCACGTGCATCTGCCACATGTTCCCACGCGGGATGAGATCTGGGATCGCGCATCGACCATGTTCGTGAAAACCCGGTCCCTGGACGAGATCGTCGAACGGGCCCACCGCCTGATCCTGGAATCGGTGGGCACCCGGCTGGTCACCACAATCGGGTGATGGACCAAACGAGAGGAGGGAGACCTCATGCTTCCTTCTCTCATTCAGAGCCTTGGCACCCGCAATCGGGAAATGTCTCCTCCTGGCACGAGACAGACGAAAGCCGAACTTCCGCAGTCACAGGATAGCCGGACCTTCATTTAATTGCTGTTCGTTACTCTTTGATCCTCAGCCGACCTTCAGCAGCCTGTCAGGGCGACGGTTTGGAACAACGGCAAAGATGGTTGGTTGGCAGAGTTTGGTCCACTTGCTCCTGCGGATATGCCGACCAGCCAGCCCTCAAAGGCCGATCTTAACCGCACACTGGGGCGGGTGCGCCAGCACGAGACCATCCTGGTCGAGTTCGCCCGCGTCTCGGCCGAGAGCACCGATCTTCAGCGCCTGCTCGACATCGCCTGCCAGCATGCCGCCCGGGCCACCGGCGTCGATCACGCCAAGGTCATGCAGTATCGCAGTGACAAGGGCGACCTGCTGATGATCGCCGGCAAGGGCTGGAAACCCGGCGCGGTCGGGCACGCGCGGCTTGGTGCCGACATGCTCTCACCTCCCGGCCGTGCCTACCAGACCCGCGAGGCCATCAGCAGCGGATCGATCAACGACGATCCAGACCTCCGCTACTCCTCGCTCCTGAAGGACCACGGCATCGTCTCGCTCCTCAATGCTCCGATTGCTGTCGACGGCGTGGTCTGGGGCGTCCTGGAGGTCGATTCCACCACGCCCGATGCTTTCGACGAGGACGACCAGCGCTTCCTGGTGGCGTTCTCGCTCGTCCTGGCCCTGGCGGTCCGGCATCGGCAGGGCCAGTCCGAGCGCGAGCGCAAGGCCGAGGAGATGGGCCGCCGGCTGGCCCAGGCCGAGACCTACATGCAGGAGCAGAACCACCGGGTCCGCAACTACTTCCAGATGATCCTCTCGATCCTGGGCAGCCGCAGCCGCCGGGCGGCCAGTGGTCAGGCCCGCACGGAGCTCGAAGAGGTGATGGAGCGGGTGACCGCCATCGGCCTCGCCCATGACCTGCTCACGGTGGAGAGCGGTCAAAGCGTGCTCGATGCCGCCACCTATCTCGATGCGCTCTGCCTCGGCATCGAGCGCGGCATGACCGATGAGCTGCGGATCGAGCGCGATCTCGAACCCGTCCAGCTCCGGCCAGACCGGGCAGTGCCGCTCGGGCTGATCCTGAACGAGCTGGTGACGAACTGCATCAAGTATGCCGTGAAGGAGCAGCCTGACGCCTTCATCAAGGTTCGGTTCCGCTCGGACTTGGGAACGTCCGAGGCGCTGCTGAGCGTGCAGGACAACGGGCCGGGCATGGGCGAACTGCGGCCAGGCAGCTTAGGATTACGGCTCGTCCGCTCGCTCGCAGGCCAGCTCAGCGGGCGCATCAACATCGACAGCTCGGCGTCCGGAACGGAGGTGACGCTGATCTTCCCAATGATCGAATGACGAGCATCGGCCGCTGGGATTCTGATCGTCGGAGACGTCGCCTCAGGGCACGAGGTTGACGAAGGCCGAAGTTCCGTCGGCATAGAGTAAGCTGACCTTCACACGACCAAGCTGAAGGGCAGTCCGTGACCCAAACCAGCCATTCGAGATCGAGACGGAGCTCTTGTCTGCATTCAGAGGGACCAGTCCGCTCTTGAACTCGGAACGCCTTCACGGGAATGTGGCGGGTATGCCGCTATCGTCTCGGTAGTTGTTTCCGCCTTCCTAGGGTTTCACCTGAGCAACGCGTTCCCTTGGACGGACGTTGTCCCCAAAGGTCAAAGCCGATGCCGGGAACATCTCATGCGCCATCTCATCCTACTCTGTGCCTCGATCGTGCCGATGTTGGCCTTCGTGGCCAATGAGGCCTTTGCCCAGCGACGGTTCGGCGGTGGCGGCTTCCATGGTGGGGGCATTCGGGCCGGAGGGTTCGGCGGCGGCGGCTTCCGGCCAGCCATCCGCCCGGGGTTCCGTCCCGGCGGCGTCGCGCCCGGCCGCTTCGGTCCCGGCTACCGTCCTGGCTTCGTCCCCGGCCGCACCCGCTGGCAGGTCGGTCCCGACCGCCGCTGGGGGCCCAGCTGGCGGCCCTCTCCGTACCGTCCGTACCCTTACCGCCGCGGCTGGGTGGGACCTGCCTATTGGGGGCCAGGGTACTACCCGTACGGCTACTACGGCGGCTGGGGCTGGGGCGCTGCCGGACTTGCGACCGGCGTTGCCATCGGGGCGGCCGCGGCATCGACGTACCCGGCCTATGCGACCCCGGTTCCCACGGGGTCGGGCGGATACTGCGCCACGCCCGTCCGGACCTGCGCCCTCACGAGCCGGGCACCGCTCGGCACGGGTTGCTCGTGCCGCGTGTCGGGCGGCCGGGGGCGCGGCGGCGTCGTCGGTCCGTAGCCGCACCTTGCACGGATCGGCCTTTCCCGAACGCGACGGCACTTTCCGCCGGGGATCTGCGGGTTTCACCTGATTGGCAGCACCTCCACGGACGGGCGAGGATGCTGCCGGATGGCGACGGGCAAGCCCAACGGGAAAGCGGAGAATGGTCCTGGACTACGTGGCGCTCGGCATCCTGGTCTTCGTCGTCCTCACCCTGTTCTACGCGATCATCGCGATCCACGACATCCCGTACCAGATCGCGAAACGGCGCGATCACCCGCACCAGGACGCGATCAACGCGGCCGGTTGGGTCAGCCTGTTGACCCTGCACGCGCTCTGGCCGTTCCTGTGGATCTGGGCGATGGCCTACAGGCCCGAGCGCGGCTGGGGCTTCGGCGGATCGGTCGCTCGGCAGGAGATCGATGACATCAGGCAGCGCATCGACCGTATCGAGGCGTTGACCCGCGACAAGGGCTCTGCCTGATGGAGACCCTGCTCGTCCTGACCTATGCCGCAATCTGCTACGCGGCCTTCCGCATCTTCAGGGTCCCGGCCAACAAGTGGACGGTGCCCACTGCCTTCATCGGCGGCGTCATCCTCGTCGGGCTCATCCTGCTGGGGATGAATTACAATGTTGCGGATGCGGAGTTGGCAGAACTACGTGTTCCTGTAGGCCATGAGCCGTCTGCCGATGGGACGGGCGACAGCCTGACTTACTGCGGCTCTCCGACCCGCGGCGGGAGTGCAGCGCCGGGTAAGGTATCGTTGCCCTGGACGGGGGCGTCATAGACCTGTGACGCCACGTAATTCGGCTCGCGGACAATCGGATCGGCACCCGACATGCAGCCGGCGGCAGCCAGCGTCGCGACAAGGAGAACAAGCACTTTCATCGAAACCTCGCGGAGAACGACACGACTGCACCTTCCCACGCGGGCCGCCCCTCGGCCATCCGATGAAACCCCGAGCCGAAGCCGGGCAATTCCGGAGGCGTTCGGCCGGTATCATCCACGCCAGACGCTTCCGCTGCGTAACCTTGGGAGTTCATTCAAGGTTTAACCCATGTTAACCTCCCAGCCGAATGCGGCGCCGGATGGGGCGGAGCGTCCCATCGCCGCTTCGGCCGGGAGGCGTGTCATGCATGGCGTGAACCCCATCGGACGGCATGCCCAGGCCGAGCCCCGTCCACGGGGCCTTGCACGCTGGGTGGTCGGCGCGGTCGCGGGCACGGCGGTGCTGTCGTTCCTGGTTGCCGCCGCCGCCCTGTCCTGGCAGGCCCTGCACGAGCGGCACGACCTGCTCCACCGGGGACTGACGGCCTCGGCCATGGCCGTCGCGCTTATCGAGCGCGAGACGCAGGCCCTCGGCAACACCCTGCGGGGCCTGTCGCGGTCACCCCTGCTCGAGGCGGACGATCTCGCGGCCTTCCAGCGCCAGCTCATGGCGACGCCGCGCCCGGACGGCTCCCGCTTCATCCTCTGGACCTCCGGGGGACAGCTCCTCAACACCGGCGTTCCGTTCGGCGGGGCGCTGCCCCCGCTGCCGGCTGCGCCGGACCCGGCGGAACGCCTGGCGAAGTTCCCGCCTGCGGACGCGATCCTGTCGGAACGGCTCCGAAGCGCGTTCGACGGCCGGAATGTCGTAGCCGTGAGCCTGCGGCTCGACACCCAGGCGGGCCACGCCGAGCGGGCCCTCACAGTGGTTGTGCCCGAGGAGCATCTCGTCAGAGCCGCGCGGGATCCCGACCTGCCGGATGGTTGGACGACAGTGATCCTCGACCGCAGGCTCCAGCCGCTGGAGGGGCTCCTCCCGTCCCCCCAGCCCGCCCTTCGAACCGTGCCGCGGGACGTCATGGCCCGGCTGTCGGGGCCGGATCGCAATGGGCATCTCGTCGCTGACGGCCCGGATGGGCCCGTGCTTGCCGCGTTCAGCCGGGCCGATGCCTCCGGTTACGCCGCGGTCTCGCTCGCCCCGGTCGCCCTCGTGGGCGGTCCGATGCGGACAGCCCTTTTCCGGATCGCGCTGGCCGGGGCCGTGCTGCTCCTCGTCGGGGTCGCATCGGCCGCCGTGCTGATGCGGCGCGGCGGTCCGGTCGACGCCCTCAGGCTCGATGCGGAGACCAGCCGCGGCGAGCTCGTTGCCGCCAATGCCCGCCTGAACGCGATCCTCGGGAGCGTGAGCGACTGCTACTTCACCCTCGACCGGACATACCGGATCGGGGAAATCAATGCGGCGGCGATGCGCTGGTTCGACCTGCCGCGGATGGAGGTGATCGGCCGCTCCTACTTCGACCTCGTCGGGCACCATCCGGACTTCGACGGGGCCCTGGAGCAGGCCATCGTGCACCGGCGGGAGTTCCGGGCCGAACTGCGGTCGACCTACCATCCCGGCCGCTTCGTCGACTACCGCGTCTATCCGTCGGCGGAGGGCGCCAGTGTCTTCTTCGGCGACGTGACGGAGCGCCACGCCGCACACTTGGCGATCCGCGAGGAGCGCGAGCTCCTGCAATCCTCACTCGACGCGCTGGCCGCGCACGTCGCCTTCCTCGACGAGCGCGGCACGATCATCGCGGTCAACGCGGCCTGGCGGCGGTTCGCCCGGGACAACGGGTTCGCCGATCCGGCGCACGGGATCGGGTCGAGTTACCTCGCCGCCTGTGCCGCCGAGGAGCCGATCGTCCGGGGCATGGAAGCCCTCGTCGCCGGCACCGAGACGCAGTTCCGCACCGTCTACCGGTGCGATGCCCCGGATCGCCATCGCTGGTTCCAGCTCCGGGCAAACCGCTTCCTCGCGGGCGGCAAGGTCCGCATCATCGTGGCGCACGAGGACATCACCGACGTGATCGATGCGCGGGTGGCGATGGGTGAGATGTCGGAGCGGCTGATCACCCTCCAGGAGGAGGAGCGCCAGCGCATCGCGGCGGAGCTGCACGATTCCACGGCGCAGCACCTCGTGGCGGCGGGCCTTCACCTCATGCACGTCGACCGCTTCGTCGAGCGCTCGGCCGGCAAGCGGATCATCGACGAGATCGACCGTTCCCTGGAGACAGCCCTAAAGGAGCTTCGGGTTTTCACCTACCTGCTGCACCCGCGCGAGCTCGAGGCCGAGGGTCTCGCAGGCGCCGTGCGCTCGTTCGCGGCCGGCTTCTCCGACCGGACATCGCTCCCCGTCGCGGTGCGGGTCGCCGAGCGGACCGACGGACTTCCGCTCGATCTTCAGCGGACGCTGCTGCGCATCGCGCAGGAGGCCCTGACCAACGCGCACCGTCACGCCGGAGCCAGCCGGGTCGTCATCGCCCTGCGCAGGACATTCCGGGGCGTGATCCTGAGCATCGGCGACGACGGACGCGGCATGCGGCGGCCATCGCCCTCCGGCCATCAGACCCTCGGCGTCGGCATTCCCGGCATGCGCATCCGGCTGCACCAGTTCGGCGGCAGCCTGCGCATCCGGAGCGGTCGGCACGGTACGGTCGTGCGGGCCTTCATCCCGCATAACGGCCGGGGCACGGGCATGTGGGGCGGAACCTGAGCACTGGCCCGACATTCGGGACCTACGGGCCCTCCCGTGTTTTCCGGTCGCGTTTCAGGGTTTACCCCAAGTGCCAAGGCGGCCGTTTCGCGCTATTGAGACAGGCTTCAGGGAGGCAACGGGGCCATGGTGCGCATCCTGATCGCCGATGACCACGACGTGGTCCGTTCCGGGCTCCAGGCCATCCTGGGCAGCCAGCCGGGCTGGGAGGTCGTCGCCGAGGCCGAGAACGGACGCCAGGCCGTCGACCTCGCCGGGCAGACCCAGCCGGACGTGGCCATCCTCGACTACCAGCTTCCCCTGCTCAATGGCGTCGACGCCACCCGAGAGATCCGTGCCTTCCAGCCGCAGACCGAGGTGCTGATCTTCACCATGCACGAGAGCGAGCCCCTCGTGCGCGAACTGCTCGAGGCGGGCGCGCGCGGCTACCTGCTCAAGTCGGATGCGCGCAGGTTCCTCATCGCGGCCGTGGAATCGCTGTCGCACCACAAGCCGTTCTTCACGGGAAAGATCTCCGAGACCCTCCTGAATGCCTATCTCGCCCATGGCCATGCGAGTGACGGCACCCTGACGACACGGGAGCGGGGCGTGGTCCAGCTCATCGCCGAGGGCCACAGCAACAAGGAGGTTGCCCAGATTCTCGGCGTCAACCTGAAGACCGTGGAGAGCCACCGCGCCTCGGCCATGCGCAAGGTCAACGTCAACTCGACGGCCACCCTGGTGCGCTACGCGGTCCGCAACAAGCTCGTCGAGCCGTAATCAGCATTCCGAGGCGATCCTAGGGTTTCTTCCCAGGGAATTCAGGGTTTTCCCCAATTGCGGAAGCGCACCTGAGAAAAGAAGCTCAGGAAGTGCCAACAGCGATGGGAGACGGTCCGATGACGGCATCCACCAGGACGATGGGCTCCCTCCTGCTGGCGGCAGTGCTGCTCGGCGGCACGGGTAGCCCGGCCGGAGCCGCCTCGCTGTCCGAGCTCCAGGGCGCATGGGTCATCAACTCGGCGCAGTGCTCCGACGTGTTCACGAAGAGGAGCGGTCGTTTCGCATTCCGACCCGGCAAGAGGAATGCCGACACCAGCTTCATCATCAACGGCAGCCGCATCCAGGGGGCGCGGGCGACGTGCACGCTGGCCTCCGAGAAGCAGACGGCGGATGGATTGAAGGCCGTCCTCGACTGCTCGAGCCGGATGATGGTCGGCGCGCTCCCGGTCACGTTCCGCACTCCCGGCCCGAACACGATCGTCAAGTTCGATCCGGACTTCCCGGACCTGACCGCGACCTTCACCCGCTGCAACTGACAGGGTGAGGAAATCGGCCATCATGCGGCACCCGATGACCGCGGCACCAGCCCTAGCACTCGTGTCCTGCCTGTGCACGGCATCGGCAGGCGCGCAGGAGGGCAATGGCCAGAACGAGGCCAACAACCCGCTCACGCCGAAGACCACCATCAATCTCCAGGACTACTTCATCCCCTCGTTCAAGGGACTGCCCGGGCGCGATGCCAACCAGTTCCTGCTGCGCGGCCTGATCCCGCACAAGCTGTTCGGCGCGCCGCAACTCTTCCGGTTCACCCTGCCGATCGCCAACGCACCGACATTCCCGACAGGCAGCGACACCGGGCTCGGCGACCTGACGCTGATGGACCTGTTCGTGATCCCCGGCAAGGGCATCGAGTTCGGCATCGGGCCGATGCTGGTCGCGCCGACGGCCAGCTCCGATGCGCTCGGCGCCGGCAAGTGGCAGGCCGGTGCCGCCGGCATCGCGATCGCGCCGCAGCACTGGGGACTGATCGGCGGCCTCGCCACCTACCAGCAGTCGTTCGCGGGCGACGACGACCGCGAGGACGTCAAGCTCCTCACGTTCCAACCGCTCCTGCTCTACAACCTGCCCGAGGGCTTCTACCTGCGCTCGACGGCGACCTGGAGCTTCTCGTTCGAGAACCACGTCCACTACATCCCGGTCGGCTTCGGCGCCGGCAAGGTCTGGCAGCTCGGCAAGACCACGGTCAACGCCTTCCTTGAGCCGCAATACACCGTCTGGCGCCACGGCGATGGCGTGCCGCGGTGGCAGCTCTTCGGCGGGGGCAACCTCCAGTTCGCGCTCAACTGACAGCACCAGGGGGAGCAATTGCCGAAGCACTCATCGAAGCTTGGACAGGATGAAGACAAGGCCGAGGCCGATCGTGTGCTGGACGAGCAGCTCGACGACACGTTTCCGGCCAGCGATCCGCCCAAGGTCACGCATCCCGCGCCGTGACCGCATCACGGGGGACGAGGGAAGAAGAGGAGGACAAGCAAGGCCGTTGAGGCGGCCCGTTCACGTGCAACCGAGACAAGACCCAACGTTCAAGTCCAGGAGACCAGTGAATGTCCATATTGACCAGGTTCATGACCACGGCCGCGGCCGCCGTCGTGGGACTTGCCGTCGGGGGCGCCTTGCCCGCGGCGGCCCAAACTCCTACGCCGTCGCCGCAGACGTCGGCGCCCGCCCCGACGGGCGGTACGCAAGCGCGGCCCAACATCCTCGTCATCTTCGGCGACGATGTCGGCCAATCCAACATCAGCGCCTATACGCGCGGCCTGATGGGCTACAGGACACCGAACATCGACCGCATTGCCAACGAGGGCATGATCTTCACCGACTACTACGCCGAGAACAGTTGCACGGCGGGGCGGTCGACTTTCATCACGGGGCAGGCCTGCCTGCGGAGCGGGCTCTGCAAGGTCGGGATTCCGGGCGCTCCCGTCGGGATGCAGAAGACCGACATCACGATGGCCGAGGCCCTCAAGCCGCTCGGCTATGCCACGGGCCAGTTCGGCAAGAATCACCTCGGCGACCGCGACGAGTACCTGCCGACCGCGCACGGCTTCGACGAGTTCTTCGGCAACCTCTATCACCTCAATGCCGAAGAGGAGCCCGAGCGTCCATACTGGCCGAAGGATGATCCCGCCTTCCTCAAGGCCTACGCTCCCCGTGGCGTCCTCAAGACGTCGGTGGACGGCAAGATCGAGGACACCGGCCCGCTCACGAGGAAGCGGATGGAGACGATCGACGACGAGACGACCGGCGCGGCGATCGACTTCATGCAGCGCCAGACGAGGGCCAACAAGCCGTTCTACACATGGATGAACTTCACCCGCATGCACATCTTCACCCATGTGCGGCCGGAGTTCCGCGGCAAGAGCGGCATGCCCGGCAATGAATATGGCGATGGCATGTGGGAGATGGACCAGAACGTCGGCAAGCTGCTCAAGGCGCTCGACGACATGGGTGTCACCAATAACACCATCGTGGTCTTCACGACGGATAACGGCCCCAACGCGTTCACCTGGCCCGATGCGGCCACGACGCCGTTCCGCTCGGAGAAGGACACGAACTGGGAAGGCGCGTTCCGCGTACCCGCCATGGTCCGCTGGCCCGGCAGGATCAAGGCGGGCGAGGTCGCGAACGGGATCGTCTCCGGTCTCGACTGGTTCCCGACGCTGCTGGCGGCGGCCGGCGACCCGGACGTGAAGGAGAGGCTGCTCAAGGGCTGGCAGCCTGCGGGCAACCCGACGACGTTCCGCAATCACCTCGACGGTTACAACCAGCTCGACTACCTGACGGGCAGGACCGACAGGAGCGCGCGGAACGAGTACTTCTACTTCAACGACGACGGTGATCTCGTCGCGATGCGCATCGGCGACTGGAAGCACGTCTTCGAGAAGCAGGAGCAGCCCGGTCAATTCGATGTCTGGGCTCACCCCTTCACGCCATTGCGTGTGCCCAAGCTCTTCAACCTGCGCATGGACCCGTACGAGCACGCCGAGATCTCGGGCAGCATGTACGATCAGTGGCGGGTCGAGAACGCCTACCTTCTCGCCCAGGCGCAGATCAAGGCGGCCGAGTTCCTCGAGACCTTCGTGGAATATCCGCCCAGCCAGCGCATCGCGAGCTTCAGCATCGACCAGATCCGCCGGGGCGTGGACCGGAAGATCGACGAGTCGTTCAAGAAGCGCGGCCTCGAATGATCGTACCGCCGGCTGCCCCGCGGCAGCCGGCCCATGCCGCGACACGAGAGGGAAGACCGAACAGTGACCCAGGCACGCGCCAAGCCTGTCCCGCACCGCGCCAGCGGGCGTCAACGCCCCCGTCCGATCGGAGGATCGCAGGAGCGCGGGAGCCACTTGGTGCCCGCGCTCCTGCTCGTGTTCTCGGGCGCAGTCGCCCTCATCTTCCAGATCGTCTGGATCAAGCAGCTCACGCTGGTGATCGGCGTGGAGGTGCATGCCATTGCCATCGGGGTCGGCGCCTTCTTCGCGGGCCTCGGGCTCGGCAGTCTCGTCTGGGGCAGGATCGCCGACCGGACGCACCGTCCCTTGCGTCTCTACGGGTTGCTGGAATTCGGCGTATCGCTCTTCGGCACCGCCACGACCCTGCTTCTGTCCAACGCCGCGTCGACCTTCGCGCGTCTGGAGGACGTCAGCCTCCCCTTGGCGTGGGCGCTGCCGATCGCCGCAGTCGCGGTGCCTGCCGTCCTCATGGGTGGGACGTTGCCCGTCCTGATCCGATCCATTGTCCATGGCGGTGCCGATGCCGGGGGACGGCTGTATGCCGCCAATACCTGCGGGGCCGTCATCGGGGCACTCCTTCCTCCCTTTCTCCTCATTCCGATGCTCGGCGTTCGCGGTTCCGCCCTCGCGGCGGCGGCTGTCGGCGTTGCCGTGGGAGCCGTCGCGTTGTGGGTCGATCGGACGAGCCCTCGGACAGTCCCGGCAAGGGATGTGGCCCCGCCACCCGATGCCCGACGTGGCGCTGCCACCGCCCTTGCGCTCTACGGCATCGCGGGCGCGGTTGCCCTCGGATACGAGATCGCGTGGTCGCAGGCCATCGTTCCGTTCACGAGCACGCGAGCCTTTGCGTTTTCCGTCGTGCTCGCCACCTACCTACTCGGGATCGCGCTTGGGGCGGGCCTGTTCGCCAGGTTCGCCGCGCGGGCCGGAGACCCCTGGGGAATGTTCGGCCTCCTGATCGCGGCGGCGGGCGCGGCGGCCCTGCTCGGCATCGTGACGCCAGGGCCGTGGCTCGTCGTGGCCCAGACCGCCGCCGAGGCTGCCGTGCTGTCGGTGACAAACAACGACCTCGCGGGCATGTCCGCCCGCTTTGCGGTAGCGGCCATCGCCGTTGTCCTTCCGGCGACAATCCTGCTGGGTGCCGCCTTCCCGGCCGCCCTGCGCCTCGTCATGGAGGATCGACCCACCGGGAGGGGGATGGGGGCGGCGCTCGCCGTCAATACCATTGGTGGCATCGCGGGCACGGCCCTGACGGGGTTCGTTCTGGTGCCCGCCCTCGGCGTGGTGCGCACGCTTGGCCTGCTCGCGGCCGGCGCCGCTGCCATAGGCCTTGCCACGATCGCGGCGGGCGGCACCAGCCGACGGCTTAAGGGAGCGATCGTCGGCGTCGCCCTCGTTTCCGTGGCCGTTGTGGTCCTGGCCCCGGCTGACGGGCTGGCGAGGGTCTTCCCGGGACTGCGCGGAGGCTCGCTCGCCTTCTACGAGGAAGGACGGGGCGGGACCGTTGCCGTCGTCGAGCGTGGGACCGGCGCGAACCGCTTCCGGCGCCTCTACATCCAGGGTGTCTCGAACTCCGGCGACGCGATGCCGTCGCTGCGCTACATGCGGCTCCAAGCCCTGCTGCCGCTCATCGTCCACAACGGCGAACCGCGGTCGGCGCTCGTGATCGGCTACGGCACCGGGATCACGGCGGGAGCGATGCTGCGCCATCCCGGCCTCGAGCGCCGCGTAGTGGCGGAGTTGCTGCCGGCAGTCCTGAAGGCTGCTCCCCTATTCAAGGGTACCTTCGGTGCGTCATCCGATCCGCGGCTGGACATCCGCCTGAGGGACGGCCGGCGCGAGTTGCAGCGCTCCGATGAGACCTACGACCTCATCACGCTCGAGCCACCGCCGCCATCCGCTGCGGGCGTGGTCAACCTCTACTCGAGCGATTTCTACCGTCTCGCCGCATCGCGCCTGCGTCCGCAAGGCATCGTCGCGCAATGGCTGCCGTTGCCGACGCAGAACGAGGACGACACGCGCTCGCTCGTCCGAAGCTTCGTGGACGTGTTCCCGCATGCCATGCTGTGGACCACGGAGCTGCACGAGATGCTGCTGGTCGGTTCGATGGATCCGATGACGCTCGATCTCGGACGTATCCGGCAACGCATGGCCCTGCCTGACGTCGCCCCCGCCCTGGCCGAAGTGGGCGTGCGTTCGCCGGAAGTCCTGCTGGCGACCTATGTCATGGGGCGGGACGGCCTTGTCCGCTTTGCCAGGAACGCGCCCGCGGTCACCGACGACCGCCCGGGCATCGAGTATGCCACCTGGGTCCGCCGCGGCGATTTCGGGCTGGTCCTGCCCGAGCTGCTGAACCTGCGCGACGACGTTCCCGTCGGCGGGGCCGACGAGGCGGCGCTCGCGGCGGTCGCCTCCCGCCGGGAGGAACTGCTCACCTTCTACCGCGCGGGCACGAGCGCCCTCGCGGGCGACCGGATCGGATGGGCCCGCGACATGCGCAGCGTGCTGGCAGCCGATCCGGACAACCCCTACTACCGCTGGTTCGTGCGGGGCGAGCCATGATGCGGGCTTGCCGGACGCTGCCACGAGCACGGGGCCTAGGCGGAGGATCAGGGTCGATGCCGGCCCTGGCCCTCGGCCTGATCGTCGCCGCATCGCCGGCCTTGTCCCAGCCGTCAGGCGTCGCCGTGAGGACAGCGCTCGATCCTGCCGGCAGCGCCGTCGTCGGCCAACCCATCAGCCTCTACGTCGACGTCCTGTTCCCCGACGTCATGCCGCGGCCGCCGCGGGTCAGCGTCGCGGACGCACCGGGCACCCAGGTGATGCGGTTCGAGAGCCAGGGCCTGACCATCCGCGAGACCATCGGCCAGCAGTCCTACGTCGGCCAGCGCTTCACCTTCGCCGTCTTCCCGCGCCGCGGCGGCAGGCTCACGGTTCCGGCCCCGCAAGTCACCCTGCTCGACCCTGGCGGGGATGTCGCCGGAACGACCGCGGGCAGCCCGGTGGGTCTGGACGTCACCGTCCCGCCCGGCATCGATGCCTCGGGCCCCGTGATCGCCTCGAGCCGGGTGTCGGCGCGCCAGACGTGGTCCCCGGACGAGGCAACCCGCTTCGAGACCGGCGGCGCCCTTGTCCGGGCGATCACGCGGGAAGCCGCGGACGTGCCTGCGCTCGGCATGCCGGAGCTCTCGTTTGCTGTACCCGATGGCATCCGAATCTACCCTGATCCGCCCGTGAGCGAGGATCGCGTGGATCGAGGCTCGGTGACCGGACACCGCACCGACAAGGTGACGTATGTGTTCGAGCGGGCGGGCACGTTCGTGCTCCCGGCTCTCGTATTGCCGTGGTGGGATCTCCGGACGAAGTCGGCACAGGCCGCGAACCTCGAAGGCAGAAGCGTTACCGTCACGACCCCGGCCACGCCGGCTGCATCCCGCGCTGGCTTTCGGATCAGGTCCCGCACTTGGCTGCTGGCATCCGCAGGCCTTGCCGCCATCCTGGCAACCGTCGTCATCGCCGCCTGGTACGGTGCGCCGGGAGCGCGGCAAGCTTGGCTCGCGTGGCGGCAGCGGCGGGCCGCGTCGGAGAAATCCGCGCGGCGGACTCTGCGTCGGGTCGCTAGGGGCGGGGACGCCGCCGCGACCTATCGCGCGTTCGCGGAATGGAAGACGAGGCTGTCGCCATCCCAGATCGAGTGGGTCTCGCGGAATGAGGCATTGGGCACCGCCGCGGCGCAACTCGAACGCTCCCTGTTCGGCCCTGGCGGAGAGCCGTGGACCCCGGAACGGGGATGGCGACTCGCCGAGGCGGCCTGGTCCGTCCCGAATGCCCACGCCCGTGTCCGGCGACCATGCGCATTGCCACCGCTCAATCCCGTCGGGAGGTCATGAGATGCCCATCCCCAGCACCTTCTTGCCCACACGCCGTGCATTTCTCGCGCTCGCGGTGGTTGCCATGCTCACGCTCACGGCGCCGGACACGCGGGCCCAGACCGATCCCCTGCCGTCCTGGAACGACGGCGCGGCCAAGAGCAGGATCATCGACTTCGTGCAGCGGGTGACGCGTCAGGGTGGCCCCGACTTCGTGCCGGTCGAGGAGCGCATCGCCACCTTCGACAATGACGGCACGCTCTGGACCGAGCAGCCCATGTACGTGCAGGCCGCCTTCGTGGAGGAGCGCGCCAAGGAACTTGCCCGGACCAACCCGGAGCTGGCGAACAGACAGCCCTTCAAGGCGCTCCTTAACGGCGACAAGGCTGCATTGGCCGCGCTTGGAGAGCAGGGCATCGCGGACCTCATGATCGCCACCCACAGCGGGATTACGACGGCGGAGTTCGAGGCGACGGTCACGGACTGGCTTGCCAAGGCGCGACACCCGCGCTTCGACAGACCCTACACGTCGCTGACCTACCAGCCGATGGTCGAACTGCTCGCGTACCTGCGAGCGAACGGCTTCAAGACCTTCATTGTCTCGGGCGGCGGTGTCGAGTTCATGCGGCCCTGGACGGAAAAGGCCTACGGCATCCCGCCCGAGCAGGTCGTGGGGTCGAGCGGCAAGACCGCATACCGCCTCGAGGGGGATAGGCCCGTGATCGAGAAGCTGCCGACGGTGGAGTTCGTCGACGATGGGCCCGGCAAGCCGCTGGGGATCAACCGCTTCATCGGCCGCCGCCCCGTCTTCGCGGCCGGAAACTCGGACGGCGACCTCCAGATGCTGCAATGGACCACGCTGAACACGGGTCCGCGCTTCGCCCTGATCGTCCATCACACCGATGCGGAGCGCGAATACGCCTACGATCGCCAGTCGCACGTCGGCCGGCTCGACAAGGCCCTGGACGAGGCACCGACGCGAGGGTGGCTCGTGGTCGACATGAGGAGCGATTGGAGGACGATCTACAAGCCATAGCCTCGGAAGCGCTTTCGGCACGCCTTTTGGACCGATCCAGAGGAGTTGGACATGAGCGAGAAGAACCTGAGCAGGGAGCAACAAGACACGGGGGAGGAGCGGAGCGTCAACCGACGTGACATCCTCCTGTCGGGGACCGCAATGGCCCTGACATCGATGGCGGGTACCGGAGCATCGGCACAAGCCCAGCAGCCCCAGACCGCGCCAAGCGTGTCGCCCGCTTCCGGACAACGACCCAACATCCTCGTCATCTTCGGTGACGATATCGGGCAGACCAACATCAGCGCCTATTCCTTCGGGGTGATGGGCTACCTCACGCCCAACATCGACCGCATCGCCCGGGAAGGCATGATGTTCACCGACTACTATGCCGAGCAGAGCTGCACGGCGGGGCGCTCGACCTTCATCACGGGCCAGTGCACCCTGCGCACCGGCCTGTCGAAGGTCGGCATGCCAGGGGCGACAGTCGGGTTGCAAGCGAGGGATGCGACGCTCGCCGAACTGCTCAAGCCACTCGGCTACGCGACCGGCCAGTTCGGCAAGAACCACCTCGGCGACCGCGACGAATACCTGCCGACCGCGCATGGCTTCGACGAGTTCTTCGGCAACCTCTATCACCTCAATGCCGAAGAGGATCCGGAGAACCACTTCTACCCACAGGACCCCGAGTTCCGGAAGCGGTTCGGGCCGCGGGGCGTGCTGAAGACCTCCGTCGACGGCAGGATCGAGGATACCGGGCCGCTGACGAAGAAGCGCATGGAGACCATCGACGACGAGACCTCGGCGGCGGCCATCGACTTCATGCAGCGTCAGGCACGCGCGAACAAGCCGTTCTTCTGCTGGTTCAACTCGACCCGCATGCACTTCCGTACCCATGTGCGGCCGGAGCATCGCGACAAGCCTGGGCTGACGTCCCGGACCGAATATGCCGACGGCATGATCGAGCACGATGCGCATATCGGTCAGCTTCTCAAGGCCGTGGACGATCTCGGCATCGCCGGCAACACCATCGTGCTCTACACCACCGACAACGGACCGCACCAGAATTCCTGGCCGGATGCGGGCACGACGCCGTTCCGCAGCGAGAAGAACACCAACTGGGAAGGCGCCTTCCGCGTGCCTTGCATGATCCGCTGGCCGGGACGGATCAGACCGGGCTCCGTGTCGACCGAATTGATCAGCGGTCTCGACTGGGTGCCCACCCTGATGGCGGCTGCGGGCGATCCCGACATCAAGGACAAGCTGCTGAGAGGTCACCAGGCCGGAACGAAGACCTTCAAGGTCCATCTCGACGGCTACAACCAGCTTCCGTACCTGACAGGCCAGCAGGACAGGAGCGCGCGCAAGGAATTCGTCTATTTCGACGACGACGGCGATCTCGTCGCCCTGCGCTACGAGAACTGGAAGATCGTCTTCGACGAGCAGCGCGCCCAGGGGACGATGCGGATCTGGGCCGAGCCGTTCACGCGTCTACGGGTGCCGAAGGTCTTCAACCTGCGCTCGGATCCTTACGAGCGGGCGGACATCACCTCGAACACGTATTACGACTGGTTCATGTCGGACGCCGCGGGCGTGTTCCTGGCCGCGCCAACCGTCGTGGGTCAGTTCCTGGCCACCTTCAAGGAATACCCGCCTAGCCAACGCGCAGCGAGTTTCAGCATCGATCAACTCGTGGAGAAGATGCAGCGGAGCTTCGACGCGCCTGCGCAATGACGCGCGCATAGGCCGGCAGACGGCTCGACTGTAACCTTCTGCCGGCCCAATCAGGAAAGAGGGTTGTCATGAGTACTCAGGTATCGAACCGCAGGCGGAGGAGGGCGCGCGAACTCGGCCGGGTCCCGGGAAGATGCCGCGTGGGGCAGCGCCTTTCTGCAATGATCCTCGCGCTCGGATCATTCAGCAGCCTCCTGGCGGGCACCGCAGACGCCACGGAAGGTGGGGCCAGCCTGTACCTCCCGGGCTTCCACGGCCCAGGCGCTGCCCTCGTCCCGCCGCCCGGCGTCTACCTCGAGAACGACTTCTACATGTATTCCGGTGAGTTGAAGGGCGGGCGCCGCATCCAGATCGGTGGGGCCGTCTTGGCGGATGTGGAGGTCGAGGCCCGGGCCGACTTCCTGACGGCAACCTGGATCACGCCCCTGCAAATCCTCGGCGGGCAGGTGGGCTTCGGCGTCAGCGTGCCGTTCGGCGTGCCGCGGGTCAGCTCCGGCATCCTGATTGAGGCGCCGCCGCTCGGGCGCCCCTTCGCCTTCAGCCAGCGGGATGCCTCGTTCGTCCTCGGCGATCCCATCACGACAGCCCTGGTCGGCTGGCATGCGGGCAACTTCCACTGGTCGATCAGCGGCTCGGTCAACGTTCCGGCCGGCGGTTACCAGGAGGGGGAGCTGTCGAACCTGGCTTTCAACCGCTGGATCGGCGACGTCTCCGCCGCACTCACCTGGCTCGATCCGGAGCTCGGCCTCGACATCTCGGGTACGGTCGGCTTCGAGATCAACGGCGAGAACCCCGCGACCGATTATGCCAGCGGCAACGCCTTCCACGCCGATCTGGCCATCACCAAGAACATCACCAAGGAGTTCTCCGTCGGTCTTCAGGCCGGTTATTACGACCAGGTATCCGAGGACGGCGGCCGGGGCAACCGGATCGGGCCGTTCAAGGGACGGGTGGCGGCGGTCGGCGCCACGGCAGGCTACACGTTCACCGTCGCCGGCACGCCCGTGACGACCCGCATCAAGGTACTGCGCGAGGTCGACGTCGAGAACCGTCCGCAGGGCACCATCGGCCTGTTCACCGTGGCGTTCCCGCTCGGCGGACATGCGCATCCAACGCCACCCGCGGCCATCATGGCGAAATACTGAGTTCGCACGATGTCCTTCATCGCCGAACCTGGTCTCGCGCCTGGTGGTCCTGAGGCGGTGCCTTGAACCGAAGGCGGCACTTACGGAGAGATCAATGTCAGGCCTCGACATCTTCGCCTGGATCGTCCTCATCGTCCTCGTCGCGACGCTCATCGCGGTGTTCGTGGCGCTCGGGATGATGCCCGGGCACATCGCGCGCAAGCGCGGTCATCCCTGGCCGGAGGCAGTCACGGTCGGGAGCTGGGCCACCCTGATCTGCGGCTTCGTGTTCTGGCCGCTGGTGCTGATCTGGGCCTATGTCGATGTGCCGAAACGGCGGGAGGAGCCGAAATGATCGTCGTCCTGCTCAACTCCTACATTGCGCTGCTGGCTCTGTTCGTCTGGCTGCGGTTCATCCCGTTCAACCTGTTCTGGAAGCTGTCGCCTGTCCTCGTGCTGCTGCTCCTTCTGGTCGGCCTGTTCATCCCGATGGGATGGGGCGCGCCGTCCGGTCCGACAGCGGTGATCCGCAACTCCGTCCAGATCGTGCCCGAGGTCGCGGGAGAGGTCATCGACGTCCCCGTTGCCGCCAACACGCCGATCAAGGCAGGCGACGTCCTGTTCCGCATCGATCCGACCACGTACCAGGCACAGGTCCAGACCCTTGAAGCCCAACTCAGGTTCGCCGAGCTGCGCCTGGGCCAGTTCTCCGAGCTCCAGAGAAACGACGCAGGGCGCGCGTTCGACGTGCAGCAACGTGAGGCGGATGTGGAACAGTTGCGGGCCCAGCTCGAGGGCGCCAGGTGGAGCCTGGATAAGGCGACCGTGCGGGCGCCGGCCGATGGCTACGTGACCAACTTGGCGCTGCGCAAGGGAACACGGGTGA
Organism: Microvirga lotononidis; assembly: GCF_034627025.1. Classification (NCBI taxonomy): domain Bacteria; kingdom Pseudomonadati; phylum Pseudomonadota; class Alphaproteobacteria; order Hyphomicrobiales; family Methylobacteriaceae; genus Microvirga; species Microvirga lotononidis. The sequence goes on along the minus strand of NZ_CP141048.1, from coordinate 4,727,026 downwards.
CCGCACAGTCCCCCGTGATGGCGTTCATCGACACCTCAGAAACGATCCTCGGGGTCGAGGTCCCGCAGATCTACTCACGCTACGTCGAGGTCGGCCAGCCCGTGGAGGTCACGTTCAAGCGTTTCCCAGGGGAAGTATTTCCCGGACGTGTCGAAGCCGTGTTGCAGGCCATCGCGACGGGGCAGGCACAGGTGGGCGGCCTTGCGGTGGCGCCATCGGAACTCCAGGCGGCACCGTTCGTGGTCCGGATCTCGCTCGATGATCGGGCCGTTGCCGGACGGCTGCCGGCCGGGAGCACGGGGGTGGCGGCGATCTACACGGAGCGCGTGCAGGCGGCCCACGTCATCCGCAAGGTCGTGCTGCGGCAGACCGCGATCCTGAACTACGTCAATCCATTCTGAGGGGATGCTCCCACAATGCAGCGTTGTCGTGTCGGCACAACACACCGGACGGGAATGGCGTCCATCCCGGAAAGACCATCCCCCTCGGCCTTGATGGGGACCGCATCCTATGCCCCAATGCCAGCCCCTTCGCCGCTGACGAGGTTCCTAATGTCCAAGGCCGGGTTCCTGACTCGGCCGCTCGCGCTCGCATGAGAGAGGGAGGAAGGAATGGCAGCAACGATGAAGGCAGCGGTATTCGTCGAACCGGGGCGCATCCTCCTCGACGAGAAGCCGATCCCGGACGTGGGGCCGCTCGACGCCCTGATCCGCATCACGACCACAACCATCTGCGGCACCGACATCCATATCCTCAAGGGCGAGTATCCGGTGGCCCGCGGTCTCACCATCGGCCATGAGCCGGTCGGGATCATCGAGAGGCTGGGGTCGGCGGTGCAGGGATACGGGGAGGGGCAGCGCGTCATCGCCCGCGCGATCACGCCCAGCGGCCACAGCTCGGCCTGCCTGTGCGGATGCTGGTCCCAGGACGAGGCACGGCTTCAAGGCCTCCGGAGGCTGGCGGTTCGGGAACACCATCGATGGAGTGCAAACGGAACACCTCCTCGTCCCCGACGCCATGACGAACCTCGCTCCCGTTCCCGAGGGTCTGAGCGACGAGCAGGTGCACATGTGCCCCGATATCATGTCCACGGGCTTCTCCGGCGCGGAGCGGGGCGGCGTGAGGATCGGTGACACTGTAGCGGTCTTTGCCCAAGGACCCATCGGACTCTGCGCCACGGCGGGAGCCCGGCTCATGGGAGCGACGACCGTGATCGTGGTCGACGGCCTGCCGGAGCGGCTGGAGATGGCCGGCAGGATGGGGGCCGACCGCTGCATCGACATCCGCGAGTCAGATCCCGTGGCGGAGATCATGAGGGTCACGGACGGACGCGGCGTCGACGTGGCAATCGAGGCCTTGGGAGGCAAGGCATGTTCTCGAGCGCCTTGCGGGTCCTACGGCCGGGCCGGACACTGTCGTCGCTCGGCGTCTACGCCGCCGACCTCTGCATCCCGCTCGATGCCTTCGCGGCCGGACTTGGAGACCTGTCCATCGTTTCGACCCTGTGCCCGGGCGGCAAGGAGCGCATGCGGCGGCTCATGGATGTGATCGCGTCCGGGCGGGTCGATGCCACCGCGCTCGTGACCCACCGGTTCCCGCTCGACAGGATCGAGGAGGCCTACGATCTCTTCGCGCACCAGCGGGACGGTGTTCTCAAGGTAGCCATCACCCCTTGAGCCGATGGATGCCCGTCGACCGCATCATTCCCGGCGCACGCAGCGGAAGCCGATGTGGCTCGTGGAGGTGTCGACCGGATGCGGGTGCCGCGCTGCCGGACGATAGCGGCGGCAGTAGTTCGGCGCGCACAGGTGCGAGCCGCCCTTCACGACCTTGCGCGGAATCCTGATCTCCGGTTGCCTGGGATCGTAGCTCGAATCCTCGTGGCCGCCGCGCGGGTTCTCCGGGATGCAGCAGGCCTTCGGCGCGTCGTCGGGGTGCTTCGGCGTGTACCAGTCGTTCGTCCATTCCCAGACATTTCCGATCATGTCGACGAGGCCGTAGCCGTTGGCCGGATACGAGCCGACCGGGGAGGTGCGCTCGTAGCCATCGAGCATGGTGTTCTGGAATGGGAACTGTCCCTGCCAGGTATTCGCCATCTGCCGACCGTCGGGCGTGAGTTCGTCGCCCCAGGCGAATTCGGCGCCGTCGAGCCCGCCGCGGGCCGCGAACTCCCATTCCGCCTCGGTCGGCAGGTCCTTGCCGGCCCAGCGGGCATAGGCGAGGGCGTCCGTGTGGCTGACATGGACGACCGGGTGGTCCTCCAGCCCCTTGAGGTTGCTGTTGGGACCGTTCGGCCGTTTCCAGTTCACGCCGAAGGCGAAGGTCCACCATTGGCTCCAGTCGCGCAGGTCCACCGGATGGGACGGTGGCGTGAACAGCAGGGAGCCTGCCTTCAGCATCTCGCGTCGGGCTCCCGGATAATCCTTCGCATCAGGTATCGTCTCGGCGGTCGTGACATGGCCGGTAGCCTGGATGAAGGACTTGAACTGGCGGTTGGTGACCGGAGCCGCGTCCATCCAGAAGCCGTCGACGGTCACTCGGTGGACGGGGGCCTCCTCCGGATAGTGGTCGTTCGATCCCATGGCGAACGTGCCGCCGGGAATCCGGACCATGCCGTCTCCGGTTGTGGAGAGCTTCGAAGAGATCGGTGAGTGCTTCATGGGGCGCTTCCCGGGTTTGGAGGCGTGGATTGGGACTGGAGCTGATAGGCGAACTTCGCCCGCAGGAAGTCGGCGGGCTTGGTCTGGACGCCACGCAGCCACAGCGCTCGCACCGCCTCGTCTGACATGGGAGTGCCGCCCGCGACCTGATCGTCCTTGCCTTCGCTGCCCTTGGGCTTGTTCGGATCGAAGACGACCTCGTCGGGTCGGGAATCCGTATCGCCCATGTCGCCGCCCGTCGTCTTCAGGCGATCGGCCCGCAGCCGGGCCAGCGTCCGGTTGGCTTCGGCCTCCGCCCAGCCGGGCCGGAGCTGGAGGGCGCGGTCGTAGCGACCGACGGCGTTGTCGTACTGTCCGAGCATCACGAGGGCATTGCCCTGGTCGTAGGCGGCCTCGGCCGTGTCGAGGCCGGACAGGGCCTGGGCGGCTTCCTTGAACGCGCCCGCCCGGAACAGGGCCACGCCGCGTCGCATGGGGTCGACGAACGCATCGGCAGCCTCCTGGTAGCGGCCTTCGTGCATCGCCCAGGCGCCGCGCTGGTCGGGCGTGAGCAGGAGGTCGCGCCACCCTGAGGCCGCGCCGAGGATCCCCAAGCCGATCACGACTGCGCCGGCGATGCCCGCGTACGCATGCCGCGCCAGGAACGAGGACAGCCATTCTACCGTATCGCGGATCCTGTGCGCCATCGCCTCAGCTCCCCAGGACCCAGCCGCGCCGGAACCAGGCGAGGGCAAGCAACGCGAGCAGAGGCGTCAGCCAGTAGCCCGCCTCCTGCCATCGCTCGCCCTCGCCGGTGACGTCGCCGACGGCGGTGGCCCGGTCGAGCCGAGTGGCAATGGCGTCGACGTCGGAACGGTCGGGTGTCATGGCCTGGAGCGAGGCATCCAGCGCCGAAGCGCCAGTGTTCAGGTCCTGCGCGGCGTCAAGGTGCGACGGCGGAAGCGCGGCCCACAGGGTAGTCTCGAATGTCGGACCCGAACCGCCTTGGTTCTCCAGGAGGGACACTTGGTCCGGGGCAATCGTATCGGCCATGACGAGAACCGATCCTCCCTTGCCGCCGTCCCGCAGCACGGTGGAGGCCAGACGGACCGCCTCGGCCAGGCTGTCGCCCTCCTGGGGCATGATCTCGGGTGACAGGGCCTGCGCCATGGCGCCCATCACGTCCTTGTCCGGTGTCGGCGGCAGGACAAGGTGGACCGATCCAGCGTACGCGACAAGCCCCGTCGAAGCGCCCTCGCGCGCCGTCACGAGGTCCGAGAGCTTCTGGACGGCGCGGACAAGACGGTTCGGCGCCAGGTCCTCGGCCTTCATGGACGGCGTGACCTTCAGGACGACCATGACGGGTGGCCGGGCATCGGCGAACGGCGAGGGCTCGCGCCTCCAGGTCGGTCCCGCAACGGCCACGATGCCGACGATCCAGATGGCTACCAGGAGATCATCGGGCAGGAGACGGGATCGCCCTTTCACGCCAATGGCCAGCGCGCTCAGGATCGCCGGATCGATCACCGCCGCCCAGCGTGCGATCGCATCGTGCCCCGTGCGCAGGCGCCACCAGATCAACAAGGCGGGCACAAGCAACAGCAGCCACCATGGCCGCAGCAGATGAAGCGAGGCCAGCACCGCACTCATGCCGAAGCCTCCTCCCCCGTCGTCCCTTGAAGTTGACGTCGGCCCTTAATGGCGATCAGGGCGGCGGCTCCCATGCCCGTCAGCAGGGCCGCCGCCAGGGGAATCCAATAGAGATCGGTCTTCGGCCGGAAGGAGACGGTCTCGATGCGCCGGGTCTCGACCTCGTCCAGCCTGCGGTAGATCCCGGCGAGCTGCTCCCGGTCGAGTGCCCGGTAGAAGCCGCCACCCGTCCGCGCCGCCACGGCCTTGAGCGCGGTCTCGTCGAGCTTGTCCTCGCCTGCGGCGGTCGGATCGCCGATGGCGACGGTGTGGATGACGATGCTCCGATCCTTGGCGACGCCGGCCGCCTCGCCAGGCGGCATCTTGCTGGCCGTATCGTTGCCGTCGGTCAGGGCGATCATGGTCTTCGTCTTCACGGTCGACTTGTCGAACAGCGAGATGCCGAGACCGATAGCGTCGCCGAAGGCCGTCCGGGGTCCGGCCATGCCCACGGCGGTCTCCTGCACGAGCTGGCGGGCGAGCTTCAGGTCGGTCGTGAAGGGCACCAGCGCAAAGGGTGAATCGCCGAAGACCACCACGCCGACGCGATCGCCGTGGCGACGCGCGACGAACTCGTCGAGCACCTGCTTGAGCGCGGTCAGCCGATCGACCGTCCGCCCCTGCGCGTCTCTGAAGTCGTTCGTGTCCATCGAGGCGGAAAGGTCGACCAGCAGGAGCATGTCTCGGGTCGGGACATCGCGATGGAGGGGTGGCTCGATCCACTGGGGCCGCATGAGCGCGGCGAGCGCCAGGAGCCAGCAGAGGATGAGGACGGCCGTACGTCCGGCGCCGCGCCGCGCCATGACGGTGCCGCTGCCCGGCACCTGTCCGGTAAGGGCCACGAGGGTCCGGAAGAACGGCACCCTCACGCCGGCCCGATGCTCTGCACGCGGCGGCACCAACCAGGACACGAGCAGGGGCAGGGGAAGCAGGACGGCGAGCCAGGGATAGGCAAAGGTCAGCATGCTATCGTCCCCGCACCCGATGGGTTCGCAGCCAGCGCCTGGCATCGGCAACGGCCGTCGCGAATTCGTCCGGCGTCGGAGGCGGCCCGTGCTTGAAGGCGAGCCCGGGAAGGAGGCGGGCAGGCCCCGACGTGAAGTCGATCGTGCCACCGGTCCGGTCGAGGAAAGCGAGAAAGCCCGAGCCGCTCAGGGACGCAACCCGCTCGCGCCCGTAGGCGGCCATGGCGGCCCGCTTGAGGATCGGCATGACGGCGGTCACGTCCGACGTAGCATCGAGCTCGCGAAGGGCCTCGCGGCGGTAGGCGTTCGCCTGGTACCGTTTCCATCCCCGGATCGATGCGACGAGAGCGGCCGCGAACAGACCTGCGCTGATCACCCACCACCCATGGGCCGGGGGCCACCAGGGCGAAGCGGCAGGCAGGACGATGTCACGCAGGTTGGCGAGGTCGGCCGGATCGCTCGTCATGACCGGACCGCCTCCGGTGCCCGCCCGCGGATGGAATGCGTCACCCGGCGTCCCAGCAGGTCGCGGAGCTGGTCGATCGGGTCGAAATCCGCCCGGATCGGCAGCACCGGGATCGAGCGTTTGCGGGAGAACCGCTCGATCTGCCGGCGGCGGCGTGCGAAGTCCTGCGCGAACCGCGTTCTCAGGTCGGTGGACGACAGGTCGATCTCCATCTGGCGGTTCGCCTCGGCGACGACGACGGGGCCGATCGGAGGAAGGTCGGCCTCGAGGGGATCGTAGACGAAGACGCTCAGGACGTCGTTGTGGGCTGTGAGCGCCGTCACCCGCTCCACCGTTTCCTGATCGGCCCCCGCTGCGTCGGTGATCAGGCACAGGAGGCCGTCATGCTTCAGGAACGGCGCGGCACGGCGGAGAGCGTCGTTCAGCGCCCCAGGCGTCGCGTGCCCCGCGATGCGGCCGGGGAGGGCTCGGTTCAGTTCCGCAACCGCATTGATGACGGCCGTGGCCCCGGCGTCCCGAGCCTGCGGCTTGACCGTCACCGCCCCGTCGTCGGAGAACACCACCGCCCCGATCCGGTCGCCGAGCGAGGTGACCCGCCAAGCGGATGCGGCGGCAACCTCGGCGGCAGCCACGGACTTCGTGGCCCGGTGGCTGCCGAAGAACATCGATAGGCGCTGGTCGACGAGCAGCATGACGGCCCGGTCCCGCTCCTCGGTGTAGACGCGGATGAAGGGTTCGCGCAGGCGGGCGGTCGCGTTCCAGTCGATCGTGCGGGTGTCGTCGCCGGGATAGTAGGGACGCAGCTCCTCGAAGTTCAGGCCACGGCCGCGCAGGCGCGAGGCATGGGGCCCCGTGAGGATGCTGTGCACGGGCTGGCGCGGGAGGAAGCTGAAGCCCCGTGCCTTGTGCCGCAGCCGGAGCAGCTCGTCCACCGTGACGGAGGTCCGGCCATGGGAGGCTGGGGGGTGGTGCGATGATCCGCCCGAGGCCATCCGGCGCCTCCGTCCCGATCAGGCCGCGACCGCGACCTGACGGATGATCTCGTCGATCACGTCGTCGGGCTTCACGCCATCGGCCGTCGCCTCGTAGCTCAGGGATACGCGGTGGCGCAGGCAGTCATGGGCGATCGCCTGCACGTCCTCCGGCACGACGTAGTCGCGCCCCTGGAGCCAGGCGTAGACCCGTGACGTTTGGTCGAGCGCTAGGGAACCGCGCGGACTGGCGCCGATGGCGATCCATTGCTTGAGCCTGTCGCCGTACTCGGAAGGGCGGCGGGTCGCCGCGATCAACCCCACCATGTAGGTCTCGATGGCCTCCGCGGAGGTGATGGCGTCGATCTCGCGACGGACGTCGAAGATCGCCTGCTGCGGGATCTTCGGAGGGGAGGAGGATGCGCTCCCGCCGGCGTTCTCTTCCCGGACCAGACGCAGGACCTTCACCTCATCCGCGTCGCTCGGATAATCGATGCGCACATGCATCAGGAAGCGGTCCATCTGGGCCTCGGGCAGCGGATAGGTGCCCTCCTGCTCGATCGGGTTCTCGGTCGCGAGTACCATGAACAGGTCGGGCAGCCTGTAGCGCTTGCCCGCCACCGTAACCTGCCGCTCCTCCATCGCCTCGAGCAGGGCGGACTGGACCTTGGCCGGGGCACGGTTGATCTCGTCGGCCAGGATGAGGTTGCCGAATACCGGGCCCTGCCGAAACTCGAAGGTGCCGCCGCCCTGGCCGTCGCTGCGGTAGATCTCGCCCCCGGTCACGTCGGACGGCAGGAGGTCGGGGGTGAACTGGATGCGGCTGAAGGCGGCCTCGAGATTGCGCGCGAGGCTCTTGATGGCGCGGGTCTTGGCGAGCCCCGGCAATCCCTCGATCAGCACGTTGCCGTTGGCGAGAAGCGCGATGATGAGCCGTTCGACCACCCGCTCCTGGCCGATGATCGCCTGGTTCACCCGCGCCTGGAGGTCGAGGATGACGTCGCGGGCCGACAGCCTTACTCCGGCCTCCGGCCCGTCCAAGGCTTGCGTCGCTTCACCCACGTGTTCTCGATCCTGTGCGATTGACCCACTCCGTTCCTGGGGATGCCATCATTCCGCCGGCGCGGCCGGCGTGACACCTGTGACCTGGGCGGATGGTTCCTCGCTGAGCCAGCGGTAGAGGATCCCGCCCAAGGCGCCGCCGATCAGCGGCGCGACCCAGAACATCCAGAGCTGCGCCAGGGCCCAGCCGCCGGCGAACAGGGCCGGGCCGGTGCTGCGGGCCGGGTTGACCGAGGTATTGGTGATCGGGATGCCCACGAGATGTATCAGGGTGAGACCGAGGCCGATGGCGATGGGCGCGAAACCCACCGGGGCCTTGCCGTGGGTGGCGCCCATGATGATGAACAGGAACATCATGGTGAGCACCACCTCGGCGATGAAGCCGGAGATCATGCTGTACTGGCCGGGCGAATGGGTCCCGTAGCCGTTGGCGGCAAAACCCTTCGCAACGTCGAAGGTGGGGGAGCCAGTAGCGATGGCGTAGAGCGCCGCCGCGGCGACCACGGCCCCGATCACCTGCGCGACGACGTAGGGCAGGATGTCCTGTTTCGGGAAGCGGCCACCTGCTGCGAGGCCGACGGTCACCGCCGGGTTGAGATGGCAGCCGGAGATGTGCCCGATGGCGTAGGCCATGGTCAGCACCGACAGCCCGAAGGCGAACGAGACGCCGAGCAGGCCGATACCGACGTCGGGGAAGCCGGCGGCGATCACCGCGCTGCCGCAGCCGGCGAAGGTGAGCCAGAAGGTGCCGATGCCCTCGGCCACGCAGCGGTGGATGTTGTGGCTGTTGTGAAGGTCCATGTGATCCTCCGTCTCGTCGGCACGGACAGACATCTCGGAAGCCCGGGCTTGATGCAGGCTAGTGCGGCAGCTCCGGGCAAACCCGATTCCCCAGTCACAGCTTAGGAAGGCGGACGGGAAGCGATATTAGGGAAACACCTGAGAGACGGGCAGGAAAACACTTAGAATCGGTGGGTGATTCCTCGTTCCTGACGGATGGGTTCAGTGGAGACGATTCCAGGCGATCGGTCCCGACGCGGCAAGGTCCCGCTCATGGGCAAGGGCCACCCGCAGCAGCACACAGCGCTGCTCGGCCGCGGCGAGCGCCGCCGCCAGTCTCTCGCAGGCCGCCATTGCTGCCTCCTCCGCGCCGAAGAGATGCTCGAGGGGCGCGAAGGATTGGCGTTGCAGGGCCTCCTCGAGGGCCCCGTCGAGCGCCTCGCGTAGGGTCATGAGCCTGTTCCTCGCCCGCAGCAGGTCCAAGCGTGTCCTGTCGAGGTCGGCGGCGGCCGCGTCGAGGGCTGGCCGGCAGACAAGGGTCGCTATCGCCCCATGGGTTTTCTCTCCGTGGGTGACTGGAGAACGATTGGCTCCCGACGGAGCCTAGCACCCCGCGGCATGCTTCGGGATCGGGCATTCCCCTGAATTCGGCGGCGGGAATTCCGGATCGCCGAGCGCACGCCCCAGCGCGGAATGGCGAGACGGCTTCGCCCTGCAAGCGCCTTTTCGGAGTGACGGACGAGGATCCCACTCAAGCATCGGTCCGCGCCGACATGCGGCAGGATCACCGCGCCTCCGGCCAACCCAACCCCATCGCGATCCGCCGGGGAGATTGTTGCCCGGGGTGTCGCACGACACCAGGGCGCAATGGAGGTCGAGGCACCGAATGGTGGCGATCTCGCCCGCGAGCTCGGCGCCTCGCCCGACCTCAACAAGGCCGCCATGGCGCGTCGTTTCTGGCCCAGAATGCCGGCAAACGCTCCGTCGTCGTCGATCTCAAGAGCGAGGAGGGCAAGGCGCAGTTCCTGGACCTCGTCGCGACGGCCGACGCGCTCATCGAGAACTTCCGGCCCGGCGTCATGGACCGTCTCGGACTCGGCTACGCGCGGTTGCGCTCTGTCCGCGAGGATCTCGTCTACTGCGCGATCTCCGGGTTCGGCCAGACCGGGCCGATGCGGGACAATCCGGCCTACGACCAGATCATCCAGGGACTGTCCGGGGTCATGAGCATCACGGGCACGCCGGACACCGCACCGCTGCGGGTCGGCTATCCGGTCTGCGACACGCTCGGTGGCCTGTTCGGCGCTTTCGCCATCGTCTCCGCGCTCGTGCGCCGCTCGAGCACGGGCGAAGGCGCTTTCCTCGACGTCTCGATGCTCGAGTGCACGCTGAGCGCCTTGGGCTGGCCCGTATCGAACTACCTGACGGCCGGCGTTGAACCCCGGCCGATGGGCAACGAGAACATGACGGCGGCGCCCTCAGGAGCCTTCGAGACGGGCGACGGCTTGCTCAACATCGCGGCCAACAAGCAGGAGCAGTTCGTCACGCTGTGCGGCCTCATCGGGCGGCCCGAGTTGGCAACTGATCCGCGATTCAGTGAGCGCGAGACCCGCAAACTCAATCGGGCCGAGCTGAAGACCTTGATCGAGGAGGCGCTGGCCGCGGCATCCGCAGCGGAATGGGAGGTGAGGTTCAACCGGGCGGGCGTGCCGGCGGGACGGGTGCTGACAATTCCCCAGGTGCTCCAAGAGCCGCAGGTAGCGACGCGGGATATGACGACGCGCTTCGAGGCGGCGGCTGGCGACAAGCCGCTGGCGGTGATCCGCGGCGGCTTCCTGGTCGACGGCGAAGCGCCCCGGCCGCTTCAGCCGCCGCCGAAGCTCGGCGAGCACACAAACGAGATCCTGGCGAAGGCTCGTCGGCAACGGGATACGAGGAGGCAAGCATGACGGAGCGGACCCGCAAGGAAGGCCGCGAGCGCGGAGAGGAATGGTGGTCGACCGAGATCATCGAGATGCGGCCTGGCATGATCCGGCTGCGGGGCTATCCGATCGAGGACCTCATCGGCCGGGTGAGTTTCCCGGCCATGATCTGGCTCATGCTGCGGGGAGAACTGCCGACCGAGGCTCAAGCCAGCCTACTCGGCACGGCGCTGGGGGCGGCGGTGGATCATGGTCCGCAAGCGCCCTTGATCGCGATCGCCCGCATGGCTGCGACCTGCGGCGTCGGCATCAACAGCGCCATGGCCTCCGCCATCAACGTGCTTGGGGACGTGCATGGCGGAGCGGGTGAACAGGCGCTCGGCTTCTTCGGGGACATCGCCGCCGCAATGGATGCGGGTCAGTCCCTGGAGGATGCTGTGGCGGATCGCGTCGACCGTTTCTTTGCGCGGAGCGGCTATGTTCCGGGGCTCGGCCACCGCTTTCATCCGGTCGACCCTCGTGCACCGCGCCTGCTCGAGCTCGTGCGGGAGGCCGCCCGGCAGGGCACCGTGTCCGGACGCTTCGCCGACATCGCGGAGGCGGTCGAGGCCGCCGTCGAGCGACGCAAGGGCAAGCGGATCCCGCTCAACATCGATGGCGCCACGGCTGTCATTTACGGGGAACTGGGCTTCCCGCCGCCGCTGACGCGCGGCCTGTTCGTCCTCTCCCGCTCGGTCGGGATTCTCGCCCATGCCTGGGAGCAATCCCAGTATCCTGATCGCAACAAGGGGCCACTGCCGCGCGAATGGTTGTGGGCCTACGAGGGCACACCGGAGCGCAGGCTCCCGGAGGCATCAGAGCCATGATCAATTCCATGGGGCAGTCCTCAGAGTTCGGCCGATAACTGCCTCGGAGCACTGGCAGTATCGGACCGGCATAGGACGTGCGAGGCAGCCCACGGGACGGGCACCGGATGGATGTCCCGCACCGCAGCCTGCGTCAGCGATGCAGCCTCTGACCGCGCGCTCCCCAACAACCTTGCTGAGCCGACTTGGCAGCCCTGCTGCGCCTGAGTGCTGAGGACTTCGTAACGACGGCGGACAGAGGACGAACAGGCCGCTAAAGGCGGTTCGGGGTCGGCTATGAGGACGTCCACGAACGCTTCGGTTCGCATGGCCTTGAGGCACCCTTTCGTCGTTGCCGTCCAATGCCGGGTCAGCCGCTCCACCCCTCGACGTTCATGGCTGATCCTGTCTGCGAGGGGAGGCGCCACGCTCAGCGTGACGGCTGAGCCGGGGATTGGGGATGCAGCGGAAAGACCTCGATCTCACGCCCGTCCTCCAGATACCGCTCGGTGCCGGCGTAGTTCTGGTTCAACTCCCTTGCCAGGATCTCGCGATCGCAGGCGTTCTCCCAGATCGAGACGACAATGCTGACGACGCAATTGCTGATGATGCTGGTAAGAGCGCGGGCCTCGGACATGAAACGGTCGATGCCGACGATCAGAGCCACGCCCGCAACCGGAAGGTCCGGAATCACCGTCAGCGTGGCGACCAGGGCAACGAAGCCACTGCCTGTGACGCCCGCGGCACCTTTCGACGTCAGCAGCATGATGCCGAGCATGGTGAAGATCTGAGTGGCGGACAGGTGGATGTCGCACGCCTGCGCAATGAACATCGAGGCCAGTGTCAGATAGATCGCCGTCCCGTCGAGATTGAACGAATACCCCATGGGCAGCACGAGGCCGGAAACGCCCTTCTTGCAGCCCAATGCCTCCAGCTTCTGGAGGACGCGCGGCAGAACCGGCTCTGAGGACGAGGTGCCGAGCACGATCAGCAGTTCCTCGCGGAAGTAGCGCAGGACCTTCCACAGGCTGAAGCCATGGGCGCGCGCCAATCCACCGATGATGATCGCGAGGAAGAAGCCGCACGCGATATAGAAGGTCAGGAGGAGCAAGCCCAGCGAGCCGATCGAGCCGATGCCGTACTTGCCGACGGTAAAGGCCATCGAGCCGAAGGCGCCAAGCGGGGCCAGCTTCATGATGAATCCGAAAGCGGCGAACTGCACGTGAGAGAGGGAGTCGATGCCCCGCAGCACCGGTTCGCCGGCCTTGCCCGTCCGGGTCAGGGCGAAGCCTACGAGAATGGCGATGAGCAGCACCGGAAGCACTTCGCCGTCGGCGAATGCGCCGAAGAACGAGGTCGGGATGATATGCAACAGGAAGTCGGCTAACCCCACGGGGGCGGCTTCCTTGGCATAGCGTGTCACGACCGTCGGATCCAAGGATGCCGGCGAGACGTGCATGCCGAGGCCCGGTTGGATGACCATGACCGCCGCGAGGCCGACGAGCAGCGCCGCGATGGTTAGGGCGTAGAACAGGGCCATCGACTTGACCAGGGTCCGGCCGATCTCCCGCGTGTCGCTGAGGCTGGTGATCCCGCTGACGATGGTACAGAAGACCACCGGCGCGATCATCATCTTGACCAGCTTGACGAACCCGTCGCCCAGAGGCTTCAGCCCGGCGCCAAAGCCTGGCCAGAGATAGCCGACGACGATGCCGAGGATCAGGGCGACGACGACTTGGAAATAGAGCGCGTGATAGAATTTCTTCGTCGCGGTGGGCGTCGGATCTTGGCTTCCAGCTTCAAGGCGCATCGTGTTTCCTCCTCTAAGCCCTGTCGACGTAAACCGTTCTTCGATGACGGCTAAAATGCTGACATACGGAGTATCAGCGCGGAGACAAACTGTTAAATGCAATTATCGAGCCTATTCATTCGAGATAGGCATCAATTTGGCCCAGTTGCGGAACCGGTAGCCCTGAGTTCAATCCGGAGGCAGCGGGCGCGGGCGGGAGCCGCTGTCGACGGCGACGGTTGCGCAGCGCCCTCGGGCGCGTCGCGCGGCCGCGTTGCCTGCCGCCAAATCCATTTGCGCCATCAGCCAGTCACCGAGGATATCGCCGGCCGGGTTGGTGTCCGACGGCATTGCAATCGTCCTGATGACCGCCTCGCGCACCTCGATCCTGTCGGTTTCCATGGCTGCTCCCTCACGACATCGACGGCCAGACTTCCAACGCGCCACGGTAGATCATTTCGACGGCCACGTAGAGGACGACCGGATTCTCCTCGTATGGGCCCGCCGCCGCCAACCCGATCACGACGGCGTTGTCCCCGGCCAGCACCAGATCGATCCTGATCACCAGGAGAAAGGCCGATAGGGCACCGGTGGACAGAAGCTCGGCCCTTTCCGGTCCTTCCCGTCGTCCGATTGGCTGAACTCAGGACACGTACTGGCACTTGGATGCCGCCGTTCGCGTGTCCATGTTCCGGCCGCGGTTGAGGTGGTCGTCGATCTCGGCGGCGCAGCCGATCATGCGGGCGTAGAGGAAGATCGTGAACGCACTCATTTCCAGAGCCTCTTTGGCCAGATCATCCTCGCGGTACGGCTGCCACAGCAACTTGAGGAGCAAGGCCGCGATCACCGCATCGATGTTGACACAGTAGACGTTGCGCGACACTCCGGTCTCGTAGAGAGCCTTGACGAGTTCCCGATAGTACGCGTGGAAGACGTTGTACTCCTCGCGCCGTTCGAACAGCTCCCGTACGAACACCTCGCGCGGATCGTGGTTGACGGGCTTGTCCTTGAAGACGGGATGGTTCACGCCCGGGATCTTTCGGATGTCCACGCTGCCGGCGGTCTTCTTGCCCGCCTTGTAGGTGGCGTAATCGGCCGCGTGGCGGTGGGCCAGGGCCGGCAGGTCGATGCCATGATCCGGATTTCCTGGATCCGTCAGATCGACGTCCTGGAACTGGTCGATCAGGAAGGCGATGCCCTCGTAGCCGTTGCCGCCATGGGCATAGCCGCAATGAGTCAGGAAGCCGATCAGCGCCTTGTTGATCTGCACCCGCTCGGGTGTCTCGGGACCGTCGGCCGAGACGGCGCCCTTGGCTCCTTGAGCCGAGATGGTGCCAGGCCCGTTCGATAGCAGAAGGCCCACCAGGGTCTGGAAGGCGAACAAACCGTCCGGCGTGGGCTGGCTTCCCACCAGGGCCGCGAACGCGACTTCGGTGAGCGACCGCGTGCCGATGATCTCCTCGTTCGGAATCCTGCCGAAGGCATCCCCCTCATGCCGCCCGGCATCAGCCGACGCCCCGATCAGGACGCCGAACAATCGCAGCCACCAGGGCAGGGTCTCCGCCGTCAGCAGCGAGATGCGCTTACGCATCAGCGGCTCCCACGCCAGCGTCGCCGCTGCCGCGGCGAGAACGGCATCCGCGGTCGGGTGGCCATTGAGGGTGCGCAAGTAGCGCACGAACACCGATTTTGCGCCGCGGGCCTGCAAGCCCTTCACCAGGGCTTCGGCCTTCGCGTCGGGTTGATCGGAAACGAACAGGTCCGCCGCGCCGTCGAACCGTACTTGGCTCAGGTCGAAGCTCTCGTCGACAGCGCACCGCAATCCAGCTTCCGTGAAGCCCTCCACGAGCGCGCGTACGGCGCGCCGGGCCTGCTCCCCATGCCGAGGCCCAATGATGCTGCACGCCGCCGCCAGGATCGTGTTGGGGGCGTTGCCCGCTTCCCGCGCGGCCTGAGCGGCGGCCAGGGCAGGGGTGCCGAACAGGTTGATCTCTGCCCCCACGGCGGCATTGATCAACGCACGGTCGTTTTCGCTGCCCGGGTCCCGCAGCAGGGAGAGACAGATGTTCGACTCGACCGGAAACTGCGCCGCATCCAGCATCGACACGCCGTGAAGGGCCGTGATCTGGGTCTTCGAATCCATCTGCGAGGCGCCGGACGCATCCTTCATCGGCTGGCGCGGGAATACCGCCCCGATCTGCCGGTTCAGGTCCTCGATCTGCTTGTCATAAGGACTTGCCGCGGTGACCACCGGCAGGTCGAGTTCCGGGGGGAGCGCAATACCCTGGCTCGAGCCGAACCACGGCTTGAGAGCCAGGCTACCCTCGGGCGCGAAGTCGGGTCGAGCGGCATTCGCCTGCATCACCGCCGTCAGGGCTGCCGGAATGTGGGCGATGTTGGTGACGACCGCGCCTTTGGACGAGAAGACCGGATTCTCGGGCGTAAAGATGTCATCGACCCCGAACTTGGCCATGAACCATTGTTCCTTGGCCGCGGCATCGTCGTGGCCGCCCGCCATCGCGCCGGCATGGCCAACCGCCCGGGTGAGCTTCGACTTCCAGCGTCCGACCACACAGGCCACCACCGGCTTGGTGAAGGTGGCATCGAGCTCGTAGTAGCCGCCCGGCTCGGCGTAGAGAACGGCCGCCTTGGTGCGGGCGTCATTCGCCAGTGCGAACGCTAACTCGGGGGCAGCGTAGTGGATGTACACGTCCTTGCCGCTCGAGATCAGGGTGGTGGTGCCCCAGCCGGCCATGCGAAGGTAGGTGGCGATGGTGGTGGTGAAGTTGCCGGAGTTGGAGAAGATCGCAATCGAGCCCTTGCGCAGGGCCTCGGCCGGATTGTCGCCACCCAGCGCCCCGCCGATGCGGACCTGGTTCCAGGCGTCGGCTACGCCAAGGCTGTTGCCTCCGAAGATGTCGATGCCGTTCTGCTGGCCCATGGCGCGGATCTCGCGCGAGTCGTGCACGGACAGCTTCTCGGTGACGATGAAGATCTTCTTGAGTTCGGGATTGACCCGGATCAGCTCGGCGACACCGTCACGGGCGCCGGAGGGCGGCAGATAGACCACGCCGCAATTGAAGCGATGCCCGGCCTCAAGCCCCTCGCGGACGTTGTTGTAAACCGGCACATTCCCAACCGGCGTCTCCAGCACCTGGCCGCTGCGGCCGGGAGAGGTGCCGAACACCACGTTTCCACCTGAGTAGGCGTGGCCCACCGGGGTAACGTCGCTTGACTCACCGCCCAGGATGTTGAGCACGCAGACCCGGTCGTCATGGGTGGCGATCTGGTCGAGGGAGCTGATGCCCACGTGGTACTTGAAGCTGCCGACGCCCTGCTTGAACATGGTCTCCTCCAAATCTGCCTAGGGGTTCATGCGCTCGGCTCAGGCCGCGGCCGCCACAGGAATGCGCAGCTTCGCCGCGACCTCATCGCGCCCGCCTGCCTTCATCCAGGCATCCGCGGCGCGGGCGTAGTGGATAACCTCGCTCATGTCGGAATCGAAGCCGAACAGGCGATAGGGCACGCCGAGCGCCTCAACGGTATCGCGCAGGGCGCCCATGCCCCGCACCAGATTGGGGCCGCCGCGACCCGCCACGACATAGAGCGGTGTCGGACCGTGCTGGCCGAAGTGCTCGCGCAGGGCGTCGGCCATGGCCCGGAAGGTCTCGAAGATGTCGGTGTTGTTCGACTTGCCGCCGATGATGAACAGCACGTTCGACTGCTTGAGCCAGTGCTTGAAGCAGATCTGCGCGACTTTCTTCATTTTCTCATACGGAGGATTGCCGCCGAAGTCGGAGGAGATGATCGCATCGTCGCCCAGCATCTGGGTGACCAGCGAGTTAGCGCCGCCGCCGAAAGTCGGCGCCAGGATCGTGCCCTGCGGGTTGATGACGTAGACGTCGCTCTGGCCCTGGTAGGTGCGGAGCTGGTTGATCTCGAGTTCGAAGTCCGAGTAGTCG
Organism: Microvirga lotononidis; assembly: GCF_034627025.1. NCBI lineage: Bacteria > Pseudomonadati > Pseudomonadota > Alphaproteobacteria > Hyphomicrobiales > Methylobacteriaceae > Microvirga > Microvirga lotononidis. The sequence continues at coordinate 4,709,936 of NZ_CP141048.1, read as the reverse complement.
ACGGCAAACAGGTGGTTGGGCAGGTTGAGCCGTTCCCAGCGCGGATCGTCGCGGTCGAAGCCGCATTTGAAGTCGCAGGCCACCGGGGTCAGGCGTCCGTTCCGGTCCGGCCGCATGCGGATCGGATTGAGCTCCAGGGTGGTCATGCCGAAGTTGTGGTAGAGCTCCCACAGCTTCGGCAATTGCTGCACGAGCGGTGAGATGATCTGCTTGGGCGCGTTCAGTTCGGACAGGGCGTTGGCGACCACGAAGGCCTTGAGCCCGGTCAGCGCATCGAAGGGGATCTGAGCGACAAGGCTCTTGTCGACCTCCTCGATGTCTATGCCGCCGTGGTGGGTGAGCGTCATGGTCGGGGCCCGGAAGCGAGTGGAATCCGAGATCGAAAAGTAGACCTCGTGCTCGGCCGGCACCGCACCCTCGAAGGTCACGCCGTTCGCCTTGGCCACGGTGGAGCCAACCCGATGCTCGACGAAATAGAGCCGCTCCTTTTCCTTCAGCGCCGTCTTCAGGTCGGAGGCTCGGCCGAGGAGGCCCGCTTTGCCCTTCTTGCCGACGCCGCCCTTGAACACCGGCTTGATGAACACGCTGCCATAGCGATCGATGAGCGCCCGGATCTCCTCCTCGCTGGCGTCGGGGCCGAGTACCTCCGAAGTCGGGAACCCAGCGAACTGAAGCAGCTTGGCTCCATGGAGCATGCCTGTGATCTGCATTGTAAATCTCCAATTGCTATGGGGTTGACGCAAATACCGGATGCTTGCCCACGATTTCAGTCCTCGACGAACACCTCGTCGCGGCCTTTGCGGATGGAAGGCAGCAGGGCGATCACAAGAAGGATGGCCGCGACGGCGAGCAGGCCGGCGCTGATCGGATGATTGACGAAGGTTTCCAGCGACCCGCGCGAGATGATGAGCGCGCGCCGCAAGTTCTCCTCCATCAGCTTGCCGAGCACGAAGCCCAGCAGCATCGGGGCCGGCTCGAAGCCGAGCTTGATCAGCACGTAGCCCACGAACCCGAACAGCCCGATGAACATCACGTCGGTGGGCAGCGAGTTGATCGAGTAGATGCCGATGGCGCAGAACATCAGGATCGCCGGGAACATCAGCCGGTACGGCACCTTCAACAAGCGCACCCACATCCCCACCATCGGCAGGTTGATCACCAGCAGCATCAGGTTGCCCACCCACATCGACGCGATCATGCCCCAGAACAGGTTCGGGTTCTTGGTCATCACCTGCGGGCCCGGGATGATGCCGTGGATCGTCATCGCGCCGACCATCAGGGCCATCACGGCATTCGGCGGAATGCCGAGCGTCAGCAGCGGGATGAACGAGGTCTGCGCGCCGGCGTTGTTGGCGCTCTCCGGCCCGGCCACGCCCTCGATGGCGCCGCGCCCGAAGCGGCGCGGATCCTTGGCGAGCTTCTTCTCCAGGGTGTAGGAGGCGAACGGCCCGAGCACCGCGCCGTTGCCGGGCAGGATGCCCAGGATCGCGCCGAGGATGGTGCCGCGCACCACCGGCTTGTAGGATTGCCGGAAGTCGTCGCGGTTCGGCAGCAGCCGGCCGATGGCCTGGCGCACCACGTCGCGGTGCTCGGTGTGGTCGAGGTTGCGCATGATCTCGGCGATGCCGAAGATGCCCATGGCCAGCACGGCGAAGTCGATGCCGTCGGACAGGAACGGCAGCCCGAAGGTCATGCGCTCCTCGCCGGTCTCGAGATCGGTGCCGACGGTGGACAGCAGCACCCCGACCAGGATCATGGCGATGGCCTTCAGGATCGAGCCCCGCGCCAGCACCACGGCGAAGACCAGGCCCATGACCATGAGCGAGAAGTACTCGGTCGGGCCGAACACCAGGGCGAGGCCGGTGAGCGGCGCGCCGAGCGCGGCGATGACCAGCGTCGCCACCGTGCCGGCGAAGAACGACCCGATGGCCGCGATGCCGAGCGCCACGCCGGCGCGGCCCTGCTTGGCCATCTCGTGACCGTCGAGCGCGGTGACCACGGAGGTGGCCTCGCCGGGGATGTTGACCAGGATCGCCGTGGTCGAGCCGCCGTACTGGGCGCCGTAATAGATGCCGGCCAGCATGATCAGCGCCCCGGTGGGATCGAGCCCGAAGGTGATCGGCAGCAGCATGGCGATGGTGGCGATCGGCCCGACGCCGGGCAGCACGCCGATCAGGGTGCCGACGAGGCAGCCGAGGAAGGCGAGCCCGAGGTTCTGCAGGCTGAGCGCGACGCCGAAGCCGAGGCTCAGGTTGGCGAAGAAGTCCCCCATCAGATCCTCCCGGAGTGGTCGGCCACGTCCACGGGGCCTGGGTGTCGGTTGCGCGTGGCGAGGAAGATCACGATGGCGCCGGCCGTCATGAGCGCCGCGCAGGCGCGCAGCACCGCCTTCTGCGACCAGTCGGCGGGAAAGAGGCTGGTCAGGGCCTGCGGGAAGACCGGGATCGGCAGGTTGAGCAGGTCGCCGAACAGCACCATGCAGAACGGCGTCAGGCTGAGCGCCAGGATGACGAGCTCGCGCAGGCGCGCCTCGGGGGTGGCATAGCCGCCGAGGATGATGCCGAGCGGCCCGGCCACCAGCAGGCCGAGGCCCGGAAGGGCGAAGGCCCCGAAGGAATAGCCGCGGATGGTCAGGGCGAAGGCGAGGATCGAGCCGATCACGAAGACCGGCCCGCGCAGGCTCCACCGCTCCAGAAAATCGCCGTCCGTCGTAAAGCTGGTCCCGACCAAGACAAGCCCGCACAGGCCAACCGCGATGGCCAGCCAACGTGGCAGGAGCGCGGGCCCCATGGACTGCAACGTGCCCTGATCGAGGTCACTGATCAGCCAGAGCGACAAGGCCGCGAGCGCAACGAGCGTCAGCCCGGCAACGAGGCTCTGCGGGGAACGGACGGGTCCGGCACGCGCCGGGCACAGGTCTCCTGAGACGGTTTCAGACATGTTTCATCTCCCTCGGCACACCGCTTGGTGTGCTGGTTTTTCATCGTGGTTGTTTGAGCGCCTGCTTTTGCAGGTCTTGTGCATCGCGTTCCACATGAAGCCTTCGCGGCTCGCGGGGAACGTATGGCTAGGAGCCTTGCTTCCGGGGGCCGTCATCTCACCGCTCGGCGAGCAATCGCTGTGAAGGGCCATCCGTGCCGGACGGCATCCGGTCCGAACATTCCCAGGCTGCCGGATCGTCGAACCGCCCCGGAGGCTCGTGAGCGAGCCAAGCATCGCGTCTCGGGTCGGCTCTGCTTTCGTCCAGGACCTTTGCGGTCATGTTGATCGAGATGCGGGCGGAAACCGGGTCTGCCGCGCGTGTCAGCCGAGGACGCGGTCTCTCCCGCTGTCAACGGCGATGGTTGTCGGCATGGGTACCGTCTTCCGTCCGTCTCCCAGCTCCCACCTCCGGCGCTTCGGACCCAAGCCGCCGGGGATGGTGCTGCTCTCGCGCCTTCGATCAGTCGATGGAGATGTTTGCCTTCTTGACGATCTCGGCCCAGCGGGCGGACTCCGCCTTCATCATGGTGGCGAACTCCTCGGGACTGTTGCCGATCGGCTCCGCGCCCTCGGCCTCGAGCCGCTCCCGCACGACACCCTTCGTGATTGTCTCGACCGTTGCATTCCGGATCTTGTCGGCGATGTCCTTCGGCGTTCCCTTCGGGACGACGAACCCGTACCAGGCGGTGGCCTCGTAGGCCGGCCATCCGCTTTCCGCCACTGTGGGCACCTCCTGGAACTTTTTGGCCCGCGTCTTGGATGTAACCGCAAGGACCTTCACGTCACCGCTCTCGATGAGGCCGAGGATGGACGGCACGGTGGTCACCATGAAGTCCATGCGGCCGCCGAGGAGGTCGTTCACGGCCGGCCCGGCGCCGCGGTAGGGCACGTGGGTCGCCTGGAAGTTCGCCTCCTGGGCGAGGAGGACGGTGGCCAGATGGCTTGCCGAACCGTTGCCCGCCGAACCATAGGTCAGCTTGCCGGGGTTCTTTTGCGCATAATCGATCAAGTCCTTGACCGTCGCGTGCGTCGAGGCCTTCGGCACCACGACCACCAATGGCGCCGCCGTGATGAGCGTAAGGGGATCGAAGGCCGTCAGAGGGTCGATCTTGACGTTCTTGAACAGGTGGGGATTGACCACCATCGGTCCCTGGTTGGCCATCAGGACTGTGTAGCCGTCGGGATCCGCCTTCGCCGCCTGCTGGGTGGCGATGTTACCCCCAGCGGAGCCGTTGTTCTCGACGACCAGGCTATGTCCGAGCTTCTCGCCGACGCCCTGTGCCACGAGGCGTGCGATCGCGTCGGTCCCGCCGCCGGCGGCGTACGGCACCACGAGCTTCATCGGCCGGATCGGGAAGCTGTCCTGTGCAATCGCCGCGCTAAAGGGTGCGGCGATCATCGTTGATGCCGCTAGAATTGCGCAACAGAGCAGTCGGCGTGTGATGGTCCTGGGCATGGGTTCCTCCTTGTTGCATCCCTTCCAGAGGCGCCGCAACGGCGCTTGCGGGGACGATGACGTTACCCTCGAAGATTCTGCGGGCTGTGCGGACAAGGCTTGCCCGCAAGACCTGACCGGAAGCGTCGAAGCTCAGGTCGATCTCGGTCCGGCCGCTTGGGTGCTCGAGGTTCACCAATGACGTGAGGCTGGGAGTGGCGAGGTCATGCGCGACGCTGCCGGGCAGGCGGCATGCGGCTGCGATGCACAGGGCACCCGTGACTGCATGGCCCTTGTGGCAACGGTGCGCGTTCATGAAGTAGCGGGACGTGATCGTCCCGCCGTGACGGGCCGCGGACAGGATCGCGAGCTTCGGCACGACGCTGCCTGACACGTCGCCGAGCCCCATGCGCAGTCCCGCCTCCAGCCGGATGGCCTCCAGGCGCTCCAGGAGGGGCAGGTTGGCTTCGAGCTCGTCGGGAGGCTCGTCGCCGGAGAGGCCCAAGTCGGACGCCCGTAGCAGCACCATCGGCATGGCGTAGTCGACGAGCGTGACCGGGGTGTTCTCAATGAATTCGTGGACGTGCCCGGTGGGCAGAAACGCGCCGGTCTTGGAGCCCAGCGCATCGAGAAAGGTCAGCTTGATCGGCGCCGCCGTTCCGGGCACCCCATCGATTGCGGTCTCGCCCTCGTATTCCACGACGCCGGCCGGGGTCTGGACCACGGCTTCCACCGTAGTCGAGGTGTTGCGATTGAAGATCCGCACGGTCGTCTCGCCGATCTCGGCCGGCACCAGTCCGGCCTCGATCGCGAAGGGGCCCACGGCGGACAGCATGTTGCCGCAGTTCGGACTGACGTCGACGAAGGCTCTGTCGGTCGCGACCTGAGCAAAGAGGTAGTCGACATCCGCTCCGGGCTGAGACGATCGGCTGACGATCGCAACCTTGCTGGTCATCGGGTTGCCGCCGCCGATGCCGTTGACCTGGAGCACGTGGGGGGAGCCCATAGCCGCGATCAGGAAACGGTCTCTCTCGTTGGGATCGCCGGGAAGGTCCGTCTCCAGGAAGAACGGCCCCCGCGACGTCCCGCCGCGCATGAGCACGCAGGGGACCCGCAGGGCGTTCTTGTTCGAGGGGGCGAGCATGGTGTGCACGGCGGCAGATCCATCATTTGTATTGCCTGCGGACCATCTCAAATCTTGAAACTGCTTTGAAATGCAAAGATCGGTGTTATTAATTCGTTATGAGCATCAATTTCGAATCGCTTGATCTGCGTGCCTTTGTTGCAGTGGTGGACCTTGAGGGGTTTCACCGCGCGGCCGAGGCCCTGAACTTATCGCAGCCGGCTCTCAGCCGCCGCATCCAGAGACTGGAGGCGGCCGTGGGAGCGGCGCTGCTGGAACGCACAACCCGGCGGGTGGCGCTGACGACCGTCGGTCGTGAGTTCCTGCCTCTCGTGCGGCGCATGCTCGACGAATTCGACTCTTCGCTGTTCGCGATGCGGGACATCGGCCGGGAAAGGCGAGGTCTAATTTCGCTGGCCTGCGTCCCGACGGCTGCCTTCTACTTCCTGCCTTCCGTCATTGCCCGTTTCAACGAGCAGTACCCGAACATCCGCTTCAGGATCCTCGACCTGTCGGCGAACGAAGGTCTCGAGAGCGTGGCGCGGGGCGAGGTCGAGTTCGGCATCAACCTTCTCGGGGCGTCCGATCCGGAGCTGGTCTTTGAACCCCTGATCGAGGATCCCTTTGTCCTGGCGTGCCGACGGGACCACCCGCTGGCGCAGCGAGACGTTCTCGCGTGGTCGGATCTCGAAGGACAGCCGCTCGTCGCCGTGAGCCGAACAAGCGGCAATCGCATCCTGCTGGATGCAGCGCTCGTACACGCCGGGGTAAGCCTGAGTTGGTCGTACGAGGTGACACACCTTTCGACATCCCTTGGGTTGGTCGAAGCGGGGCTCGGCATCTCGGTCCTGCCCAAACTCGCGACCCCGCAGGCTGAACACCCCATCATCGTGACGCGGTCGATCGGCAGTCCGGAAGTATCGAGAACGATCGGCGTTGTCAGGCGGCGCGGCGGTCGTCTTGCCCCCGCAGCGGAACGGTTTCTCGAGATGCTTCTTGGAACTTGGAAGATCTCGGCCGAGATAGAGCGCAGATCGGCACGCCTATCTGCGGGAAGCGACTGACGGCGACGTCACCTAATGCATGTTCTGCATTAATCGGACCAATCTTTGCATTTATCTATGAGCATTCTCATTCATAGGCTGAGGGTGGCGAAAATACCGCCTCAGCCGTGAATAAGGGAAACGCTCATAATGACCGATAAAATCGTGCTAACACGTCGGGCTATTGCACGAGGGCTCGCACTCGGACTGCCGGCTTTCAGCGTCTTGGCCGATGCCACAACGGCCCAGGCTCAGTCACAGCCGGCAACATCTCCCGCATCTCCAGGCAAGGATTGGGAAAACGTATCACCGGAGACAGGGGGCTTCACGCGCGAAGGGCTCGCCGCAGTAGAACGCAGCCTTTATGCGCTGCCGACGACTTCGCTCATGGTCGTGACCTCGGGCAAGGTGGCGTACCGCTACGGTTTCACCGAGCAGGTGAGCTATCTGGCCTCTGCACGGAAGAGCATTCTGTCCATGCTCTACGGGAAGTACGTGGCGAACGGCACGATCGACCTCGACCACACGATCGCGGATCTCGGGATTGAAGAGGACCAGGGTCTTCTCCCGATCGAAAAGACGGCGCGCGTTCGCGACCTCCTGATCAGCAGTTCCGGCGTCTATCACCCGGCCGGAAGTCCCGGTGGCGACGAGTCGACACCACCGCGCGGTTCAAAGCAGCCCGGCACCTACTTTCATTACAACAACTGGGACTTCAACGTCCTCGGCGCCATCTTCGAGAAGCTCACCGGTAAGACCGTCTTCCAGGCTTTCGGCGAGGATCTCGCTGCGCCGCTCCAGATGCAGGACTACGATCCGTCCCGCCAGCGCATGATGGGCTATCAGAACCAGTCACGCTACCTGGCCTATCACCTCTTCCTGTCGGGCCGGGACATGGCGCGCCTCGGTGTCCTCATGGCCAATAAAGGCCAGTGGAACGGGCAACAACTCATCCCTGCCGAATGGGTCGCCGAGAGCACGAAGCTTCGCGTCAAAGCGAGAGACATGGCCGACAAAGGTCCGCTCGGCTACAGTTACCTTTGGTGGATCCCCGAAAGCCGCACGGCTCTGGAATGGGCCGGCTCGTTCCTCGCTAACGGGAACTTCGGCCAGTTCATCCTGGTCCTTCCCGCGATTGATACCGTCATCGTCCACAGACGTGCCGTGGCGGACGAATTCTCGATCGCCCGCAATCTCGGCGAGACGAAGTTCGAGCCGCCGAAGGTGTCGGCCAGCGAGTTCCTCAAGATCGCGGACCTCGTCGTCGCGGCACGCGGGAAATGAGCTGAAGCCGATCACGGCCATAAGGAAACTCAGGAGGAACAACGTGCCGACCAAGACCGTCATACGATGGAGATCTGTTGCTGCTCTTGGGGCAGCGTTCATTTGCAGCAATGCGGGAACGGGTCCCGTGTTCGCCGCGACATCCGGGGCCAGGGAGAGCTGCGAACGCTTGGCTGGCCTCAAGATCGAGGCTGGGGCTATCAGCCTTCCGACATCAGGAGCGGAGGTCACGGACGCGACCTTCATGGAGGCTGGGCGCGCCGACAATTCGAATGGCGAGTTCTGCCAGGTGAGGGGAGCCATCAATCCCGTTGACGAGAAGGCGCCGAAGATCCTGTGGCAAGTGAACCTTCCGACGCACTGGAACAGGAAGGCTCTGCAAATGGGAGGCGGAGGCTACAACGGCAGCATTCCCGAGACCCTCACGAAGCCAACGCTCGGCTTGGACAATGTTCCGACACCGCTTGCTCAAGGCTACATCACCTTCGCCAGCGACTCGGGACATCAGGCGCCGAATGCCGACGACGCTTCGTTCGGCATGAACGACGAGGCCATGCTGAACTATGGCTTCATGCATATCAAGAAGACGCTGGATGTGGCCCAGTATCTTTCGCAATCGCGGTACGGGTCCACGCCTCGGCGTGTGTACTTTTCCGGCGGGTCGACCGGCGGTCGGGAAGGCCTCACGGCGGCAATGCGTTGGCCCGAGGCCTATGACGGGATCCTCACCAACTATCCCACGGCCAGTTTCGTGGGCCTCAGGCTGTGGGGAGCCGCGTTGGCTCGCGCGGTCTATGACGACAATTCGGCCGGGTGGATACCGCCGGGCCTCGTCAACCGGATTGCCGCGGATGCCATTACGGCCTGCGACGCGCTCGATGGGGCCGCCGACGGGCTGGTCAGCAATCCGGAAGCCTGCCGCGGCCGGGCCGATGCTTTCATCGAAGGCTTAAGGTGCAAGAACGGCGAGACGGGCCATCCCGAGCATTGTCTCACCACGGCCCAGATCGAGCGGACGATCAACGTCTACCACAACGGCTACTCCCTGCCGTACAAGCTCGCCGACGGCATCAACGATTATCAAGGCTACAACAGTCTCGAGGGGATCACGATGCAACTCGGCTCGCAGGCGGCCTACCGCGAGCCGCCTGTGTCTGGTCCGAACGCGCACCATTCCAGCCGGGCCTACGAGTTCATGCAGAGCTTCGTCGCTCGCAGGGGCGACTTCAGCCTGCTGAATTTCGACATCAGGAACCCTGGAGCGCTCAAGGACAGGATCGTACACCTGTCCGAGCAGATCGGGGCCACGAAATCGGACTGGGAAGCGTTCCGCGCACGGGGCGGGAAGATCATCTGGGTTCAAGGGAATGACGATCCCAGCGTGAGCCCCTATGTGAACGCGAACCTCTACAAGAGTGTTGTCGCGAAGATGGGCGAGGAGAAAGTGGATGGGTTCATGAGGTTCTATCTCGTTCCCGGCCTCGCTCATGGCGGAGGCAAGTTTTCGCCGACCTGGGACAACCTGACCGCGCTGGACAACTGGGTCGAGAACGGCGTTCCTCCGGCTGCTCCTATCGTCGTCGATGCGACGAAGACGGCGACGAAGGGGCGGACGCGCCCACTCTGTGAGTATCCCACTTGGCCCAAGTACAAGGGCTCCGGCGACATCAACAGCGCATCCAGCTTTTCCTGCGCCTCGGAGTAAGAGCGACATCGCAGGCAAATAACGTCGGATCGTGAACAGAGATCGCAGCTCCGGGCTCGGGCTAAGCACCTGAACCCGGAGGGGCTCCGTTTGGAGGGCGGAAGTGCACAGAACTTCTGCACAGGCGCGCCGAGCTGACCTTCATTGGGGCCGCCAAAAGTTACACATTGCCCCGAGCGGACATTGCCTTGTCGCGCACCCGCGAGACTCTGCGGAATCTTAGGATCCCCTTTGGCGTCAGGGCGTGATTCAAGACTGCTTTTGGGAAGGCGATCTTGGGTGTGTCGGATCGTCTGGTGCTGAGCGATGCTCGGTGGGAGTGGATTGCGCCGCTGATCATCGGGCGGCCGGATCAGAAGGGATCGACGGGCCGGGACAATCGGATGTTTGTCGAGAGCGTGCTGTGGATCGTGCGAACGGGCTCGCCCTGGCGCGACTGACCGGACGCGTTTGGAAACCGGAACAGTGTCTTTCGCCGCCTCGGTCGCTGGAGCGCCAACGGGGTCTACGCCTAAGGCTCGTTTTTGAGCAGGCGATACGGAGGGTGCGAAGGCTTTTGAGTTGGCCCGATCAGTTATGCACGGGCCGGACCACACCCTCTTAATCAGAAGGTTCCTTGATGCAAGCCATAGCGTGTTGCCCAATAAAATCAAAGGGTTACCCGAACCCGCCCATTGAGCCGTTGTCTCCCAGGCGCCAGACGATCTCTGCAACTGCTCGACGTCCGATCGTCTGAGGCCGATCCGAACGCCTATGGCTGGCTTCACCCCCATTACAGGTCTAGCATATCCCCGACTCATTCAAAGAGGCGAGGGCGGACGCATGGGGCATGACCATCACTACGATCATGACGATCACAGCCACCTCTCCGAGATCGAGCTGCGGGTACGCGCACTCGAGTCCATTCTGGTCGAGAAAGGTTATGTCGATCCGGCCGCCATCGATGCGCTGGTCGAGACCTACGAGGTCAAGGTGGGTCCCCGCAACGGGGCCAAGGTGGTCGCTAAGGCCTGGTCCGATCCAGCCTATCGGGACTGGCTCCGGACGGACGCGACGGCCGCCATTGCCTCTCTCGGCTTCATTGGCCGCCAGGGGGAGCACATGGTGGCCGTCGAGAACACTCCGGATGAGCACAACATGGTCGTCTGCACCCTGTGCTCCTGCTACCCGTGGCCTGTGCTCGGCCTTCCCCCAGTCTGGTACAAGTCCGCTCCTTACCGCTCCCGGGCTGTGCTCGACCCTCGTGGGGTTCTGGCCGAGTTCGGTGTGCACCTGCCGGAGACCACCCGCATCCGGGTCTGGGACTCGACCGCCGAAGTCAGGTACCTCGTGATCCCGATGCGCCCCGAGGGGACAGAGGGAATGGGCGAGGAGCAATTGGCCGAACTCGTCACCCGCGATTCCATGATTGGCACGGGTCTCGCCCGGCAACCGGAGGCGATGCGATGAACGGCGCTCAGGACCTTGGCGGCATGATGGGCTTCGGCCCGATCTCCATTGAGCACGACGAGCCCTGGTTCCATGCCGAGTGGGAGCGACGGGCCTTCGGTCTGACCCTGGCCATGGGAGCGACCGGCAGCTGGAACATCGACATGAGCCGGCACGCCCGCGAGTCCTTGCCGCCCGGTGAGTACCTCACCTCGAGCTATTATGAGATCTGGACCAAGGGTGTCGAAAAGCTGGTCGTTGCGGCGGGGCTCGTCTCGAGGGAGGAGCTGACCAGCGGCCAGTCTCTTGCAGAGCCAGCGCCCATCAAGCGCGTAGTGAAGGCTGAGGACGTGCCGGCCGTGCTGGCCCGCGGTGGTCCGGCCGAGCGTTCAATCGAGCAGCCGGCGCGCTTTGCGGTTGGCGGCCGGGTCCGCACCCGCAATATGCATCCCCAAGGCCACACCCGCCTGCCGCGCTACGCTCGCGGTAAGACGGGCGTTGTCGAGCTGGTGCACGGCGCCCACGTCTTTCCGGACGCGAACGCTGATGGACAAGGTGAGCAGCCACAATGGCTCTACACGATCTGCTTCTCGGGCCGAGAGCTCTGGGGAGAGCAGGCGGATCCAACCATCACTGTCTCGATCGATGCCTGGGAGAGCTACCTTGAGCCGGCATGAAGACATCGTCCGTGTGGCCGCGCAGGTTGCGCCGATCCCTCGCGGGGACGATGGTGCGCCCGTTTTCCGCGAGCCGTGGGAGGCTCAGGCCTTCGCCATGACGCTGGCTCTGTACGAGCAGGGGCTGTTTGCCTGGACGGAGTGGGCTGCGGCGCTCTCGGCGGTCATCAAACAGGCTCAAGCGTCTGGCGACTGTGATGATGGCTCGACCTACTATCAGCACTGGCTCACTGCAATCGAACGGTTGGTCAGGGACAAGGGTATTGCGAGCGAGCAGGCTCTGGCGGAACGGCGAAATGCGTGGGATCGCGCGGCACATGCCACACCGCATGGTCAGCCGATCCTGCTCGCGAACGATCCACTCCGATAGTTGGTGAGCCAGACCGCGCAGGGCAGTGCCGCTTTTGCATCGTGGGATGATTTCAACCTGTGAGGGATGTGCTCACTCCTAAGGAGTGTCGACACATGAAAAACGACCGGCTGCTGCAGCCGGTCGTTCGGACATCGGAACCGTCGAGCATTTTTCGGCGAAGTTGATCCCGTTCGCCGTCAAAAAATGCGGCTCCGCAAAGAAGAGAGATGATTCCACGCCAGTGGAACCAGTTCTAGACGCCTTCACATCCAAGGCGCTTCAGGGCTTCGTCGACCCATGGTCTCGAAACATTGCCCTCCTGGGTCGCTGCCATGGTCTTGGCTTCGGCCGCCTGCTTTGCCTTGGCATCGGCGTAGATCGTCGCTGTGTCGCCGAAGGGGACGCAGAGCAGGCCATCGTCGTCCCCGATCATCAGGTCGCCGGGTTCAACGACCATTCCGTCGATGGCGATCGGCACGTTGATCTCGCCCGGGCCGTCCTTGTAGGGACCACGATGCGTCACCCCCGCTGCGAAAACGGGAAAATGGTGGGAGCGGATGTAGCCATAGTCGCGCACCGCGCCGTTGATCACGATTCCCGCGAGACCGATCTTCTCGGCATGGGCGAGCATGAGCTCACCGATGATGGCGTTGGTCAGGTCGCCTCCGGCATCGACGACGATGACGTCACCCGGCGCCGCGATCTGGAGAGCCTTATGGACTATGAGATTGTCGCCAGGGCGGGTCTTCACGGTCAGCGCAGGGCCTGCGAGAATGCCGCCGGCATGCAGCGGACGGAGCCGAGAGCCACCAGCGGTCATGCGCGACATGACATCGCTTACGTTGGCGACGGGCAATTCCCGAAACTGTTGGACAACGTCCGCATCGACCTTCCGCTGGCGGGGTAGAACTCTGAATCCAATTGTCACTTTGGGTGTTTCCTTTTCACGATATTGAATGGGTCCGGACGTGACGCAGGGATCGGCGTGACCGAGCCGCGTCGTATCGGATCGGTCAGCGCGCAGCGGGGGGCGCGGTCTGGAATGCCGGGTTCGCAACGCTTCTGATGTCGGGTCCGTCGCCATCCAACACGCTGATGACGTGGCGTGCGGCTGTTTCCGCCATGGCCCGCATGGCGCCTTTCGCCGCTCCGCCCGTATGCGGGGTCACGATGATGTTCGGCAGTGACCAGAGCGCGCTGCCCTTCGGCGGCGGCTCCTCTGCGAAGCTGTCGAGGCCAGCTCCCGCGATGATGCCGTTCCGCAACGCCTCCACCAGTGCCGCCTCGTCGATGATGCCTCCGCGTGCCGTATTCACAACGAAGGATGTCGGCTTCATTCGTGCGAGACGTTCCGCATCGATGAGGTGATGGGTTTCCTTCGTCAGAGGGCAGTGCAGGCTGACGATATCCGACGTCGCCAGAAGCGTATCAAGATCGGTTTCTCGGCTGACGTCCTGCGGAAGTTCGCTCGTATACGGATCAAAGACCGTGACGGGCATCCCGAGCCCACGTGCCAGCGTAGCGACCTCCTGTCCAATGGCGCCGAAGCCCACCAGTCCCAGCTTGGTGCCGGCAATGTCACGTCCGACGTAGCTGGCCTTGGGCCACTCGCCACTCTTGACAGCGCGGTCCAGCGGCATGAGGTCCTTGAGCAAGGCGATCGACAGGGCAATGGCGTGCTCGGCCACCGACCGCGCATTCGCACCAAGCGCTCGAAGAACCGGAATGCCGAGCCGAGCGGCGGCCTCAAGATCAATGTTGTTCACGCCCGTGCCGTGCTTCGCGATGACCTTCAGGCGGGGCGAGGCCGAGATGACGTTCTCATCGATCTGCCCTTGCCGGACGATCAATCCCTCGATCTGGAGGTCCGACGCGAGCTGCGCGATGTCCTCTGCCGACGCATAGGGCTTGCAGTAATGGGCCTCTAAGCCGTGCGCCGCCAAATTGGCGACGGCCTCTCCGGCGAGGGTTGCGCCTGTGACGAGCACGGCCCGGCCTCGGTATGTTGGCTGCGAATCTGACGCTTCTTCCTTTGGCTGACTTCCCAGCACTTTCCTCTCCCGTTTCAGGGCCTGCCTCCCGCCCGTCCTGCGACGTGGGATCCGGTCCCTGACAAGCTGATCGACTAAAGGATGCCGTCTCACGAAATTTTCTTGCTTGACGGTGTGCTTTGACAGAAGCACATTTCCGAAGTATTTCATAGTAAGAAATGTCGTTACGCAGAGTGAAACGATTATGCTGAGGCAGGCCCTGGACGTCGAAGCGCGGGAAGAAGGCGGGGTGATCGCTGTCGAGCGGGCCCTGGCCGTTCTCGACGCCTTCACGGCCGATGACCGGTCTCTCAGCTTGGCGGAGCTTGCGCGCCGCGTTGGCTTGTCGAAGCCGACAGTCCTGCGTTTCACCAAGTCACTCGCCCGGTCCGGTTATCTCGTCCGCAACGAGGACGCGAGCTTCCGCCTCGGGCCGAAGCTGGCCCGCCTGGGAACCCTGTACCAAGCCAGCTTCCGGATCGAGGATTACGTCCAACCGGCACTGCGCCGGCTCGCTCATGAGACGGGGGAAAGTGCCGCGTTCTATGTTCGTGAGGGCGACAAGCGCCTCTGCCTGTTCCGCGTGGATTCACCGCAATCGATTGGGCATCACGCCCGAACGGGCGATCTGCTTCCACTCGATCGTGGTGCGCCAGGACGCGTGATTCTCGCCTTCGGTGGTGAACCCGGTGAATTCTACGATCGGATCCGTCACGACCATTATTACGCAACATGCGGTGAACGCGATCCGCAGGTCGGTAGCGTCGCGTATCCCGTGTTCAGGATAGGTCAACAGCTCGCTGGGGTTCTCGCCGTGACCGGCCCGAAGAGCCGGTTCGACGCCGAGGCCATAGCCCGCCATCTGGAGCCGCTGCGATTCATCGCGAACGAACTCACGCGACAGCTCGGCGGAAAGACCGAGGACCACAATTCGCCTCTCAGGCCCCGCGCATCCACCCGCGCCTGAGGCGGATAAAGCCGACCACCAGTGATCATCATAAGGAGAGGAAACTGTGCTGAAGACGCTTAAAACACTTTGTATTGGTGCTCTCGCCATAAGCGCCACCGCGACAGCCGCTTATGCCGAGTGGCCAAAGGACCGTCCGATCGAGATCGTCGTGGCGTTCGCGCCAGGCGGAAGCACCGACGTCATGGCTCGTGCGATGCAGCCTTTCCTGGAGAAGGAACTCGGTGCGAAGACCGTAATCGTCAACAAGCCCGGCGCCTCGGGAGAGATTGCCTACACCTATCTCTCCCAGGCCAAGCCGGACGGCTACACCTTCTCGTTCATCAACACGCCTGGCTATCTGTCGATGCAGGTGCAGCGCAAGCTGCGGTACGACCCGAAGAGCATCCAGGCCGTGGCCCGCATCGTCGACGATCCGACGGCTTACGTCGTGAAAAGCGACTCCCCGATCAAATCGGTCAAGGATCTCATCGCCCAGGCCAAGGCAAAACCAGGGTCGGTGTCGGTCGGCACCTCCGGCGTCGGCACCGATGATCACCTCGCCATGATCCTGCTGGAGCAGGCGGCCGGCGTGACCCTGACCCACGTGCCGTTTCCCGGAGCCGGCGAGACCCGTACGGCCCTTCTCGGCGGACACATCACAACAGGCGGCCTGAACGTCAGCGAGTTTGCCGGCGGAGACCTGACCACCATTCGTCCTCTGGTGACGTTCGGCGACAAGCGGTCTCCCGAGGCACCGGATGTCCCGACAGCCCAAGAGCAGGGCATCGAGGTGTTCATGAGCTCGGAGCGTGGTCTGGCCTCGCGCCGTGACGTGCCCGCCGATATCCGCGCCAAGTTCTCGGAGGCGGTGAAGAAGGTCGTCGACAATCCCGAGTTCAAAGCGGAAGCCAAGAAGCTTGCTCTTCCGCTCGCCTATCTGTCAGGTGAGGAGTGGGAACAGCAGATGCCAAAGCGCCTGCAATCGTTCCAGGACATCTGGAACAAGACACCCTGGGTACAATAATGACCAGCCGCTCGAAAATTGGGCGGACCGGTAACCATCCTGACCTTCTTGCTGGTCTGATTTTCATCGTTGTGGGAGCGCTCGGCCTTTGGGGCGGGCGCGACCTACGGATGGGAAGTGCTGCCATGATGGGTCCGGGTTACCTTCCGCTGATCGTCTCGGGTCTGATCGTCCTGATCGGCCTCGGAGTGACAATCATGGGACTTCTGCGCTCCAACGAGCCTCTGGAGGTCGTTAGGCTGCGTCCGCTCCTGATCATTCTCCTCGCGATCGCGGGCTTTGCTTATGCAGCGGGATCCTTAGGCTTCATCATCGCGGTCGCTTGGCTCATCGGTGTCGGCAGCCTGGCCGATCCGGAAACGCGACTTCGTGAGGTCGCCGCCTCCATCGTGGTGCTGACGATTTTTGGCATCCTCGTTTTCATCCTTGGACTGGGCGTCCAGATGCAGTTGGGGCCTTTCTGATGGAATTTCTCGATTCGCTTATTCTTGGCTTCAGCACGGCTGCCACCCCCACCAATCTTTTGTTCTGTCTCATTGGTGCCCTGTTGGGCACCCTCATTGGCGTGTTGCCAGGGATCGGCCCGACCGCAACCCTGGCGATTCTCCTGCCGATCACGTTCTTTCTGCCACCGCTGGCGGCGCTTATCATGCTCGCGGGAATCTTCTATGGCGCGCAGTATGGAGGATCGACGACCGCGATCCTGGTGAACCTGCCAGGTGAGGCATCGTCGGTGGTGACGGCACTGGATGGCTACCAGATGGCCAAGCAGGGCCGCGCCGGAGCGGCCTTGGCCATCGCGGCACTGGGATCTTTCTTCGCTGGCACCGTGTCGACGATCGGGCTGGCGGTTGCAGGACCAACCCTCGCGAGCTTCGCACTCGACTTCGGCCCGGCCGAATACTTTTCGCTCACGGTCTTCGGATTGCTCTGCGCCACGATCCTCGCCAGCGGCTCGGTAATCAAGGCCATCGGCATGATCGGCATCGGCCTTCTTCTCGGCTGGGTCGGCACGGACGTGAACAGCGGGTCGGAGCGCCTCACCTTCGGCGCAGTGGAACTCTTCGACGGCATCGAGTTCGTCGTCATCGCCGTCGGTCTCTTCGGCATCGCCGAGATCATCACCAACCTTGAAAGCCCGGAAACCCGTGGCCTGATCGCAACCAAGATCACGCGCCTCTGGCCAACCCGCGAAGACTTCCGCAAGGCGTGGCCTGCGGTTCTTCGTGGAACAGGTCTCGGAACGTTTCTCGGTATCCTTCCCGGCGGTGGAGCTACGCTCAGCGCGTTCAGTGCCTACACTCTGGAGAAGAAGGTGTCCCGCCGGCCGCAGGAGTTCGGCAGAGGCGCTATCCAGGGCGTGGCAGGTCCGGAGGCGGCCAACAACGCAGGAGCCCAATCGTCATTCATTCCGTTGCTGACCCTCGGAATTCCCTCGAATGCGGTCATGGCGATGCTGCTGGGCGCCATGACGATTCATGGCATTACGCCTGGACCGTCCGTCATGCACAACCAACCGGATCTCTTCTGGGGTCTGATTGCCAGCATGTGGATCGGCAACCTCATGCTCCTGGTCATCAATCTTCCGTTGATCGGGCTGTGGGTCAAACTCCTGACGGTGCCGTACCGCCTTCTCTATCCGGCGATCCTGCTGTTCTGTTGCGTCGGCGTCTACAGCGTTAGCAACCGGGCTTTCGATGTCGCTCTCGCGGTCGGCTTCGGTTTCTTAGGATATCTTTTCCGCAAAGCGAAATGCGAGCCCGGCCCGCTCTTGCTCGGTTTCGTTCTCGGCCCTCTGCTGGAGACGAATCTGCGGCGTGCGATGCTCATCTCGCAGGGAAGTCCGACCGTCTTCATCGAGCGGCCGATCAGCTTGGTCCTCCTCCTTGCGTCCTTGGCCCTGTTCATCCTGCTCCTGGTGCCGGCGATCCGCAAAACCCGTGAGGATGCCTTCGTTGAAGAGGAAGCCTAAAACACTCAGACGTCGGTGTTTGGTTTGAGACTTGGTCCCGGCAAGGCATTCCGCGGTTGGATCTGCAGCCTTGCCGGGCCTTTCGTTCGACATCAGAGGATTGGACCTATGGTCCGTCCCGGCTCGTGTGAAAGCATTCCGCGTACCGTGTGCCTTTGAGGTCTCCGCAATGGGGCGACTAAAACGATGCGAAACGGATGGCATGGCGTCCGCGCGGCGTTGTCCGAGGCCAACTATCTCAACTTCACCATCGGAAATGTTGTCTCGCTCATCGGTACATGGGTGCAGCGCGTCGCACTCGGCTGGCTCATTTGGGAGCTGACGGGCTCCGGAGCATGGCTTGGTGCCGTTGCCTTTGCCGATTTGTTTCCAATGGTCGTTGTCACGCCCTTGGCCGGCGCCCTGGCGGACCGATCCGATCGGCTCCGGGTCACGAGGATCAGCCAGGCCCTGCTCATGGTTCATGCGGGTCTGCTCACAATCTTCAGCGCCCTTGGCCTGCTGTCGCCGTGGCTGATCCTGTTGCTGGCGCTGATTGCCGGAGTCGTCACGGCGTTCAACCAGCCGTTCCGCATGGCGCTCCTTCCTGGGCTCGTTGCACGCGAGAATCTGATCAGCGCCGTTGCGGTCAATTCTATCGTGTTCAATATCGCCCGTTTCATTGGCCCCGCCATCGCGGGACTCGTCATCGCGAAGGGCAGCCTCACCCTGGCGTTCGTGATCAACTTCGGAACGTTCGCGGTCTTTTCATGGACGCTCGCCCGTATTCGCCTCGTTAGCCCTGACCAATCTCCATCGACCAGCCGCAGCCTGCTGACTTCCGTTGTCGAAGGGTGGCGCTACGCGGTTGCGCATACCGGGCTGGGTGTCATGCTCCTGATGCTGACGGTCGTCTCGCTGTGCGTCCGGCCCATTCTCGAACTCCTGCCAAGCTATGCAGCCATGTTCGGGTCCGACGCGACAGGGTTCGCCCTGATGACGTCCGTGCTTGGCCTCGGGTCGCTGGTCGGTGCGACTTGGCTCAGCCGACAAGCCGATCCGAGGGCCATGGCGACGATGGCATTGTCCAACGGAGTGTTGATGGGTGCGGCACTGCTCGTTGCCGCCCTCGCACATCACAAGTGGTTGGGGCTTCTCGCCCTGTTCATCCTGGGCTTCGGCATGGTCGTGAGCGGAATTGCCAATCAGACCGTGATCCAGCTTGCCGTGCCTGATCATCTGCGGGGCAGGCTCCTCGCGCTCCACAGTATGATCTTTCGTGGGGGACCAGCCCTTGGTGCCTTGGCCATCGGTGTGCTGTCCGATCTGACGGGGCCGCGCGGACCATTGGCGGTTGGAGCGGCCCTGACCCTTGTCTTCAGCGGGATCGTCCATGTTCGGCGCAAGGTGATCCTGAGGAGCCTCGATCTATGAGAGCGACATCGGAATGTCTGGTACCCGCGGTGCCACGGTCGGTCACCGAAGCATCGTGCCGTTCCTCATTCAACAGCGATTGGAGAGAAGACTTTCATGGGAACTTCTGACACGCCGCGTGGCGTGGAGCGCTCCACGACAGACCTGGAATCCACGCCGGTGAAGGGTATCGTGCGGACGCCTCCCACGGCTCTACCGAGGCGCCTTCGCCGGATTCTTGCGCTCGATGATTTCGAGATTGCAGCACAACGCCACCTGCCGCGTCCGATTTTCGGCTACGTCTCAGGGGCTGCCGAAACCAACACCTCTCTTCGCGACAACCGCTCGGCCTTCAGGGAATTCGGTTTCGTTCCGCGGGTGCTCGTCGACGTGTCCAAGCGTACGCAGAAGGTCGAGCTGCTCGGGCATACATACGCCGCCCCCTTCGGAATTGCCCCGATGGGAATCAGTGCTCTGTCCGCCTACCGCGGCGACCTGGTCCTCGCGCGCGCGGCCAGGCGGGCGAACATCCCCATGGTGATGAGCGGGTCCTCCCTCATCCGGCTGGAGGAAGTCGCCAAGGCGAATCCTGCGGCCTGGTTCCAGGCCTACCTGCCGGGCGAGCCCGACCGAATCCTCGGATTGCTGGAGCGGGTGGAACGGGCCGGGTTCGAGACACTCGTGCTGACCGTCGATACGGCGGTACTAGCCAATCGTGAGAACAATGTCCGAAGCGGCTTCTCCACGCCTCTTCGGCCGAGCCTTCGTCTGGCCTGGGATGGGATGATACGACCGAACTGGACGCTGAACACGTTCCTCCGGACGTTGCTGAAACACGGCATGCCCCATTTCGAGAATTCCTACGCGACCCGCGGAGCGCCGATCCTGGCCAAGAGCGTGATGCGAGACTTCGGGGCGAAGGATCACCTGAACTGGCGTCATCTCGAGCTGATCCGGGAACGGTGGAACGGACGCCTGGTCGTGAAGGGCATCATGGCCAAGGAGGATGCCTGCATTGCACGGGACAGTGGCGTCGATGGTATCGTCGTCTCCAACCACGGCGGACGGCAGCTCGATGGAACGGTGTCGCCCCTGCGCGTCCTGCCGGCCATCGCGGATGCGGTGGGCGCTTCGA
The DNA here is from genome assembly GCF_034627025.1 of Microvirga lotononidis. Taxonomy (NCBI): domain Bacteria; kingdom Pseudomonadati; phylum Pseudomonadota; class Alphaproteobacteria; order Hyphomicrobiales; family Methylobacteriaceae; genus Microvirga; species Microvirga lotononidis. The sequence continues at coordinate 4,689,405 of NZ_CP141048.1, read as the reverse complement.
TTCCCGTCATGATGGACGGCGGTATCCGGCGAGGTTCCGACGTACTGAAGGCCATCGCCCTTGGCGCCTCATTCGTCTTCGTCGGCCGCCCGTTCGTTTATGCGGCGGCCATCGGAGGCGAGGCCGGCGTCAGTCATGCCGTCAACATCCTTTCATCGGAGATCAGCCGGAACATGGGGCTTCTCGGGATCAGCGCGCTGGGTGAAATGCGCCCAGATCGGCTGCTCAAACTGAATGGCGTGAGCGAGGATCAGACCTAAGAGAGATGTCAGAAGGTCATCGAGTCGGGACGGTCCAATATCGCCCTTCTCGGAAGAAACCCTCTGGTCTGCTCATGGCGCGGTGAGCGGACGCTGGCTGTTCCACTATAGTTCGCGTTCGCCACGGTTTCGGAACATTCCGGTGCCGCAAATCTGCGGCCTCGCTTGGACTTCCGCCCTGAGGGCCCTATGTCCGTGTCATCACCAGCCGACCCGAACCCGTAGGCACTGGTGGCTGAGAGAGAGGTGCGCTCCCGCCTGCGAAGCAGAGGAGCGCCCTATGGCCAAGGTCGCACGCCCCGTGACGCCTGCCGACTACGACAAGCAGATGAAGGCAGCATCGATGGAAACGATCAGACGGTCGCGCGACCTGTTGGATCGGACCGAACCCCTCGTGACTGCCACGGTGGGAGGGTCCGTGATCGGATCTCGCCCTTTTGACACAGGTCAATGTGAGCCTTGCGAAATGAAGCACTGATCTCCTGACGGAGACATCCCGATGGATGATCGTGCGCTCGCCGCCTGTTACGAAGCTTGCGTCGAGGCCAGCCGCAGTGCCGGTCTGCAGCAGGCCGCCCATCAGGATTGCATGCGGCGCTGCATGGAGCTGTTGACCCGGTCGCGAAAACTTCTGGCGCAGCCCATTCATCCCTACGACCACGTGCCGCCGCATGATCCGTTCGATTTCAGGGGATTGACGACCGGGAAGGAGACTGCGGCGAGAATTGCCGGCCGGATGCAGAAGGTCACTCTGCTGCATCCAGCTTCGATTTCGCGATGGCGGAAGCCAGGGCCTGCGCCAGGTCGTCCCCGGAATAAGGCTTCACCAGAAGAACGGCGCTTCTCAGATCCGGCTCGGCCGATACGGCCTCATCTCCGGTGGCGAAAACGACGCCCAGGCGCGGTCTGATCCTCATGGCACGCCGTGCCAGCTCGGCTCCCGAGAGATCGGGGAGCCCGACGTCGGCGACCAGGAGGTCGATGGAACTGGCTTCGAGCAGAGTCAGGGCCGATGCCGCATCCCCGGCCTCCAGCACTCTATGGCCGAGTTCCGCGAGCATTTCGGCCGTGCTGCTCCGAATGAGGTCGTCGTCCTCGACCAGCAGCACCGTCCAATGCGCGATGTTCGCGACCTTCTTCGCCGCCTCCTCCGCGTGGGCGGCAGGCGCGGATGCGGCGCGGTTGCGCTGCTGCTGGTTGGCCAGAACATGACGGATCTTGCGGGCGAGGTCTTCGCGTGAATAGGGCTTCGGCAGGAGCTCCACGCCGGGATCGAGGCGCCCCCCATGCACGATGGCGTTTTCCGTGTAGCCCGAGGTGAACAGCACCGCCATGTGCGGCAGGCGGGCCTTTGCCTTGCGGGCAAGCTCAGGGCTGCGCAGCGGCCCAGGCATGACCACGTCGGTGAACAGGAGGTCGATCTCCAGCCCGCTTTCGACGATGCTCAAAGCGCTCGTCGCGTCGCGGGCCTTGAGCACGCGATAGCCGAGGTCCGACAGGAGGGCGACTGCCGTCTCGCGGACCTCGTCGTCGTCCTCCACCACAAGGACGGTCTCTGTCCCGCCCCGCACTGGCGCGGCGCGAAGATCGGTCAGCACATCCTCCTGCTCGTGCACGCGCGGCAGGTAGATCTTCACCGTCGTGCCTTGGCCGACCTCGCTGTAGATCTTGATGTGCCCGCCGGACTGCTTGACGAAGCCGAACACCATCGACAGGCCGAGGCCTGTGCCCTTGCCTTCCGGCTTGGTGCTGAAGAAGGGTTCGAACACCCGTTCCAGCACGTCCGGCGGGATGCCGCTGCCGGTGTCGGTCACGGCCAGCATGACGTACTGGCCGGCCGTTACGTCGTGCTGGCGGGCATAGCGATCGTCGAGCAGGGCATTGCCCGCCTCGATGGTCAGGCGGCCCTGTCCGTTCATCGCATCACGGGCGTTGATGGCCAGGTTCAGGATCGCGTTCTCGATCTGGCCCGGATCGACCTGGGTGTTCCAGAGACCGCCGGAGATGACGGTTTCCACCTCGATCTCCTCGCCGAGCGCCCGACGGAGCATGTCGTCCATGCCCTTGATGAAGCGGCCGACATTCACAACCTTCGGCTCCAGCGGCTGACGCCGACCGAAGGCCAGGAGCTGAGAGGCCAGCTTGGAGCCGCGCGTGACGCCCGCGAGAGCGTTCTGTACTCGCGCCTCGGCGCGCTCGTTCCCCGCGATGTCCTTTGTGAGTAGTTGCAGGTTGCCGCTGATCACCTGGAGCAGGTTGTTGAAGTCGTGGGCGACGCCGCCGGTGAGCTGGCCCAGCGCCTCCATCTTCTGCGAGCTGCGCAGGTGCTCCTCGAACTGCTTGCGCTCGGTGACATCCCGGCCCGCGGCGTAGAACTGATCGCCTTCCGGAACGCAGTACCAACTGTACCAACGGTAGGAGCCGTCCTTGGACCGCATCCGCATGTCGAAATCGCGGACGACCTGGCCTGCCGTCAGCCGTTCGAATTGCGCTCGCGTCGCGGCAAGGTCGTCCGGATGGGCCAGGGCATCGAAGGGCGTGCCGACGAGTTCCGCAGGCTGGTAGCCGAGGACCTCCGACCATGCCGGATTCAGGCTGCGATAGATCCCGTCGAGACCGCAGAGCACGAACAGGTCCTGGCTCATGCGCCAGACGGCATCGCGCTCGAAGGTGCGCTCCCTGACCTGCTGCTCCAGCGTCTCGTTCAACTGGCGCAGGGCCTTCTCGGCCCGCATCTGGTGGGTGACATCGTGGCCTTCGGCGAAGATGCCGGAAACGGACCCGTCCGCCTCGACGATCGGCTGGTAGACCAGATTGAGAAAGCGCCTTTCCAAAGGCCCGCCGGGCTCGCGCTGGATGTCGGCCGGCATGTTGCGGCCGACGAAGGGCTGGCCCGTCCGGTAGACCTCGTCGAGGAGTTCGAAGAAACCCTGGCCCGCGATCTCCGGCAACGCCTGCCGGACCGGGAGGCCGGTGAGATCGCGATGCCCGACTAGTTGCTGGTAGGCCTCGTTCATGAACTCGAACACCAGGTCAGGCCCTTGCAGGACGCACATGAAGCCCGGGGCGCGCTGGAAGAGCGCGCGAAGACGGTCGCGCTCGGCCGTCCGCAGCTCCACCTCGGACGCGAGCCGCGCATTGAGATCCTCCAGGGCCTTGGCGGCCTGCTGGCGCATCTCCAGGGCTTCCGCCAGGGCGGCGGCCCGCCGGTATTCCGCCTCATAGGCATCGGCGCTGGCGAGGCTCGACGACACCTGGCCGGCGAGGAGCTTCAGGAAGCCCAGATAGTCGGCATCGAACGGACGATAGGGGTTGAGGCCGACCACCATGGCCCCGATGGGGGCCTCCTTGCCTTGGCCGATCAGCGGTACGACGACCGCCTGGGACGGGGCACGGCCCCAGGCCCCCATGGGCAGGTCCGCAAAGCCGGACAGGTCAACCAGGGCGTCCGCCGTGTTGAGCGACCACGGGCCCGATGCGGAGCGATCCAGGGCTTGGAGCGCGGCGGCATGGGTGCCGGAGAAGCCGGTGGTGAAGGCGAGACGGGCCGAGCCGTCGTCCTCGAACAGGTAGGTCAGGCTGAAGGGAAGATCCTGAGGATTGGCCGCGAGGCCCGCCTGGGCGGCTTGCAGGACGGCCCTACGGCTGTCGGCGGCGGCGAGCCCGCTCGCCAGCACGCGCAGGGAGCCGAGCCGGCGCTCGCTGATGACGCGATCCGTGTCTTCCGAGACGGCGCAGAACACACCGCCGACGCCGCCGTCGTCGTCCAGCACGGGACTGTAGGAGAAGGTATGATAGGTCTCTTCCGGATAGCCGTGGCGTTCCAGGATCAGCAGAAGGGCGCGGTCGAACGTGGCCTCACCCTGCTCGTAGACCTTGCGTAGCCGGGGCTCGACATCGGGCCAGATCTCGGCCCAGAGCTCGCGTGTGGGCTTGGCTATGCCATCCGGGTGCTTCAGGCCGAGAGTCGGGCGGTAGGCATCGTTGTAGAGGAAGGCGATCTCCGGACCCCAGCCGAGCCACATCTCGAAGCGCGAGGTGAGAAGGATCCGGGTGGCCACCTTCAGGGCCTCGGGCCATTGCTCCGGTGGACCGAGAGGGGTTTGGGTCCAGTCCTTCGCCCGCATCAGCGCCGCCATCTCGCCATTGCCGACGAAGATTTCCGGTGTTCTGGACGTGGGGTGTGACAAGGATCCGGCCTCCAAGTTGCCAAGGCCGGGGTTTATAGGGTTGGGAGAGAGATCGTTCCAGATCAAATTGCAGAGCCCAGCTCGTCGAGTTGTCTATCACTACAACGTTGCAGCGCAGCGCCGCCGCAGCTTCGGCGTGCTCCCTTTGCCCATGATCGGACGGGCTGGTGCGGTAAGACCGTGTCCGCCCCTGACGAAGTCTGTCCCGGGCCCTCCGGCGGCGCACGCAGGACATCTGCTCCGTCAGTCAAGGTGTGATCCGACCTTCCTTTCGACTGCGACCTCTCTCGTGAAGCGTCGCCACATGACCGTCTCAGTGGTATCATCAACCGGCACGGTCGCGGCGTCGGACAGCCGGATCGTCGATGTCGCGTCAATCGCTTGGTCTTCATCCGGCGGATCTCCCGGGGAGAGACAGCCATGGCGACAGCAAGAGCGGAGCGGCGGCTGGCCGCGATCCTGGCCGCTGACGTCGTCGGCTATTCCCGCCTCGTCGAGCACGACGAGGCTGCGACATTGTCGGCCCTGAAGGCTCTGCGCCGCCAGGTGATCGATCCGCTCCTGGCCGAGCATCAGGGCCGTATTGTCAAGCTGATGGGCGATGGTGCGCTCGTGGAGTTCGGCTCGGTCGTCGATGCGGTCGCATGTGCGGTGGCCATCCAGAAGATCGTTGCCGAGAACCAGACCGATGCGCCGACGGAGCGACGCATCGTCTTCCGGATCGGAGTCAATCTCGGTGACGTGATCCACGAGGTGGACGGGGATCTCTACGGCGATGGCGTCAACATCGCGGCCCGCCTCCAGGCCTTGGCGGATCCAGGCGGCATTTGCATTTCCGGCACGGCGTACGATCACCTCCAGGGCAAGCTCGACTGCGAGTACGAGTATCTTGGTGAACGCGCGCTCAAGAACATGGAGCGACCGGTGCGACTGTACCGACCCGTTTGGGACGGTGCGACCGCACGAAGGGCATCGCCCAGGCTCGCACTTCCGGATCGACCATCCATCGCCGTGCTGCCGTTCAATGCCATGAGCACCGATCCGGATCAGGAGTTCTTCAGCGACGGCCTCACCGAGGACATCACCACGGCGCTGTCCAAGCTCAAGGGCTTCTTCGTGATCGCCCGCAACACGATGATCACCTACAAGGGAAAGCCCGTGGACGTGCGCGCCATCGGGCGCGAGCTAGGCATCCGCTATGTTCTCGAGGGGAGCGTCCGCAAGTCCGGCAACCGCGTCAGGGTGACCGCGCAGCTCATCGATACGGCCTCCGAAGCCCATCTCTGGGCCGAAAGGTACGACGGCGCCCTCGGCGACATCTTCGTCATTCAGGACGAAATCACCGCAAGCGTCGTCGGCCGCATCGGGCCGGAACTCCTGGCGGCGGAGCATGCCCGCGAAAGCCGCAAGCCGCATCATAGCCTCGATGCCTGGGAATGTGTCGTGCGGGCGGTGTTCCTGTGCTCCCAGTTGTCGGAGGAGAGCAGCCGAAGGATGCTTCCGCTGCTCGATCGGGCCATCGGACTGGCGCCCGACTATGCCCAGGCGCTCGCAATGAAAGGCTGGATTACGATGTGGCGCGCGTTCCAGGGATGGGAGGACATGGGATACGCCCTGGCACTCGCCGGAGATGTCGTTCAACAGGCCATCGCCGCCGACGACAAGGAACCGTGGGCTTACCTGGCCCAGGCGATGACGGCCTATGCGACGCGTGACGACGCCCTGGCGATGGCGGCGGTCAGCCAGGCTGTCGCGATCAACCCCAATTCGGCCTTCGCACATGGCCAGCTGGGCCTTGCGCATGTCAACGGAGGCCGTGCCGCAGACGCCATTCCCTGCATCGACTATGCCCTCAGACTGAGCCCGCGCGAGGCATTCCTCGGGGACTTTCAGTTCTACTACGCCAAGGCTTACTTCCAGGGCGCAAAGTACGAGCTTGGATTGAGTTATGCGCGGGAGGCGCATCGCTTGCGATCCGGTCACGCCCATCCGCTGATCATCGGCACGGCCTGTGCGGGATTTCTGGGCGACCAAGAGGCCGCCACGGACTTGCTCGGGCGGCTCAAGGCGCTCGTCCCCGACATCTCACAGGACGCGGTCGAAGCAACATCGGCTTTCGTCCGCGCCGAGGATCGGGCGCGCCTGATCGAGGGACTTGCCCGAGCCGGCCTGGATTGACGGGTCGGGGGCGCGTGACGCCAACGTCTAGGTTCGGCTAATGCTAGACCCCGGTGGGCTTCAAGGCCGAAGCGTTGGCGGGACTGGACGTGCATGTCGACAGCAATTGCCATTCTGGGTGGCGTCGGACTGTTCCTGCTTGGCATGACCGTCATGACCGATGGTCTGAAGGCGCTGGCGGGATCCTCTCTGCGCACCGTCCTCGCCAAGGCCGCGGCCACGCCGTTGTCGGGAGCCTTCTGGGGCGCGGTCGTGACGCTGCTCGTCCAGTCGTCGAGTGCGGTGACGATGACGACGATCGGCCTCGTCAGCGCCGGGCTTCTGACCTTTCCGCAGGGTCTCGGCCTCGTGTTCGGCGCCAATGTCGGCACGACGGGGACGGGCTGGCTCGTGGCGCTGATCGGTGTGCGGGTGTCGCTTTCGGCCTACGCGCTGCCCATGATCTTCGTTGGCGCGTTGGCCAAGTTGCTGGGTGGCCGGCGGATTGCGGCGGCGGGGGGCGCGTTCGCGGGCTTCGCGCTGGTGCTGTACGGGCTGACGACCCTCCAGCAAGGCATGGGCGGCCTGGCGGAGAGCCTTCATCCATCCGACCTGCCTGCGACGCTCGGTGCGCCGGGAGTTGGCTGGGGCGCCGGGATGGTCGGTCTCGTCACCCTGATCGTCGTCGGCTTGGCGATGACCGCGGTCATGCAATCTTCGACCGCCGCCATCGCCGTCACCATTTCGGCTTTCTACGCCGGGGCGGTGAGCCTGGAGCAGGGCGCAGCGCTGATCGTCGGCCAGAATATCGGGACGGCGACGAGTTCCGCGCTGGCGGCCATCGGCGCCGGCACGACGGCCAAGCGCCTCGCTCTCGCCTATATCCTCTTCAAGGTGATCGCGGCGCTCATCGCCGTCGTCGTCTTTCCGTTCACGGCGGCGCTGATGAGAAACCTCGCCGCGTCGGTCGACGGGATGACGCTCCTTGCCGCCTACCACACGGCGTACAACGTCGTGGGCGTCGCGGTGCTGCTGCCGGCAACGCGGTGGTTCGCCCGGATCGTGGAGCGGCTTCTGCCCTCGGAGCAGACGGCGCTTGAGCGCGCGCTCGATCCGAGTGTGCTCGCGAGCCCGGTGACCGCCGTCGAGACTGCCCGGCGTGTCGTGGCGGACGTCCTCGCAGTGACTGCCGCCTCGGTGTCCGCTGCGCTCTCGGGCAGGGGCAGCCCCGCGGCACAGGCCGCCGTCGCCACGCTCGAAGAGGTGTGGAATTTCCTGTCCGAATTGAAGGAGCCGCCCGAAACGGAGGCCGAGCGGCTCCGCATGACGAGCACGCTGCATGCCCTCGACCACGCCTCGCGTCTCGCGGAGGTCGTGGCGGACGGCAGGCTTCCAGGGCCGGCGACCGGAGTCCCTCACGACGTTCGCGCCGCCGAATTGTGTGCACAGGCAATTGGCGCGGCACAGGCGGTCGGCCGGTCGATCACTTCGGAAGCCGCCCTCAGCGCGAAGGCCGCTCCCATCGGTTGGAACGTTTCGTCCGAGGTCGCCGCCGCGCTCGCCGAGGCAGAGGGCGCCGCGAGGGAACTCGATGCCCTGCAACGGGACCATCGCGCCGCGACCCTCGCCTTGGTTGCGCCGGGAAAGCTGACCGCCGCGGAGGCCTTTGCGCGGATCGACGCCGTCCGGCGGCTCGACCGGATCGCGCATCATGCCTGGCGTGCGACGGCCCATCTCCTCGGTCGCGGCACGTGTGATGACGATCCGGGCTGGCTGCTCTCAATCAGTGAGGAGCGGAAGCGACAGGAACGAGGATGATCTCTCCCGAGATCGCGGCTTCCGGGACTGAGCAGCATCGGGGCATGCGATGCGGGAGGACGGACCCCTATCCCATCAGAATTCCCGAAGACGGTTCGAACCACCTCAACTGATCCACCACCTCCTTCACCCCGGGCACGTTCTCGGCCGCCACCTTGGCCGCTTCCCGCTCACGTTCGTCCAGGATGGCTCCGGTCAGGGTGACCACTCCATTCTCGACACGAACCCGAATGAACCTGCCGCCCCAGTTCTGCTTGTCCATCTCCTCCAGCACGGCCTTGTGAATCCGGTCGTCGGCGACGACCTCGGGAGAGACGGCCGACAGAGTCCGTGCGAGCGCGCGCAGGACGTCGGAGCGGGCCACGATCCCGACCACCTTGCCATTGTCGATCACCGGCAGCCGCTTGATCCGGTGACGGTCCATGGCCGTGACGATCTCCTCGATCGGCGCATCCCGACGCGTCGTCACGGGATCCGTCGACATCACCTGCTCGACCTTGCGGCCGTGGCTACGTACGTATTCATCGGCCAGTTTGCCGGAACCGATGAGGAACTCCAGCCATGAGGGTCGCTTGCGTTCGGTGCCGAGCTCCCCTCTGCGCAGGAGATCGCCTTCGCTGAGCATTCCGACCAGCGTGCCGTCCCGCATCGTGACCGGAAGGCCGCTGATCCGATCAGCCAGCATGAGCTTCGCGGCTTCGGCGATGGTGGTGGACGGCTCTACGCTGATCACCGGTGCGGTCATGACATCTTCAACAATCACGCGTCCCTCCCGTGGTGAGTGAGGTCGACACCTTCGCGCTCGGGCAGGGCCAAGCCCTCTCTCCGATCGGGCCAGTCTACTCCCGCTCAAGACATCCCGCAGCTCCCTTGTCGGACGACAATGCGACAGGACGCCAGGAGGAGCGTAGGTAATCCAGATAACGACACCGCATCGGACGCACGCAAACCTCGGGTACGGCCGAACGACCGGCTGCTAAGGCATCCGTCCGGTGCTCGATGCTGGCCCGCCCTGTGAGGCGGGCAGTCGGATTTCCGCCATCATGCGGCGGTTAAATTATCGGGAAAGCCTCGGAACATTCGGTGGAGGCCCGCTCGGGGATGGCTCCGCTCTCGCGCCGCGAGCAGGAGCCTGGGACAGACAGTGTCCGGCCGTTCGAGCGCAACGCCAGGGTCTCCCCATCGATCTCGGGGTTTGATGATGGCCCCGCAGCCTGCGGCCGACATCTGCGTAGCTTACCGGCAACGGGTCGCGCTGCTTCCAGAGGAGGTCAATCGATGGCTGAGCTGGTCGTGGTCGGTTTCCATAACCCGACCGATGCGGATCGTGTTCTCACCGAACTGACGCGGCTGCAAAAGGAATACCTGATCGAACTCGAGGATGCCGTCGTCGCGATCCGAAGTCAGGACGGCACGGTCCGCATCAAGCAGAGCGTCAACCTGGTAAGCCTCGGCGCGACGACGGGCGGTCTGCGGGGCGCCCTGTGGGGCAGTCTCATCGGTCTGCTCTTCCTCAATCCGCTCGCCGGCTTCGCCATTGGCGGTGCCGTGGGAGTCGGCTCGGGAGCCTTGTCCGGGAGCATGATCGACTACGGCATCAACGACGGCTTCATCAGGTCGATCGGCGAGACTCTCAAGCCCGAGACTTCGGCTCTGTTCCTGCTGATCCGCAAGTCGCAGCCGGAAAAGGTTCTCGCCGAGCTGGCGGGGTTCAAGGGACATGTGATCCGTTCCTCGCTGTCTCCCGAGCAGGAGGCGAAGCTCCAGGCCGCTCTGACTCGCGCGCACTCGCCGAGCCCGAGCGAGGGCGTCGAGGCTGTGGGCACGATGGCTGCACAACCGACATGATGGCTCAAGCCGTTCTGCAAAGGAAATCGATATGCTGACACGACGGTCCATTCTGAGCTTGTTCGTCGGCGCAACGGTGGCTGCTGCCGTCGGAACCGCGGCATCGACAGCGGTGGATGCCCAGTCCTGGACAGAACCTCGTCCGCCGCGACCAGGCCGTCCGGGAGGACCTCCTCCGCGGCGGCGTCCTCCGCCGCCGCACCCGCGCTTCGAGCGGCGGCCACGGCCGCGCCCGGGCTTCGTCTGGGTGCCGGGACGATGGGTCTGGAGTTCCCGCCGCGGACGCTGGGTCTGGGTGGACGGCCATTGGCGCCGCCGCCGGTTCCGGTAGCAGCACGGGATGCAGCGCTGCTGGAGGGCAGAGCATGAACGTCCACGATGCCGTGCCGGATTCTGCAGCGCCCAGCCTGAGGGAGCCCATGCCGCGGATTCGCCGGCTGTTGAGCGCCGTCATCATCGTGGGCGGGGTGATGGTCCTGGCCGATGCCGCGCTTGAGTCAGGTATCAGCACGACCTTCGTCGGGGCCGTCGTCACCGTCGTGGGTCTCTTCGAGATCATCCATGCCGTGTGGATGCGCGGCTGGGGCGGCCTCGGGTGGCAGACGCTGCTTGGCCTCCTGTATGTGGCCGTCGGCCTTGTCCTCGTCGTCGGAGCCGGTTCAGGCGGCATGATTTCGGCCTCAGGGATTGCAAGGTCTGCCCGGTCGGGCGAACTGCTGCTGACCTACGGGCTTGGGCTGCTGCTCGTCCTGTCCGGGATCGTGCGCGTCCTTTTGGGGTGGAGCCGCTGGCGGGATCGCGGCTGGATGATGATCCTGTCGGGCTCGTTCGGAGTCGTGGCGGGGCTCATCGTGGTGGCCGAGTTCCCGAAGATGGGACTCTGGCTGTTCGGTCTGGTGCTGGGGATCGATCTCATCCTGCACGGTGCGGCTTGGCTGGGTTTCCCGTACCAATGGGGAAGGGGGCCATAATCCGGCAAGCTTGGGGCAAAGAACTGAATTCGGGTCAGGCGCTGCGAGCCGTCGAATGCGGAACCTGTAGCTGTTTCAACTTGTGTGGTTTCAGCTCTCTTCTTGGCTTGGCCGCATGTTCGGCGATGAACCGGATCCACGTCGCCGAAAAGTGCTCTCACGACCCGGCCATGGAAATCCGAAGAACACCGCACGCTAAACCGGTTCTCACTTTTGCGTTCGATGCTTTAGGGCCGCCTACCGATCCACTTCGCGAATTTATCTCCGACGGCGCGAAGACCGAGGCCGAAGAACATGGCGCGGAATAAGAAGGCCAGGAACACAAGGATGGCTGCTCCAAGACCGAAGAGAATGTAGGTGGTATCTCTCATCAGCGGACTCCCTAAGCAGAGCCATAGGACTGCTCGCAGCTGGTCCTACCGGCGTTCTGGTTCTGCCGCTGGACCTGAGCATACCACTGCCCGGTCTCTCCGAAGAGGTCGTGGACGCATTTTGCCTCGAAAACCTTTGTCGTCTGCGGCTTTCGCGAATGTGCGCTCCTTCCCGGCAGGAAGGGAGAAACCGAACTTGGCCATTGCCGGACATGGCAATTCTGCTGCCAAGCTGAAACCCTTTGCGGCGCCAGGGATTCCTTTCCTTAACGTATGTTAGCTCGAACGCTGCAATCCCAGCAGCCTGTAACGAACCCTTGGAGAGAGCCTATGTCCCGCGACGCCTCAGGCGACGTGCGTCTGCCCCATGTCAACGATGTTCCAACTGATGTCGCCACCTTCATGATCGCGCGGGCGATTGCCGAGACCTACAGGGATGTGCTCTACGCACCCGTTCCCGCTCCCCTTATGGCCATCCTGCGGCAGATGGAGATCAGGGAGGCCCATGATGGACGCCCAGCATCCTGAACCGCATGTGGCCCTGATCGTCGAGGACGAGCCGTACGTCCGTGAACTCGCGGCTGCGCTGCTGGAAGAGACCGCACTCGATGTGGTGGAGGTCGAGACCGCAGAGGCTGCCCTGGACTACCTCAAGGAGCAGGGCAGCGAAGTCGCGCTGGTTTTCGCGGATGTCCGGCTGCCCGGTGAGATGGACGGCGTCCACCTCGCCAAGGCTGCCTGCACCCTGTGGCCCACGATCCGCATCGTACTCACCTCGGGAGACCCCAACGCCGCATCCGATGGGTTGCCGGAGGGCGTCACCTTCATTCCCAAGCCTTGGCGTGGTCTCGATGTCCTCGTCCAGGCGGAGAAGGCGGTTCAAGATCCTCTGCCACCCGTGGCATAGGCTCAACGGTGGCTCCCTCCAGCCAGGCAGGGCAGGGGCGTTGAACGCAAGCTCGATGGAAGACTACGACGGGCATCTTCGGCAGGATCAAGGACGCGCTCTTCGGATCCGCGATAAGAGTTGCTGAGACGGACATCGATAGCCTCGAAATGATCGTGACGACCGCCGTCTTCTTGGTGCTGCCCATTACCCTCGCCACGTATTCAGCCATTCTTTGAACGCCGTTCCTGCCTGAGGCCGAGCCGATTGTGCAATTCGGGTCGCGGCCACTCGCGGGTTGCAAAGGTCTCGATCACTTTCACGTCCGATGAATTTGTCCGGCTCTCCCCTGAACATCGTCGAGCGCGTGGCCGTCGACGGTTCCCGAAATATTTTATCTCCTCTCGACGGAATAGTCCGCCTGCCACTTTCGTTCAGCTCTCATGTCCGCGTGCAACCCAGGCAGGAAAGATCCATGGTTCGTGTTCAAAGCGTAGAGGAATCTCAAGGCGTTGCTCCACGCCCATCGGGCGTGGATGAAAGACCGTCCTTCAAGCGCGCCTCGATTCTGTTCGTTGCGTCCTTCGGCTCTTTGATTGGAACAAGCCTTTTGCTGGCCAGCATCGCGCCGTGATCCAGGCCTTTCTCTATAACGCCGACGGGCACGACCAGGAGGTCGAGCTCGACCAGCAATGTCTCGTCGGCCTCGACGAGCGAACGCTCCTGTGGGTGGATGCCGATGGCCGTGATCGCGGCGAGGTGGAGCATCTGGCCCGTCTCTTCGACCTGGATCGCGGCTCCGGCCGCGAACTCCTCAATCCACAGGAGGCTCCCTATCTCGACAATTACGGCGAGTACTTCCAGTTCGACGTCATAGGCCTCTCGCCTGGAGAGAACGGCAATGGCGACCGTGCCTTGACCAAGTGGCTTCCTGTCCACCTGGACTTCCTCGTCGGCCGGCGCTGGATCATCACCGTTCATGACGGTGAATTGCCCTTTCTTCAGGCATTCCGCGACCAAGGCAAAGGCGAAACGGTGATCGGTGCCCTGAGTCCGCCGGCGCTCGCGGCATCCCTGCTGGACTGGCACCTGAGCGCCTATTTCGAGGCCGTCAGCGAACTCGAGGAGTTTCTGGACCGGCTCGACGAAGCGATGCTGGCGCACTCGGCACGCCGCAGCCTGCTCGCCGGCGTGGTGGGAATGCGGCGCAAGGTTTCCCAGCTTCGCCACTTTCTGAACCAGCAGCGCCCCGTTTTCTATGGGCTCTCGCGTCCGGACTTTGCGCAGATCTTCGAGGCCGATGCGGCCGCGCATTACCAGTCGCTCGAACGGCGGTTCGAGCGGGCCGTGGACGCGGTCGACCACGCGCGCGAACTGGTGAATGGCTCATTCGAGCTGTTCACGACCCGCACGGCGGAGGCCACCAACGACCTCGTGCGCCGGCTGACTTTCGTAACGGTGATGCTGGGCGTGATCGGAGCGGTGGCGGGCGTGTTCGGCATGAACTTCGAGACGCCCTACACTCGGACGGGCGTCATCGGCTTCTGGGTTGTGATTGGTGCCTTGTGTGCCTTCATCGGCATTGCGGCCGGCCTGGCCCGTCGCAAAGGCTGGATCTGAAGGGCGGCACGCAGAAAGGTCGCTGACGAGCCAGCATGGGACACAGGTTCATCGGACCGCGAATGGCAGGGGGCTGACCTAATTCGGGCGTCTGCAAGAGCAGAGTCAAGCGGCCGTTTATTCGAACCGCTCTCCGGTGCACTTCGGTCCATTGCGGAGTCCCCACCGCTTCTTTCCCGAAATGGCTTTTGATGGCATGAGCAAGCTGTGACTGCATCAATGATGCCCGTGTCTACCGCTCCCATTTCCCGAAAGGACGATTGTCATGCAAGCCTTGGATCCCCTCGAACACATCGCCGTCAACGATGTGCTCTGCCGATTCTTCCTCGCCTTCGACGAGCGGAATTGGGCCGTCATGGAGACCTGCTTAGCGCGCGAGGTGTTCATCGATTACGCCTCATCGGGTCGCGAGCCGCCGACCACCATGAGCGGTGCCGAGTTCGTCCAGCGCCGGCGCGCTGCGGCGGACACCTTGGCCAAGCATCACAGCTTCTCCAACCTTCTCCTGACGAAAGAGCCAGAGGGCGTGCGGGGACGCTGCAACTACCTGATCCTGAGGTTCGACAGCGACTTCAAAGGGGAGGGGGAGGACTTCTACCATTCGTGCGGAGCGTACGAGTTCCGGTTCGGCCAAGCCGAAGGCGCATGGAAGATCACCAGCATCACGCAGAGAGCGCTGCGGAGCTGGGGCAACCGGCAACTGCATGGCGGCACGCGCAAGGCCGACGGGCAGCATACGAGGACCTGACCGCCGACCCAGCAGGAAATGCCGATAGGTTCGTGGAGGACAACGGCTCACCGTGTCGGCATGTCGACAAGCGAGCGGCTCCAGTCGGCGAAGAACCGTCTGCGCCTCTCGTCGTCCTGAACCGCGAGCAGGGCCGGGCCGATCGCGATCGGCCGGGCGATGCCTGCCCGCACGATTGAGGCTGCGCCCTCGATGCCGGCGGGAGCCTCTCCGGCAAAGCCGAAGAAGAAGGCCTCTCGCTGTGCCACGGCCTGGCCACGGTCGGACAGAAGGTAGTTCACGAAACGGGCTCCGGCGGCGGCATTGCCTGCCTTGATGGGGATCATCGCCCCCCGGCTGAGCACAAGGGTGTAATCCGCGGGCATGACCAGCCCGAGCTTGGCTCCGGCACGAACGCGGGCATAGGCATAGGACGCCAGCATGTTGTAGCCGATGAGGATGCGCCCGGCCTCGATCCCATCGAGGATCTCGCCGGTGCAGCAGCGCACGACCGTTTCGGCGCGTCCCAGGCTTTCGAGAAGCCGGCCATAGGTGGTGGTCGTCTGCTGCGAGTCGTTGAAGGCCAGCAGATAGCCGATGCCCGACTGGCGGATGTCATAGGTGCCGACACGGCCCTGGTAAGTGTCGGGCTTCAACCTCAGAAGATCGGCGAGCTCAAGGTGGGTTTTGGGGACATCCTCGGCGGGGACCCTGTCCTTGTTATAGACGAATACCACCGGCTCGAAGGTAAATCCGAACACCTCGTCCCGCCAGTTGGCCCAGCGTGGAACCATCTGGGTTTCCAGGGAACGGATACTGCCGGCACAGCCGTCATTGGCGAGCTTCACCAGTTGGTCGACGCCCGAGGACAGCAGCACGTCGCCCAAGACACGGCCCTCCTGACAGGCCTTCGATGCGGCAGCGAAGAGATCGTTCGTGACGTACTCCACGAACTCGATCCGGGTGTGGGGGTTCAGGAGCTGGAAGTCGCGGATCAGCGGCTCCATGGCCGGACGGTCGGTCGCGGCGTGGATCGACAGGACCTCCCGCTCGTCCTGCAAGGCGGGGAAGACCGGCGTCGGAACCCCTTGGGCAAGGCAGGTCAAAGGTTGGACAGCGGCCCAAAGCAGACAAAACCACTGCGTGAGGGGCCGACGTGGCGGTCTCTTCCGGCGGCTCATGATTTGGGTCCAATCCAGCTCGGCAGGCTCATGATGACGGTAAAGCCGTTCCCGTCCGCATGACGGAAGGTCAGGCCTCCGCCATGAGCGGCCAGCACGTCCGCGGCGATCGACAACCCGAGCCCGGATCCGCCCGGCGACGGTGCGCCGAACCGCTCCGTTACCTTCGGCCAAAGCTCAGGCGGAATGCCAGGGCCATCATCCTCCACCTCGATATCCACCGTCTGGGCTCCCCGGCGCACGCGAAGCGTGAGCTGCGTTGGGGCGCCGTGGCGAACCGCATTGTCCACCACGTTCTTCACGGCTTCCTTGAGGCTGATGGCATCTCCCTCGATCGTTATCGGAACCGGGGGCAGTTCCAGGGAGGTGAGCACATCGCGGTCCAGGGTTTCCGGCACCGCCTCGCGGATCGCGCGCCGGACGACCTCGACCACATCGAGCCTCTCCAAGGGAACGGCGCCCGCACGATGGTTCACCATGGCATGGCTGAGCAACTGGCCGGCCAGCCGGGACAGTTGGTCGACACGCTCCTGCACGCGGGCGAGGTGTTGCAGTCCCTGGGCCTCCATGGGCTGACGCGACAGGAGCTGAAGCTGCGCCTTCAGAGCCGTCAGGGGCGTGCGGATCTGGTGTGCGGCATCGGCGATGAACTGCTGCATCAGATCCATCCGGTCCTTCAGCCGCATGATGAACTCGTTCGTGGCGGACACGAACGGGCGCAGTTCACGGGGCGTGCTGACGGTGATCAGCGTCACGTCATGGGGGTCCCGGTCCCGAAGCGCCGCTCCTACGCGTCCGATCGGCCTGAGAGCATACCGGATCGCAAAGACGGCACCGCCGAGAGCCAGGCCGCTCATGACGATGATCAGCGCGACCGCACGCAAGGTCAGCTCTCGCGCCAAAGCCGTTCGCGCTTCGGTGGTCTGGGCCACCACCACATCAACCCGTCCTTGGACCGATGGATCGGAGAAGAAGCGGCCGATCTTCGTCACGCGGACATCGACCCCCTTGAACGTCCCGTCCCGGGCTTTCGGCCCGGACATGGCGGGGGCGTCGCTCTCCGGCGTCTCAAGATCGGGGTAGCCCGTCAACGTGCGCCCTCGAGGATCGACGATCTTGTAGAAGATCCGGTCGCGCTCCGAATTCGCCAACAGGTCGAAGACCGACACCGGCAATTCAACGGTCAACGCTCCTCCCTGCACGGTGAGCGCTTCCGCCATCTGGTAGGCGGCGCCAACCAGGAGGCGGTCATAGGCGTTGTTTGCGGCCGCACGGGCATAATACCAGGCTGCCGTCGTCAAGGCGGCTGCTCCCGCCATCAGCACCAGCGAGATGAGGACGATCAGGCGGGTGAACAGGGATGGTTCACGTCGGGCCATAGGGAACCATCTGATAGCCGAACCCTCGGACCGTCACGATCTCGGCTTGTGCGCCATGGAGCTTCTTGCGCAAGCGGCCGATGTAAAGCTCGACGGCGTTGAACGAAGGGGCTTCCTCGTCGAAGCCAAAGACCTGATCCAGCAGATCCTCCTTGCTGAAGACCCGGCCGGGGCGGGAGGCCAGGATCTCGAGCAGGGTCACTTCACGGCGGGTCAGGTGCACCTCGCGCTGGCCGACCCGCACGGCACGGGCCGACCTGTCGATGCAGATGTCGCCGCATTCGAGCAGGTTCGTGGCTTCGCCATGGCGCCGCCGCAGCAGGGCTCGGGCGCGGGCTTCCAGTTCGCGGAAGTCGAAGGGCTTCACCAGGTAGTCATCGGCGCCGATGTCGAGGGCGCCGACCCTGTCCTCGACCTCGGACCGGGCGGTGAGCATCAGGACCGGGGTCGTGCTGCCGACGGCTCGGAGGCGTTGCAGGATCGAGAAACCGCTCCTGCCCGGCAGCATCACGTCCAGGATGATCAGATCATACATGGTGTCATCGAGCGTGCCTGCAGCCGCATCCCCGTCCGTCTCCCAATCGACGACGTGACCGATCCGGGCGAAGTGCTCGACAATCGCCTCTCCGACGTCGCGGGTATCCTCAACCAGAAAGATGCGCATGCCTTCCGTCACCCCGGATGACAGGTGAATGACAGGTTCCGACCCTACGGTACTCCATAAGCTCGGGCCACACCGAACGTAAGACCAATAATGTAACAGGGAGAAACGATGAGGATGCGCATCCTCCTGGCACTTGCACGCGACTCGACCGAGGCTTCTCGGACGGGCATCCCGGCATCCGCCTGTGCGCAGCAGATCCCATTGCCCGGGTCCGGAAGCCGCGCGCTTCGGGCCGTTCCGAACATCATGCCCCTGTAAAGCAACAAGATTTTAGCTCCTCCACACCGGAGAGAGTTCCTATGGGAGACAGGAAATGTCCTTAGATCGCCGCAGTTTCAACAAAGCCCTCCTGGCCGCCGCCTCGGCCAGCCTTCTGCCCGCGTCGCCGACATGGGCGCAGCAGCTCAAGAGCGTCAAGGTCATCGCTCCGGCCGGACCCGGCGGCGGATACGATCAGCTCGCCCGCGCGGTGCAGGAAGTCCTGATGAGCGAAAAGCTCGTCACGAGCGTCCAGGTCCAGAACGTTCCAGGCGCCGGCGGCACCATCGGTCTGGCGCAGGTCATCAACTCCAAGGAGCGCGATCCGTCGCTGATGGTCGCCGGCTTCGGCCTTGTGGGCGCGCCGGTGATCAACAAATCCCCGGTGACCCTTGAGCAGACGCCCCCTATCGCCCGCCTCCAGGGCGAATATCAGCCGCTGTTCGTTGCCGCTGACTCGCCCGTCAAGAGCGTCACGGACCTGGTCAACAGGTTCAAGCAGGACCCAGGCTCTGTCACCTGGGGCGGATTCGCGCACGGCTCCCCTGACCATGTCCTGTGCGGCCTGGTCGTGAAGGCCTCCGGCGGCGACGTCAAGAAGATGAACTACATCCCGGTGGGAACCGGCGGCGAGATGCTGCCCCTGGTCATGAACGGCAAGATCACCGTCGCGACGGGCGGCCTCAACGAGGTCGCAGGCCAGTTCAAGGCGGGCAAGCTGAGACCGATCGGCATTTCGTCTCCGGAACGTCTGCCCGGCATCGATATCCCGACGTTCCGTGAGCAGGGCGTCGACGCCACACTGGTCAACTGGCGTGGCCTGATGGCCCCTCCCAATATCAGTGCCGAGGACAAGCAGGCGCTGGAAGCGGCGGTCGCCAAGCTGGTGCAGAGCCCGTCTTGGAAGAAGCTGCTTCAGGAACGGGAATGGGTCGATCTCTACATGCCCTCCGCGCCCTTCGGTGCCTTCATCAAGGAGGAGCAGGCCCGTATCACAGCGATCCTCAAGGAACTCGGTCTCGGCTAGAAATCGAGTGCGCACCGAACCCATCAGCAGCGTCTGGGGCGGTCGGCTTCGGCAGCGCTCCGGCTCGATGGGAAACGTTAGATACCCGCGGATTGACGCAGCAGGCGAGGGCACTCAGCGCGCCGTCTGCTGCGAAGACCAAATCACCGAAGATCAACTCCGCCGGACCCGGCAGTTGCTTCCTGGGCAGCATGAAGCCCTCTTGAAGCGCCGCGTCCACGACGATGTGTTTGCCTTTGAGACAATCCATGACCACACCCCTCTCTCGGCGTCCTGACGTGGCCGGCCTTGTCATTGCGCTCGTTCTTCTCGGCCTGGCCGGTCTTGTCTGGTGGGACATGACGAAGCTGCAGATCCTGTCGCCCTACGATCTCGGGCCCAAGGTCATGCCGATCGTCGTCGCGGTCGGCCTGACCTTGCTCGCCATCGGCAACGGCATCGGCGCCCTGCGCGGCGACCTGCCGGCGCGCGACAGCCTCGACTGGAAGCCGATCCTGCTCATCCTCGGCGGGCTCGCCTGCCTCATCGCCCTGGTCGCCGTCGGCGGCGGCTTCATGATCGGCACCGCGATCCTGTTCGCCACCACCTCGGCCGCCTTCGGCCGCCGGGCGTTCCTGACCGATCTTTTAATCGGCGCCGTGATCGCGGTCTTCATCTACCTGCTGTTCGGCAAGCTCCTGACCCTGTCCCTGCCGGCCGGGCCGCTCGAGCACCTGTTGTGAGACCCTGACCATGGAAGCCTTCACCTCCCTCGCCGGCGGCCTGGCCGTCGCCATCCAGCCGATGAACCTGCTGTTCGCGCTCATCGGCGTGCTGCTCGGCACCGCCGTCGGCGTGCTGCCCGGCATCGGCCCGGCGCTCACCGTGGCGCTGCTGCTGCCGATCACCTTCAAGCTCGATCCGGCCGGCTCGATCATCATGTTCGCCGGCATCTATTACGGCGGCATGTACGGCGGCTCGACCACCGCCATCCTGATCAACACGCCCGGCGAGAGCGCCTCGATGGCCACCGCCCTCGAGGGCAACCTGATGGCCAAGGCCGGCCGCGGCGGCCCGGCGCTGGCGACCTCGGCCATCGGCTCCTTCGTGGCCGGCACCATCGCGACCCTCGGGCTGACGCTGCTGGCCCCCTATCTCGTCGAGGTTGCCGTCAGCTTCGGGCCGGAGGACTACTTCGCCCTGATGTGCGTGGCCTTCGTGACCGTCTCGGCCACCTTCGGCGACTCGCCGGTGCGCGGCCTGACCAGCCTGTTCATCGGGCTGCTGCTCGGGCTGGTGGGCATCGACATCCTGTCCGGCCAGTCGCGCCTGAGCTTCGGCATTCCCGAGCTCTACGACAACGTCGAGGTCACGACCCTGGCCGTGGGCCTGTTCGCGGTCGGCGAGGCGCTCTACGTCGCCTCGCGCCGGCACATCCACGAGGAGAAGCTCGAGGCGGTGCGCGGCTCGCTGTGGATGACCAAGGAGGACTGGAAGCGCTCGTGGAAGCCGTGGCTGCGCGGCACGCTGTTCGGCTTCCCGATCGGCGCACTGCCGGCCGGCGGCGCGGAGATCCCGACCTTCCTGTCCTACGCGACCGAGAAGCGGCTGACCAAGTACCCGCAGGATTTCGGCCATGGCGCGATCGAGGGCGTGGCCGGGCCGGAGGCGGCCAACAACGCCTCGGCGGCCGGCACGCTCGTGCCGCTGCTGACGCTCGGCCTGCCGACCTCGGCGACGGCGGCGATGATGCTGGCCGGCTTCCAGCAATACGGCCTCAATCCCGGTCCGCTGCTGTTTGCCGAGCAGCCGGCCCTGGTGTGGGGCCTGATCGCCAGCCTGTTCATCGCCAACACCATGCTGCTGGTGCTGAACCTGCCGCTGGTCGGGCTGTGGGTGAAGCTGCTGGCGATCCCGCAGCCGTGGCTGTATGCCGGCATCCTGGTGTTTGCCACCATGGGCACGATCGCGGCCAATCCGTCGCCGGTGGAGCTGATCATGCTGACCGGGTTCGGGGTGCTCGGCTTCCTGATGCGCCGGTTCGACTTCCCGATCGCCCCGGTGGTGGTCGGCCTGATCCTGGGCCCGATCGCGGAAAGCCAGCTGCGCCGGGCGCTCTCGATCAGCCTGGGCGATCCGATGGTGCTGCTGCAGAGCCCGATCTCCGCCACGCTCCTCGGCATCGCCGTCATCGCCCTGATCCTGCCCTTCGTCCTCAAAGGCATGGGCCGCTTCAAAGCCGTCGAGGATTGACCCTCAAGCAACGACACCCAACAAAAATGGCCCGGACAAACCGGGCCTTTTCTAAAGAGGAGCCCGCCTTGCGGGCTTCCAAGAGCATCGTGCGGACCCAGAGGGCCCGTCAGCGAAAAGTAGATTCGGTTTTACGCTCAGAACGATGCTCTCATTAAAGAAGGAAGCATCGGACCCCAAAGTGGATGTCCGATGCTTCAGTTGATTTCAGGACTTCACGAGGCCGACCGATTTCAGGATATCGCCGACCCGGTTCTGCTCCTCCTTGATGAAGGCCTTGAACGGCTCTCCGGCGAGGTAGTAGTCCTCCCAGCCGCGTGCCTTGAGGATCTCGGCCCATTCCTTCGACTTCACGACCTTCTCGATGGTGTCGGTCAGCGTCTTGCGCTGCTCGGCCGTGATGTCGGGGCCGGCCATGACAGCGCGCCAGTTCACGATTTCGACGTCCATGCCCTGCTCCTTGAGGGTCGGGACGTCGACGCCGCTCACGCGCTGGCCGAACGAGATGGCAAGGGCCCGGAGCTTCCCGGCCTTGATCTGGCTCTCGAACTCGCCGTAGCCCGACACGCCCGCCGTGACCTTGCCGCCGAGCATCGCTGCGAGCGCCTCGCCGCCGCCCGAAAAGGCGATGTAGTTCACCTTGGCCGGATCGGAGCCGGAGGCTTTCGTGAACAGGGCCGCCAGCATGTGGTCGGCGCCACCCGCCGAGCCGCCAGCCCAGGTCACTTTGGCGGGATCGGCTTTCACGGCATCGGCCAGTTCCTTGACCGACTTGATCGGCGAGGTGGCGGGCACGACGATCACGAGCGGGTCGCCTGTCAGGCGTGCGACCGGGGTGACCTGATCTAGACTGACCGGCGAC
This sequence comes from Microvirga lotononidis, assembly GCF_034627025.1. NCBI lineage: Bacteria > Pseudomonadati > Pseudomonadota > Alphaproteobacteria > Hyphomicrobiales > Methylobacteriaceae > Microvirga > Microvirga lotononidis. Next base: position 4,666,954 of record NZ_CP141048.1, on the reverse strand, counting down.
TTGTTGGTCAGGATCGCGCCCAGCATGGTGATGCCGTTGACCATGAGCTGGCTCGGATCGCCCTTGGCCGTGTTGACGAACTGAGCGAGCCCGATGGTGCCGCCCGCGCCGGTGACATTGACCACCTGCACGCTCTTGGCCGCTCCGGTCTGCGTCAGCACCTGCTGAAGCGAGCGGGCGGCGGCATCCCAGCCGCCGCCGGGCCCGGCCGGTGCGATGATCTTGAGTTCCTGCTGCGCGAAGGCGGATGACGCGACGAGCGTCATGGCCGCGAAGGCGGTGCCGCGGATCAGTCTGGTCAAGTGGCTCACGAGTTCCTCCCTTAGGGTTGCGTGAGATGGTGAGCGCCGCCCGGAGATTCGGTCAGCGTCCGGTAGTCGGCGATACCGCTCGCCGTATTCTTTCACCGGCTTCGGTGAATTCCGGATCCCGCGTCTCGCGGCTTGTGGCCTCCGCGTTGGTGACGCGATGAAGGATGAGGGGAATGATGCCGCCGCTGCGCAGGATCTCGATTTCGAGTCTGGTCTCGATGGCCGCGACGGCGACGAAGGTCTCATCCTCACCCGAGGCCCGGCGGATCGTGACGGGCACCGGGCAGCGCGGGCTGATCCCCGCGGGATCGGCATCGATCACGATGCTGTCGCCCGGACGGAGATGAAGTTGGGTCGGGTGCCGATCGCCCGGAAGACGCAAAGGCAGGACCCCCATGCCGATCAGGTTCGAGCGATGGATCCGTTCGAAGCTCGACGCCAGAACGGCGCGGGCGCCGAGCAGGGCAACCCCCTTGGCCGCCCAATCGCGGGACGAACCCATGCCGTATCGCTCGCCCGCCACCACCACGACCGAAGCGCCCTCGCTCGCGTATCGCTCGGCTGCACGGAAGAGCGGCAGATGCTCTCCCGAGCCCGCATGGATCGTGAAGCCCGGCGCAATCTGCGCATCGAGCAGATTACGAACATTCTTGTTGGTGAACAGGCCACGGATCATGGCCTCCCAGTTGCCGCGGCGCGACGCGAAGACATTCAGGTCACGGCGGTTCTCACCGCGCTCGACCAAGTACTCGGCGGCCTCGCCGGTCTGCGGGATTTGCCCGGCCGGGGAGATGTGGTCGGTCGTGATGTCATCGCCCAGAACGAGCAGTGGGTGGGCTGCATAGGTGCCGAGCAGCGTGCCCTTGCCGAAGCTCGCGAAGGGCGGCCGACGGATATAGGTCGAGCTTGGATCCCACGGGAACAGGGGCGTCGCGGGGGCATCGAGCATCCTCCACGTCTGGCTGGCTTCCGCCTCATCGTAGGAGGGGCCGTAATCGTCCGCATTCATGGCCAGAGCGAGAGCCGCATCGACCTCGTCGCCGGTCGGCCAGAGATCGGCGAGCCGGATCGCGCGGCCCGATGGAGTAATGCCGATTGGATCGGCGAGGATGTCGCGATTGACGTCGCCTGCGAGCGCGAAGGCCACCACGAGCGGCGGAGAGGCCAGGAAGCCGGCCTCGAGCTGCGGATGCACGCGGCCCGGAAAGTTGCGGTTGCCGGACAGCACGGCCACGGGAAGGATGCCGCGCTCCGCCATGGCCTGCTCGATCATTGCGGGCAGAGGGCCGGAGTTGCCGATGCAGGTGGTGCAGCCATAACCCACGATGCCGAAGCCGACCGCCTCCAGGTCCTCCAGCAGGCCCGCGCGACGCAGGTAACGCTCGGCCGTCGGCGAGCCGGGTGCGAGTGAGGTCTTTACCCATGCCGGCGGGGCGAGGCCGAAGGCGCGCGCCTTTCGGGCGAGGAGGCCCGCCGCGACCAGAAGCCTCGGATCGGACGTGTTGGTGCAGCTCGTGATCGCCGCGATGGCCACGGAGCCGTTGCCGGGCTGTTCGGTGGCTTCAGAGGCGGGACGTGACGCCAGCATCGGCGCAAGGGCCTCGACGGTTCTGCCCGCCGGGATGCGATCCTGCGGACGGCGTGGACCTGCGAGGCTGACCTCGACCTCGCCGAGAGCGATCTCGATTGTATCCGTGAAGCGGGGCGCAGCTTCAGGGTCGAACCAGAGGCCCTGGCGCCTGGCGTATTCCTCGACAAGGCGCACATGCTCCGCGGAGCGGCCCGTTTCCCGAAGATAGCGCAGAGTTTGGTCGTCGATGGGGAAGAAGCCGGAATTGGCGCCGAACTCCGGCGTCATGTTGGCGATGACCGCGCGGTCCCCGGCGGACAGCGTCGAGACGCCCTCGCCGAAGAACTCGACGAAGCGGTCTGCGAGATCGATGCGCCGCAGGCGTTCGGTGACTGTGAGCGCAAGGTCGGTTGCCAGAACGCCTTGGCGCAGGCGCCCGGTCAGACGCACGCCGACGATATCGGGCACGCGGATCATTGCCGGCATGCCGAAGAAGACGCTCTCCGCCTCGAGGCCGCCTACGCCCCAACCGAGCACGCCGATGCCGTTGATCATGGGCGTGTGGCTGTCGGTACCGATCAGGGTGTCGGGAACGACCCAGGACACGCCGTCCTGTTCGACAATGGTCACCACGGTCGCCAGGCGCTCGAGGTTGAGCGTGTGCATGATGCCGGTGCCGGGCGGATGGACGCGGAACTGGTCAAGGGTCCGCGTGGCCCATTTCATGAAGCGGTAACGCTCGGCGTTGCGTCCGTACTCGCGCTCCATGTTGCGGCGCAGGGCATCGGGCGAGCCGAACACGTCGACTCCAAGAGAATGGTCGGTGGACACGTCCACAGGCAGGACGGGATTGAGCCGGCGCGGATCGTAGCCCGCCTCCGCAAGCGAGGCGCGCATGCCCGCGATGTCCACCAGGGCTGGGCCGCAGGTGGTATCGTGCATCATGACGCGGCCGGGCAGGAAGGGGATCTCTTCCTGGCTGCGCCCATTGTCCAGCCAATTCAGGATCGCAGCTTTCGCCCGCGGGGCATCGTCCCCTGCGGTGCGCAGGGCATTCTCAAGCATGATGCGCAGGATGTGCGGCAGCCGGTCGAGGTCGCTGCCCGCCGACGCAGGAAGGTCGACGATGCGGTAGCAGCGTCCGGTGATCGTCATGTCGGCGGTTTGGGTCATGGCTCGCAGGGGCTTGATGGGGAACAGCGGGAGCCGAGCTATCGCCTCGCTCAGCGCACTCGCATGGCACAGGTCACGCATGGCCCGGTCCCTGGGTGTACGCTCTATCCAAACAAATTAAATAATATCATTATAAAATGCAATGTATACTATAGTCATAAAATGCAACGATGACTGGCCGCGAATCTGCCGGTCGCCTGCCATTCCAAATGGCAGGACCTGCCGTCCGGGATTCAGATCAGTTGCGGGCTCTTGATCGCGCTGGCGCCCAGGATGTGGACGCGCAGGAACTCGGCGGCCCTCTGCCGGTCACCGGCCTCAATCAAGTCGAGAATGTGGAGATGCTCTTGCGATTGCAGGGGCAGGCGGCTGCGGTTGACTGTGATCCGGTACTCGATCAGGCGCCGCAGGCGGTTCACGCGCCGGACTGCGTCGACGAAGAACTCGTTCTGCGAGCAACCGACGAGCATCTCGTGGAACTGCGAGTTCGCCTGGAAGAGGTGGGTGCGCGACATCCTCTCGAAGCCGCCGTCCAGGATGGCCTGCTGCTCCTCGCGGGCGGCATGGAACGCCTTCGGGTCGATCCGGAAGGAGGGAAGCAGCAGGGACTGCGACTCGATGGCGGCGCGGAACTGGTAAGCCTGCTCATAACCTGCCCGCGACGTCAGGCCGGCGCGGAATTCCCAGCCGTTACCTGGAAGCCGCTCGATCCAGCCTTCCTCCGCGATCCGGTGGAGGATCTTGAGCAGGCGGCTGCGCGGGATGCCATAGAGCCGCATCAATTCGTTCTCGCTGATACGGTCTGCCAGCTTGCGGGACAGGCGGTCCTCGGCGATCTGGAAATAGACTTCGTCCTCGGGCTCCTGGTCGGATAGGCTAGGCGAGTCCTCCTTGGAAAGTTCGCTGGCGTCCTTGGCCAGAAAATAGCCGCGATAAGGCTCGGATCGGACGATCTTCAACTCTTCCAGCCGCTTCAGGGCCGCGGCGATGGGGGCGCGGGACACCCGAAGCGCATCGGCCAGGGTCTGGGTCGGCAAATGGTGGCCGCGGGCCAGATTGTTCTCGCGGATGTGCTCGATGATGCGGACAGTCATCTGGGGCGAGAGACTGGGCCGGGACATTTTGGAACCTCGATCGGGCATGCTGCTGCGTGCTCCGGAATGTAGCCGCAGAGCGTTCCTTGTACAGCCCTGGCCTTCCGGTGGTTGATGTGCCGCTAAAATGTTACTCGCCTGCATAAAACTCAATATGCGAGTGTAGCGGCGGTAGAGGCTCAGGCCGACCCTCGGGACAGGTCATCCGTCTGCATATTCCGTTCGTGCCGTGCCTTAGGCCGCACCGTATGATAGCCCCCTCCCAGAGGCTCTATAGCAAAGCTTCGACTCGTCCTTGCTTCCATGGGCAAGGCCGGGGGAGCGCGCTCCATCAATTCAACATTGGTCGTCCTGATAAACCGATAGCGGCCAAGATGAATTCCCTGACCGCTCCATGCTGCGCGATATCCGGACGTGTCACAACGTATTCGGCAGCGCTGGCCTCGAGCCCATCAACTTCGATGCCCCGCAAGCGGGGATCTGATCCAACTTCCTGATTGAGAACGATGCCGAGCCCAATTCCGGCCGCGACCGCTTCCTTCATGGCTTCTCGGCTACCGAGGACCAAGCGAGGCCGAATGGTGATGCCGTGCCGGCGCAGTGCGCCTTCGAACAATTCGCGGGTCATTGACCCGATCTCACGCAAGATAAACGGTTCGTATGCAACCTCGGTCACGTCAACGCGAACTCGCTCCCACCAGGGATGCTGGTGGTGAACGAGTACGAGAACTTTCTGTTCGACGAGCCGCTCGCACATGAGGCCGGGTTCCGGCACGCCGAGCGTCACGATCGCTGTATCGACTCGATGCTGGGTGACCAACTCAAGGAGACGTCGCGAGTTGTCGAGGCGGATATCGAGCGTAATCCCTGGATACTGCTGGCTGAAGCGTTCGAGGACTGGCATCGCCACGTAAGGAGCGCATAAGCCGAGCGATAGATGGCCAACGGAAAGATTCCGCCCTTCACCAATGCGCCGATCTAGATCGTCGAGCATGAGGACGACTCGGCGGATATGCGGAAGCAGATCGAGCGCGCCCGGCGTGAGTTCGACTCCGGCCGCACTTCGGTGGAACAATCGGGTTCCGACCGCATCCTCCAGCGATTTGACGTTCTGAGTGACGGCCGACTGTGTAATCCCGAGTGCCTGTGCCGCCGAAGAGAAAGTGCGATGCTGTGCGATGGCATGAAAAGCGCTCAATTGAGAGAAATTCATTCCGGATCGATCGTGAAAATAAGGCGCGCTTCATTCGAGTGTCAAAAATTTTAGCGACACTAATAGCATACCCTGGGGCGGATCGGAATAGAGAGACACGCTGCGCAGGGGTGGAGTTTCGGAAAAGCCCCAGGAGACATCAATGTCTAACACCCTCTGGATCCGGCTCGGCCAAGTCGCGCTCGCAGGTGCCATGATGGTCTCGCTCGCAGCTACTGCATCTGCGGGCGAAGTTGTCATTTACAACGCGCCCGACAGCGTCAACTCTGCGTTGGTCGCGGCCTTCAAGGCTAAGCATCCCAATATCGATGTGAAGTTCGTCTCCGGATCGACCGGTCCGATTGCCGAGCGGGCCATTGCGGAGAAAAGCAAGGGGGAGCGCGTCATCGCACGAGTCGCGGAGATTGGCGCTCGCTTGCCTGTGATTAGGCGAGCTCGCGGCAAAGGCGCTCTCCTGGCGATCGAGTTCGATCCTGCCCGGTGCGGCCGCAAGCCCGGTCCCGATTTCGCACATGAGATTGTGTCCTGCGCTCTGGAGGAAGGTCTCTCGACCACTGCGAAGGATGCGGTCAGCTTCGGATTCTCACCACCATTAACCATATCGGACGAGGAGCTCGACGATGCGCTCGCTCGCGTCGAAGGCATTGCACTCAAGGTGGCGAGCCGGCACACATGAAGTGCCGGCCCTGATCTCGCCAGAGGACCTTCTACCCAGCCCCAGCCGGAAAGTCTCGTCCTTCACATGGATCGTCCCTCCAGTGGGTTTCACAGCACAGGTCGGACACTTATCAGATCCGAGAAGGGCAAAGGATGTTCCTTAGCGGAGTTGTCGCGGTGGGGCATTGCTTGGAACCCCTTTTCAGGGAATTGGGCGGGACAATATAATCCAGGTGAATGCGGTTTTGTTCCATGATCAGGGAAATTGTCTAATTTTTGATAGAATATCTTGGTCGCTCAGAAATAGTTTTATGAATATTAACATGGCTTAAAGTAAGGTGCTTACTTTTGTGATTGTCTGTATTTTATTATTGGCAATGGATCTTGGGCGCTGATGACTGAGAGAGACGTGTGCTCCCGCCTGAAACAGAAGGAGCGCCGTCATGCACGCTGCGTTCGAGAAAGAGTTCCACTACAGTCCGCTGATCCGCAAGCTCGACAGCATTTTCCCATTGTCCGCTGACGAACGCCAAGCTGTCCTCGACCTGCCGATGCAGATCGCGGCTCTCAAGGAGGATCAGGACATCGTGCGCGAAGGCGACCGCCCCGGCCGTTCATTCCAGATCCTGAGCGGTCTGACTTGTACTTACAAGATGACTGGCGACGGCAAGCGCCAGATCGTGGCGTTCGGCATTCCCGGCGACATGCCCGACATACAGTCGCTGCATCTGAAGGTGCTGGACCTCAGCGTGGCAACCCTGACCCCGTGCAGCGTCGGGTTCGTCCCGCATGACGCATTGTGGGATCTCTGCCTGCGCCATCCCCGGCTCTGCGCTGCCTTCTGGCGCGAGTCTCTCGTGGAGGCAGCGGCTTTTCGCGAGTGGGTCCTCAACGTCGGGCGGCGCGAAGCCTACCCCCGCATGGCGCATATCCTGTGTGAGCTGCTGGTGCGCCTGAGGGCGGTGGGACTCGCTGAGGATCATGTCTGCGATCTTCCGATTACTCAGGCGGAGTTCGCCGATGCACTGGGGATCACGACGGTGCATGTCAACCGGGTCCTCCAGCAGATGCGGCGCGAGGGTCTGATCGCGACCAAGGGCAGCCGTGTGGCCGTTCCTGATTGGGAATGGCTGAAGGCAGAAGGAGACTTCGACCCGACCTACCTCCATCTTCAGCATAGCGGAGCGGTTCAATGAGCCTTTCGCTTCAACCCGTGCGAGTGGCAACAGGCTGGGACGAGGAGGGCATGCTGGTCTATGGCGAACAAGAGCGCCTTCTGGCGGTATTGACCCATCTCAGCGCAGATAACGAGGTGGCTCCCGATCACTGGTATCTGGAGGCCGGCTTTGGGCTGGCCAGCGGGAAAGACCATCCGATCTTTGTCGATTTGGATGCTGCCCTCGCTTGGCTCCGCCAGTGCACCTCGCATCAGGCACCTCCAGGTCGCGGACGCCCGAAGGCCTTACATTCCCTAGGCTGACGGAAGCTGCGATGGGACCGAAGCCCACCGAAAGCCGGACAGCCTCGGCTTGAAGGCTATGCGGTCTTCATCGCGATAGACCCGCGGAAGTGCTATTCTATGGGCCTGCCAACAACGGGAGGTCTCCATGAGAACCGCGCTGATCATAGCGACCTTGGCGGTAACCTTCTGCGGGAACGCGTCTGCCGCAACGCGTCTGTCGGTAGGTACCCGGGTTCAGCCGGTCGATATCGTCCTGTCGGACTTTGCGTTCACGCCGCAGAACCTGCGCCTGCACCACGGACAGGTCTATCAGTTGCGCCTCATGAATCGGGGCTCAGGGGCGCACAATCTGGCTGCGCCGGAATTCTTCGCCGCCGCTCAGATCAACCCCGGTGATGGTGCCGCAGTCTCAGGGGGGCGGATCGAGGTCGGCAAGGGGGAAACTCGCACGGTGACACTCACGCCAGTCGCGGCAGGACGCTACGGCATGACCTGTACGCACTTTCTGCACGCCAGCTTCGGGATGACCGGAAGCATCACCGTCGACTGAGTCCGGTTTTATACTGATGAGGCAGCCTGTCCCGCTATCGGACGATGACTGGACGTGAGCCGAGGCGGTCGAACGGCAGAAGTATGTAAAATGAGCTGTCGCCATAAGGCTGGCGCGATCGATCCGTCTGCTGCGCGAGCGCGGGGTGCAATGGACATCGGCGTCGCTTGAGCGCTGCAGGTCTGTGGACCTAATTCTGCTCTAAGTCTCGGCACCTAGGATGGCCGCCCTGACAGGCACCATGCCCGTCCAAAGAAACAGAGGGAGAGATGCATGCGGCATGCTCCAACCCCTATCGTTGTCCCGGCACGATTGCCTTGATGGCTTGCACGGGATCGAGCCCACCAGCGGGTATCCATAAATTTCCGAATGCCGATGTCCAACCTTGGCGTCGGACATTGGTAACCTCGCCTCGCTGGATCCAATTCGCCCACTTCCGGGTAAGGCGGGCTCCAACGACCTCTGGCTTTGGTGTCGGGAGGTGGGGGCTTCTCTCAAGCCATGGAGGCATAGATGAATGCCTATTCCTACGATCCGCTCGGATCGGGTTCTCAATCCGCTCAACGTCCTGGGCAGCAGGAAAATTCCTATACCCAGACAAATCTTGTATCTGACGGTTTCTTGCCTGCTGCGCACACCGATCCGAATTTGATTAATCCATGGGGTGTTGCCAGCAGCGGAACCGGTCCATTCTGGGTTTCCGACAACGGGACCGGGGTCGCCACTGTCTACGATGGCAAGGGATTGCCGATCTCGATCGGTGGTCACCTATCGATTACGATTGCCGCACCTCCCGGGCAAACGGATCCATCTGCACCGACGGGCCAAGTCTTCAATTCCACGCACAAAGGATTCACCATCTCCAGCAACGGGCACACCGCGTCAGCCAATTTCCTGTTCGCGACGGAAGATGGGACCATCTCTGGATGGAACCCAAACGTAGATAGCGCCAGCTCCGTAATTGCCGTCGACAAGTCTGCATCCGGGGCTGTATTCAAGGGCTTGGCGATCGGAACAACCCGTGGCCATACATATCTGTATGCATCGGATTTTCATAATGGAGTCGTTGACGTCTTCAATAACCATTTTCAGCAGGTGAAGCACTTCACCGATGCGAACCTGCCGGATGGTTATGCGCCGTTCAACGTGCAGGCGCTCAACGGTCATTTGTTCGTGACTTTCGCTCTCCAGGATGCGGCCAAGAAGGACGACGTCGCCGGCCCGGGTCATGGTTATGTCGACGAGTTCGATTTCTCCGGACATCTTCTTCACAGGGTCGCCTCGCAGGGACCTCTCGACTCTCCCTGGGGCTTAGCCATCGCTCCTTCCGGGTTCGGAAAGTTCTCCCATGACCTTTTGGTTGGAAACTTCGGAGACGGGAGGATCAATGCCTATGATCCTCACGATTTCCATTTCCTCGGCACCGTGGACGGCCCCAGCGGCAATCAGGTCGTGATCGGCGATCTCTGGGCGCTTGTGCCCGGAAACCGCGGTCCGAACAGTGATCCGCACAGCATCTATTTCACCGCAGGCGTGCAGGACGAAGCGCATGGCCTGTTCGGGACGCTTACGGCTGCTCCCACGCAGACGCATCACCATGCAGGTGGAACGGATTTGCTAGTATGACCGGTCGGGCAAGAGGCTTGTCCCAGAACGTCTGAGTAAGGAGCTCGTCTCGAGCGCCGCAGCGCGGCCCTCAGCCTATACTCGTATTGGCGAAAGGCCGAAAGACTGCCTTGGGCGGTCCTTATCCAGATTTCGGCAACGGCGAGGGGGAGAGGGTGGTCAGACCCTCTCACCCTTCGGTGTGCATTGATCCGTGGCAGGCGTTCCGGGTCCAGTCGTTCCTGTCCTCTGACCATGGCTCCAAGGCCGCCCGAAGTTGGGAATGGCCCAAACAGTCAACGGATTGTCCCGGGCGATCAAGCATCGCACGCAAGTCGCGCTAGGGTTGATCCTTCACTCGACTTTCGCAGGAGCAAGGTTCAGGTGATGAGGGACAAAACTTATCCCGATGCTCACGTTATGGCCGAGGGCACCCTCCTCAAGCGGATCCCATTCCGGCCTTCGCTTTTGTGGCTCCTGGTTCTCGCGCCTATTGTGGTCATTCTCGAGCATCTCGGCAGCGTTCCTGCCGGCGTTATCTTTTTCTGTGCTGCCCTGGCCATTGTGCCATTTGCCAAACTCATCGTGCAGGGAACGGAACAGGTCGCCGCTTATACCGGAGCCACTGTGGGCGGCCTCCTTAACGCCACTTTTGGAAACCTGCCGGAGCTGATCATCGCCATGGCAGCCCTTCGGGCCGGTCTTCTGGAAATGGTGCGAGCTTCCCTCGTCGGTGCGCTCCTCGCCAACTTGCTGGTGGCGCTCGGCTTGTCTTTCCTGCTCGGCGGACTGCGCCATCATGGTCAGGACTACAATCCGAATGCTGTCCGCACCTATTCCTCGACGATGGTCCTGGCGTGGATCAGCCTGGCGCTGCCGAGTGCCTTCCATCGGGCCCTCGAGGACGAACCTCACTTGGGTGTCCATGACACCTTGGATCTTTTCGTCGCGTTAGTGCTGTTGGGATTGTATGCGCTTTTCCTGCTTTACGCCCTGAGAACCCATCCGGAAACATTTGCCGAGTTGAACGCACCGGCGCCGGATGAGGAAACTGAAGAGCATCCCAGTTTTGCCCGGGGCGTCGCGACGTTGCTGATCGCTTCCCTTGGCGCGGCTTGGATGAGCGAGATCCTGGTCGGCGCCGCCGAGCAAGCCGGTCGTGCACTGGGAATGTCGCAGATGTTTATGGGTGTGATCGTGCTTGCGCTCGTCGGCGGCGCGGCGGAGTGTGGCTCGGCGGTCGCCATGGGCCGGGCGAACCGTCCGGATCTCAGCATTGGAATCGCGTTGGGGAGTTGCGTCCAGATCGCCCTGTTCGTGGCCCCGGTCCTTGTCTTGGTCGCGCCGGCCATGGGACAGCCGCAGTTCCGGCTCGTGTTCTCACAGGCCGAGATGTGGATGCTGTTCGGGGCTGTGCTTCTCGGGGCGACCGTAACCACGACAGGCCAATCCACCTGGTTCAGAGGGGCGCAACTGCTCGCGCTCTACCTCATCATCGCCGCCATCCTGTACCTGCTTCCAGCTGCCGTATAGCGGAATACGGATCATGGGGAGCAAGATCCTTGTTGGCGACTGCACCGCATGCTCGAAGTGTGCTGTTTCGCGAATCTTCTGAGGCAACACCACTTAGTAATTTTGCTTTCGACGCATTCATCCCTCGGACGCGTCTATCAATTATTATTGCGCATTCCAGCGCGATTTCGGCGGGATGCTCAAGCCTCGCCATGTTGCCGGTGAAATCGCGAAACGGCGGCGTCGATTGTGGGGGAAAAACGCGTCTCGCCGAACCGATCGAACACGCCGAACCGCCGCAGCTTGTCCTTGACAGGGTCCTTGAGTTCGGCGAACCGGAGTTCGATGCCTTGCGCCAGCAGGGCCTCGTCAAGCTCCGTCAGCGCATCGGCCGCTGTCACATCAACGCTCGTGACGGGAGCGGCTGCGACAACCACACATCGGACTGGTGTGGGGGATTCCGCCACGGCAGCAAGCACGCGCTCGCGGAAAAGCTCCGCATTGGCAAAGAACAATGGCGCATCCCAGCGGAACAGGACCAAACCGGGGATCCGATGCGCTTCCGGATAGCGTGTGATGTCATGGTATCCCTCGACGCCGGCCGGACGCCCCAGGATGGCGGAATAGGGACGCCAACCGTCCCATAGGAACTCGATCACCGCGATCACGATCGCCAGGCCGATTCCAGGAATGGCGCCGAATACCGCAACTCCGGCAAAGCAGGCGATCGAGAGCCAGAACTCCCAGCGCTGGATCTGATAGATCCGTTTGAGGTCGGTTATTTCGAACAACCCTATGGCCGATGCGATGACAACTGCGGCCAAGGCGGCATTCGGCAGGTTCCGCAGAAGGTCAGGGGCCATCAGCAGCAGAAGGGCGATGGCGAGTGCGCCCACGATGCCGGTCAATTGCGTGCGTGCACCGGCGGCTTCAGCCACGGGCGTGCGCGAGCTGCTGCTGCTGATCGGGAAGCCCTGAAAAAAGCCGGTCGCGAGATTGGCCGCACCCAGCCCCACCATTTCCTGGTTGGGGTCCACGGCGGTATGCATCCGCGCGGCGTAGGCGCGCGAAAGCACGCTGGTATCGGCGAACGATACCATGGCCACGGCGCAGCCGCCGATCAGTACGGGAACAAGGTCGTCGAGTCTGATCCAGGGAAACGCGAAACTGGGGAGGCCTTGGGGCAGGGAGCCAAGGATTGATACATTGTGGCGGTCTGCGAGGTCGAACAGGCTGACGAGGAGCACAGCGCCGACAACGGCAACCAGGATACCGGGCACACGCCTGTTGCCCCGCAGCAGCAGGATGGTCGCCAGTGTCCCCAAGCCGATTGCAAGTGCCACCCAATTCGTTCGGCCGTCCAAGATGGCCCCGCCGATCGCCCACAGATCACGCAGCGGCCCTGTGCTTTCGACCGAGAAGCCGAAGAGTTTGGGGAGCTGGCTGATCAGGACGGTCAGTGCGATGCCGTTCATGTAGCCGTAGCGGATTGGCTTCGACAGGAGTTCGGTGACGAAGCCGAGTCGTGCGAGACCCGCGAGGATCAGAACCGTCCCTGATACGAGCGCCATCAGGCCACCCAGGGCAATGGCGCGCTGCGGATCTCCGCCGGACAGGGGGAGCACGATGCCGAGGATGACGGCTGCAAGAGCGGAGTCCGGGCCGAGGACGAGGATGCGGCTAGGGCCAAAGACCGCATAAGCCAACAGCGGGACGATCGTGGCGTAAAGGCCGCAGATGCCCGGGAGGCCGGATGCCACGGCATAGGCGATCCCGACTGGGACGAGCATCGTCGCCAAGACCAACCCGGCGACGATGTCATGTCCGAGCCATGAGGGTTCATACCGAAGAAGAGTTTTCAGTCCGGGCAGCCAGCGCAACCAGCTGGAATCATGGCTGATCCCGCGGACAACCGACACTCCTTCCGGATCGCCGTGGCTTCGAGCCGCATGCCCTTCCGTCGCTCTGCCTCCATGCTCGAACGGAACAGGCGCAGCCTCCTGCCGGCTCGAGGGGAGACGATCTGCTGGGGGAATGCCGACCATGGCCGCGTTCCGGTTTATGCGTCTTGACACTTAGTATCGCGTCGGAACGACGATCTTGGCCGGCAGACCATCCTCGGCGCGCTTTGGCCGCGGCTCGGCCTTCGGGACCTTCGGCAGGTCGAGCTTGATCCGCTTATATGGTATCTGGCTCAGCAGATGGGCAATCAGGTTGAGACGTGCGCGGCGCTTGTCGTCGGATGGCACGACGAACCAGGGAGCATGCGGCGTGTCGGTCGCGCGCAGCATATCCTGGTAGGCCAGCGTGTAATCCCACCAGCGACGCACCGACTCGGTGTCCATCGGACTGAGCTTCCAATGCTTGATCGGATCCTCGATCCGATCGGCGAACCGGCGGCGCTGCTCGTCCTGGCTCACATCGAGGAAGTACTTGAGCAGGATGATGCCGTTCTCGACGATCTCCCGCTCGAAAGGTGGCACGAGTCGCATGAAGCGTTCGTATTCATCGTCGGTGCAGAAGCCCATGACGCGCTCGACTCCGGCCCGGTTATACCAGGAGCGGTCGAACAGCACGATCTCGCCTGCGGCCGGGAACTGGGCAATGTAGCGCTGGATGTAGAGCTGGCTCTTCTCGCGCTCGGTCGGCGCCGGCAGAGCTATATGCCGAAACACCCGGGGGCTGACGCGCTGGGTGATGCGGCTGATCACCCCGCCCTTGCCGGCGGTGTCGCGGCCCTCGAAGATCACGATGATCCTCGCGCCCGTCGCCTTGACCCAGGTTTGGAGGCGGACGAGTTCGACCTGGAGCGTTCTCAGCTCGCTCTCGAACTCCTTCCGCTTCATGGGAGGCGCGGAATCCTTTCGTGGTTCGGACGGATCTCGTTTCGTCTTGATGGCATCCAATCGGCTCATGGCAGGTTCCTGTCGAGATCATTTCGCGCGACTGCGCCGAACTCCATCATCGCGCCGTCGGAGGCAAAGCCTCTCAATGTTGCCAGCTGCGCTTGGACAACCGGCAACTCCGCGCATCGCATGAGCTATCGTTGCTCCCGGAGGATCGATTTGCTTGATACTTTGGGACAAACCCTTGATCGGATAGGACAATGGACGGACCAGAGGCCTTAGTCCTTGCCATAAAGATTGGCTTGAAGGAGAACCGTGCCGCTGGCCAAGCATGCCTTGGGATCCACCACAGGCTCTAGAGGATGCGAGGACCCGCGCTTCGATGAGGGCATTGCTCGATCGATTAGCTGGATTGCTCGACGCCCATATCGGCCGTTCGCGTGTCGGGGAGAACGACGACCGGGCTGCTGACCGGAACGCGGCTGTAGAGGTCGAGGATGTCGGGATTGAGCATGCGGATACAGCCGCTCGACACCGCCTCGCCGATGGTGTGGGGCTCGGTGGTGCCGTGAATCCGGTACAAGGTATCTCGGCCGTTCTGGAAGAGATAGAGCGCCCGTGGCCCCAAGGGGTTGTTGGGGCCCGGAGGCATCCCGTTCGCCCAGGGCCTGTTACGCTCGGGATCGCGCTTGATCATTGCAGCGGTGGGTGTCCAGCGGGGCCACTCCGCCTTGCGGCCCACTTCCGCCCGCCCAGCCCACTTCATGCCCTCGGCTCCCACGCCGATGCCGTAGCGGATCGCGCGTCCGTTCTCCCGTACGAGGTACAGGTAGCGATTGGCCGTATCGACCACGATGGTACCGGGGCGCTCCGAGGTGTTGTAAGCGACCTCCTGTCTGAGGAACTGCGGGTCAACGGACGAAATATCAGTGGCAGGAAGCGGAAACTTCTCGTCCGGCCGTGGTCCGTACATAGCGACGTAGGTCGGATGCGGCGACTTGAGATCCGCATTCTGAGGCGTCTGTGTGGAGATGCAACCCGCGAGTGCCGAAGCAAGCATCGTCATACCGATCACCTTGGCACGCATGGATGGAAGTCGACGGAGGAGAAGACGGAAAGAAGTCATGAGGATGGGTTGCTTTTTTGAATAAGAGCTGAGGGGATGAGACACAGAAGCCCGCGGCCGCCGTTGCGCTGAATAAATCCTGGGCAGCGCGCATGCGCAGTCACACCAGCGCGGAGCCGGCGTCGTGCGGCAGCGGATCAGGCGGCGATAATTGGCGCCGGTTTACAGAGGATGTCGTTGGCGAAAGTCCGCAGATGAATCGGCAGGATAGGCATTCTTCAGGCTCCAAAAGGGCTCCGCACGCAGATCGCAAGCGAGCCCCCTCTGTCATTGGCCTGAGAGCTTCATCGCAGCCAGGGAACCGGCGACGACTTACACCGTGGGCGGGAGCGCGATGCTCCGCTTTTCAGAGTGTTTCACCAACAAGCGGTTCTTGGTGCCTGAGAGTTTCCGGGGCGGTTGCTCCTTCGGCGGCCAGCACGCTGGCTCTCTCCCGCTTGCAGTGCCCCGCACATTAAAACAGTTTGAGGCAGAATTGTGAGATTTCAAACGAGGCATCTCGAAGGGCACAGCCTGTTGCGAAAGGGGCACAGGTTACATGCTCCGTCACGGGTCAGATCAACTGCGATTGATCTCATCCCGCGTGCGTCCGGGCCGAGGCCGGTAGCGCGGAAGAGACCAGTTCCACCGCAGCGCCGCCGCTCGGATCGTGAATGCAGCCAGGAAGCCGCTGGCGAGCGAGAACTCACGCGAAATGCCGACCGAGACCCCGGTCACGAAGATCGTCGCCCCGCCCAGCGCCGCCGACACATAGATCTCGCGGCTGAGTATGACCGGGCTCTCGCCACCTAGGATATCCCTGACGATGCCACCGAAGGTGGCCGTGATGACACCCATGGCGACAGCGACGATGACACCTGCGTCCGCCAGCAGCGCCTTCTCGGCCCCGGTCACCGCGAATAAAGCCATGCCGACTGCGTCGCACCACAGCAGGAGCTTGAGCCGCGACTGTGGAACATGGGCGAGAAAGAACACAGTGGAGGATACGAGCACACAAGTGATCAGGTAGGCCGGCTCCCGTACCCAGAAGACAGGAAGCGCGTTGATCAGTGTATCCCGGATCGTTCCGCCGCCGATCCCGGTGGCAGTGCCGAGGAGCACGAAGCCAACCAGATCCATCTGCTTGCGCGAGGCAACCAGCGCTCCGGTGGTGGCGAAGACGATGATCCCGAACCAGTCGAGCAAGGCGGTGAAGGTGTCGAACATCAGTCAGAAATCCATCATGAGATTCCGGGATCAGTTTGCCAAAGTGGTCCAGGACGGAATGCCTAGCAAGGGCAGGGCTTCGCCCATGACGCGCCGGGTTACTGGAACGGCGTTCCATCCCGACGTGCGAAAACCAAAGGTTTCCGGCAGACCGCTCGGTTCATCAAGGATCGTCAGGAACAGGTAACGCGGCGAGTCGATAGGGGCGACCCCGACGAAGAACGTCATGACTTTCTCCTTGGAGTAGACACCGCCGACCACCTTCTCGGATGTTCCTGTCTTACCGCCGATCCGGATGGGATCAAGCGCCGCCCGGCGAGCCGATCCGGCCTCGACATTCAGGCGCATCAGGTCGCGCAAGATCGCAGCGGTTTCAGGCTTGACAACGCCTTGGGCGCGCAGGCGCTCGCCGAGCCCGCGTTCGGCCAGGAAGGTAGGAGTGATCACATTCCCGCCGTTTACCAATGCAGCCAAGGCCATGGCCCCCTGAAGTGGCGTGACTGCGATGCCGTGGCCGAAGGCAACCGTCGCGGTCGTAACGTTGCTCCACCGCGACGGTACGATTGGAGTGGAACTCTCCGAGAGTTCCGTTTTGATCCTGTCGTATTGTCCCAGCACCTTCAAGAAGGACTGGATCCTGGGCGCGCCGATGGCCAGCGCCATTTGGCCCATGGCGATGTTCGACGAGTAGATGAAGCTCTCGGGCAGGGTCAGGACCCGCCTCTTGCCACGAAAATCATCGATGCTGGCGCCGCCGATGGAAAGCGGTCGGCTGGCATCGAAGGTGGAATCGAGCGTGAACAGCCCGGTGTCCAATGCGAGCGCGGTCGTCAGGGCCTTGTAGATCGAACCCATTTCATAGCGGCCGACCTGCATCCGATTGATGCGGTCCGGATGCAGCGCCAGCCCCGGATCATTCGGATCGAAGTCGGGTAACGACACAAGGGCGATGATCTCTCCATTGGTGACGTCGAGGACGAGGCCTGCCGCCCCGATAGCGTCGTAGGTCCGAAGTGCGGAGCGAAGGTGCTCTGCGTAGATGTGCTGGATGCGGAGATCGATGCTGAGCCGGACGCTCGGGCTGGTAACGTCCCCCATTGCCTTGGTGGATTCAGGTTCATGTGCACTCGAAGTGGCGTCGAT
Organism: Microvirga lotononidis; assembly: GCF_034627025.1. Classification (NCBI taxonomy): domain Bacteria; kingdom Pseudomonadati; phylum Pseudomonadota; class Alphaproteobacteria; order Hyphomicrobiales; family Methylobacteriaceae; genus Microvirga; species Microvirga lotononidis. The sequence goes on along the minus strand of NZ_CP141048.1, from coordinate 4,649,486 downwards.
CCATGTCTCGATGCCGGCCACGCCCCGGTTGTCGATGTCGACAGCCCCAAGAACATGAGCTGCGGCAGCCCCGTTGGGGTAAACACGTGTCGGTTCCCGCCGGAGGTGAATTCCGGCTAAGCCGAGCGACCAGACCCGGTCTGCGACGGAAGGCGCGATCGAGCGCCTGATCCATGCGAAACCCGATCCCGACATAAGCTTGCGGCGCAGCTCCCCCGGATCGATGTCATTGAACACCTCGGTCAGTCCTTCCACCGCCTCGTCAATGTCGATGATCCGCCGCGGTTCGGCGTAGACGGAGAAGAGGTCGAGGTCCTTGGCAAGAACGATGCCGTTGCGGTCGATGATTTCGGGCCTCACCTGCGCGATTGGGTTCGGGGAGACCGCGCGCGGCTCATATGGTTCGAGACCAAGGGTGACGAGCTGCACGGCAATCATGGAAAACAGGGCAGTGAACCCATAAGTCGCCAGCCGGATACGGCCGGGAGCGCGGTCGATCGCGAGCCTGAACGGAGAACCTGCCATCGCTTTACCCGACGCGCATCATTGGAGGTGGATGAAGCCGGGAGGGGTGTGGGCCTCCCAGGCCGAGATGCCGGTCGGCAGCTCGTCGGCAACGGCTGGAGGCTCAGCCACCGGCGGCTCCGTGCCCGGCTTGAACGCCTCAAGAATTGCATTGCGAGTGGCGGTGCGCTTGCCAGTGTAAGGATCGACCGGGATCAGTTTGATCCCAGACGGAACACGAAAGGCGGTGTGGGGCTTGCCTGCGAGCGCCTGCTCGAGGAACGCTCGGGCAATGGGTGCTGCATATCCGGAGCCGTAGGCGGACTTCCCCATCGAGCGGGGCCGATCAGATCCTAGGAAAACGCCAACGGCGAGTTCCGGCGTGGAGCCGACGAACCACAAATCCCTAGCATCGTTGGTCGTGCCGGTCTTTCCCGCGAGCGGCCTGTCGAAGCCTGAGAATACACGCGGCAACGTGCGCTCGACGACGCCCTGGAGGAGGGAGGTCACCTGATAGGCGGTGAGCGGATCGATCACCTGTTCTGTCTTGTCATTTGGATTAGGAGCCGGCTGGTTGCTCCAGGGGCGTATGGAGCAGCCGGAGCATGACCGCTGGTCATGCCGGAAAATCGTGGTCCCATGCCGGTCCTGAATGTGCTCGATGAGGGTCGGTCGGATGTAACGGCCACCATTGACGAGCATCGCGTAGGCCGTCGTCATCCGCAGCACCGTGGTTTCACCGGCGCCCAGCGCCATCGAAAGCAGCGGCGGCAGATCGTCTTGGACGCCCAAGCGGCGCGCATAGTCGGCGATGAGCGGCATGCCGATGTCACGTGCGAGCCTGACTGTCATTACGTTCTTGGAACGCTCGAGCCCCATGCGAAGCGTGGACGGGCCGTCGTAGCGCCCGTTGTGGTTGACCGGGGACCATGGGGCCTGTCCAGCACCCTGCGTAATGGACAAAGGCGCATCGAGAACGAGGCTCGAAGGCGTGTAACCGTTGTCCAAGGCTGCCGCATAGACGATCGCTTTGAAGGTCGAGCCTGGTTGGCGCCAAGCCTGGGTGGCACGGTTGAACTCGTTCTGACGAAACGAGAAGCCGCCCACCATGGCGCGGATGCGCCCCGTGTCGGGCTCCAGCGCGACCAAGGCTCCGGAGATTTCGGGGATCTGCCTCAAGCGGTACTCGTTCGAAGCTTTCCTGAAGGGCTCGACATGAACGATGTCGCCGACGCGTAGAACGTCGCCCATGCGGCTTTTTCCCGTCCAGCGTATCCCTTGGCCCGTAATCCGCCCTATAAAGCGCGGGGCCTCGATCTCACCGGCAGCATCCCTGTCCGGTCGCAGACCTATACGAGCGCTCTTCGCGTCGACCGAGAGAACGACAGCCTGTCGCCAGGGGCGGATGTCCTCGAATGTCGGCAGCTCAGCAAGCTTCAGGCCCCAATCTCCTTCCACCGAGGGAAGTCGGACGGCTGTTCCGCGCCAGCCCCGGGTCTCGTCGAAGCTGACCAAGCCATCCACAAGACTCTTACGGGCTGCAGCCTGCATCTTCGGGTCGAGCGTCGTTCGAACGGACATCCCGCCCTCATAGAGGGCCGCTTCACCGTAGCGGTTCGCGAGTTCACGCCGGACCTCCTCGGCGAAGTAGTCTGCGTGAGTTTCATGGGGCGATACTGTGCGCGGATTGACGACGAGCGCCTCTTCCATTGCCACATCAGCCTCGTCTTGCCCGATATAGCCGTTGGCAGCCATACGCTCCAAAACCCAATTGCGGCGGTTCATTGCCGCCTCGGGCCGGCGGAGCGGATGGTAGTTGTTCGGTCCCTTCGGAAGGGCGGCGAGATAGGCGATCTCCGCCAGGCTCAATTCATGGACGGATTTGTCGAAGTACCCCAACGCAGCCGCAGCAATCCCGTAGTGTCCCATGCCGAAATAGATCTCGTTCAGGTAGAGTTCGAGAATACGGTCCTTGGTGAATGTCTCCTCGATCCGGAAGGCGAGCAGGATTTCCTTGAGTTTGCGGCTGTAGGTCTGCTCGCGTGACAGGAGGATGTTCTTGGCGACCTGCTGTGTAATCGTCGATGCTCCTTGCGGCCGACCTGCGTTGCTCGCGAGATTGGCGAGCAGTGCACGACCGATGCCCATGAGATCGATCCCGTTGTGCTCGTAAAAATGTCTGTCTTCCGCCGACAGGAAGGCGGCGGTGATCCGCCGCGGCATGGCTGCCAGGGGCAGGTACAGTCGGTTCTCGCGCGCATATTCGGCGATTATTCTTCCGTCGGCGGCATGCAGGCGCGTCGTCATCGCGGGTTCATAGCGCGCGAGCTCTGCGTGGTCGGGCAGATCGGAAGAGAGGTGCCATAGGACGAATCCGACGGCCAGCGCGACGCTGACCATGGCGAGTGAGGCCAAGGCTGCGGCAAAGCCGATGAAGCGGAGAACGAAGCGCATCGCGAGCCCCGAGGTTTTGAGCGAGTTCCAGCGCTGTCACGAAGACTCGCGCACGATGATGAAAGGAGGCGTTGAGAACCTTCCCGCGCGCGACCGCGTGCGGATTCCGAGCGATCGGGCAGCCGCGTTCACGCAGCACGCGATGCGTGCCGTCGAGATGATAAATCGGCGCGAGTGAGAAAGCTTAGCGCGTCAGCAGCGCAGATGCGCCAGCATTTGACGCATTGGATGCCTTAACGAATGTCTCGGCGGATGCGACGTGTCGTGGATTGTGGGTGCTGGGGAGGGCATTTGTCAGGCTCCGTCATGGGCCGCTGTCGATGCTACGGCGGGAGCCCCCTCTGTCATTGGCCTGAGAGCTTCATCGCAGCCAGGGGAGCCGGCGGCGACTTTCACCATGGGCGGGAGCAAGATGCTCCACTTTTCAGAGTGTCAGACAATGAAGCGGTCCTTGGTGCCTGAGAGTTTCCGGGGCAGTTGCTCCTTCGGCGGCCAGCGGACTGGCTCTCTCCCGCTCATTGCTAAGGTCAATTCGCCTTTGTTTGTGGCGGAACTGTGTCATCGTCCGCCTCAAACCGCTCTACCGAGCGCCAAGATGACGGACGCATCTACCGGCTGACCGATGAAATACGATCGGTGTTGCGGAAGTTGTGGCACCTCTGCCCCTCACGAGCCGAACTTCCGAGGGACGTCGACCAGCTTGCGAAATGTCAAAGCGGTCGTCGAAGAAGGCGGTAGCAATCCAGTCACCACCTTCGCCGCGAGGCGATACGGCCTCGTCCCAAATTGTCAAAACATTGGCTCAACGGGTCAAGCAGACGACCCCGCGAGGTCCAAATTAAGCAATGTCGGTATGTCGGCGATTGCGTGGGCACTGGTAGCCACTCCGGCGGCTGGTCATAGGACAACGGGATCAGAGGCGACTATGACGGTTGTGACATCAACTCAGAGTTCCACTCAGCCAACGCGCCAGCACCTGAAATACGACCGGCTGGTGGCAACGGCGCAGTCCCTGCAGAAGCTGAAGGTTGCGGTGGCGCATCCCTGCGATGCTGCCTCGTTGGGTGCCGTGTTCGAGGCGGTCGAGCTCGGCCTGATCGATCCGATTCTCGTCGGGCCGCAGGCCAAGATCACGGGCACCGCACAGGCTTTAGGCAAGTCGGTCGCCACGATGCGCATCGTCGATGCTCCGCATAGCCATGCAGCGGCCGAGAGAGCTGTGGACATCGTCAGGGCCGGCGAGGCAGAGGCGCTGATGAAGGGCAGTCTGCATACGGACGAGCTCATGGGCGCGGTGGTTCGCCGCGAGGGCGGCCTGCGGACCGCACGCCGGATCAGCCATTGCTTCGTGATGGATGTCCCCTATCACGAGACGGCCCTCATCATCACGGACGCGGCGGTCAACATCGCGCCGACGCTGGAGGACAAGGTCCACATCGTCCAGAATGCCATCGATCTGGCCCGGGCGATGCGGGTCGATCCAGTCCGGGTAGCAATCCTTTCGGCGATGGAGACGGTCAACCCGAAGGTGCCCTCGACCATCGAGGCCGCGGCCCTGTGCAAGATGGCCGACCGCGGGCAGATTACAGGTGCCATCCTGGACGGCCCCCTGGCGCTCGACAACGCCATCGATCTCGGCGCGGCGAAGATCAAGAAGATCCAGTCGCCCGTCGCCGGGCAGGCGAACGTGCTGGTCGTACCCGATCTCGAAGCCGGCAACATGCTTGCCAAGAGCCTGACCTTCCTGGCCGACGCGGACGCTGCCGGCATCGTGCTCGGGGCACGGGTCCCGGTCATCCTCACCAGCAGGGCGGACTCGACGATCACGCGCCTGGCTTCCTGTGCCGTGGCTTCGCTCGTGGCCGATGTGCAGCGCAAGCAACTCGCCGTCCCGGAGGTGTGAGCCATGATGCCCGTCCTCATCGTTCTCAACGCCGGCTCCTCGAGCCTCAAGTTCCAGGTGTATGACACGCCCGACGGCGCTGACCCTCGCGTCGCATTCAAAGGATTGTTCGAGGGGCTGGGAGGATCGGCACGTTTCGTCGTCAAGGACGCCAGCGGTCAGCTCCTGGACGAGATGACGTGGAGCTCCGGTGACCGGCTCGGCCACGAGGAGGCGCTGATGCATCTCATCGCATGGCTGCGGCAGCATCAGGAGGGGCGCAGGCTCGCGGCTATCGGGCACCGGGTCGTCCATGGCGGCGAAACCTTCTCCGGCCCAGTCGTCGTTGACGAAGCCGTGGTTGAGATTTTGGAAACGCTGGTGCCGCTGGCCCCCCTGCATCAACCCCATAACCTGGAGCCGATCCGGATCGTCCGTCGGCGCTTGCCGGGGTTGCCGCAAGTCGCCTGCTTCGATACTGCTTTCCATCAAGCACAGCCCGAAATCGCCAGGATGTTCGCCCTCCCGCGCGAGATGCGCGAGCGCGGTGTGCGTCGCTACGGCTTTCACGGGCTGTCCTACGACTACATTTCATCCGTGCTCAAGGATTACGATCCAAGTCTCGCGGAGGGGAGGGTGGTCGTCGCGCATCTCGGGAACGGTGCGAGTCTCTGTGCACTCCACAAGGGTGCGAGCATCGCCACCACGATGGGCTTCTCGGCCCTCGACGGCCTTCCTATGGGAACGCGCTGCGGAGCCGTCGATCCAGGGGTTGTATTCTACATGCTCCGAGAGATGAATCTTAGCCCGGATGAGGCAGAGCGCATGCTCTACACGAAGTCCGGCCTTCTCGGAGTGTCCGGCTTGTCGAACGACATGCGGGTGCTGCGGGCGAACGCAGAAACCAATCCAGATGCCAAGCGCGCCATCGACCTTTTTGTATACCGCATCACCCGGGAAGTCGGGTCACTCGTGGCGGCGCTTGGCGGGCTCGATGGCCTCGTCTTCACCGGCGGCATCGGCGAGAACGACGTAGCAACCCGATCTGAGGTGCTGGCCGGCCTTGCGTGGGCGGGCTTCGTGCTCGACGAAGCCGCCAATCGTTCCGGCAGGCCGCGTATTTCCGGCGGATCCGGACCGGCCGCGTGGATCATCCCGACCAATGAAGAACTGGTGATCGCCCGGCAAACGCGCAGCGTGCTTGGCACGGCGCAAGCCAAACTTGCATCCTGACCACGGAGATTGATGCCATGGAAACCGTGAAGACGAAGGCGGATGTGTCCAGCGCCGAGCAGGAGCTTGGGGATGAGACGTTCATGTCGGCGGGCGATCTGCGGAACTACATGACCGAGATGCAGATGGCGAAGGCCACCAAGTCGGTCGAGGGCATGGACCGTGCCGAGAAGGCACGCCAGGACTTAGTCAAGCGCCTGTCCGAGCCGCTCACCCTGACGCCTGAGGCGTTGCGGGACATCCTCCAGCCGCTGAAGGCGAAGCTGCGCGCGGCGGCAGAGCGCGGGCAGACCGAGCTGATGGTCATGCGCTTTCCCAACGCCCTGTGCACCGACCATGGCCGGGCGATCAACAACGCGGATCCGGCTTGGCCCGAAACCCTGATCGGACGCCCGCGGCAGGCTTACGAACTCTGGCGCGACCAACTCCGTCCTGCGGGGTTCCGGCTGAGTGCCCTGATCATCGAATGGCCGGGTGGCTTGCCGGGTGATGTCGGCTTTTTCCTTAAATGGGGCGACACCAAGAACTGAACGCCTCGGCAGTAACCTTCGGCGGGACAAGTGCCATGCAGCAAGTCGAATCCAGTAGCGACGAACGACATGACGGCAGGCCGGAGCTTGTGGTGGAGCTTGGCCGGGCGCAAGCCAAGGTCGCGCAGGTCTATCACGAGCGCTGCGCGACCGCATTCGAACGCTACTTCGACGCCGTGAGAGCTGCCACCGAGCCTTGGAGGGACGGGGCGGCTCGCTCGGGATCGCCCCTCGACCTGTGGCGGGATGCCAGTGCCTATTGGCTCGACGCGACTCAGCGCTCCGTTCTGTTTTGGGACACCCTGCGCCAGCGCGGCAACAATTGGATCGAGCATGAGAAAGCTGGAAAGCCGCCTCTGCTCGCTTTCGAATGGGAGATCGTTGCGGATGCCCGCTCGTTCGAACGGCCCGTGAACTATGCTCTGGTGAGCATCGTCCCGCCGGCTGGCGTCAGGACTGATCCGAACCGCCGTCCCTTCGTCATCATCGACCCGCGCGCTGGCCACGGGCCCGGCATCGGCGGGTTCAAGGAGGCTTCGCAGGTCGGCGTAGCGCTCAAGGCCGGACACCCTGTCTACTTCGTGATCTTCTTCCCCGAGCCAATGCCCGGCCAGACCCTCGCGGACGTCTCCCGCGCAGAAGCGGAATTCCTTCGCATCGTCGGAGAACGTCATCCCAAGACGCGCAAGCCCGTCCTGTTCGGCAACTGCCAAGGAGGCTGGGCCTCCATGCTGGTCGGCGCCGTCGAGCCGGACCTCGTCGGCCCGATCGTGATCAACGGCGCGCCCATGTCGTACTGGGCCGGTAACGATGGCGAGAACCCGATGCGTTACGCGGGCGGGCTTCTCGGCGGCCTCTGGCCGGCTCTTCTCGCCAGCGACCTTGGTGCCGGGAAATTCGATGGCGCTTCCTTGGTCGAGAATTTCGAGTACCTCAACCCTGCCAATACCTATTTCGACAAATATTATACGCTCTTCTCGAAGATCGACACCGAGCCCGAGCGCTTCCTGGAGTTCGAGCGCTGGTGGGGCGGATTCTTCCTCATGAACCGGCAGGAGATCAAATGGATCGTCGAGAATCTGTTCGTCGGAAACAACCTGGCTGACGGCGATGCCGAGTGGTCCGAGGGGCGCGCGTTCGATCTTCGGTCGATCAGGTCGCCCATCATCCTGTTCGCATCATTGGGCGACAATATCACGCCTCCGCAGCAGGCCTTCAACTGGGTAGCTGACCTGTATCCGACCACCGAGGCTCTCAAGGCCAATGGACAGGTCATCGTCGGTCTGATGCACAAGAGTGTAGGTCATCTCGGTATCTTCGTCTCCGGGGCAGTCGCCAAGAAGGAATACACCCACATCGTAGACCTGATCGATTATATCGAGCACCTGCCGCCGGGGCTGTACGGCATGCAGATCGAGGATCAGAAGTCGCCAGATGGTAGCCTGCACTACGATGTGACGCTGACGGAGATGCGCGTCGAAGACTTGCAAGCGCTGCAGAAATACGGCCGTAAGGACGAAATGCCGTTCGAGGCAGTCGAGAAAACCTCGGAGATGCTCGCCGCCGCTTATGAGACCTTCGTTCATCCCTTTCTTGCACCGACGGTCACACCTGCGGCAGCCGGCATTGCCAGGGCGTTCAATCCTCAAAGGTTTCAGCGGTGGGCCGTGTCCGATCTCAATCCCTTCTTCTGGCCACTGAAGGGTGCCGCGGATATTGCCAAGGCAAACCGGGCGCCTCGCGACAATGAGGGGCCTGCAGCAAGGATGGAGCGCTCTAGCGCCGCCATGGTCTCCGCCTCATGGGATCTCTTTCGCGATCTGCGCGATGCGGCGGTCGAGAATACGTTCTTCCGCATCTATGGTCCTGCCGGCATGGGAATGGCCGCAGAAGATAAGGGTACCGTCGCGGAGGAGCCGACCGATGTCCGCAATGCTCCCTTCGTGAAGGAGGCGCTGGCGCGCATCGAAGAAGGGGATCGAACGGAAGCCATGGTCCGTGCCGCCCTTCTGCTGATGAAGGCCGGTACCGGCCGGCGGCGGCTCTCGGCTATGAAGCGAGCGAGAGAACTCGTCGGCCAGGATGTCGGATTGCTCGACATGCCGACCGAGACGGCCCGCGAAATCATTCGCGAGCAGTCCTACATCGTCGATTTCGAGCCGGTGAAGGCGCTTCTGGCGCTTCCCAAGCTCCTGCGGACATCGGTCGATCGGCGCATGCTGCTCGACATGCTCGGCCATGTCGAGGGTCGGATCGAAGCCAATGCCAAGCAAGTCGCTCTGCTCGGCGAGATCCGACACCTTCTGGCCGAGGATCCGAGCCAAGGCAGGACCAAGGCTGAGCCGATCACTTTGACGCTGGTGGAACGCGAGGAAGACGAACACCCTGGGATCGAAGTAAGGCAGGGATCGTCCCGTCGCGCGAGCGGCAAGAGACGCACGAGGGAAAATCCATGAACGATCGACCCGATGAACTAATCAGATCTGCCATCCAATCGAAGATTCTGCGTGGTAAACGGGCTCTGGTCCTCGGAATCGCCAACGAGCATTCGATTGCCTATGGCTGTGCCCGGGTCTTCCGTGACCTCGGCGCGGATCTTGCCGTCACCTACCTGAACGAGAAGGCGAGACCCTATGTCGAGCCTCTCGCCAGGGAACTCGGGGCATCCATCTTTGCGCCCTGCGATGTGGCTCAGTCAGGGCAGCTGGAATCCGTCTTCGAGCAGATCCGCACAACGTGGGGCAGCCTCGACATCGCGCTGCATTCCATCGCCTTCGCGCCGAAGAATGACCTCCAGGGCCGATTGGTCGACAGCTCGGACGAGGGTTTCAAGGTGGCGATGGATATCTCATGCCACTCCTTCATTCGGATGGCGCGGCTTGCGGAGCCGCTGATGTCCGAAGGCGGCACCCTGTTGGCCATGAGCTATCACGGGGCTGAGAAGGTCGTCCCGAACTACAACCTCATGGGGCCTGTAAAGGCGGCGCTGGAGAGCGCCGTCAGGTACCTCGCTTATGAGCTGGGCCAGAGGCACATCCGCGTGCATGCTGTCTCGCCCGGCCCCTTGAAAACACGGGCTGCCTCCGGCCTGAAGGATTTCGACGTCCTTCTTACCGAGGCCGTCGAACGTGCGCCTATTGGCGAACTGGTCGATATCGAGGATGTCGGCCTCACCGCAGCCTATCTGACGACGCCGTTCGCCAGAAGACTGACCGGAACGACCACTTATGTCGACGGCGGACTCAGCATCATGGCTTGACCCCGCCCTGTGCGTGAGCATGCGGTCGAAACAGGAGGAAGTACGAATGGCCGCCATTCTCCGGTGCTTGAAATGGGCCGCAGGCTCCACAGCGCCAGCGCTCCCATTCCTTCCCAAGGAGGAAGGACCAATGGGCGCTTGCGAGAGGCACTCGGCGACGGGGCGGAGATTGCGCGAAATGGACCGGCCGAACCGGGCGCTCCGTCGAACCCGTACCGGTTGCTGAGATCGTCACGCCGGGAGGAAAAGGTGCGCACTCTGGACCCGCAGGATGCGATGGACAACGGAGAGCGGAGCGCCGCTGCCGAGGCATCCTATGTCGAGAAGGCGCTCGGGCTCGTGCTCCTTCTGGTTCTGGTCATCGGCTGCATCTACACCCTGGCACCGTTCCTGAAAGCCATCTTCCTCGCCGTCGCGCTGTGCGTGTCGACATGGTCCCTGTTTCGGAAGGTCGCCAGACGGTTGGGGCGGCGCACGACGGCTGCTGCCCTGCTCATGACCCTGATGATCGCCGGCCTGCTCGTGCTCCCGCTTCTTGCGCTGGGTGCGAACCTGACCGACGACGTCGCCCGGCTCACCGCCGCCGTCCGATCCGCCATCGACCAAGGGCTGCCGCCACCCGACTGGCTCGGGCGCATCCCCCTGGTCGGTCGTGAGATCGAGACGGTCTGGCTCGAGGCATCCCAACAGGGCAAGGGGCTTGGGCCGGCATTGTCGCCCTATGCCGTCCCGCTGCGGGATTGGGCGTTGCGCCAAGGCGGTACGCTCCTCTCGGGCACCTTCCAGGTGGCCTTCGGCATCCTGCTGGCCTTCTTCTTCTACCGCGACGGCGCCTATGTGGAGCGCCGTGTCCAATGGGCCATGGCGCGCCTCGGCGGCTGGCGGGCGCGCCATGTGCTGAAGACGGCAGGCGCCACCATCAAGAGCGTCGTCAACGGAGTTCTCGGCACGGCGCTCATTCAGGGCATTCTGCTCGGCTTCAGCTTCTGGCTCGCGAGCGTGCCCGGCGCCATTCTGCTCGGGGCCGTGGGGGTAATCATCACGCTTGTGCCCATGGGTCTCCTGCTGCTCTGGCTGCCGGCGGGCCTGTGGCTGATGTCTGAGGGACATACCGGGTGGGCAATATTCGTGATGGCCTGGAACGGGCTTTTGGTCGGAAGTCTCGACAACGTGCTGCGACCGTACCTGATCAGCCGCGGTGTCCGGATGCCGATGGTGATGATCTTTCTGGGCGTGCTCGGCGGGCTGCTGGCCTTCGGGATCATCGGCGTCTTCCTCGGACCCGTCCTCCTTGCCGTCGCCTACACCCTTTTTCAGGACTGGGGCCGCACCGGTGACGCTGCGCCTTAAGGAGGACGGGATGAGAACCATCAAACTGCAGGATGCCGTTGCACTGATCCCGGCGGGCGCGATCCTGATGGTGGGCGGCTTCATGGGCGTTGGAACGCCCGAGCCCTTGATCGACGAACTCGTACGGCAGCAGAAATCCGATCTGACGGTTATTGCCAATGACACGGCGGCACCGGGTATCGGCATCGGCAAGCTGATCACGGCCAAGCTCCTGCGCCGGGTGATCGTGAGCCATATCGGCCTCAATCCCGAAACGCAGCAGCAGATGCTGGCCGGGGAGCTGCAGGTGGATCTCGTTCCGCAGGGCACCCTCGCCGAGCGCATTCGTGCCGGTGGTTTCGGGCTGGGCGGCATCCTGACCGCGACCGGCATCGGCACCATTGCAGAGGAGGGGAAGCAGAGGTTGACGGTCGATGGCCGCGATTACCTGCTGGAGCCCGCCCTGCGCGCCGACTTCGCCCTCGTGCATGCCTTCATTGCCGACTACCTGGGCAATCTCCAATACGCACTGACGGCGCGCAACTTCAATCCGCTGATGGCGATGGCCGCCGACACCGTCGTCGTGCAGGCGGAGAACATCGTCCCCGTCGGCGTCGTCGCGCCTGACCATGTCATGACGCCCGCTCCGGTGGTAGACTACCTCATTGCGAAAGGCTGAGGCCATGGATGCGCAAACCCTTATCGCTCGACGTATCGCGCAGGAGTTGCGGGACGGGATGTTGGTCAACCTGGGCATTGGCATCCCGACCCTAGTGGCGAACTTCGTGCCCAAGGGAATCCATGTCTACTTCCAGTCCGAGAACGGCCTCATCGGTACAGGTCCGGTGCCGGAGCCCGGCATGGTTCTTCCATGGCTCACCGACGCAGGCGGAAAGCCCGTGACCGCCCTGCCGGGAGCGTCCGCCTTCGACAGCGCCATGTCCTTCGGCCTGATCCGCGGCGGGCATCTCGACATCACGGTTCTCGGTGGTCTTCAGGTCGACCGGCGTGGTCTTCTCGCCAACTGGATGGTTCCGGGCAAGATGGTGCCGGGGATGGGCGGAGCCATGGATCTCGTGGCCGGAGCCAAACGCGTCATCGTCGCCATGCAGCATACGGCTAAGGGGCGCCCGAAGATCGTGCGGGAATGCTCGTTGCCGCTCACCTCGAGCCGGCCGGTCGATCTCGTCGTGACGGAACTTGCGGTTATCGGCTTTCCCGAAGGGCGCGCCACACTTCTCGAGACGCAGGATGGCGTCACGGTGGACGAGGTCGTCGCAGCAACCGAGGCCGATCTCGCAATTTCTCCGGAGCTCAAGAGCCCGATACCCCCGGCGGATGCGCCGGGGCCTGTTTCCCTGCCGCCCGTTGGAGAGGCTATATGACTGCAACGATAAATCCTGCCGCGCCTCATCATCTGCCGATCTTCATCACTGCGCCTGGTGGGACCGACGTCCTCATGGTGGTCGTAGCGATATTTCTGGTGCTCGTCGTTCTGGCCGTGGGACTTCTCTTCCTGCGGCTGCATACCCTGCCTGAGCGCATGGCGCACAAGTCCAAGAAGATCCAGTTCGAGTTCGTTGCCGTGTTGGGTCTCCTGGCCCTGTTCACGCACGTACATCTCTTTTGGGTGGCAGGGTTGCTGCTCGCCCTGATCGATATTCCGGACTTCGGGGGCACCCTCAACAGGATGGCGGGATCGCTCGAGAAAATTGCCGGCATTCCGCCCGGCAAGGGCGCGGACGATGTGCCGGACGAGGGTGCGCCTGTCGTTGCGCAGAGCGAGAACGTCGTGGAAGTGCCGCCGACCGTCACGCCTTATCGCCTTCCGAAGGAGCAATCCCATGCTTGAGCTTCTTCTTTGCTCCATGCTGACGATCCTCCCGGATTATCTCTACCGCCGGTACGCCCAGGGCAAGCGGCTCGGGAAGGAGATCACGCTCTATTCGGTGTGGTTCGAATTACGGTGGGGCATCGTTACTTGTCTGATGCTCACCATCGGGCTGATCACGGTCGTCTTCTACAACCATCCGTCCACCACGAATGCGACGGCATATTTCCGCACCATTCCGATCCTGCCCGAGACCAACGGGCGTGTCGCCCAGGTCTATATCGAAGGCGTGAGCGGTCCGGTCAAACAGGGCGCTCCGATCTTCCGGCTCGACAGCTCCAAGCAGGAGGCCGCCGCAGAAACGGCTCGACGCAGGATTGCCGAGACCGATGCAGCCATGGTGGTGGCGCAGGCCGACCTCCTGGCCGCCGATGGCAAGATCCAGGAGGCCAAGAGCGCCTATCAGCAGGCGGTTGACGAGCTGGCGACCAAGCAGGAGATCTACCGGCGCAATCCGGGCGCCGTGGCTACACGCGATATTGAGAAGCTGCAGGTAGCCGTGCAGGGCCGCCAGGGCAGTATAGACGCCGCCAACGCTGCCAAGCAGCAGGCGGAGGCGCAGCTCTCCACGCTGCTCCCTGCTCAGAAGGCCAGCGCCGAGGCCGAGTTGGCCCAGGATGAAGTCGACCTGTCGAAGACCGTCATCCGGGCCGGTGTGGACGGGCGCGTGGAGCAGTTCACGCTTCGGGTTGGCGACATCGTCAACCCGCTCATGCGACCGGCCGGGGTGCTCATTCCGGCGGGCGCCGGACGCGGGAGCCTGCAGGCGGGCTTCGGGCAGGTCGAGTCCCAGGCGCTGGCGATCGGCATGGTTGCCGAGGCCACCTGTGCGTCCAAACCCTGGACGGTAATCCCGATGGTGGTGACCGGCGTGCAGGACTTCATCGCCGCCGGACAGATCCGCAGTGGCGAGCAGCTGATCGACGCGCAACAGGTGACGCGTCCGGGAACGGTCCTGGCCTTTCTCGAGCCGCTCTACGAGGGAGGGTTCGACGGCATCACCCCGGGCAGCAGCTGCATCGTCAATGCTTATTCCAGCCACCATGAGGAAATCATCGCCCCCGAGACCGGCATGGTTCGGCGGACCGTCCTTCATGCGGTGGATGCAGTTGGGCTGGTGCATGCGATGATCCTGCGCATTCAGACGCTGTTGTATCCGATCCAAACCCTCGTGTTCGGCGGGCACTGAGGATACCATCTGGGAGCAGCGCCATGGCCACTCTGCTTTTCGAGCTGATATCGCCGGAGCGCGTTCTGTTCTCAGGCGATGTGCGCGCGGTCATGCTGCCGGCGACGGAAGGCGACATGACCGTCATGCCCGGACATGAACCGACCATCGTGATGCTCAATCCCGGCATCGTCGCGCTGACCGACGCCCAAGGGCATGGACATCGCGCCTTTGTCCGGAGTGGCTTCGTCGAGATCACCAATTCCGGCGTCTCGGTCCTGGCAGAGCGCGTGCTGCCGCCGGAGGAGCTCACGCGAGACCGGCTCGACGAAGAGATTTTGCGTTTCGAGACGATGCGTGACGCGTTGCGTGACGAAAAGGCGCGCCGAGAGGCGGAATTCGCCATCAGCCGCCTGGAGCAGGTGAAGACAACCCTTTCCTTCTGAGGAAAGAATCCAGTCAAGGAGGATGATCCATGACCACGGTGCAGAAGAGATCAGGAATGTCGGAGACATTGCGCAGTGGAACCGGGATTGCTTTGCCCGATACCGGCGGTCGGGCCCTAGCAAATGTCACGGAAGCGTGGTTTGCCGCAAGCGCCGAATGTCAGCGCGAAATGATCGGCTTCGTTTCCATGCGGCTGGAGAAGGACGGGGAGGTCGCCCGTGAGATGATGGCCAGCAAGAGCCTGACGGATGTTGCGGCCATCCAGTCGCGCTGGATGGAGGAAACCCTGCGCGATTACAACAACGAAATGGGCAAGCTGATGACCATCTGCACCAAGTCGGTCAATGGCGGAGCCGGTGCAAAGGGGTAGAGGCTTCCACGCCCTGTGCGCCTGCCCGACGGACCTTGGCCGCATCAGGCAGGCGCGCCCGCTCACCATGTACTGGACCGGACCTGAGTGACGGCCACTGCCATCAGCTCCGCCATTTTCTGGCGGATCTGTTCTTCGGAAAGGTTGACACCGCCGGCTTCGAAGTCGACCCGAAGCTTCTCGACGAGACCTGCGTCGACAACCTGCGCCACCAGACTGCGACCGACTTCGTTGACGTAATCGTCGGCTTTCTGGCCTTTAAGGCCGAGCTGGGTGGCGGCCCATTGCCCAAGGAGCCTGTTGCGCCGCGCCAGTGCGCGAAACCGAGCTTCCTCGTCATGGGCGAACATCTGCTCGAAGGCCCGCTCGCGATCTTCGAAAAGCGTCATGGGGCACCTCCAGGCTCATCATGGCTGAAAGATCGAGAGGCCATCATACACGAGAACGTGGCTCCCTTGGGTATGGCTCGCGTTGGATCGCGCTCAATCCTGCGCGAGCGCTCGGAGCTCCTGCAGGGGCAGTCATGGTCGAAGTCAGATGGGTGATTAAGACGCTCGACGAACCGGAGCGCGTAAGGCCACTGGTGGAGAAGCACGTATGACCGATCCAAAGGCCGCCCAAAGAACCATCCTCCGCAACAAGCTCCTCGGCAGATGGGCTGCCGAGAGACTGGGCATCTCGGGACGAGATGCCGACATCTACTCGGACGCGCTCGCGAGGGACGCGGTCGACCCAGAGCGAAGCGACGTGTTCCGCAAAATTCGCCAGGACTTCGACGCCGCGGGCGTGATCCAGTCCGACGAGCAGATCCGGCAGGTCATGACCGAGCTCATGGTCAAGGCCGGGAACCTGATGCCGACGAAACAGGGAGACAACCTTGATGCCGCGGCGGTGGCTCTCGCGCGCAATCTCATGTCGCGATAGGGGCTGTTGACATATACGCCGCCGCAGGACTCTCACCCCTCGTCGATGATTTTCAGGCGCCCGCGCTTGATGAACAGAAGGCGATGCAATTCCGGCTCGCCGACGACCGCGCAGAGCTCTCGGAAGCCGAAGAAGGGCAGCAGGGCGACGAACAGGAGCAATGTCGTCGTCACGATGCCGAATGGAGTGCCGCCGCCGACGTCGGACAGGCTCTCGGCCAGGGTCTTGCTGCGGAAATCTCCCATGAGAAGACCTTCGAGAATCTCGCAGGCCGCCAGCAGACCCGAGTAGATCGCCGCCTTGAAGACCATGCCATAGATCAGCGGCTCCCGCTCGTAGCGCTCGCCCACCTTCAGCTCCTCCGCCACGAACAGGATCTTCGCCAGCACGAGCGCATTCACGATGGCGAAGCTCTGCCGGTAGGGGAGGCCGCTTTCCTCCAGGATCAGCGACTTGTGCAGGGAGGAAATGGCCAGCAGGCCCCAGAAATAGAGAAAGATTACGCCGAAGCGTTTGAGGCCGCCGATCGCCTTCTGCCTGCGGGTGAGAGGCGCTGCATCGGACATCGTGCCTCTCCTTCGTTCGAGGAGGTCAACCTGACGCATCATGCGGAATGGGCCGGAGAGCCGATCTCCGGCCCATCCACGCCGCGCCGCCCTCAGGCGTGCGGGTCAGGCCGCTTCGCGCTTCTCGCGCAGGAGGTGAGCAAGAAGCATGCGGCGTGCACGCCGGCGACGCAGGATCTGGCTGCCGATCAGGAGGCGCATCAGCCGACGTTCGTCATCGCCGTGCTCACCCTCGTCCTCTTCGCCGAAGCCTTCGTCCTCGCCGCGCTTCTCGCGCATGAGGTGGGCGAGAAGCATGCGGCGGACGCGCCGGCGCCTCAGGATCGCGCTGCCGATCAGGAGGCGCAGGATGCGGCGTTCTTCTTCGCCGCCTTCCTCCACGCCGGTCTCGTCCTCATCGTCCTCCTCGCCGTAGCCTTCGTCCTCTCCGCGCCTTTCACGCAGGAGATGGGCGAGGAGTACACGGCGCATGCGCCTGCGCCGCAGCAGGCGGCTGGCGATCAGCAGGCGCAGGATGCGGCGTTCCTCGTCCCCACCTTCCTCGCCTTCGTCGCCCTCGTCCTCTTCGCCGAAATCCTCATGCTCGCCGCGTCTTTCACGCAGGAGATGGGCCAGCAGCAGGCGGCGCATGCGCCGACGCCTCACGGCCCGGGCCGCGAGCGGGAGCCTCAGGATGCGGCCCCTCTCGCCTTCCTCGCCTTCCTCCTCGTCGCCGAAATCCTCCTCGCCGGCATCCTCGTCTTCGTCCTCGCGTCCCTCCCGCAGGAGATGGGCGAGCAACAGGCGACGCATCCGCTGGCGCTTCAGCATGCGGCTGCCGATCAGGACGCGCGCAAGCTCATCATCACGAGCGTTCAAGGCCATGATTGTCTCCTTTGTTTGATCAGGTTGCTTCAGGGGCGGCGCGTTCCGGGCCCGCCTCCGTCGGCCGTCCCTCGGGGGCCTTGGAGCGGGACTTGAGGCTGTGATGGATCAGCGTTTCGACGATGGCCCGATCCAGCACGTCACGCCGCATCAGGCGCGCAGCCGGGCTTTCATCGATCAGCGGCTTCAGCAGGATGCGGCGAAGGTCGGCATCCGCCTTGGGTTCCTTGGCTTCGTCGGGCTCGTCCTCTCCGCCCAGCACGCAGGCGATCCCGGCCTCGAAGGCTTGCTCGAGCAGTTCTTCCAGCCCGGCATGGCCATTGTCCTTGGCCAAGGTAGCCTTCTCGTCCTTCGAGAGCTCATGGCGCGCGCCGGTGGCGTCGATGCCCTCGATCTGGATGATCGCGCCGGTCTTCGCATCCAGAGTCACGGCGAAACGATCCGGCCGGGTGGTCTGGTCCGACGCGGCAGGGGCGCCGTGCCTGCGGCCTTTGCGCGGTGGACCGGCGGACTTGTCGATGTGGTTCATGTGGAGTTCCTCCTGCGAATGTCCTCATCGCCCCGACCCATGAATCCTGCCCCCTCGCATCCGGACATCGGAGCCCTGCCTCGAGCGGGCCGGGCTCCGGCATGTCCTCTGCAGGATCCCGTCAGGTCCGATTCCGATGCCTCAGGGCCAGTCCCATGCCGATCCAGCCGGCGCCGGCGAAGAGCATGTCGATTCCGAGGAAGATGCCGAGCGCGAACAGGCTCGAAACGGGCCAATGGGCCAGGATGATGCCGCCCACCAGAAGGGTGACGACGCCCGACAGCGCGACCCAGACCCAGGGTGTGCCCTGCGTCATTTGCATCGACAGGAAGATGCGCAGGCAACCGGATACGATCAAGGCGATGCCCAGCATGAGCGTCAGGACGCTGGCGGCCAGGAGCGGATTGCGGAAGGTCACGATACCGGCGACCACATAGAGCGCGCCGAGCAGCGCCCAGAGGAAGAACTTGCCCCAGCTCTTCACGCTGAACGCATTGACGATCTCGGCGATGCCGCTCACCAGCATCATGGCACCGACGATCGCGACCGAGGCGACGGTCGCCAGGACGACGCTGCCGAGGGCGATGAGGCCGGCGATCACGAAGACGACGCCGAGCGCTACGATCCATCCCCATTTGACGCGCAGCGGCTCGAGCCCTTGATCCATGCGGCCCGGAAGGGGAGTTCCGATATTGGCGGTGTTGGACATGAGAAAACCTCCTCACAAAACGGTGTCTGTCGATGAGTTCGGACGGCCGCGCTCAGCGGTCAGCAGCCGTCGCAGATGCCGCGCTCGACCAGGTTGTCGATCTGGCGATCCATGCGGTCCATCTCGCCTGTGGCGACCGAGTCGATCGACGAGAAGTCGTTCCGCGGTTCGCTGAAGACGTCCCGCTCAAGGTCGCGCTGAGACGGAATCCTGATCTCTCCGGAGCTGGTGAACGGGCCGTTTCGATGCTGCGACCACGCGGGCGCTGACGCGATCAGAATGCCGAGCAGCAACGTGGTGGACGCAGCGATGGCAACCTTCATGACATTGCTCCTTGGAACCTTGAGCTTCATGGGTTCCTTGTTGTGCCCTTAAGGACACCGAAGAAACCACGTCGCGCCGCATGCTGCTTGATCGAGCGGGACAATGACTGAACATTTTGCGACAGCAGTGCCGTGTGCCGTACCCAAAGGACACTGCTCCGTCCCGTTCTCGGATGGGGTGCCCATAAGAGGCAGCTGATTACCGCTTTTGCTCAGTGGCGCCATGCATCCGAACGAGCGCTCAGACGCAAAGAAGCCACCTTGGACGGTACAATGGACGGGCTGATGAACGTGGTGCCCTGGATGGTTCTGATCTCGAGGCCGAAGCGTCCCGGCACGCGCGCCTCGACACCGGCCCTCAGGGTGAAGCTTGCAGGGTGAAGCTTGCGTTCCCGCGCCGCATCCTCCTTCGTGTTTTTCGAGACGCAGGGAGATACGCAGGACAGCGCGGATGTGCGTTCGAGTCGAAGCTGTTTTGGTTCGAATCTGGAGAAGCATCATGACCCGATGGCCTGTTCTGGCGATGGCGGCGTTCACCTTCGTCGCCTCGCCCTCTCTCATCCTCGCCGCGGCCACCCCGGCGGCGGCCCAGGAGAACGATTGGGACAACGGCGAGACCGGCATGAGCGACGGCCGTCTGCGTGATTTCCTGCGAAGCTGGTTGCAGGATCGCGCCGACCGGCGCGACATGCTGCTGGATCTGGTCCAGGAGCGGCGCGACCAGCGTGACGAGCTCATGGACATGCTGCAGGAGCGCAGCGATCGCCGCGGCGAGGTCGCGGAGTTCCTAAGGGATCATCCGTGGCTGCGGGACCGCCTGCGGGAACGGATGGCCTCGCGCTGGAACGACGAGGACGGCGGCGGAGCCTTGCGGGATCGCCTGCGTGACCGCCTCGCCTCCCGTTGGAACGACGAGGGAGACGGCGGCCCCTTGCGCGGTCGCCTGAGGGAGCGTCTCGCCGAGCGGATGAGCGGGGACTGCTACATCCTCACCCGCAGCCTCAGGAATCAGGACGGAAGCCTTCTGGTCCTGGTGCGCAGGCGCGTCTGCCGGGATTAGTGCGTGCTGGATTCAACCGATAGGAGGAGTGAATGAAGAAGGCCCTTCTCGTGGCCGCGGGGCTGATGCTGGTTGCCCTGCCTGCCTTCAGCCAGAGTTCGGACGATTCCGGCGACCGCGGCTCTTCCTACGGTCGGCAGGATCGCGACCTCGAGGATCTCCTGCGTGGCCTCGACGGTCCCATGTCGGGGCGCGCCTCATCGCAGCGGGGCGCAGGCTTCCTGCTGCGCTCCGGGGACACGACCCTGGCGGTCCGGTGCGATCCACGCGACAGCATGAGGTCCTGCGTCGATGCGGCCACGACCCTGATGGACCGGGCCCGCAGCGCGATCCCGCCGGGAGGCGGTTCAGGCGGGACTCCTCCCGGAACGCCTCCGTCCAGATGATCGGTACGCCGCCCCGGGCTTCCGGAACGGCTGATCCTTGTCTGAGCGTCGGGCAGGGAGCTCATCTGAGAGTCCCTCTGCCGTCGTGCGCGGCCTCGTGCCGCGGATGACAGCCTCGCCGTCACGGCTAGGAACACCCCGCCACGTCATCATAGGGCTTGTCCCGGTGATCCCGATGGACTGATGCGCCGAGCCTCACGGGATCGGGATGGCCGGGACAGGCCCGGCCATGACAGGGTGGGTGCCTGGTGATGGTTTCCTGTCAAAGAGCAGCACCTTGGGGCCCGCAGCTTGCGCTGCGAGCCTGTCAGGGTTCGAGGGTGGCGCGGCGGGCAGCCCGGCTCGCTTGTGAGTGTAAGATGGAAGAGCCGAACTGCTCGTCCCGCACGGTTCTTTTAGGCGTTTCGACTTGGACCAGCACAGGGCTGCCAAGGGCCTCCCGTCGCAGGTGTGCGAGACCTGCGGCAGGACCGTTCCCCACCCCACAACTGCGACGCCTCGCGAGCGCGCCCCTCGTCAGGCGGGGATGGGTAACGATATAGCCAAGGTTCATCCCCCTGTCAAGAACAAAGTGAGAACATAACATCACGCGCTCACACCCTCACCCGTCATGGCCGGGACACGTGCCGGCCATGACGGCGGAGGAATGCCACCGGGGTCATTCCCAACCGATCTGCCCGGCACAGGTGCGGTCACCGCCCGCCCGCCCGCGCGGGTGGGGCGGCGTCACGCGGCCTTCCAAGCCTGCTGCGCGGACAGCTTCTCGGCCTGCTCGTCCGCACGCGTCGCGGCCGGGCGGGTGACATGGTTCGCGATATAGGCTTCGAAGGCGCGGCGCTTTTCGATCATGCCCGTCGTCATGCCCCATTGCAGATGGCTCGCGAGCAGGACGTCGGCGGCGGTGAAGCGGTCTCCGGCCACATAGGTCCGGTCCTGAAGCCAGGCGTCGAGGGTATCCAGCACACGCCCATAGGAGCCGTAGCCGAAGCGGGCTTCCATGTCGGGCGAGGGGTTCCAGCCGAGGACGTGGTTGGAGGCGGCGGGCTCGAGGCAGCCGGCCGTGAAGAAGAGCCAGCGGTAATAGTCGCCGCGATGCTCCGGCGCAGGCGCGAGGCACGCCTCGGGGAAGGCATCGGCCAGATAGGCGCAGATCGCAGCGGCCTCCGTGACGATCGCGTTGCCGTGCCTGATCGCCGGCACCTTGCCCATCGGGTTGATGGCGAGGTATTCCGGCGCCTTCATCGTGGTCCCGTATTCCAGCACCTTGATGGTGTAGGGGCAGCCGATCTCCTCCAGCATCCAGTGCACGATGCCGCCGCGCGATTGCGGATTGGTGTAGAGGACGAGGTCTGCGCTCTTGGTATCCGTGCTCATGGGGATCTCCCTGGTGTCGTGTGAACGGGAGATGGAATAGCGCACGCCACTGTCAGATTCTGGCAGCAGCGTGTTCCGCCATTCCTTCATGAGCTGCCGGCGTGGCCGGGGCAGGCGCTCGGGCAGGATCTCCGCCGCCTCGATCCGGTCGGCGCGGAAATGCCGGAAGCCGCCGCGCAGCTCGCACCAGGCCGCCAGCACACGGGTCGATTCGAAGAAGCCGAGCGACACGGGCCACACAACCCGCGCGGTGCTCGCGCCCTTCTCGTCGGTATAGGCAAGAGACAGCTTGCGGCTCTCGTTCAGCGCCCGCCGCAGGAGCGCGAGATCGACCGCCTGCGGCCGCTCCCAGCCGTGGCCGACGATCATCGCGTCGTCCTCCATGCGCTCGCGCAGCTCGGCGGGCAGGACCGCGGCGACTTTGGCCATCACGTTGCGGGCTGCCTGTCCCATATCGGCATCGGTGCGCCGCCCGACCCATTGCAGGCCGAGCGACAGCGCCTCGATCTCCTGGGCGGAGAACATCAGGGGCGGCAGCAGGAAGCCGGGCTTGAGCACATAGCCGAGCCCCGGCTCGCCTTCGATCTGTGCGCCCATGCCCTGGAGCGAGCCGATGTCGCGATAGAGCGTGCGCAGCGAAATCCCGGCCTCCCGGGCCAGCACCGCGCCGCTGACGGGGCGGCGGTGGCGGCGGAGGATTTGCAGCAGGTCGAAGAGGCGTTCGGCGCGGGACATGGGGCGAGCTTAACACGACATCCTGCCAGGTTGTGACAGCAGGAGCGCGATGCCCTGTGGGCGAGGGGGAATGCCTCGGCCGCGAGCCCATTGACCCCGCACCCCTGTTGCGTGTTACCTCGTCACCGGAGCCGGACGCATCCGGTTCTGGGGCGTGAGAACCCCTCGTAAAGCGGCCGGCATCGGCCGTCATTCGATGCCTTCCCAACCTTACGGTCGGGGAGGCGCTGTCGCATGTCCAGGGCGAAAGCCTAAAGGGCAGCGCGGTCGACTTTGCGCGGCTTCTCAACTCCCCGGCCACCAGGGCTCCTGGTGGTCGCTTCAATCAGGGAGTTGCAGCGATGGACCAGCCTTATTCCGCATGGGCCGATTGGCTCTCGAAGTTCCACACCTGGCCCGAATTCATCCAAGCGCTCTGGCTCGTCGCCGTTCCCGTCACTGCGCTCGGCGTCACATGGCTGCTGATGCGCGGCTTGCGCGAACTGTTCGGCTCCTCGCGCGGCGCGTGGCGCGCTCACGGTGAGTGGCGCGGCCACCTGATCTACGGCGTCTACCAGGACCCGCAGGGCCGCTGGATGGTCTACTGGCATGACCGCCAGCCGCAGGAAGTCGGCCGGACCAACCCGCCGCCCGAACTCATCGGACGCGGCTCGGTGGTGCAGGGCGTGTTCCGCCGGCCGGAGGGGTGAGGGGGGATGACACCCTCCACCGTCATGGCAGGACTTGTTCCGGCCACCCACGTCTTAAACCCGCAGCGTCGAAAAGGCGTGGATACCCGCGACAAGCGCGGGCATGACGTCGGAGGAAGCTCGGCAAATCAGTATCGTCGCGCCATGCGAAAGAGCGGCAGGGTCCGCGCCGGGTGGAGCATCGGTACGATCCCGCAGATCCAGCTGGGGCTCCGACGTGTCAGGCTCCCCGAACCGGTCGCCATCTAAACAGGCCCCTGCGGCAGCCCGGCTCGTCCGAGCGTCTCGATGTAGGTTCGCAGCACCGGTTCGCTGACATGAGGCATCCGGTCAGGGAGGCTGGCGACCGTTGCGTCCGGCTCGATCTTCAGGATCTCGTCCACGATCAGTCGGGCTCTATCCATCTCGCCCGTTCCCACCAGTGCGACTGCGAGGCTGCGGAGTGCGAGAGCAAAGCGGCGGTTCTGGTCCACGGCCTGCTCCGCCCATCGGACCGCCTCCGCGTATTTCCCTTCGACGATGTACGTGAATGCCATCCCGGTCAGCGCGACCCATGGCGTCGGCGGCGTGGGATTGAGACGCCTGGACTCTTCGATCAACGCACGGCCCGCCGCGGGATTTCCCGTCGCGGCCTCGACCCAGCCCGCCAGCGCCATCGCGATGTCGGAGTTCCGGTTGATGCTCAGCGAGCGCCGGAACAGCTCCCGTGAGCGGGGCCCGTCCTTGGCCAGCACCCAGATCGCGAATGCTGCCATCCACAGCACGCTGGGGTCGTTGGGCGCGAGGGCGATCGCGTCCCACGCCAGACTCGCGCCCCTGGAGCTTGGCTCCTCCGACGATCCGGCCCAACCCTGGAATTGGCACAGGCCGCGATAGCATGCCGATGCGGCCATGGCCTGGGCGTAAGCGGGTTCGCATTCCAGGGCCTTGTCGAAGCATTGCAAGGCCTCGGTCGCGGCTTCGGCATTGTATGCGTTGATCAGCGAGAGACCTCGAAGATAAAGATCGTAGGCATCCAGGCTCTGCGGCGGCCGACGGCGAACTCGATCGGCCTCGTTGAACAGCAGCTTCGGTTCGATGGCCGCGACCACGCTCGCGGTGATCCGGTCCTGGAGCTCGAACACATCCCGGAGGTCCCCGTCGTAGCGCTCGGCCCACAGATGGACCCCGGATCGTGCATCGATGAGCTGGGCCGTGATACGAAGTCGTCCATTGCCGCGGCGGACGCTGCCTTCCAGCACGTAGCCCGCGCCGAGCTCATGCCCGATCGTCCGAACGTCCACCGGTCGTCCCTTGAAGGCGAACGAGGAGTTTCGGGCCACGACGCCCAACCCGGTGCATTGCGCCAATCCGGTGATGATCTCCTCGGTCGTCCCGTCCGCGAAGGAGTCGTCCTCCTGTCCTCCGCTCATGTTGGTGAACGGCAGCACGGCGATCGACGGGACCTTGGCGGGAGAGTCGGAGGAGGCCTGCAGGACCTCCGGCTCGGGTTCTGCCTCGAGTGTCCGATCCTGCACATCCCGCACATCGCCGACGAAGCGGACACCCCTGCGCGGTAGCGTCCGGATCAGGCGCTGGCGGGTGCCGTCGTCGCCGATCGCCGCGCGCGCGGCATTGATCCGGCTGCTGAGCGTCGACTCGGACACGATGCGGCCGTGCCACACGGCCTCGAGCAGGTCATCCCTGCTGGCCACACGGTCCCTCGTGCGGATCAGGAACTCCAGGAGGTCGAACACCTGGGGTTCGAGTTCGATGAGGTCGTCGTTCCGGCGGAGCTCGCGCCGGTCGGGATCGAGCACGAAGTCGTCGAACAGGTAGCGCATGACGAGGCTCCTGCCGAAAGGGACACGCGAGCAGGTTATCAGCAGCGAGGCCCGGCAGAAACCATCCTCTCCGGGCCGCGAAACCGGGCCGCATCGCGCCATGCCGGCCCTGGAATGGCAACCGTCGGCGCACACCGCTGCCATTCATCCCGAAGCCCGGAGTGGTCGGCTGCCGGATCCGCGTTCTCGAATCGGCGCCAAAATCAAGCTCGTCTCAGGGAGAAATGGACGCCGTCTCAAAGCGCGCCACGGATCGTTCGGGCAGGTTCCCTCCGACCGCCGAGGGGGCTCCAAGGCCCCGGATCGCACGCACCGGCCGCCGTTCACCCGCATGGGAGGACCGGAGTGCTGCAATCCGCCCCGCCGATGGGGAGACGCGGCGAAGGAACACATGTCATGAACATACAAGTCCAGCCAGATCTCATGGTCGCCGCCCGGGACCTTCCGTTCGAGTGCGTGGCCCTGGTGCTGCAGGGCGGAGGGGCGCTCGGCGCCTACCAGGCCGGGGTCTACGAGGCCCTTGCCGAGGCCGGCATCCATCCCGACTGGGTCGCCGGCGTCTCCATCGGCGCCATCAATTCCGCGATCATCGCCGGGAACGAACCGACCGAGCGCGTCGCCAAGCTGCGCACGTTCTGGCAGGAGATCACGGCCAGTCCCGTGCTCAACTGGACCGCCGCCCTCCATGGGATCGCCCCCAAGGGCGACCTCGCGCGGGCCCTCTTCAACCAGATGAGCGCGACCTGCGCGCTCGTCAGCGGAGCCACGAGCTTCTTCGCCCCCCGCCT
Organism: Microvirga lotononidis; assembly: GCF_034627025.1. NCBI lineage: Bacteria > Pseudomonadati > Pseudomonadota > Alphaproteobacteria > Hyphomicrobiales > Methylobacteriaceae > Microvirga > Microvirga lotononidis. The sequence continues at coordinate 4,623,649 of NZ_CP141048.1, read as the reverse complement.
GCTTGCTCCCTGGCTGCACCCGGACGGTGCCCTCGAGGCGACGAGCTTCTACGAGACCAAGTACCTGAAGAGCACTTTGGAGCGGGTGGTCGATTTCGACCGGATCAATGCGGGCGGGATGCGCTTCAGCGTCGGCGCCGTGAACGTGCGCACAGGCAATTTCGTCTATTTCGACAACACGACGCACACGATCCGCCCCGAGCACGTGATGGCGAGCGGATCGCTGCCGCCCGGCTTCCCGGCGGTCGAGATCGACGGCGAGCACTACTGGGACGGCGGCCTGATCTCGAACACGCCTCTGGAATGGGTCGTCGATTCCGGCCCGCGCCAGGACACGCTCGCCTTCCAGGTCGATCTGTGGAGCGCCCACGGCGAACTGCCCGGCAACCTCGCCGAGGTCGCGACGCGGCACAAGGAAATCCAGTATTCCAGCCGGACCCGCGCCAGCACGGATCAGTTCAAGCGCGTGCAGCGCCTGCGCCACGCGCTCGCCAGCCTCCTGTCTCACCTGCCGGACGACCTGCGATCCACCGAGGAGGCGAAGCTCCTCAGCCCGGAGGCGGACCGCAAGGCGTACAGCATCATCCAGATGATCTACCGGTCGCGACACTACGAAGGCCATTCGAAGGATTACGAGTTTTCGCGCCTGTCCATGGAGGAGCACTGGCGCGCCGGCTACCACGATGCGGTGCGCACCTTGCGCCATCCCGAGGTCCTGCAGCGGCCCGACGGTCAGGAAGGGGTCCGCACGTTCGATCTCGTGAAGGACGGGCGGGAGTAGCGCCCGAAGAAAGTGAAATCGGCACGCGGGCGGGCCTCCGGCCGTGGCGCCCGCTCCATCAAGCACAGGACATTCCAGTCATGCACGAAGATACCGTCAGGACCAGGGCATTCGCCATGCCCCTGACCAGCCCGGCCTATCCGATCGGACCCTATCGCTTCAGCGACAGGGAGTACCTGATCGTCACCTACCGCACCGACCCGAGGAGGCTGCGCGAACTCGTTCCCGAGCCGCTCCAGGTCGACGAGCCGCTGGTGAAGTTCGAGTTCATCCGCATGCCGGACTCGACCGGTTTCGGCGACTACACCGAATGCGGGCAAGTCATTCCCGTCTCGTTTCGCGGCCGCAAGGGCAGCTACAGCCATTGCATGTTTCTCAACGACCACCCGCCCATCGCGGCCGGGCGCGAGCTGTGGGGTTTTCCTAAGAAGCTCGCGAACCCCACCCTGCGCACGGAGGTCGATACCCTGGTCGGCACGCTCGACTACGGTCCGGTTCGGGTCGCGACCGCCACGATGGGATACAAGCACGGATCCGTGGATGCCGCCGCCGTCAAGGCCTCGCTCGCGGAACCGAACTTCCTTCTCAAGATCATACCGCATGTGGATGGTACGCCGCGCATCTGCGAGCTCGTCGAGTATCACCTGGAGGACGTGGCGCTGAAGGGGGCTTGGACCGGCCCGGCGTCCCTGAACCTCTGGTCCCACGCGCTTGCGCCGGTTGCGGAGCTTCCGATCCTCGAGGTCGTCTCGGCCACTCATCTCGTGGCGGACCTGACGCTCGGGCTCGGCAGGGTCGTTCATGACTACCTGGCGCCGTCGGAGCACGTCCATCGGAAGGAGAAGCGCTATGAATTCCTGGGATGAGGATTGCCCCGGCGCGAACGCGGCCAGCCGTTCCGCTCCCTGCCCGCGTCTCGGGCGCATGAGCCCTCGGCGCGCTCCAAAGGGCATCGCGAGCATGGCAACGCCGCAACGTATCCTCATCGCGGACGACAACCCGATCATGCGGGAGACGCTCGCGCAGTGGCTGCGCGCCCAAGCCCACGACGTCATCACGGCGAGTAGGGGAGAAAGCGCCCTCGCGGCCTTGCGCGACTGGAGCCGACCCGTGGGCTGGCTGTACACGCGTGCGGTCCTGCCCGGCCTGGTCGACGGATGGATTCTCGCCGATCAGTATCACGACCTGCACGAGAACAGGCCCGTGATCCTGGCCGGCGCGGAGCAGAGGATTTCATCGCGTGGCGATCGTGTCCTGATGCGGCCGACGCCGGCCGCAATATTCAATGCCCTTCGCCTGGTCCTGACGGCCGCCGAGACGACGAGCGTCACGCCCAATGGCGCCGAGGCGAGCCGAGCGGCCTGAGGCCGGATCGCGGATGCAGGACGGCTCGCGAGAGGGCCGACGCGTTCTGAAAGCCATGTCATGACAGGCAACGCAGTGTCTTTTGTCCTGGGGATTGTCGCCCCGCTCGCATTGGTCTCGTGGGTGTTGCTCTTTCACTGACCAGGACCTGCTCGTCCGTCGCCGGGATCCGAAGGATGGGCGAAGCGAGCGCACGCGGACAACGGCTCAACGCCGGTTTCCCAACGGAGCCGCGCCCGACGGTCGAGGATCGCAGGATGATTTCTTCCCGAGACGGGCGCGATTGAACGATTTGACAGAGCAGCAAGGAGATTTCAGTGACTCTTCATTCCAAGACGGCGGTCGTGACGGGCTCGACCAGCGGCATCGGGCTGGCCATCGCCCGCGCGCTCGCCCAGGCCGGCGCCAACGTGGTCCTCAACGGCTTCGGCGATGCGGACGCCATCGAGACGGAGCGGGCCGGCATCGAGCGCGAGTTCGGCGTCAAGGCGCTCCATTCGCCGGCCGACATGGCGAAGCCGGCCGAGATCGAGGCGATGATCCGCCTGGCCGAGCGGAGCTTCGGCGGGGTCGACATCCTGGTCAACAACGCGGGCATCCAGTTCGTCTCGCCGGTGGAGAATTTTCCGGTCGAGAAGTGGGACCAGATCCTCGCCATCAACCTGTCGTCCGCCTTCCACGCGATCCGGGCCGCGGTGCCGGGCATGAAGGCGCGCAAATGGGGCCGCATCGTCAACACGGCCTCGGCCCATTCGCTGGTCGCCTCGCCGTTCAAGTCGGCCTATGTGGCGGCCAAGCACGGCATCGCCGGCTTGACCAAGACGGTGGCCCTGGAGGTGGCGGCCGACGGCATCACGGTCAACTGCATCAGCCCCGGCTATGTCTGGACGCCGCTGGTCGAGAAGCAGATCCCCGACACCATGAAGGCGCGTAACATGACCAAGGAGCAGGTCATCAACGACGTGTTCCTGGAGGCGCAGCCCACCAAGCAGTTCGTCACCGTCGATCAGGTGGCGGCGCTCGCCGTCTTCCTGTGCTCGGACGCGGCCAGCCAGATGACCGGCGCGAACATCGCGATGGATGGCGGCTGGACCGCGGTTTGATCACGTCGTCCCCTGGGTCGACCGATTTGCCCTGTTGGGCACGACTTCCATGACGGGTTCGGATGCGCCAAGGGCCCGGAGCACGGCGTGAAGCGTTTTGCATGCCAGGTCCGGAGTGGCCCGTCGTTCGAGACTGCCGCGCACGACCTGTAGCCAGATGCCCATCACGATGTCGGTCGCGAGTTCCACCTCCCGCACGCTCAGGCGGCCCTGGTCGATGGCCTCGGTGAGATCGGCCTTGAGATGGGCGCGAATGCCGCGAGCGAATTCCGTGGGGGCCTGCGCGCTCTGGACCACGAGCCGAGCCCAGATCGGGTCCGAAACCGCCTTCTCCAGGAACTGCGTGAAGGCGAAGGACAGGCGCGCGATGGGGTCGGATAGTTCGAGCCTGGCGGCGGTCAACAGGTCGTCGAAGGTCTCCCCAAGCTTTGCGCCCACTGCGGCGGCCAGTTCGTCGATGCTCTGGAAATGATAGTAGAACGTTCCCTTTGCGACGCCTGCCGCCTCCACGATCGCATCCACCGTGAGCGCCTCGGGCGGTCGCTCCGCGAGAAGCATCGTGCCCGCTTCCAGGATCTGCGCCCGGGTCCTGGCACGCTTCTCTCGACCAATCTCTGCCCTGCGGGCCGCGTCAATCTTCGCCATGCGGGATCCTCATTACACGATTCTTCAAATCTCATATTGACTATATAGTCGATTTGACGTAAAAGTTCAAATCGAGAGTAGGGCAGAGTGCTGCTTCTGCTCGGAAGCCCCATCGGCCATGCGGATGGGAGGCGCCAATAAACCTGGCACACGAACAGTTCCTGATTGCCTGAGCCTTCTTCGAGGGCGGGGCCCGTGAGTTCGAAACTTCGTACCCTGGACAACCGAGTGGACCGATGACTTCCTGCACCCTTGCAGATACGCGCCGCCTTGCTCCGGCAGGCCTGGCGCTCATGAGCGCCCTGAGTCTCACGGCCTGCCAACAGGAGGCGAGCCGGCCGCCCAGCCTCCCGACCATGGTGCAGGTCGAGGCCGTCTCCTTGAGCGACTATGCGCCAACGGTTCGGCTCACCGGCGAGATCCGCGCCAAGGTCGAGAGCGACCTGTCCTTCCGGGTGGCCGGCCGGGTCAGCGAGCGTCTCGTCGATGTCGGTGACCATGTCGCGGCCGACCAGATTCTGGCCACGCTCGACCCGCAGCAGCAACAGGCGACCGTGACGGCCGCCGAGGCCGCCGTCCAGGCGGCCCGGGCCGTGCTCCGCGAGGCAACCTCGACATACGAGCGTCAGAAGGCTCTCCTCATCCAGGGCTTCACGACCAAGCGGGACCACGATCAGGCTCAAGAAGCCTACCGGACGGCGCAGGCCGCCCTCGATACCGCAAACGCCCAGCTCGGCACCGCCCGCGACCACCTGTCCGACACCGTCCTGCGGGCGGGCGTCGCCGGCGTCATCACGGCCCGCAAGGCTGAGACGGGGCAGGTCGTGCAGACGGCGCAGACCGTTTACTCGATCGCCCAGGATGGACCGCGCGACGCGGCGTTCCAGGTCCACGAGTCGATCTTCATCCACGAACCCGCCGAACCTTCCGTTGCGCTGACGCTTCTGTCCGATCCGACCGTGCGCGCGAAGGGCCGCGTGCGCCAGATCTCCCCGACGGTGGATCCGGCCACCGGCACCGTAAGGGTCAAGGTCGGTATCGAGAACCCGCCGGCTGCCATGACGCTCGGCGCCGCCGTGGTCGGGGAGGGGCATTTCCAGCCACGAAGGCTCGTGACGGTGCCGTTCGGCGCCCTGTCCAGCGAGAACGGGCGTCCGGCCGTGTGGACCGTCGACCCACGCACCAGGGCCGTGGCGCTGAAACCGATCGACATCGAAGGCTACGAGACCGGCAGAGTCATCGTGCGGCAAGGCCTCGAACCCGGCGAAGTCGTCGTGACCGCCGGGACGCAGTTCCTGCGTCCCCGGCAGGTCGTCGCGTTCGCCGAAGGAGCAAGCCTATGAAGCCGATCCTGATCTCTTCCATCGTCGTGAGCGCGGTCGGCCTGCTCGCCGCCTGCCAGGAGCAGAAGCACGCCGTGGCGCCGGCGCCTCGACCCGTCCTGTCCGTCGTCGTCACCCCGCAGGCCGGGCGGATCGCGGGCTTCGCCGGAACCGTCGAGCCCCGCTATAAGTCCGACCACGGTTTCCGGGTGCTCGGGCGCATCGTCAGCCGTGACGTCAATGTGGGCGACGTGGTCAGGAAGGACCAGCGGCTGGCCACGCTTGACCCTGTCGCCTACCAGCTTGCGGTGCGCTCGGCGCAGTCTGATCTCGCCAGCGCGACCGCCCGCCTCGAGAATGCCTCCGCGACCGAGACCCGCCAGCGCACGCTGCTCGAGCAGAAGATCGCCAACCAGGCCCAGTTCGACGCCGCCCGGCAGGCCCGCGAGACCGCGGAGGCGGGCGTCACCCGCGCCAGGGCGGATCTCGACAAGGCCGTGGAGCAACTCGGCTATACCGAACTCCGGGCCGACTTCGACGGCGTGATCACGGCCGCCGAGGTGGAACTCGGCGAGGTGGTCCAACCGGGGCAGACGGTCGTCACCGTGGCGCGCCCGGACATCAGGGAGGCGGTGATAGACCTGCCGGAGAACGTCGGGCAGGGCCTGCGACCGGGCGCCCGCTTCGAAATCGCGCTGCAACTGGATCCTTCGGTGAGGGCGGCCGGAACCGTGCGGGAGATCGCCCCGCAGGCGGATCCCGCCACCCGGACGCGGCGGATGCGGATCACTCTCGATGCTCCGCCGGAGAGTTTCCGGCTCGGAACGACGATCACGGCCACCGCCGTGACGCAGGCTCCTGCGGATATCGAGCTGCCGTCCTCGGCCCTGCTGGAGCAGGACGGCAGGACGATGGTCTGGACGGTCGATCCGGCGACCGGGACCGTATCGACCCAAGAGGTGACGGTCGCCGCACGGGACGGATCCTCCATTCGCATCCAGGACGGGATCGCGCCCGGCATGCGCGTGGTCACCGCCGGCGTGCACAGCCTGACCCCGAACCAGCCAGTCAAGATCGCCGACGAGGCCTTGCCATGAACCACCGCTTCAACCTGTCCGACTGGGCGCTCGAGCACCGCTCCCTCGTCTGGTACTTCATGATCGTCTCCGCCATCGCGGGCATCCTCGCCTACGTGACCCTCGGACGCGAGGAGGATCCGTCGTTCACCATCAAGACGATGGTGATCGCCGCCCAGTGGCCCGGCGCCACCGTCGAGGACACAGCCCGCCAGGTCACCGACCGGATCGAGAAGAAGCTCGAGGAACTCGACTCCCTCGACTACACCCGCAGCCAGACCACGCCGGGCCAGACCGTGATCTACGTCAACCTGAAGGACACGATCAAAAGCCGCGATGTGCCCGACGTCTGGGTGCGGGTCCGGAACATGGTCAACGACATCAGGCGGGAACTGCCACAGGGCGTCGTGGGGCCCTTCTTCAACGACGATTTCGGCGACGTGTACGGCAACGTCTATGCGTTCACCGCGGATGGCCTGACGCAGCGGCAGTTACGCGACTACGTCGAGGACGTGCGGGCCAAGGTGCTGACGGTGCCCAATGTCGGCAAGGTCAACTTGATCGGCGCCCAGGACGAGGTGATCTTCCTGGAGTTCTCGACGCGCGAGATCGCCGCCCTCGGAATCAGCCAGCAGGACGTCGTGCGCACGCTCCAGGCCCAGAACGCCATCACGCCCTCCGGCGTCATCCAGGCCGGGCCCGAGCGCATCAGCGTCCGTGTGACGGGGCAGTTCTCTTCGGAAGAGAGCCTGCGCAATCTCAACCTGCGCATCAACGACCGCTTCTTCCGCCTCAGCGACATCGCCACCATCAGCCGCGGCTACGTCGACCCGCCACAGGCGCTGTTCCGGTTCAACGGCCAGCCCGCGATCGGGCTCGCGATCGGTATGAAGACCGGCGCGAACCTGCTGGAATTCGGCAAGGCGCTGGAGGAGCAGATGGACAAGATCGTCGGCGAACTGCCCATCGGCGTCGGCGTGCACCTCGTGGCCGATCAGCCCGTCGTTGTCGAGGAGGCCGTCGGCGGCTTCACCAAGGCGCTGTTCGAGGCCGTGGCGATCGTGCTGGTGGTCAGCTTCGTCAGTCTCGGCATGCGGGCCGGTCTCGTAGTGGCGCTGTCGATTCCGCTCGTGCTCGCCATGACGTTCATGGTGATGCAGTATCTCGGCATCTCGTTGCAGCGGATCTCGCTCGGCGCGCTCATCATCGCGCTCGGCCTTCTGGTCGACGACGCCATGATCGCGGTCGAAATGATGGTGGCGCGGCTGGAGGCCGGCGACACCCTGCGCAAGGCCGCCACCGCCGTCTACACCTCGACCGCGTTCCCGATGCTCACCGGAACGCTCGTCACCGTCGCGAGCTTCATCCCGGTCGGCCTCAACAGCAGCAACGCGGGCGAGTACACGTTCACGCTGTTCGTGGTGATCGCAGTCTCCCTGCTGTTGTCGTGGATCGTCGCGGTGCTGTTCGCGCCCCTGCTCGGCGTGACGCTCCTGCCGAAGACGATGAAGAAGCATCACGACGAGCCGGGTCGTCTCGGGAGGATGTTCTCGCACGTGCTCGACGGCGTCATGCGCTGGCGCTGGGTGACCATCGGCGTGGCGGTCGCGCTGTTCGGCGCTTCGCTTTACGGATTGCGGTTCGTCGAGCAGCAGTTCTTCCCGTCTTCGGACCGTACCGAGCTCCTCGTCGACTTCACCCTGCCGCAGAACGCCTCGATCGCGGAGACGAAAGCGCAGATGGACCGCTTCGAAGCCAAGCTCGCGGGTGACCCCGACATCGATCACTGGTCGTCCTATGTCGGCCAGGGCGCCGTGCGGTTCATCCTCTCGTTCGATCCGCAGCCGGCGAACCCCAACTACGGCCAGATCGTCATCGTCACCAAGAGCATCGAGGCCCGTGAGCGCCTCCGGACCAGGATCAAGACCCTGGCCCGACAGGAATTCGCCGGCATGGACGTGTACGTGGACCTGCTGGCGCTGGGGCCGCCGGCCGGACGTCCGGTGCAGTACCGGATCAGCGGGCCCGACGTCCAGACCGTGCGGAAGCTGGCACAGCAGCTCGCGACGGTCGTGGGCGAGAATCCCCTGGTCACCGATATCGGCTTCAACTGGAACGAGCCCGCCCGCGTGGTGAAGGTGGACGTGCTCCAGGACAAGGCCCGCCAGCTCGGCGTCACCTCGCAGGACATCGCCGGCGCCCTCAACGGCATCGTGGGCGGAACGAGCATCACCCAGGTGCGCGACTCGATCTATCTGGTCGACGTGGTGGAGCGCGCGCTCTTTGCGGAGCGCCAGTCGATCGAGACGCTCCAGAACCTGCAATTGCCGGGCCGGAACGGCCAGTCCGTGCCGCTGGCGGCCGTCGCGACCTTCCATTACGAGCTCGAACAACCCGTGATCTGGCGCCGCACCCGGCTGCCGACTATCACGGTCCGGGGCAGCATCGCCGATGCGACCCAACCGGCCACGGTCGTTCGGCAGCTCGAGCCCAAGGTGCAGGAATTCGTCCGCACGCTCCCGGCCGGCTACCGGGTGGCGGTGGGCGGTCCCGTGGAGGAGAGCGCCAAGTCCCAAGGGCCGATCGCAGCGGTCGTCCCGCTCATGCTGTTCATCATGGCGACGATCCTGATGGTTCAGCTCCAGAGCTTCTCGCGGCTGTTCCTGGTGGTTGCGGTCGCGCCGCTCGGGCTGATCGGCGTGGTGGCCGCGATGCTGCCCAGCGGAGCTCCCTTGGGCTTCGTGGCCATCCTGGGCGTGCTGGCGCTGGTCGGCATCCTGATCCGCAACTCGGTGATCCTGGTCGTGCAGATCGAGGAGCACCGGCGGGAGGGCTGGGACGCGTGGGAGGCGGTGGTCGACGCCACCCTGCACCGGACGCGACCGATCCTGCTGACGGCGGCGGCGGCCAGCCTGGCGCTGATCCCGATCTCACGCGAGGTGTTCTGGGGCCCGATGGCCTACGCGATGATGGGTGGGATCATCGTGGGCACGCTGCTCACCCTGCTGTTCCTGCCGGCGCTGTACGTGGCCTGGTTCCGCATCAAGGCGCCCTCCCTCTCCAAGCCGGACGAGTCGGCCGCAGAGGCGATGCATGAACCCGAGAGGTTTCGTGAGCTGGCCTAAAGCATCGAACGCAAAAGTGGGAACCGGTTTTGCGTGGAAAGATGCGTCGGACCACAAGCATCGAATGCAAAAGTGAGAACCGGTTTTGCGCGGAGAAATGCGTCAAACCAGAAAAGGGGAGCATCGGATGCGAGTTCGATTCCACGTCCGATGCTCTAGACGGCGCTGACCGAATTGGCAGGCGTTCCGGACCGCGGTCCTGTCCCCCGCACGCGGCCCATGTGAATGCCTCCCAGGCCCCGGCGGCTCGCGGCCGCTGGGGCCACGCTCCCATCGCATGCGAAAAGGACAACGATCATGGACATCAACCCGCAGTGGATCACCCTGGTCTTCGCCAGCAACGCAATGATCGCCTCGGTTGCGGGCGCGTTGGTCAGCACGAGAAACGCGAAAATCGAGTTCAAGGCGAACGTGCTGTCGGTCAACCGCCAGAGGTGGATCGAGACGATGCGCGATCTCGTCGCGAGCCTCAATTCGCAGCTTCTGACCACGGCCGCGGTGCGCCACACCGTGGAGGAGCCCATCGGCACCGTCATCGCCCGGGATCCCGAGTTGTTCCGACGGGTGGAGAGCCTGCTCGGGACCGTGTCGAAGACCGAACTCATGTTGAACCCGCTGGAGAAGGATCATCAGCAGCTCAAGTCCTTGATGAACGATGCGGTCGAGCAGCTCCGGTCACCGTCGCCCGACGGGAGCATCGAGGAGCGCATCGACGTCATCAGCCGCGACATCATCAAGCTCTCGCAGGCAATTCTCAAACGCGAGTGGGTTCGGGTCAAACGGGGCGAGTAGGGACTCGGTGCGCGCGAGGACGACCGATCCGCCCGCACCTGACATGCGCTCCGAGTTTGCGGTTCTTCCGCAGCGCTGGATCGTGGAGCGCATCTGCGCCTCGCTCGCGCGCAATCGCCGCTCGGCCAAGACCGGGCGGGCCCGCCGACCGCCACAGTCACCTGGACTCATCCCGCGATGGGCGCTTGCCGCACAGGTGAAGCGGCTCGAAGCGGCGGGTGCCCATGATGCGCTCCCCATGCCTCACTCCTCCGAACTCGATCACCGCCCGCGTAGGACAACCTTGCCCTTGCGACCGGGTTCGTTGCTGGCGCGCACGGCGTCGGCGATCTGATCGAGCGGGAAGGTGGCGTCGACCGGGAGCGTGAGCGTGCCACCGGCGGCCGCGGCGAGGACTTCCTCGAGAAGACCGCCGATCACCTCGGGTGCGAGGCCCGGCTTGGCGCCCCAGAAACCTCGAATGGTGATCTGTTGGAAGATCATGACAGACGGGTCAATGCGGATCGGCTGGCCGCTCATGGCGCCGAAAATGACGATCTCGCCGCCGTCGGCCACCAAGCGCGCCAGTTGTGCGGGGCCATCCCCGCCGACGGAGTCCAGCCCGGCGCTGATTGGTCCATCGCCGACAAGATCGCGGGCGCGCGCTTCCCAGCCGGGCTGCTCGGTCGACACGACGTTGGTGATACCGGCCGCCGCTAGCTCGGCGACCGCCGCGTCGCGCCGGACGAGTCCGAGCACGTTGATGCCCTTCTCCCCGCCGAAGCGCGACAGAAGCCGTCCGACCGCCCCATTGGCACTGTTCTGCACGAGCCAGTCGCCGCGCTGAAGGCCAAGGGCCGCCAGCACCATCTTGGCGCTGAGCGGCATGGCGATGAGCTGGCAAGCGGTCTCGTCGTCGATGCCATCGGGCACGGGGCGTGCACGCCGGGCATCGACCAGGTAGTGATCAGCCCAGGTCTGCTGGCCACCACCGATCACGCGCTGTCCGACCTGGAGGTTCTCGACCCCGTCCCCGAGTTCCTCCACCACGCCGAGCGCCTCCGTGCCGCCGATTGCCGGCAGCGGCGGCTTGATGCCATATGTGCCGGCAACGGTCATCAGGTCATGATTGTGGATGGGGGACAGGACCATCCTCACCAGCGCCTGCCCCGGCCCGGGCACGGGCCGCTCACGCTCGGCAAGGGTCAATACCTGGGCCGGATCGCCGAAACGTTCGAATACGACGCTGCGCATGAGCAACTTCCTCGTCTGAAGAAGTTCGTCAACTAGGTTGCGTTGGCCCGAGAACAAGATTTGCCCCCTCCGGCCGTGGGCCGAACTCCCGTTTTGGACACGGACTTTGGAGGTTCCGGCTGGACAAGCCTTTGCTGCACTGGACTGGTGCCGCCCGTCCGATCCAGCAGCTGGCCGTGGCCGCATGTGCCTGTACCTGGATCCGGTCGTTTCCGGTTCGGCTTAGCGGAAAAGGTCAAGCGGACGTCCCCTGCGGTCAAGCACGTCGCTCCGATTCACCTATCCTTCTGCTTCGTGTGAGTGCCCTGCGTTCCATCCGATGACGGCAAGGAGGATCCGATGCGCTTTCCTGTGAACTCTTCGACACGACTGATGCTTGTGGCGGGCGCCGCCCTGTTCTCGACCGTGGCGGTCGCACAGCCGCTGACGTTCAGGGTCAATCCGGCCACGGGAGGCGGAACCAGCTATCCGGACCTGGGTTATGCCGTGAACCCGGCGGATCTCCCGGCCGGCGTGACACCGGTGGGCTACACCCAGGATGGCTGGCTGAAGATGCCTGCCGACAACCTTCATTACGTCGGGCCACGCTATGCCGAGCCCAGCGGCGTCAAGCTCCGGCACGGGAGCCCGGTCCCGGACTGGATCGACACCGGCGCCATGCAGAGCGTGTCGGTTCCTGGCCTTTCGCCGGGGGTGCGGTACGTCTACTTCATCTCGCCCGACCAGAAGATCGTCGTGGTGGATCCACAGTCCCGCCGGGTCATGCGCGTGATGCGGTGAGCCCCGAGGCCTGTTGGCGTGCACAGTGATCCGCGCCTCGGGTCTGCTCGGCCGAAGGCGGGTCGGTCCGACTCCCGACCCGCCTTGTAGAAGCCCCGGCATCGGGCAGCTCACCTGCCAACCCGTCAGTCACGGCGGGGCTGCCGTCGCGTCGCCGTGATGCCGTGTCCGCATCTCCGTCGGTGTCATCCCGGTCCATCGCCTGAAGGAGTTCGTGAAGGCACTGGCTTCCTGATAGCCGAGCAGCCAGGCAATGCGCGAGATCGGTAGGCCGGGATCCTTGAGGTAGTGCTGCGCCATGTCCCTTCGGACCCTCTCCAGGACATCGGTGAAGGTCAGATTCTCCTCCGCCAGGTGCCGCGCCAGCGTCCGCCGGCTCATCCCGAGGCTGCGCGCGACCTCGTCCACCCGGGCCCGGCCGTGCGGGAGCAGGGGAGCGATCGCGTTCTCGACGCGAGCCTGGAGCGGTCCTGCCGGCCGCACGCGCCGGACCAGGGCCTCCTCGCAGTGGCGGACCAGCATCTTGTTCAGATAGGGGTCCGCATTCTCCAGCCGAAGCCGGGGCGCGCCGCGTGCGAACGCGATCTCGTCCGTTCCGGCTCCGAACGCAATCGGGCACTCGAGGTAGTCTTCGATGGCATTCGAGACGGCACAGCGGGGATGGATCATGGCGATCCGGACAGGTCTGAGATCAGAGCCCGTCAGATGACGGCAGATCCGCACGATCGCCGTGATCCAGAACTCCATCTGATGTCGGTCCGCGTGCCGCGGGACGCCGACATAGCTGACGCGGATACCCGCCCGGCTGTCCGGCATGCGGCTCAGCACAATGCTCTCATTGGCGATGACGCTGTAGCGCTCGGACCGGGCCAGGGCATCGCCGAGCGTGTCGGATGAGGCGAGCACGTAGTAGAGCAGCGCGACCTGCCGGAGTTCGAACTCCCGGGCGAGATGGAACCCGAGCAGGTCGTCCCGGAGCGCATCCGCGGCGAGATTGAGGAACGCGAGTTGCGCGTCGGCGGCCATTTCGGTCTCGGCGTCGTCAACCTGCGCGGAGGTGATCCCCGCCTGATGGAGGAGGGGGGCGGGATCGGAGCCGACCCCGGCGAGGCGGGCGGCTGCAAGCCGAGCCATGACCCCGCCGGCGCTGGGCGGTACCCCGCTGTGGGTTCTCCTGGATTGCGGCGTGTTCCCCTGGTGGGCTTCCATTCACCGATCGTACACCGGCGGCCCGATCCAACAAGGGTTTGTCCCATGAGGGCGATCCATTCGGGCACGGGATCGGATATGAACACGGCCATCGACATCCCGGTGACGAGGGGCTGGAGCGCGCCGCCCCGCTGCGATGGTCCGTTGAGGCCGCCGGATGTCATTAACCCGATGGAGAGTGCAATGCCGCATTCGCGTGCCATGCCTGCGGGCCAGGCAGCGTATCCCGAGTTGTGTCCCGACTACATCGAGCAGAAGATCATTCGCGCCTACGTCCAGCTCGCCGTCGGGCCGGACGAGGGGGAAGCATCCCGGACCGTGAGGCTTGGCCGTTTCGGCGCCATCGAGATCTGTCTGACCGAAGAGTATGGGGCCGAGACGAGGGGCCTGCCGCCGTTTTGGCTGGAGGTCCGCGCACAGGGGACCGGCGGGGCCATCGATCGCATCGGCTGCCATGAATTCGATGAGGACGAAATCGCTGCCGCCGTCGCGTTCGTGCAGCAAGCCGACCGCCGGCTGCGGGTCCTGCACTGACGGTTGGCACAATCCGTTATGCCCATGGCCCAACACAGCAAGACCGGTGGACCCGTTCCCGGTATGACCCTGCGGATCGGCTCGTAGGGGTTGTTGCGTACCGGCGCCGAATCCGCCCGCCTGCCAGATGGCTCCCGCCGAGAAGAGCACCGGCGGGCGGGCGGATTGTCTCTCCCCTTCAAGTCCTGGTCACCTATGCCGCGCTTCTACCTCGACCTGTTCCTCGGTTCTCAATCCAACCTCGACGAAGAGGGGCATGAGATCGGCAGCCTCCGGGCTGTCGAGATCGAGGCCCTGCGCACGGCGGGGGAACTCGCGCGGGATCGATTGTTCACGATGCGCGAGGCAAATGCGGAGGACATTCGGGTCGAAGTGAAGGATGAGCATCGACGGCCCATTCTTACGGTGACGATCTCCATTCGGGTCGATCGGTCCGGACAGCGTTCGTAGTCGTGCGGCGACACCATGAGAGCGACAGTCGGACATCCAGGTTCCGTCTCATGGGCCGATTGGCTCTCGAAGTTCCACACCTGGCCCGAATTCATCCAGGCCCTCTGGCTCGTCAGCGTGCCCGTGACCCTCATCGGCATCACATGGCTGATGATGCGGGGATTGCGCGACTTCGTCCCTGGACGCTCCCGCCGCGAATGGCGCGGCCACGGCGAACGGCGCGGCCATCTGATCTACGGCGTGTACCAGGACCCGCAGGGCGGCTGGATGGTCTATCGGCACGGCCGCGAACCCGAGGCGGTGGATTGGGAAAACCCGCCGCCGGAGCTGATCGGGCGCGGATCGGTGGTCCAGGGCGTGTTCCGCAGGCCGGAGGGGGCGTGATGGGCCGGATGTCAAAGAGCCAGCGCCTTCAGGCCCAGGGCCGTTGAGCCCTGAGCTTGATGGTGGATCGAGGGTGGCGCGTCGTGCGGCCCGGCTCGATTGTCTATGGAATGCTAGGAGCCGAACCGCTCTTCGCGCACGGTACTTTTAGGCGTTTAGACTTGGACGAGCACAAGGCTGCCAAGGGCCTCCCGCCGACAAGCTTGCGAGGCCTGCCGCGGGACCGTGCCGGTTCCCTTCTTTGCGACGCCTCGCGAAAGCGCCCCTCGTCGGAACCGATCTGTGCAACGATATAGCTTGCACTCCGAGGTCTGTCAAGAACAAAAGAAGAACATTCTCGCTATGACACGGCCCTCGACGTCATGGCCGGACTTGTTCCGGCCACCCACGTCTTTGACCGACTGCGCAGAAAAAGGCGTGGAAACCCGCGACGAGCGCGGGCATGACGATGGAGGTTAGTCAGAAGGCGCGAGGCTCTGTGCAGGCTCGGACGAAGGCCTGCAATCCCACCCGCAGGGCTTCGACGATCTCCGGTTCGTCGGCGCTTCTGTTGCGCAGTTCGATGGCCACATCCGCCTCGTGCACGAGGCGCGCCGACATGGTGGCGAGAACTTCGCGCAAGGCCGCTTGTGCATGCGTGGAGCGGGGCGACGTGTTGATGAGCATCACCGGCTTTCCCGGAAAATCCGGCATGCCAACGAGCCAGTCGAGCGCGTTCTTGAACGAGCCTGGAATGCCGTGGGCATATTCGGGACAGGCGATCACCACCCCATCCACCGCCGCCACCTGCCGGCGCAGCTCCGCGACGATCTCCGGCAACGCACTCATCTCCACGTCAGTGTTGAAGTGGGGCAGGGCGCCGATGCTTTCATAGAGCCTGATCGCGACACTCTCCGGCGCGAGCTTTTGCAGTGCGCGCAGAGCCATGGTGTTGAGCGAGGCGGCACGCAGGCTGCCGGAGAGAGCGAGGAGGTGCATTGCCGCAAGTTCATTTCAAGCCCAACGGCTGTATAAGTTTACGAAGGCGTATGGCGTCCGAATTTGCAATCTTTGAAATTACCTGTGGTGGGTGAAAGCCAACTTTCCACTTTCGAAGCCTCTCGATGCCGACATGCCTAACCCTTTTAACAGCACGAAGTTTGATGCAGACAGCTTCTGTAGTGCCTTCAAAGTAACGATCGAACTCATCGCGATCTATAGCCGAGTGTTGCGAGTAGGTGTTCCAAATTTCTTCTGGCGTGTCGCGAATAATGGAAGCGATTATTGCGGAGCCAACAACAGCCTTAACGGGCACAGTTGCGTATATCCATAGTAGGGTCCCCGCTTCCAAATTCGGAATCCGCCGTCGAAGCTCAACCTTCTTCGATCCTGCAAGGATTGCTTCCGCAAACCTTGGGTGAATTGAAATTATCGCTTCCTTAGGATTTGGCACAGGACCAGCCATAATTGAGTATAGATTCAATCTGATCGCTTGAAATTGATACAGCAGAAACGAGATTCGCTCTTCCAATAGCGTCAAATTTCTTCAGCATTTCGAAGCTGACCGGGTTGGGAAATCTCATGATGTTGTCGAATGTGGTAAGAAGGACATCTTCGCTTGCTGAGAATTTGTCCAAATCATCAACAACTAGCCTCTGGTCAGATTTTGGATCTATTTGTGATTTCGAGATAACAACAGAGTTTGTGATCCTAGCGATTGCTACAGCTGCGCCTCGTCCGTTCGAGGTGCGTTTAGACTCATAGAAGATGATAGGAGCACCCGCCGACATTAGTCTCGCGGCTCTTGGTGAGTTGACGTAGCCTCGTCGCGAGCGGAAAGCAGCCTGCCGATTAAGGATGAAATCGAACTTGGCCTGGATTGCGGTTCCGAGAAGCTCATCCGCATATTCGCGAGCGATTGGAACGATGACACCGTTGCGCCCGCGCCAAACTATCAGAGTTGGGCTGAGAAAATCCTCTAGCGCTTGAGCAGTGATTTTGCTCAAGCGGCCATTTAATGATTTTATTGGAATTTCGACACCGCTGGATAAAGCGTCAAAATCATGTGGAAGCACAATGCCAGCGCGACGTCTGACCTGTTGGGCCGTTGCATTCCATGTGTCTGCTGTAATTGGTTTTCCTACGGCAATCTTAGAGAACGTTGGTGCGTTGTAAGCGCGATGAAAGCCGCGCAATCTTGCTGCCTGGTTTACAATCGATTGCCCTGGTAGATGAGCCAATTCAATTACTGCGTTTGCCCCCTCGCATGCAGAGCGTATTAAGAAATCTATCAAATAATCTGCAAATAACTCAGCATCATGAATCTCATTGCGCACATGAATGAGCATTCGGGCGACTGGATCAACTCGTTTTGCAATGGCTAAGATGCCTACTGCAACAACTCGTCCTTCACATCGTATTGCATGCTGGTGAAGCATCGTATTGACAGATGCAGGATCAGTGAACTCACTAGATAGTGGCTTGTCCACGTTGACATCAGACAAATATCTACAGAGTTCCGATCTTGTTATGGGTCCTAGGTCAAAACCATTTCCCTGAAGTTTTATCGCGGATTGTGCTGAAGCCTCGTTGGGGATTAGGTCTAGAACCTCATCTATAGTCGCGATGTCGATATCAAAGGTCTCAAGTAGTTCGTTGCGGGCATTTAATATAGATCCATCCCGAGTAACGAATGCAGATGCCCTCGATAAAGCAGCATGAGCCAGATGCTTCACATCACTTTTGGCTTGCTCGGTTCCAAGGCCCTTTGCATTAGGCTTCTTGAATACAACGTCATATAATTTTACTGCCAGCGCCTCCAGTTCTTTTCTATCGCATTTTGGGAGGCGCGGAAGCTGGAGGGCCATCTGCAAGATCGGGTCTGCCGTTAGATTGCTTGATGTATTTCGCAGTTCGGTGACGAATTCCTCAGCAACAGCCAGCTTAATTGTATGCGCCAATGCGGCGCCGAATAGCTGACGAGCATTTTCAGAATGGCTGCGATCCCGTACCAGATCAAAGTAAACGTTCAGGTCGAAAGCAAAAACGGGATCGACTGAGGCGCGGCGGCGGCTAAGATCGATTTGAAATTCAGAGTGGGGTGTGGCGAGTGTGAGTAAGTTGTCAGATTCAAGCGTCCGTGAATGAATAATAATGGTTCGCCCGCGGGATTTTCCTCCGGCTCGTTGACGTATCGGCTCAAAACCATTTCTAGCATAGAAGTTTAGTGCGTGCGTCAGGTTTGAAGCAACATCTGCCCGAATTGAGACGAAGCCAACGCGCTCCAACTCCGAGACCAGTGCTTTCATTAAAGCAGATGCTGCGCCTTTTCCTCTAAAGGGTGGCGTGGCAGCGATTTGTTGAATCTTCGCGTTTGGGAATACGCCACTATGAAGAAGGTAGCCTGCGAAAGTCCTATCGCCATCAGAATCAACCAAAGCAGCAATAAGTCGCCGCCTCTCGATTGCATCTTCAAAAGCACCGCTTGGAATAAACCCTAAGGCATCATTCTTTTCAGAGTCCGCTAGGGCTTGAATCTCTGGTAGCAAATTGAGCAGTGCCTTCGTGTCTTGCTCGATAATGTAGTGAACACGAGACACCGTCGCCCCCGATCGATGATCATTTTTGCTCATTACTCAAAGAACGATCGCCTCGGAGGAGACTAGTCTCCTCCGAGGCAAAATAGATTACGAGCACCCAGTCGTGCTGCCGCAGGTATCGCACTTCAAGCAGGTCCCGTTCCGCACCAACGTGAAGTTCGCGCATTCGGGGCAGGATTCGCCGACATAGCCCTTCATCTTGGCCTCGGCGCGCCGGTCGGCGACCGAGGGGGCGGGGGCTGCGAAGGCGAGCTTGGACATCTCGGCTTCGCCGACCTTTTCCTCCACCTCGACGGCGGGCTGGGCGAGTTCGCCCTTCAACGCATTCGCGCCAACCGTGAGGCCGCCGGTACGCTGAACAATGCCGGTGGCGCTGCCACCGCCGCCGGGGATCAGCATGAGGCGGTCGACGGAGCCGCGGGTGAAGCCGCGGGACACGATGGCCGTGGCGGGCGCGGGCTCCGGCGCCTTCGACTGGGCTTCGCCCTGGCCGATGGTGGTGGGGCCTGCTTCCGACGGGTCCACATGGGCGAGGTCGTTGCGGGAGAGATACGACACCGCGAGCTCGCGGAACACGTAGTCGAGGATCGAGGTCGCGGACTTGATGCGCTCGTTGCCCTGGACGAAGCCGGCCGGCTCGAAGCGCGTGAAGGTGAAGGCCTCCACGTATTCCTCCAGCGGCACGCCGTATTGCAGGCCGAGCGAGATCGCGATGGCGAAGTTGTTCATCATGGCCCGGAAGGCGGCGCCTTCCTTGTGCATGTCGATGAAGATCTCGCCGAGGCGTCCATCGTCGTACTCGCCCGTGCGCAGGTACACCTTGTGGCCGCCGACGACGGCTTTCTGGGTGTAGCCCTTGCGGCGGTCGGGCATCTTCTCGCGGTCGCGCAGGGCCACCACGCGCTCGACGATCTTCTCCACGATCTTCTCCGACACGTGCGCGGCTTTTGCCGCGGCCGGCAGCGCGGCCACATGCTCGGCGGCGTCCTCCGCGTCCTCGTCCTCATCGGCGATGAGGGCCGAGTTCAGCGGCTGCGAGAGCTTGGAGCCGTCGCGGTAGAGGGCGTTCGCCTTCAGCGCCAGCTTCCAGGAGAGCATGTAGGCGTTCTTGCAATCCTCGACGGTGGCGTCGTTGGGCATGTTGATGGTCTTGGAGATCGCGCCCGAGATGAAGGGCTGCGACGCCGCCATCATGCGGATGTGGCTCTCCACCGAGAGATAGCGCTTGCCGATCTTGCCGCAGGGATTGGCGCAATCGAACACCGCGTAATGCTCGGTCTTCAGGTGCGGCGCGCCTTCCAGCGTCATCGCTCCGCAGATGTGGATGTTCGCGGCCTCGATGTCGGCCTTTGAGAAGCCGAGGAAGGAGAGCAGGTCGAAGGATGGATCGTTGAGCTTGTCCGCCGGCACCTTCAGCGTGCCGGTGAGGAAGTCCTCGCCGAGCGTCCAGCGGTTGAAGACGAACTTGATGTCGAAGGCCGATTTCAGGCCCTTCTCCACCGCGTCGATCTTCTCGTCCGTAAAACCCTTCGTCCGGAGCGAGCCGGGATTGATGGCGGGCGCTTGGCGCATGGAGCCGTGGCCGACCGCATAGGCCTCGATCTCGGCGATCTCGGATTCGCGATAGCCCAGCGTCCGCAGCGCGTCGGGCACGGCCCGGTTGATGATCTTGAAGTAGCCGCCGCCGGCGAGCTTCTTGAACTTCACGAGCGCGAAGTCGGGCTCGATGCCGGTGGTGTCGCAATCCATCACGAGGCCGATCGTGCCCGTCGGCGCGATGACGGTGGCCTGCGCGTTGCGGTAGCCGTTCGTCTCGCCGAGTTCCAGGGCGCGGTCCCAGGCGGCCTTCGCATGGGCGACGAGATCGGCATCCGGGCAGGAGGCGTGATCGAGCGGGACCGGGTTGACGGCGAGGCCCTCATAGCCCTCCGCCTGTCCATGCGCCGCGCGGCGATGGTTGCGGATCACGCGCAGCATGTGCTTCGCGTTGGCCTTGTAGTTCGGGAACGGCCCGAGCTCGCCCGCCATCTCGGCGGAGGTTGCATAGGACACGCCGGTCATGATCGCCGTGATCGCGCCGCCGAGGGCACGGCCCGCGTCGGAGTCGTAAGGAAGGCCCATGGT
Organism: Microvirga lotononidis; assembly: GCF_034627025.1. Lineage (NCBI taxonomy): Bacteria > Pseudomonadati > Pseudomonadota > Alphaproteobacteria > Hyphomicrobiales > Methylobacteriaceae > Microvirga > Microvirga lotononidis. The sequence goes on along the minus strand of NZ_CP141048.1, from coordinate 4,603,148 downwards.
CATGAGCAGGCCGCCGATATTGGCGAAGCCGAGGCCGAGCGTGCGGTACTCGTAGGAGAGCTGCGCGATCTCCTTCGACGGGAACTGCGCCATCATGACCGAGATTTCGAGCACGATCGTCCACAGGCGGCAGGCATGCTCGAACGAACCGGCGTCGAACCTGTGGTTCTGGCGGTCGAAGAACTGGAGCAGGTTGGCGGAAGCGAGATTGCACGCCGTGTCGTCCAGGAACATGTATTCCGAGCACGGGTTCGACGCCCGGATGCGGCCACCGGCGGGGCTGGTGTGCCAGTCGTTCATGGTGGTGTTGAAGTGCAGGCCCGGATCGGCCGACGCCCAGGCGGCATGGCCGATCTGCTCCCACAGGTCGCGGGCCTTCAGGGTCTTCAGGACCTTGCCGTCCTTGCGGGCCTTGAGGTGCCAATCCGCGTCGTTCTCCACTGCGCGCAAAAAGTCGTCGGTGAGCGAGACGGAGTTGTTGGAGTTCTGGCCGGAGACCGTGAGATAGGCGTCCGAATCCCAATCGGTGTCGTAGATCGGGAAGTCGATGTCGGTGTAGCCCTGGCGCGCGAACTGGATGACGCGCTTGATGTAGTTGTCCGGGATCATGACCCGGCGGGCCAGCTTGATTTCCTTCTTCAGGGCCGGGTTCTTCTCCGGATCGAAGCAGGCATCGCCCTCGGCCTCGCAGTTGACGCAGGCCTTCATGATGGCCTTCAGGTGCTTGTTGCCGAGCTTGGAGCCGGTCACGAGCGCGGCGACCTTCTGCTCCTCCTTCACCTTCCAGTCGATGTAGCTCTCGATGTCCGGGTGATCGACGTCGACCACCACCATCTTGGCCGCGCGGCGCGTGGTGCCGCCCGACTTGATCGCGCCTGCCGCGCGGTCGCCGATCTTGAGGAAGCTCATGAGGCCGGACGAGCGGCCGCCGCCGGAGAGCTTTTCACCCTCGCCGCGCAGCTTCGAGAAGTTGGAGCCGGTGCCGGAGCCGTACTTGAACAGGCGCGCTTCGCGCACCCACAGGTCCATGATGCCACCCTCGTTCACCAGGTCGTCCTCGACGCCCTGGATGAAGCAGGCATGCGGCTGCGGATGCTCGTAGGCCGACTTGGACTTCGTCAGCTTGCCGGTCTTGTAGTCCACGTAATAGTGGCCCTGGCCGGGGCCGTCGATGCCGTAGGCCCAGTGCAGGCCGGTGTTGAACCATTGCGGCGAGTTGGGGGCGACCATCTGGTTGGCGAGCATGAAGCGCAGCTCGTCGTAGAAGGCCTGCGCATCCTCCTCGGTGGAGAAATAGCCGCCCTTCCAGCCCCAATAGGTCCAGCAGCCCGCGAGGCGGTCGAAGACCTGCTTGGAGGAAATCTCGGAGCCGAAGCGCTGGTCTTCCGGCAGGGAGGCAAGCGCCGCCTCGTCGGCCACGGAGCGCCACAGCCAGGACGGAACGTCGTTCTCTTCCACCTTCTTCAGGCGGGCCGGAACGCCAGCCTTGCGGAAATACTTCTGGGCCAGAACGTCGGACGCCACCTGGCTCCAGGTCTCAGGCACCTCGATGTTCTCGAGCCTGAAGACGACCGAGCCGTCCGGATTGCGGATCTCGCTCGTCGCGAGCCGGAAGGCGAGGGAGGAATAAGGCGATTGGCCGGTTTGCGTATAACGCCGCTCGATCCGCATAGTCATTTTCCCAAGTATGGAGACAAAAGGTCTCCTGGCCGCGATTTTGCCCCGCAGCTCATCAGCCCAAATTTATTGTTCGACGCCCCAACGACCCGTTTTGCGGACCGCCACACGTAACACGCCCGAGTTACGGGCCTCCTCCAGACGCCACGCACCGCGCGGCAATTCACTGCCACGGAGCTCTGACGCTTACTCTGGGGAGGTTCCGGCCGCCCTTTTTAGGTCGGCCGCCGGTCTCTGATCGGTACCCCGGCAAGCTAGTCGTGTTGCGAGCCTTACGTCAAGAACTTGTGTCGCGGCTCGTGGTTCCAACTATATATAGTGGAAGAATGTTAAGAATGTGGAAAACTAGCTAAGCCTTGGAGACTCCTCTGAGAATCCTTTCAGGGATTCCACAGCGCTCGAAATGTGCCGGCTCAGCACCGGCACGAAATCCAACGAGATGTTGTGCCGGCGCATCAATCGGCAGCGTCCGGGCGCCGGCTTTCAAAAGGCCTGCCGAATACCTCGAAATGGCTAGAATGCGGGAGTTTTCGGGGACGACGGCGGCAGGACGCGGGATTCGAGAATCAGTCGCGGGTTTTTGCACGGCGAAGACTGGGCGTGTCAGCGCGCTTGAGTCGTCCCTTTCCTCTTCACGCTAAAGAATCGCCCGCCTGATAAGGCCCCTCAAAGCCCTGCCGTGTTCATTTTAGGCGCATTGACGGTCTGGCTCCAGGCAGGCCCGACTCTTGATCCGAGGAAATGGGTGGGCTTCCGGTCGAGATTCTTCGCTTAATGCTTCAGCCGTCTCGTCGGCGCGGAGCGGCTTCCGGTGGGCATGATGTTCCTGCGCCCAAGCCCGTTGCAGGAGCGCCATCAAAGCCGAGCGCTCTGCGGCCACGAGCAGAGTCGCACAACCAAGGAAACATATAAGACAAACGATAGAATTAGCGGTTGTAAAATAAATGCCATGTTATATAAGAAAATATAGCAACAAAGTTTCGTACATAGACAATGGTTCGGGGGGCGGCTGAATGACTTACTCTTTGGAGCAAGCCTATCTGGAGTTCATGAAAAATTACGGTGGGTCTGTGTCTATCACCTATGGTGGTTCGCAGGCGGCTTGGGGTGCGGACCAGGAGGTGGGAAGTGGTGTCGTCTGGGGATCGATCGAGCTGCATGAGGTCAAGCATACGGAAGGTGCTACAGGCGAAGGTGAAGACAATACCGTTGAAGAATTGCCCGAAGAGGGATCGTTTGATGACCTGACCAGAACATTCTCTGACGACGACGGCGTAATCTATAAATTTTACCCTGACGGAACGAGAGCTATAATTAAAAACGGAGTAACTTATAAGCTTTATCCGGACGGCACGCTAACTATCAGAGAGCGGTCTTATACTCGTGACGAAAACAATAACCTCGTCGATCAGGGCTATAAGATGTACGTTTATCCACCTAAGGTCTACCCGGATCGTAAATACAGCTTGGGTGATTCCGAACTATATGAATACTTGGACCCTGTATTACCTATCTTCAATTCTCCTGTCTTTAAAATCATCAGAACCAGCCTCCCGGACGAAAACCACTCGTCTTTCACGATCGTTCCGCTGACGGCGTCCAATACATCTGGCAACGACTTCATCGTCGGGAGCGGCCTGCTCAACGGCGGTGCCGGCGACGATACGCTGATCGGCGGCGCGGGCAGGGACACGCTGGACGGCGGTTCTGGTTTTGATATTGCGTCGTATGCGGCGGCGAAAGCGGGCGTGACGGTGAGCCTGGGCGTGGGGAATGACGCCCAGGACGTGCTGATCGGCATAGAGGGCCTGTCGGGTTCGGCCTTCGACGACGTGCTCAGCGATGTGCAATTGGGCGACAACGCCGCCAACGCGCTCTACGGCCAAGACGGCAACGACCGCCTGTCGGCTCATGACGGCGCCGATACGCTCGACGGCGGAACCGGCGACGATACGCTCACCGGCGGTCAGGGCGCCGACTCGCTTGTGGGTGGGGCAGGCTTCGACGAGGCGTCCTACACCTGGTCCTATTCGTCGGTGGAGGTCAGCCTGGCCGCCGGCACCGGCACGGCTGGCGATGCGGCGGGGGACATGCTCGTCGGCATCGAAGCCTTAACCGGTTCGCTTTACGGCGCGGACCACCTGACCGGCGATGGCAATGCCAATCGTCTCTCGGGCCTTGGGGGGAACGATACGCTTGAAGGCGGAGGCGGCGCCGACACGCTGATCGGCGGCGACGGTTTGGACATGGCCTCCTACGAGCATGCCGCCTCCGGAGTCGTCGTCAGCCTGATGACCGGCGGCACGGGCGGCGAGGCGTCGGGCGATACCTTCAATGGCGTCGAAGCCTTGTCCGGTTCGGCCTATGGCGATCAACTCTCGGGCGACGGCGGGGCCAACGTTCTCAGCGGCAATGGCGGCGACGACACGCTTGAGGGCGGTCTGGGAGCCGACACGCTGATCGGCGGCGACGGCTTCGACGTGGCGTCCTATGCAAGCGCGACTTCGGGTGTCGTGGCGAGCCTGATGGTCGGTGGCGCGGGCGGCGAGGCGTCGGGCGACACCTTCAGCGGTATCGAAGCTCTGTCTGGCTCGATCTTTAGCGATCACCTCACGGGCGATGCAGGAGCCAACGTTCTCAGTGGCGATGGCGGCAACGATACGCTTCGGGGCGGCTTGGGAGCCGACACGCTGAACGGCGGGAATGGATTCGACGTGGCATCATACGAGACGGCTACGTCGGGTGTCACAGTCAACCTGTCCAGCGGCGGCAGCCGTGGCGAGGCGTCGGGTGACAAGTTCGAGGGGATCGAGGCGGTCATTGGCTCCGCCTATGACGATCAGCTCACCGGCGACGGCGGCGCCAACACGCTGTGGGGACGGTCGGACAACGATGTCCTCTCCGGTGGCGACGGCAATGACATGCTGGAGGGGGGCGACGGCGACGATGTTCTCATCGGTGACGCAGGCTTTGATACTCTCAATGGCGGCTCGGGCATCGATACCGCATCCTACGCCAGTGCCTCGCGTGGCGTGGTGGCGAACCTGCAGTCAGGCTGGGGCAGCGGCGGCGAAGCTGACGGCGATCGCTTCAGCGGCATCGAGAACCTGACGGGTTCCGCGTACAACGATCAGCTCGCGGGGGATGCCGGAGCCAACCGTCTCGACGGCAATAACGGCCATGACGTCCTGAGGGGCGGGGCCGGCTTCGACACCCTGGACGGCGGGGCGGGAGACGATGTGCTCACCGGCGGCAGCGGCGCAGATCTTCTTATCGGCGGTTCGGGGTTTGACGTGGCCGATTATGGCGACGCATCCTTCGGGGTAGTGGCGAGCCTGGCGGAGGCGTTCCTCAACACGGGGGATGCGGCGGGTGACAGCTACGCCGCGATCGAGGGCTTGAGCGGCTCGGCTTATGCCGATCGGCTCAGTGGCGACGAGGGGGGCAACCGCCTGTCGGGCGGCGCGGGCAATGACACGCTGGCGGGCGGCGCGGGCAACGACACGCTGGCGGGCGGCGCGGGTAGCGATGTGTTCGTGTTCGACACGGCTCTCAGCAGCTCGTACAACGTCGACCGGCTTCAAGACTTCGATTGCTTTGAAGATCGCATCGAACTCGACGTGGCGATCTTCACGGCGCTGGCGCCGGGATCGCTTGGGCTGGATGCTTTCGGGTATGGCAGCGTGGCGGCGACGGAGGAACAGCGGATCATCTATAACAGCGCCACGGGCGAGCTGTTCTACGATGCGGACGGGACCGGCCGTCAGGCGCAGATCAAGTTCGCAGTTTTGGGCGCGGGAGTAGGCTTGACCGCCTGGAACTTCACAGTGACAGGATTCGTCCCGCCCGCGGGCGGCGGGGACGAGTGGTTCTAAAAAGGCTGAGCCTCAAACAGAGGGCGGCGGTAATGCCGCCCTTTCTTGTGGCAATAGGAAGCACAAAAGGCCTCTCGGGGAGCTTTTGTCTCAGAATTACATAAAAAGTCGATAGGGGAGGTGTTCCCGCTTTTCGTGGGCTTCGAACGGCCATCTTTGCGCTCGACTTCTTTAAACGCAGACGCCATATTCCGCCCAACTTTGGCTCCCCCTAGGCAGCAGCGATGAAACAGTTTTGGACCCAATTCTTCACCTGGTGGAACGGACAGACCATCGGCACCCGGTACTTCACCTGGCGCAAGGGGCAGTTCGTGGGTGAGGACGAATTCGGAAACCGCTACTACCGCTATACGCAGCCCCAGGCCATCGACTCGAACGTGGGCGCCGAGCGCCGCTGGGTCGTCTATAACGGCTATGCCGATGCCTCGAAGGTGCCGCCCGGCTGGCGCGCCTGGCTGTGCCATAACGGCGACGTGGCTCCGAGCGAGGAAAACTACAAGCCGCATTCCTGGGAGAGGGCCTACGTGCCCAACATGACCGGCACCGCACAGGCCTACCGTCCGCAGGGCTCGAGCCTGTCTCTCGGGCAGCGTCCCGCCGCGACGGGTGACTACGTTCCCTGGACGCCGGGAGAGTAAGGCGGGCCAAGCCTGTCTTCGATACCTCTCATGTCATGGCCGGCCCTGTGCCGGCCATGCCCGTCTGTGAAGCTCCGCGCCACTCGCATGGAGATCACCGGAACGAGGCCGGTGATGATGCAAGGCCATTTCTCAATAGGTCCGAACACTGCTGGGATTGAAATCAGCCTTTCGGATGGAAATACGATTGCCGCCGCATGACCGCTTCGGAGAAGAGGCCGAATGCCTGGATCACGTGGCCCTGCGGGACCTCGATGCCGCGCGCCACGCCTGAGCCCTTCAGTACGCCGCCTCGCTCATCCGGATCGGATTCGCGATAGGTTCCGCCATCTCCCAATGTGCAGTTCTGGCAACGGATGGAGCCGAGGATCTGGGCTCCCCGTCCGACCCAATTCGACAGGGTGAGCGATCCGCTGCCGAGAAGCCGGGCTCCGTTCCCGATGGCGATGGTATCACCAGGACCGGCTTTGATCGTGAAGCCGCCTTCCTCTCCGATCTCCGCACCGGTGCCGATCGTGACCGCCCCACCCGATGAAACGATACGGGTCCCGGGAAAAAGGTTCGTCCCACGGCCGATGGCGATGCGGCTTTCCGAAGAAGCCTGGAGGATGACGTTGGGCCAGAGCACCACGTCCTCCTCCAGGCGAACATGGGGCGAGACCAGCACGGAACCGGGATCCGGCAACAGGACGCCGCGCTCGCCGAGCGTGGCCGTTTCCTCCACCGACAGGAATTCCAGGCGCCGGCGTGCCTCGTCGCTTCGTCGATCCGCTTCGTTCATGTGAGTGCGTTCCCCATCGATCTGCCCTCGAAGCTTAACGGATCGGTCCCGGACTCAAAGGCCCATTCTGGGGGCAGGTGCGGGCCCGGACGCTTTCAGCGTTATGCCGTCAGGGCATAACGGACCTCAGTTCTTATGGCTCCTCAAGGCGGGAGCGCATCCGTATATCCGCACCGCAACAAGAGCAAAGATAACCGGTCACGAGGCCGGTCCACTGCTGGGGCTTTACATGTTCGTTTCCTATATCCTTTCGAAGGTTCGCAACTACCATCTGTATCGCAAGACCGTCCGCGAGCTGGCGCAGCTCTCCGACCGTGATCTGGCCGATCTCGGCATCGCCCGCTACGACATTTCCCGGGTCGCCCGCGAGGCGACCTTCGCGTAAACGGCACGACAGCGATTCTCGCAGCGATCGCCCGCCCTTGGCGGGCTTTCGCTTTTCAAGGGGTCTCTTCAGCCAAGCTGACGCAGCGGGGGCGGAGATGAACAGGTTCCCGGAGCTTCAGGCATAGGGCAGGGCACGAAACGTCGGCTGGGACGTCAACCATAACGAAGGTCACCATGGCTTCTCTCATCAAACGGGAATGGTACACGATCGCCATCTTCGGGATGGTCGTTCTTGCGTCGATCCTTCCCATCGGCGGCGAGCCGGCGGAAGTGTTCTCGGTCGCGACCAATCTGGCGATCGCGCTGCTGTTCTTTCTCCACGGCGCGCGCCTGTCACGCGATGTGGTGATCGCCGGCATGACCCATTGGCGGCTGCACCTCTTCGTTTTGGTCACCACCTTCGTGGTCTTTCCGATACTCGGCCTCATCGTTCTGGCCGTGCCGAACCTGATGACCCCGGCGCTGGCCACCGGAATCCTGTTCCTGTGCGTTCTCCCCTCGACCGTTCAGTCGTCGATCGCCTTCACGTCGATCGCGGAGGGCAACGTGCCGGCAGCCATCTGCTCGGCTTCCGCCTCGAACATCCTCGGCATGTTCCTGACCCCACTTCTCGTGGGGCTCCTGTTCCATACGAAAGGGGGCGGGGGCTTCTCTCTCGGGGCGCTCGAGGGCATCCTGCTGCAGCTTCTCGCTCCCTTCATCCTCGGTCAGGTGCTCCAGCCCTTTCTCGGCCGATGGCTCAGCCGGCACAGGACGCTCACGCAGTTCGTCGACCGCGGCTCCATCCTGATGGTCGTCTACGGCGCCTTCAGTGAGGCCGTCATCGGGGGGCTCTGGCACAAGCTCTCGGCCGAGGACCTCGTCGCCGTCGTCGTGATCGACATCGTGCTGCTGGTCGCCGTGCTGTGCTTCACGTTCTATGTCAGCGGCTGGTTCGGCTTCAATCGCGCGGACCGGATCACCATCACCTTCTGCGGCTCCAAGAAGAGCCTCGCGTCAGGCGCCCCGATGGCGAACGTGATCTTCGCCGGACAGGACGTGGGCTCCATCGTGCTGCCGCTCATGATCTTCCACCAGATCCAGCTTATGACCTGCGCGGTCCTGGCGCGGCGCTTCGCGAGCAGCGCGAAGGCGGCCGCCGCGCCGGAGAATGCCAAGACGGTCTAGTTGCGGAAAGGCCCTCGCCTCACCTGGAGGCGGTGCGAGGGCAAGGAATTTACGGCTGGCCGCTGCCTCCGGCCGCCCCGTAGACCTGCCCCGTCGCATAGCTCGCATCGGCCGCAGCAAGCTGGACATAGATCGAGGCGAGCTCTGCCGGCTGGCCGGGACGGCCCATGGGGGTGTCGCCGCCGAACTGCTGCAGCTTCTCCTGGGTCGCGCCGCCGCTGACCTGAAGCGGCGTCCAGATCGGCCCCGGAGCGACTCCGTTGACGCGGATTCCCTTCGGGCCGAGCTGCTTCGCCATGGACTTGGTGAAGTTCATCATCGCCGCCTTGGTCATGGCGTAATCGACCAGGTTCTCCGAAGGATCATAGGCCTGTTCCGACGTCGTCTGGATGATCGCGGAGCCCGGGGTCAGGTGCGGCAGAGCCGCCTTGGTCAGCCAGAACATGGCATAGATGTTGGTCTTGAAGGTCGCGTCGAAGTCTTCGGACGTGATGTCGAGCAGCGCTTGCCGCTGCTGCTGGCGGGCGGCGTTGTTGACCAGGATATCGAGGCCTCCGAGCTGCTGCACGGCATCGGCCACGATGCGGGTGCACAGGGCCTCGTCGCGGATGTCGCCTGGAAGGGCCACGGCGATCCGGCCCTCCTTCTTGATCAGGTCGATGACCTCCCGCGCGTCCGGCTCCTCGTCCGGGTGATAGCTGATGGCCACGTCGGCGCCCTCGCGAGCGAAGGCGATGGCGGCGGCCCGGCCCATGCCGGAATCGCCGCCCGTGATCAGGGCCTTCCGGCCACGCAGCCGCCCGGATCCCTTGTAGCTCGTCTCGCCGTGGTCGGGGCGGGGATCCATCTTGCCGGCAAGGCCTGGCCAGGGCTGCGACTGCGACCGGAACGGTGGCTTGGGATACTTGGTCGTCGGATCGTCCTTGGCCACACCGCCGCTCGCGGCCGTCTGAGCCGAAGCCGGGCTCGCCGCCGCCGAAGCGAGACCGGCTGCCGCTGCACCCATCATGCCCCGCCGTGAGATCCCGTTGCCGTCGCTCATGTCCATGTTCCAGCCCTCTGTGATCGATAGAGGCCGGTTAACCTGCGGCGGGACCGGAGGTTCAGAAAATTGTTTGACGTTGTCGTGAAGGGGAATATCCAGGGTTCCCGCCGATCTGGCAGGACTTTTCCCGCTTGCCCTTTTTCCATCATGGTTCGCGTGTTATCGCGTTGCCGGGATAAGGGGTACGACCGGGCAGACCGGACAAGAACCGCCAAATCGGACCTGGCTTGGATGATATGATGAAACTCGGATGGACGCGGGCGGCTCTCGTGCTCGCAGGGGTAATCGGCGCAGCGGGCGCCGCTCAGGCGGACCGGATCAAGAATCCCACGGCCGTCTTTTCGGGACTCGACAAGATCACCGGGCGCATCGTTTCGTTCGAGGTCGGAATCGACGAAACCGTCCAGTTCGGCGCCCTGCAGATGACGCCCAGGGTCTGCTTCACCAAGCCTCCGACGGAGGCGCCCAACACCACCTCGTTCATCGAGGTGGACGAGCCCGGCCCCGAGGGCCAGAACAAGCGCGTCTTCTCCGGCTGGCTCTTTGCCGCGAGCCCGGGCCTGCACGGGCTCGAGCACCCGGTCTACGATATCTGGCTCGTTGATTGCAAAGGCGGCACGGAGGTCATCTCGGAGCCCAAGGAGATGCCCGAAGAGCTCCCGCCGATCCAGGATTCCGCCCGTGCGCCGAGCGATGCCGGACGGCCGGGCGACATCATGGCGCCGACCGGCGGCGCCACGGCCCCGCGCCCGCCGGCCGTCCAGACGGCTCCCTTGCGCCAGCCGGAGCCCCAACCAAGGCAGCCGGTGAGGCGCCAGGCCCCTGCCGCGCCGATCATCAATACGGATCGCTAAACCATCGACCGCAAAATTGGGAACCGGTTTTGCGTGGAAAGATGCAAACGAACAAACGATGAGAACATCGGACGTGAGTTCGATTCCACGCCCGATGCTCTGGATCTTACTCGGCTTGTAGAACAGCGAGGGCCTCCTCGCCGCTGACGATCGTGCCGGGCGGCCAGCAATCCCAATCGGCGCCGTGCTCCATGGCGTTGCGCAGCATCTGCTTATAGCTGCGCCTGGGAACCTCGATTGCGCCGAACTGCGCCAGATGCGAGGTCACGAACTGGGTATCCAGAAGCGAGAACCCGCCCCGGCGCAGGCGCGCCACCAGATGTACCAGAGCGATCTTCGAGGCATCCCGTTCCGTGTGGAACATGCTCTCGCCGAAGAAGGCCCCGTTGAGCCGCACACCATAGAGACCGCCGACGAGGCGGTCGTCCCGGTAGACCTCCACCGTGTGGCAGTAGCCCGCATCGAAGAGTTCGCCGTAGAGTTCGCGAATGCGCCGGCTGATCCAGGTCTTCTCCCGATCCACTCCGGGAGCGGCGCAGCCGGCGATGACCCCGTCGAAATCCCGATCGATCCGGATCTCGAACTGGTCCGAGCGGACGGTGCGCGCCAGACGTTTGGAAATGTGGAAGGAATCGAGGGGGATGATGCCCCGCTCGCGCGGCTCGACCCAGAAGAGGGACGGATCGTCCGCATCTTCCGCCATGGGAAAGATGCCGGCCGCATAGGCTTTCAGCAGAATGTCGGGGGTGATTTCGGTCGCGTGGTCAGACGCATGGCTCATGGTGCGCTTTGTACCAAGGAACGGCAATGCCGTCCATTTGCAGGCCCTCTCTGCAACGACAACGCCTCAGGGCGGCAACTTTCTCCGCATTGCGAACGGTCGACGGTCTTCCTCACGGAACACCGCCGAAAATGCAGGGCGTCACGCATGTCGTGTCGGGGCATGAGCAGCATTCCGCGCCGCTCATGCCAGCCGAGTTTTACGCCTGCTCGTCGCCCAGGCCACCGGTCTTCAGGAAATTCTCCAGCCAGTGGATGTCGTACTGGCCATTCTGGATGTCCGGGTTGCGCACTAGGGTGCGGAAGAGCGGCAGGGTGGTGTCGATCCCATCCACCACGAACTCGTCGAGGGCCCGGCGCAGGCGCATCAGGCACTCGTTGCGGGTGCGGCCATGGACGATGAGCTTGCCCACGAGGGAATCGTAATGGGGCGGGATGCGGTAGCCCTGGTAGGCGGCCGAGTCGACGCGCACGCCGAGGCCGCCCGGCGGGTGGAAGTAGCTGATCGTGCCGGGCGAGGGGCGGAAGGTCGAGGGATGCTCGGCATTCACGCGGCACTCGATGGCATGGCCTTCGATCTTGATGTCTTCCTGCCGTACCGAGAGCGGGTGGCCTGCCGCGACGCGGATCTGCTCGTTCACCAGGTCGATGCCGGTGATCATCTCGGTGACCGGGTGCTCCACCTGGATGCGAGTGTTCATCTCGATGAAGTAGAACTCGCCGTCCTCGTAGAGGAACTCGATGGTGCCGGCGCCGGCATATTGCAGGTCCTGCATGGCCTTGGCCACGACGCCGCCGATGCGCTCGCGCATCTCCAGGTTCAGGGCGGGCGAGGGCCCTTCCTCCCACACCTTCTGGTGACGGCGCTGCAGGGAGCAGTCGCGCTCGCCCAGATGGATGGCATTGCCCTTGCCGTCGCCGAGGACCTGGATCTCGATATGGCGCGGCTTCTCGAGATACTTCTCGATATAGACCGCATCGTCGCCGAAGGCGGCCTTGGCCTCGGTGCGGGCGGTCTGGAAGGCGTGAACGAGGTCGTCCTCGTTGCGCGCCACCTTCATGCCGCGCCCGCCGCCGCCGGCGGCCGCCTTGATGATGACCGGATAGCCGATCTCCTTGGCGACCTTCTTGGCCTCGGTCTCATCGTTGATCCCGCCTTCGGAGCCGGGGACGCAGGGGATGCCCAGACGCTTGGCGGTCCGCTTGGCTTCGATCTTGTCGCCCATGATGCGGATATGCTCCGCCTTCGGGCCGATGAAGGCGATGCGGTGATGCTCCAGCACCTCGGCGAAGCGGGCGTTCTCGGACAGGAAGCCATAGCCGGGATGGATGGCGTCCGCGCCGGTGATCTCGCAGGCGGCGATCAGGGCCGGGATGTTGAGGTAGCTGTCCCGGGCGGCCGGCGGACCGATGCACACGCTCTCGTCCGCGAGGCGCACGTGCATGGCGTCCGCGTCGGCGGTGGAGTGCACGGCCACGGTGGCGATGCCCAGCTCCTTCGCGGCGCGCAGGATTCGCAGGGCGATCTCGCCACGATTGGCAATGAGGATCTTATCGAACATGTCGTGCCTTACTCGATGACGAGGAGGGGTTCGCCGTATTCAACAGGAGTTCCGTCTTCGACATAGATGGCGGTCACGGTGCCGGCGCGGGGCGCCACGATCTCGTTGAAGGTCTTCATGGCTTCCACGAGCAGGACCTTGTCGCCGGCCTGGACCTTGGAGCCGATCTCGACGAAGGACTTGGCGTCCGGAGAGGGCTTGCGGTAGGCGGTGCCGACCATGGGCGAGAGCACCGCGCCCGGATGGGGCGCGCCGGGCTTGGCCGCGGCAGGAATCTCGGCGGCAGCCGGAGGCGGGGCCACCATCGGGGCGGGGGCGGCATAGGCTGCGGGAGCTGCGACCGGGACTGAGACCGCGGCCGTGATCGTGCGCGCCACGCGGATACGAAGGTCGCCCTTCTCCACTTCGATCTCGCTGAGGTCCGTGTCGGCGATCAAATTCGCCAGCTCACGGACGAGATCGGGATCGAAAGGGTTTTCCTTGGCCATGGGGCTTACCTCTACTTCCTGAGGAATTAGTGCTGGGAGGGCTTCGCCTGCCGCGCGCGCTCGGTCATCACATGGTGAACCGCTTCCAGGCCGAGCACGTAGCTCATGGGCCCGAAACCACAGATCACGCCGACGGACACGGGCGCTATGAGCGAGCGATGGCGGAAGCCCTCGCGGGCATGAACATTCGAAATGTGGATCTCGACCGTCGGAGCGCCGCTGCCGGAGATGGCATCGCGGAGCGCGATCGAGGTGTGGGTATAGGCGCCGGCATTGATGACGACGCCGGCTCCCTGGGCTCCTGCTTCCTGGATCCAGTCCACGAGCTGTCCCTCGTGGTTCGACTGGCGGAACATGATCGCCGCCCCCAGGGTCCCGGCCTTCTCGCGCACGAGCGTCTCGATGTCGTCCAGCGTGGTGTTGCCATAGACGTGAGGCTCTCTGCGGCCGAGCAGATTGAGATTGGGTCCGTTGAGGACGAAGACGGTGGTCATGGGATAAGGAGCGTTCCTTGCAGCCCCGTCGGGCGGAGCAGAAACGCCCTCTTAGCCAAAAGGCGAGCAGGGGGGAAGGGGAAAACCATGGCTTTCCCAAGCTTGGCGAGAGTTCCGCAACGTAATCCGGTCATTCTCAGGTTGCGGCGGGGCCTGTCCTGGCTATCCGATCGGGAAAGCGAGGCGGGTCCAGCCAAGCCATCATCGGCACGAGGCTGGCGATGGCGCGGCCGGAATAAGCCGATAAACCTACAGTGAGCTCGAAAGCCTAGCCGCAGCTGGCCTTGCCGCATTGGCGCACGTTGTCCACGAGCTGCTTCAAGGGCTCGAGGCCCACGGCCCCGGGAACGACGGTTTCGCCCACGATGAAGGCCGGCGTCCCGGTCAGGCTGAGCTTGTCGCCCAGCGCCATGTTCTCCTGGAGAGCGTTGCGGATTTCGGGGCTGTCGATGTCCTTCTGGAGACGGGTCATGTCGACGCCCAGCTCCTTGGCGACCGCCATCGCCCGCTCTCCGTTCACCCGGCCGCGGCTTTCGAGGACCTTGGTATGATAATCGAAGAGCTTCTGGCCCTGGAGCTGGTTCTTCACGGCCAGGGCCACACGGCTCGCCTCGACGGAATCGGGCCCGAGAACGGGGAAGTCCTTCAGGACGACCCGGAGCTTCGGGTCGCTCTTCATGAGCGTCTGGAGGTCGGACAGCGCCTTCTTGCAGTAACCGCAATTGTAATCGAAGAACTCCACCAGGGTGATGTCGCCGGAAGGATTGCCGACCACGTAGGAGTGGGACGCGTTCAGGAGCGACTGCTTCGTCTCCTTCACGGCGCCGGCCTGGGCGACCTGCTGGGCTTCCGCCTGTCGCTTCTCCAGCTCGGCGATCACCTCGGTCAGAACCTCCGGGTTCTTCAGGAGATAATCCTTCACGATCTCGCCGATGGCCTGCTTCTGCTGATCGTTGAAGACCGTGCCCTGCGCCATCGCGGCGGGTGCGATCGCCAGGGCGCCGAGCAGGGCAGTGGTCCGGGCGATGGTGAGAAGCGAAAAGCGCATATTCGGTCCTTTGTCGGAGTCCTTGACGCCCCTGTGTAGCAACGGTTCGAGGCGGAGTTGAGACCCTGTGTTCTACAGCGAGTTAGCGGGTTGTGCCCTGCGGCGTCAAATCACGGGTTCGTATCACGGCTCGAGACGAGGCAATGAGCGTTGCGATCGTCGGCGGTTAGGAGGGCGGCATCGCCTCCGGCGACCCGGAATGACGGCGTTGCGCCATGAACCGTCTTGAGACCGCCCCCGCAACGGGATACGAGCCTCCTCATGACCAAATCATCCGCCGATCTCCACTCGCCCCTCATCGCGCGCCGCATGGATCGCGTCGCGTCCTTCCTCGCCATGGACGTTCTGAGCGCGGCCGCGGCCAAGGAGCGGCGGGGCGACAGCGTCATCCACATGGAGGTCGGCCAGCCGTCCGCGCCGGCCCCGCGCGCCGCCCGGGAGGCCGCCAAGGCGGCGCTGGATCTGGGGCGCATCGGTTACACGGAGGCCCTCGGCATGGCGGCCCTGCGGGAGCGGATCGCGCGGCACTACCGCGACACCTATGGCGTGAGTATCGCGCCGGAGCGGGTCGTAGTGACGACCGGTTCGTCGGCCGGATTCGTCCTGGCTTTCCTCAGTCTCTTCGATCCAGGGCAGCGGGTGGCGATCACCGCGCCGGGCTATCCGGCCTATCGCAACATCCTGGAGGCGTTGGGCATAGAGCCGGTCACGATCCCGCTCGCCAAGGCCGACGGCTGGATCATGACCGCCCAGGCCATCGAGAAGGCCCATGCGGAAAAGCCCCTGCACGGCATCCTCGCCATGAGTCCGGCGAATCCCTCCGGCACCATGATCGGCCGCAAGGCCCTGGCCGAGCTGGGCGAGACCTGCCGCCGCCTCGGGCTCTGGTTCGTGTCCGACGAGATCTATCACGGTCTTACCTATGGTGAGGCCGCGTCCACGGCGCTCACCTCCGACGATGATGCGGTGGTGATCAACTCGTTCTCCAAATATTACTGCATGACCGGCTGGCGCATCGGCTGGATCGTGGTACCGGACCGTCTGGTCCGGCCCATCGAACGTCTGGCGCAGAACCTCTACATCTCGCCGCCCTACCTGTCCCAGGTGGCGGCGCTCGCCGCCTTCGACGCCGCGGAGGAGCTGGAGGCCGTGAAGGCTGCTTACGCCCGTAACCGCGCCTATCTCCTGGAGGAGCTGCCCAGGATCGGCATCAGCGAGATGCACCCGGTGGACGGCGCCTTCTACATCTATGCCGACATCGCCCGCTTCACGAACGATTCCATCGGCTTCTCCAGGCGCATGCTGGAGGAGGCGGGTGTCGCGGCCACGCCCGGGCTGGATTTCGACCCGATCGAAGGTTCGCACTACCTGCGCCTGTCCTTCGCCGGTTCGGAGAACGATTGCCGCGAGACCGTGGCGCGGTTGAAGGGGTGGTTGAGGTAGCACCGCTCCTGTCATCGCCGGCCTCGTGCCGGTGATCCCGATCCTAAGGGCGCGACGCTCTTCAAATCGAGATGGCCGGCACAAGGCCGGCCATGACGCGACGAACAAGTCCCTTCCAGCAAAATGCCCGGCTTCGAGCCGGGCATTTCATTTTGATCCTTAAGATCCGCTCAGGACCGACTTGGCCTTGGACCACCAGCCGGCGCGCTTCGGGCGCTCCGGGTCCGGCGGGGTCAGGACGACGGCGACCGGTTCCGGCTCGGGAGCGACGGGCGCCGGCGGAGGAACGGGGGCCTCGGCCACCGGGCGCTCCGGGGTGACGATCGGCTCGCTCTCGACGGTCGGCCGGGGCTCCGAGGTCTCGGAAACGGCTTCCGCAGGGGCAGCTTCCTCCGGAGCCGGTTGGGCCTGAACCTGGTCGGGGGCCACGAAACCCTCCTCAAGGGCGAATTCCTCGGTCGTCTCATCGCGGCCGCGTCCGCGTCCGCCGCGACGTCCGCGACGGCGGCGGCGTCCGCCACGGGATTCCTCGTCCGCCTCGCCGGCTTCGACGGGAGCAGCCTCTTCCCCGGACGCTTCGACCTCGGCTTCTTCCTCGTCGGTTTCGCTCTCGGCCTCGCCGGCTTCCGCGCCTTCCTCGCCCTGGGCCTCGCCTGCAAAGCCCTCGCGGTCGCGACCGCGACGGCGGCGACGGCGGCGACGACGGCGTCCACCGCCTTCGCCTTCCTCGCCGCGCTCTTCGCTGCCCTGAGCCTCCTCGGTGGCCTCCTCCTCAGTCTCGACCTCGATCTCCTCGACGGGCTCGTCGATGGCGATCGCATCGATCTGGATGCCGGTCGCGGCCGACTTGTGCTCGAGCTTGAGGGCGGGTTCGCCGCGCTCGATGGCGTAGGTCGTCGTGCCGTGGAGGCTGTCGTCGGCCACGATGGAGATCGCCACGCCGAAGCGGGTCTCCAGCTCGCGCAGGTGAATGCGCTTCTGGTTCAGGATGTAGAAGGCCGCCTCCATCCGGGTGCGGACGACGAGGTTGTAGCCTGAATTCTTGATGAGGGTTTCCTCGATCGAGCGCAGCACCTGCAGGGCCACCGACGGCGTCGAACGCACGAAGCCGGTGCCGGCGCAATGCGGGCAGGGGATCGAGGAGGATTCCAGCACGCCGGTGCGGATGCGCTGGCGCGACATTTCGAGAAGGCCGAAGGGCGAGATGCGACCCACCTGGATGCGGGCGCGGTCGTTCTTCAGGCACTCGTTGAGCTTCTTCTCGACCGCGCGGTTGTTGCGCTTCTCCTCCATGTCGATGAAGTCGATCACCACGAGGCCGGCGAGATCGCGCAGGCGGAGCTGGCGGGCGATTTCCTCAGCCGCTTCGAGGTTGGTGCGCAGCGCCGTGTCCTCGATGTTGTGCTCGCGGGTCGAACGACCAGAGTTCACGTCGATGGAAACGAGGGCTTCCGTCGGGTTGATGACGAGGTAGCCGCCCGATTTCAGGGTCACCACGTTCGAGAACATGGCGTCGAGCTGCGCCTCGACGCCGAATTTCGCGAAGAGAGGCTGCGGATCGCGGTAGGGCTGGACCAGCTTCGAATGGCTCGGCATGAGCATCCGCATGAAGTCCTTGGCCTCGCGGTACCCCTCCTCGCCGGCGACCATGACGTCGTCGATGTCCTTGTTGTAGAGGTCGCGGATCGCGCGCTTGATGAGGGAGCCTTCCTCATAGACGAGGGCGGGTGCCGCCGACTTCAGAGTCAGTTCGCGCACGCTCTCCCAGAGGCGCATCAGGTACTCGTAGTCGCGCTTGATCTCGGGCTTGGTGCGCGAGGCGCCGGCCGTGCGCAGGATGATGCCCATTCCCTCGGGCACCTCCAGCTCCTGGGCGATTTCCTTCAGGCGCTTGCGGTCGGCCGCGTTGGTGATCTTGCGGGAGATACCGCCGCCCCGGCCCGTGTTGGGCATGAGCACGGAATAGCGACCGGCCAGCGACAGGTAGGTGGTGAGCGCCGCGCCCTTGTTGCCGCGCTCTTCCTTCACGACCTGGACCAGCAGGATCTGGCGGCGCTTGATGACTTCCTGGATCTTGTACTGCTTGCGGGGCGTGCGCCGGCGCTGAGGCAGGTCCTCGATCGCGTCGTCTCCACCGAGCTGCTCGACGATCTCGTGCTCTTCCACGTCGTGATCGTCTTCGTCCTCGTCTTCTTCGTCCTCGTCGGCTTCCGTGTCGCCCTCGGGCGCCCGGGCATCGGCCTCCGCCGCAGGTTCATCGCCTTGGGCGGCCTCGTCACCCTCAGGGGCCTCCACGTGGGCCGAACCCTCGACCGCCTCGACGGCAGCCTCCTCGGCGCCTTCGTCGGGAGCCTGGCCGGCCATCACCAGGGGAACGGCATCCTGCGTGTCGGAGCCCGGAGCCTCGCCCTCTTCGCCGGCAGCCTCGGTATGGGCCGAACCCTCGACCGCCTCGAGGGCAGCCTCGGTTCCGGCTTCCGCTTCCGTCGAGACAACGGTCTCGTCGTTCTCGGCGCGACGCGGCGAAGACCGGCGGCGGCGACGGTTGCTGCGGCGCTCCTCCTCGCGCTCCTCCTCGGCCTGAGCTTCGGCTTCGGCTTCGAGCAGCGCCTGACGGTCGGCGACGGGAATTTGATAATAATCGGGATGGATTTCGCTGAATGCGAGGAACCCGTGGCGGTTTCCGCCGTATTCCACAAAGGCCGCCTGGAGCGACGGTTCGACCCGGGTGACCTTGGCGAGATAGATATTCCCGCGCAGCTGCTTCCGGTTAGCGGACTCGAAGTCGAATTCTTCGACCTTCTGACCACGTACCACCACGACCCGGGTTTCTTCCGGGTGTGAGGCATCGATGAGCATCTTGTTTGCCATGTTGAACTCTCGACATGGCGATCGAGGGCAGGACCTGAGGCAGGGGCCGCATTGTGGGCGGATGGCCGCGCCGCCAAGAGAGACGGCGGGCTGAAATTGCGTTCGGAGTGCTGTCGATCGCCATCATGCGCCGCGATGGGGCGCATTCTGGGTTGAATTGGGCCGGCTTTGAGCCGGAAAGGGTGAAGCCAGGGCGTGCGCGGGATGAGACGCGCGATTCGAACGGTGCAGAAACGAAGGTCAGAACTGACTTCGTGTGCGCAACCATTCGACACGGCCCTTTCGTACTAGATATCGATGAGCCGAAATCTCGGTCACCGGCGGGGGGCGACAAGCGTCGCCAAATGGTCCTGTCCGTGAGCCTGTCGAGGGTGACGGGTCTCCTGGAAGATCGGTCAAGCCAACCGTCTCCTCCGGATCCGCCGTCAGATTCGGCCATGCCGAACGGGATCAAGATCATTACAGAGCGATTGGGGCATTTGGCAAGATCCCGTGTCACTGTGCTATGAATGCAACAGAGTGTCAGTAATCCAGCGTGCGACGTGAGGTTCCGTTAACCAAGCGACGTCTATCAGTATAGGAAGGACGCTCGACACCTCAGCGGTCACCCATGCCCATTTTTCCCTTCATCCGCCTTGCCGGCGCATGCCTCGTGATGGCCCTCGTGACCTTCGGGAGCGATCATGCCCGTGCGGCCGGAGAGGGCGCCAAGACCGGCTCTCCCGCCATCGCGGCTGCCGTCACCGTCGAGTCGGAGGGGGCGAAAACTCGTTTTAAGGTTACCCTGTCCAAACCGGTGATGGCACAGGTCTCGCTCATGGAGCGCCCGGACCGGGTCATCATCGACCTGCCTGAGGTCGCCTTCCATCTCCCGCAGGAGGCCGGGCGCGGCAAGGAAGGACTCATCGCGTCCTACCGCTATGGTCTCTTCGCTCCGGGCCGCTCGCGGGTCGTCATGGAACTGACGCAGCCTGCCGTGGTCTCGGGCATGACGACCGCGCCCGATGCCACGGGCGCCGCGACGATCCTGACCATCGAGCTCTCCCGGACCGAGCGGGACGAGTTCCACAGGGCGGCGGTCGAGAATTCGGCGGCCACGAAGGAGGCTTCGGCGCCACCGGTCGCCCAGGATGCCAAGGATGCCCGTCCGGTCATCGTGATCGATCCGGGCCATGGCGGCATCGATCCCGGGGCGAACGCGTCCTCGGGGAACGTCTACGAGAAGGACCTGGTGCTGGCATTCGCCCAGCGGCTCAAGCGGAAGCTGGAGGAGAACGGGCGCTACAGGATCGTCATGACCCGCGACGAGGACGTGTTCGTCACTCTCGGCGACCGGGTTCGCGCCGCTCGTGGCGTCCAGGCCGATCTGTTCATCTCCATCCATGCGGATTCGATCTCCGGCGGCCAGGAGGTGAGGGGGCTGACGGTCTATACCGGCGCCGAACGGGCCTCGGACGCCGATTCTGCCCGCCTTGCCGACCGCGAAAACAAGGCCGACGCGGTGGCCGGGGTCGAATCGCGCGACATTCCCGACGACGTGTCCGACATCCTGATGGAGCTGACTTTGCGGGAAACGCGAAGCTTCTCCCACGGCTTCGCCAGCCGTCTCGTCGGCGAGTTCGATTCCGTCGCCCGGCTCAACAAGAACCCTCACCGGCAGGCCCGTTTCCAGGTGCTGCGGGCGCATGACGTCCCGTCCGTCCTGGTCGAACTCGGCTATCTGTCGAGCCAAAAAGACCTGGACCTGTTGATGTCCGAGGAATGGCGCGCCAAAATGGTCTCGGCCATGTCGGTCGCGGTGGATCGCTTTTTCGCCGCGCGGTTTGCCCGCAGGGGCGCTGCCGCAGTTTTACCATAGAGAGAGTGTGGATACCCCATAGCGGGGGCGCGATTCATCGGGTAACGAGGATGCGCGTTTCAAGATCTGCATAAACTGGCGCCCTGGGCGCCGTCATGGAATACCATCGGATGCGCTTCGTCCTACGATTTTTCGGCTTCCTCTTCAGCGTTGGAGCGATCTTCTTCCTGATCGGCGCCGTGGGGCTCGCCTATGGGTTCTGGTTCTATTCGAAGGACCTGCCGGATCACGCCCAGCTGGCCAATTACGAGCCGCCGGTGATGACCCGCATCCATGCGGCCGACGGGAGTCTGATCGCCGAATACGCCCGTGAGCGCCGCCTCTACGTGCCGATCCAGGCCGTGCCCAAGCTCGTAATCGGGGCATTCCTCTCGGCCGAGGACAAGAACTTCTACAAGCATGTCGGCGTCGATCCCGAGGGGTTGGTGCGCGCCGTCGTAGCCAATCTCCGCTCCGGCGGGTCGAGGGAGCAGGGCGCTTCGACCATCACCCAGCAGGTCGCCAAGAACTTCCTCGTCGGCAACGAGAGGAGCTACGAGCGCAAGATCCGCGAGGCGCTGATCGCCCTGCGCATGGAATCGACCTTCTCGAAGGACAAGATCCTCGAACTCTATCTCAACGAGATCTTCCTCGGCACCCTGACCCCGGGCCGCAACCTGCACGGCATCGCGGCCGCGGCGCTCGACTATTTCGGCAAATCCATCCACGAGCTGACCATCGCGGAAGCCGCCTACATCGCGGCCCTGCCCAAGGGGCCGAACAACTACCATCCCTTCCGTCAGCGCAAGGCCGCGACCGACCGCCGGAACTGGGTGATCGACCGCATGGCCGCCAACGGCTACATCTCGAAGGAGGACGCGGAGGCGGCCCAGAAGGAGCCCCTCAACGTCAAGCCGCGGGTCGTGTCCCCGAACAGCATCGCGTCCGGCTACTTCGCCGAGGGCGTGCGGCGCGACATCGCCGAGCGCTACGGCGAGGAGACCCTCTACGAGGGCGGCCTGCTCATCCGCTCGACCCTCGATCCCAAGATGCAGGCCATGGCCCGCAAGGCCCTGGTCGACGGCCTCGTGCGCTTCGACGAGGCGCGCGGCTGGCGCGGATCCCAGCAGAAGATCGACCTCGCGGGCCGGGAATGGGGCCAGGCCCTGGCGGAAGTGTCGTCCCTCGGCGACGTGCAGCCCTGGCGTCTGGCCGTCGTGCTGGAGGTGGCCGGTGGGCGCGCGAAGATCGGCCTGCAGCCGAAGCGCGAGGCGTCCGGGCAGGTCGGCAAGGATCGCGAGACCGGCCTCGTGACGGCCGACGGGGTGAAATGGACCCGCCGGCCCGTCGAGCGCGCCGTAGCCGTGGGCGATGTCGTCTACGTGGAGCCGCTGGCCGACAAGCAGGGCCAGTTCCGCCTGCGCCAGATCCCCGAGATTTCGGGCGCGATCGTGGCCATGGATCCCAACACGGGCCGCGTCCACGCCATGGTGGGCGGCTTCTCCTACGACCAGAGCGAGTTCAACCGGGCGGTCCAGGCCATGCGCCAGCCGGGTTCCTCGTTCAAGCCGATCGTCTACGCGACCGCGCTCGACAATGGCTATACGCCGTCGAACCAGATCATGGATTCGCCCTTCGTGCTCGACATGGGTCCCGGCCAGGCAGCCTGGGCGCCGTCCAACTACGACGGCAAGGCGGGCGGGCTGCGGACCCTGCGCTACGGCATCGAGCATTCCAAGAACCTGATGACCGTGCGTCTCGCCAACGAGGTCGGCATGCCGGCCATCTCGGAATATGCCCGTCGCTTCGGCGTCTATGACGACCTGCTGCCGCTCCTCTCCATGTCGCTCGGCGCCGGCGAGACTACGGTCATGCGCATGACGGCGGCTTATTCCATGTTCGCCAATGGCGGTCGCCGCATCAAGCCGACCCTGATCGACCAGATCCAGGACCGCAATGGCCGGACGCTCTACCGTCACGACGACCGCAAGTGCAACGGCTGCGATGCGGACAAGTGGGACGGCGGCGCGGCGCCCAAGCTGACCGAGACTCGCGAACAGGTCCTCGATCCGCTCACCGCCTACCAGATCACTTCGATCCTCGAAGGCGTGGTCCAGCGCGGCACGGCCCAGTCGGTCAAGGCCGTCGGCAAGCCGCTCGCCGGCAAGACCGGCACCACCAACGACGCCAAGGACGTGTGGTTCGTGGGCTTCTCGCCCGATCTCGCCGTCGGGGTGTTCCTCGGCTACGACCAGCCGAAATCCCTCGGCAACGCGGCGACGGCGGGCCAGTACGCAGCACCGGTCTTCCGCGACTTCATGCAGATGGCGCTCAAGGACAAGCCGGCGACCCCGTTCCGCGTGCCTGCGGGCATCAAGCTGATCCGGGTCAATTCCGCTACTGGCACCCGCGCGGGCGGCGAGGGCGGCGGCACGATCCTCGAAGCGTTCAAGCCGGGCCAGGCGCCGCCGGAATACGTGCCGCCGGAGCCTTCGGCGGAAGAGGTCCCGCAGGCCGAGTACGTTCCGGCTCCTCCGCCAGGGGGACAGCGGGCCGTGGGCGTGGGCCCGGGCGGATTGTACTGAGCGGCTCCGGCCCCATATAGAAATCGCCCATCACACTTGGAAAACGGATTGTCCGACGGCTGCGAAAGCAGCCGCCGGCGGTCCGCCGACTTGGGCGCCGGGCCTGAAAGTGCATTCCACTTTCGAACCCGATGCTCTAAGACGCCACCATCACAGGCACGGACAGCAAAGAAATCATGCGCGCCGAAATTCAACATCTCGTAGAAGAGACCAAGCAGTCAGTCGGGCTGCTGAGGAGGCATCTTTGACTGGGATACTGCCCAGCGACGCCTCGCGGAACTGAACGCCCAGGCCGAGGATCCCAACCTCTGGAACGATGCCGACGCCGCGCAGAAGATCATGCGCGAGCGCACGTCGCTGGAGGACCAGATCACGGCCGTGAAGCGCCTCGAGCAGGACCTCGAAGACGCCATCACGTTGATCGAACTCGGTGAGGCCGAAGAAGACGAGGCCACGATCCGGGAGGGTGAGGAGACGATCCGCGGCCTTCAGGCCGAGGCGGCGCGTCGCCAGGTCGAGACCCTTCTCTCGGGCGAGGCGGATGCCAACGACACCTATGTGGAAGTGCATTCGGGCGCCGGCGGCACCGAAAGCCAGGACTGGGCCAACATGCTCCAGCGCATGTATGCCCGCTGGGCCGAGCGTCGGAAGTACAAGGTCGAGCTGCTCGAAATCACCGACGGGGAAGAGGCCGGCATCAAGAGCGCCACGCTCCTGATCAAGGGCCTCAACGCCTATGGCTGGCTCAAGACCGAGTCGGGCGTGCACCGCCTCGTGCGCATCTCGCCCTACGATTCGAACGCCCGCCGCCATACGAGCTTCGCCTCGGTGTGGGTCTATCCGGTGGTGGACGACCGCATCAACATCGAGATCAAGGAATCCGACTGCCGCATCGACACGTTCCGCTCTTCGGGCGCCGGTGGCCAGCACGTGAACACCACCGACTCGGCCGTACGCATCACGCATATTCCGAGCGGCATCGTCGTGGCCTGCCAGCAGGAGCGCTCCCAGCACAAGAACCGGGCGACCGCCTGGAACATGCTGCGCGCCCGCCTCTACGAGGCGGAACTGAAGAAGCGCGAGGAGAAGGCCAATGCCGAGGCCGCCGCGAAGACGGATATCGGCTGGGGCCACCAGATCCGCTCCTACGTGCTGCAGCCCTACCAGATGGTGAAGGACCTGCGCACCGGCGCCCAGTCGACGAGCCCGCAGGACGTGCTCGATGGCGACCTGGACCCCTTCATGGAAGCCTCGCTCGCCCAACGCGTCTATGGCGGCGGTGCCGAGGTCGAGGACATCGATTAAAAGCAAAGGCCCGCTCGCTTCGAGCGGGCCTTTTTATCGGGGCGGTCAGTCCTAGAGCTGCCTTCCACTGTCGTGGGATCATCTCTCCTCACTGCTTGACCGCATTTTTTGGCGGTGAACCGGACCCGCTTCACCGAAAAATGCTCTAGACGACGATGAAGTCCGAGGCGCTGAGCTTCACCGCGCCCAGGAGCTTTGCAAAACGCACCGCAGCCAAGGGGCCGGTGCCGTCCGGGTCGTAGGAAAGGAATTGCTCTCCCGGATCGAAGATGATCCTGTTCGCCGGGTTCTCCGCGGACGCTCCCTTCACGAAGGCCGCCGCCTGCAGGAAGCCACTTGCGAGAGTGCTGAAGACCGCCGAGGAAAGGACGATCCGGTCTTCCTCCGTTTCGAATGCATCCGGATTCTGGTTGAAGTCCGTGATCGTGTCGGTGTCGTCGATTCCGGTGAACGGAACGTCGAAGACGAACTGGTCGCTGCCGTCCCCGCCTGTGAGGGTATCGTTCCCCAGCCCTCCATAGAGCGTGTCGTTGCTGTATCCGCCTTTCAGGACATCGCTGCCGGTGTCTCCGTACAGCAGATCATCGCTCAGCCCCCCGCTCAGGACGTCATTGCCCGCTCCGCCTTGCAGGATGTCGTCGCCGAAGCCGCCGCTCAAGGTGTCGTTGCCGGCTTCGCCGAACAGTCTGTCGTGGCCGTCCCCGCCGCTCAGGAAATCGTTGCCGACACCTCCAAAGAGCGTGTCGTCGCCCTCGAAACTGTAGATCCTGTCGTCACCGGATTGGCCCTTGATGACGTCCTTGACGGCGACGCCATAAATGACATCCGCTTTGCTCTTGCCGGTCTGGGTGAGGGTTTGCTTCGATGCGCTCCAGCTCCATTTCGCAACCTGACGCCCATCCTGCGAAGGGTTGCCGTACAGGGCACGGATCGCCTGAACGTCGAGGCTGCCTAGCCCCGCCGACTGCATACCAGGGTCGCCGCCCGTGTAGCTCATCACGGTGTAACTCACGTGATCGAGTTCCGACTTCAGCAATTGCTTGTTGTATTCCATCTTGTGGAAGGGATGCTTGAGCCCGAGGGCGTGGCCGATCTCATGAAGGAGGACATACAACGCGTAGGACGTGTTCCCCTTGAGGTTGGCTCGGGCTTCCGTGTTCAGATAAACATTGCCGCCGAGATACTTTCGAACGAGCCCTTCGTCGTCGAAGTTCTCCCGGCTCAGTTCCGGGAATTCGGCCCAAGCGGTGATTTCCTGCCAGGCCGGCTGCCACTGGAACTTCAATTCGGCTTCCTGGCCTTTGACCTCGATGAAGCGAATTCCGCTGGCGTCACCCCACATTTTCAGGGCTTTGCGGGCAAGCGCCTTGTCGGCGGCCCCGAATTTCGCCCAGCCCCAGGGGGCGAGGAAAGAAGCGGGATTGAAGGTATAGGTCAGGAAAACAGGGGTCTTGTTGGCCTTCCGGCCGGACAAATTGTTCCAGCTCTGGCCAGAGAGAATGGCTGTGTAGTCCGGCATAGAGAGCAAGCCTGCAGCGAGAAGACGAGACGATCAGGCAAACTGTATTACGTTTCTATCAAAAGCTGCAAGAGCTTGGCTGTTTACCCCACGAGAGCCTTCGCAGCCGTCAGAACCTCCTCTGCGTGGCCCTGCACCTTCACCTTGTTCCAGACCTGGGCGATGTTGCCCTCGCTGTCGATCAGCACCGTGGTCCGCTCGACGCCCATGTACTTGCGGCCATACATGCTCTTCTCGACCCACACGCCGTAGGCCTCCAGCATGGTCTTGGCCTCGTCGGACGCCAGGGAGAAATCGAGGCCGTACTTGGCGCGGAACTTGTCGTGGCTCTTCATCGGGTCCGGCGAGACGCCTACGATTTCGGTGTCGGCCGCGGCGAAATCCTTCCATAGCGCCTGGAAGTCCTTCGCCTCCATGGTGCAGCCGCTGGTGTCGTCCTTGGGGTAGAAATACAGCACGACCTTGCGACCCTTCAGGGTGTCGAGGCTGATCTCTCGACCATCTGTCGCAGGCAGGGAGAAGGCCGGGGCTTTGGTTCCGATGGTAAGAGGCATGAATCGCCTTCCTTTCGGCGGAATGTACTGTTTGGAAACCTCTGGTGTGCACGACTGACGGGAACGGTCGCGGGAGGCACCTGAGGCGGTTAAGGTCTCTTCTCTGATTCCCTCATAAGCGCCCAGGCGCAAGAACCGGATTGTCCAACGTCGCAAGAATGAAGCGTCCATATCGCACCACGTTGTCCCGGCAAGACCCGGTCAAACGGAGCCTACTCAAACGCGTTCTTCGTGGCACTCTCTATGTGAAGCTTGGCCTCGTCGTCTTCCTGGTGGTCGCGTTCGGCCTGCTCTACCTGCGTCTCTCCGCGGCTCCCATGAGCTTCGGGCGCCTGCCCGAGCGGGTTGCCGAAACCCTCGCGTCCCGGATCGGTCCCGGCTGGCAGGTGACCCTTCGAAACACCGCCATCGAATTGCATGACGGCTCACCGGCCCTGAGGGCGAACGGCCTCGACATCCGGGCGCCCGGCGGCGATCTCGTGCTGCAGGCTCCCTATGCGATCCTCAGCGTCAATCTCACGTCTCTCCTGACCGGCAACCTTCAGCCCAAGGCCATCACGGTCCGCGACATGCAATTGCGGGTCCTCGTGAACCGGGACGGCTCGCTCGCCTTCTCGCCCGTCCAGGCCGCCGAGGGGGAGACGGCCGCTTCGCCTCCGCCCGTCGCGCCGGAGCCGTCCAAGGAGGCCGCGGCATCCCTGGCGCGCGATGCCGATGGTCCTTCCCCCGTGTCGGGCGTCGTCGGGTCGCTGCTCGAGCTGATGGTCGGCCCCGGGAGTGTTCTCAACTCGCTCGGCCAAGCCGAGCTGACCAATGCGCGCCTCGTCTTCGTCGATGCGGACGGCCGGGAACGGGCGAGGTTCCAGCGTGTCGATGCCATCTTCGACTGGACGGAAAAGGGCGGACGGCACTTCGCCGCGACGGTGGAGGGGGATCAGGGCCCCTGGGAGCTGAACGGCGACGCCGTCGTGGAAGGCGACGGCGCCTACCGGGCCGGCGTGGTCGCAAGCGAAGTGCCGATCAAGGACATTCTCCTCCTCGCAGGTGCCTCCGAGCTGCCGGCGAGCACCGATATCGAATTCTCCGGCCGGTTCGACATCGCCTATGCGTCGGGCCGCGTCACCGAGATGAAGACTCGGCTCGAAAGCAATGCCGGGACATTCCAGATCGAGGACAAGGACACGTCGCCTTTCCCGGTCGAGCGCGCCACGATCGAGGCGCGGTGGAACGAAGCCGAGAAGGCTCTCGAGCTCCAGCAGCTCGACCTGAAGGGCGGCGATACGAAGCTGCAGCTCCAGGGACGTCTCGCGACGCACATCGCCGACAAGCCGTGGCGCTTGTCGCTCAGCGGCCGCGATCTCCAGTGGTCCGGCGCGACGGCGGGCGATCGCCCGCTTCAAGTGAGCGAGTTCGCCGCCGACCTGTCCGGGCCGGACGGGGTCACGATCAACAGCGTCACCCTGAAGGGTCCCGAGCTGTCGGCCCGCATCTCCGGTCTACTAGGGGCCTCCGCCGACCCGAAGGGCCTTCACCTGGACGTGCATGCCGACAAGACGAACATCCGCTCCGCCCTGCGCATCTGGCCCGAGGCCGTCGCCCCTCCCGTCCGGAGGTTTCTCGTCTCCAACCTGAAGGCGGGAATGCTGGACGCCATCGACCTCAAGGTGGCGATGAGCGGCGCTGACATCGCAAAGGCCGTTACGGGCGGCCCGACGCCGCCCGAGTCCCTGAAGATCGATTTCGCTATCTCCGATGGCACGCTCCATGTCGCCGACGGTCTGCCGCCGATCTCGGGCATGAACGTGAATGGACGCGTGACCGGCAAGGCGGTCGGCGTGCGCGCGTCGACCGGGTTGGTCCAGATGGCGGAAGGCCGCTCGCTGACGGCCTCCGACGGGGCTTTCATCCTGGACAATTACTGGGCCGACAAAGCGCTCGCCCGCATCGACTTCCGCCTCAGCGGCGGAGCCGACGGCTTGGGCGCTCTGCTGTTGGAGCCGCGCATCAAGGAAATCGCAGGCTTCAACATCGATCCCGCGACCATGAAGGGCAAGGCGGATATGCGTGTCGGCATCGGGCTGCCTGTCAACGACATTCCTGCCTTCCCCGACCTGCCCCTGAAGGTCAGCGGAACGGTCACCGATTTCGGCGTCGACAAGTTCTTCGGCAAGGACCGCCTCGAAGGCGCCAACCTCACGATCACTTACGACAAGGGCGAGCTTGCCCTCAAGGGCGACGGCAAGCTCGCCGGAAGCCAAGCCGCCATCGAGCTGCAGAAGAACAGGCAGGGTGGTCAGGCCAGCGTCGCGTTCTCCCTCGACGAGGCGGCCCGTGTCCGGCGAGGGCTCTCCTTCGGTTCCCAACTCACCGGAACGGTCGGGCTGAAGGCGAGCCTGCCTCTCGGCGCCTCCGCTCCGTCGAACATCCTCGTCGAGGCGGATCTCGCCAAGGCCGGCGTCGATCAGCTGATCCCCGGATGGGTAAAGCCGGTCGGGCGGCCGGGCAAGCTGACCTTCACCATGGTCGAGGGACCGACCAACGAGATTCGGGATCTCGTCCTCGAGAGCGGCGCAGTGCAGTTGAAGGGCAATGCGGTGCTCACGGGCGAGGGCGGCCTCGAGAAGGCCGAACTCTCGACGTTCAAACTCTCGCCGGGCGATGACATGCGCGCCCAGATCGAGCGCGCCAACAACGTCTACAAGGTCGCGATCCGAGGCAATGTGGGCGACGCCCGTCCCTTCCTGAAAGGCGGAGCCACGGGCTCCGCCGGGTCCGGCCGGAATGCGGCGGCTCAGAAGGACAGCAAGGATTTCGACCTCGACCTCAACCTGAACATCCTCACCGGATACAACGAGGAAGCGATCACCAATGCGGTGATCAAGGCCTCCATGCGCAAGGACAACCTGCGCCAGCTCGACATGAAGGGACGCCTCGGCGCGACCGACGTCATCGGGCGCACCATGCCGGATGCGGGTAACCAGGTGGTGATCCTCCAGGCGGAGGATGCCGGTGCGCTCCTGCGCTTCACCGACGTCTACCGGCGCATGTCCGGGGGCGATCTCATTCTTCAGCTCGCCACCGGCGACGGCCCACAGGCCGGGCACGTGATCCTGCGCTCGTTCGCCCTGGTCAACGAGCCGGCCCTACGCCGGATCATCCCGACCCAGACCCAGATCGTCGCCGGGCAGGACCGGGCCGGCAATCCGCAGACGGTCCGCGTGGACGTGAACGAGGTGCAATTCACCAAGGCGCGCTTCGAATTCACCCGCAATGCCGGTCGGCTCGACTTCAAGGACGCGGCCATCTGGGGCAACCAGATCGGGTTCACGCTTGGCGGTTTCATCGATTATGCCCGCGACCGGCTCGACATCGCCGGTACTTTCGTGCCGGCTTATGGCCTCAACAACGTGTTCGCCCAGGTGCCGCTCTTCGGGCCTCTTCTGGGTGGGGGGCAATACGAGGGATTGTTCGCGGTCAATTTCCGCCTGAACGGACAGGCAAGCTCGCCTTCCCTGACGGTCAATCCGCTTTCAGCCGTCGCACCCGGCTTCCTGCGCAAGCTTTTCGGCGTGGCAACGGAGCCTCAGACGGGATCGCTTCCGACCGTGCCGGAGCGTTGAGGGCATCCGTCGGATGACCCTCTTTGCCGTCACTGGGCTCGCTCCGATGATCCCATGAAGCGCTGATCGTCACTCCACCGGGATGGTTGCGTTGCTACGAGCCCGGTGATGACATGGTGGACGTCCGGGACGTGGCAGGCGAACCCGGAATCAGTCTCGCAGAGCAGATACGAGAAAGGCGCCGCAATCATCGCAGCGCCTTTTCCTTGTCTTCGATCCGATCCCGACCGCTCAGACGGCGCGGAGAAGGACGTGCTTCTTCTTGCCGAAGGACAGCTTGATCACGCCTTCGCTCGTCAGGTCGGACAGGCCCAGCGTGGCGCGCTCGTCCGAAACCGTCTCGTCATTGACCTTCAGGCCGCCGCTCTTCACCTGGCGACGGGCTTCGCTCGACGAGGGCACGAGCTTCGCATAATCCGGCCCGAAGGCCGTCAGCACGCCGAGGCCTTCCTGCAGGATGCCGGACTGTACCTCGACGGTCGGCAGGCTCTCGGCCAGCGCGCCCTGCTCGAAGGTCTTCTGGGCGGTCTCGGCGGCGAGCAGCGCGGCCTCGCGGCCATGGAGGAGGGCCGTGGCTTCCGTTGCGAGAATCTTCTTCGCCTCATTGATCTCCGCGCCCTGGAGGGCGGAGAGCTTGGCGATCTCATCCATCGGCAGGATGGTGAAGAGCTTCAGGAAGCGGCCCACATCCGCATCCTCGGTGTTGCGCCAGAACTGCCAGTAATCGTAGGGGCTCAGCATGTCGGCGTTGAGCCAGACCGCCCCGGAGGCCGTCTTGCCCATCTTGGCGCCGGACGCCGTCGTCAGGAGCGGGCAGGTGACCGCGTAGAGCTGCGGCGTGCCGAGGCGGCGGCCGAGATCGATGCCGTTGACGATGTTGCCCCACTGGTCCGAGCCGCCCATCTGCAGCACGCAGCCGTAGCGCTTGTTGAGCTCCACGAAGTCGTAGGCCTGGAGGATCATGTAGTTGAATTCCAGGAACGACAGCTCGTGCTCCCGGTCGAGGCGCAGCTTCACGCTGTCGAAGGAGAGCATGCGGTTGACCGAGAAATGCCGGCCCACGTCGCGCAGGAAATCGATGTAGTTGAGCTTGGTCAGCCACTCGGCATTATCGACCATCATCGCGTCGGTCTTGCCGTCGCCGAAGGAAATGAAGCGCGAGAAGACGGTCCTGATGCTGTCCTTGTTGGCCTCGATCTGCTCGACGGTCAGGAGCTTGCGGCTCTCGTCCTTGCCCGAGGGGTCGCCTACTCTGGTCGTGCCCCCGCCCATGAGCGTGATCGGCCTGCCGGCGCCCGTCTTCTGGAGCCAGTGCAGCATCATGATGGAAAGCAGGTGGCCGACATGGAGCGACGGGCCGGTGCAGTCGTACCCGACATAGGTCGTCAGTCGGCTCTCGAGGGCGGCCGTATCCACTCCGTCGAAATCGGAGGTCTGGTGGATGAAGCCTCGCTCGGTAAGGACCTTGAGGAATTCGGATCGGGGCGCGTTCATCGCGGCTCTCGTCTCTGATCGATCGTCTTGAGGGAAGCGGAAAGGCCAGGAGGACGATCCCGCATGGCCTTTCCCAGAGCTCTTATTCCGACGCTTCTGCCGCGGCAGCCGTCGCTCCCAGGCGCTTGTCGAGGTATTCGTCGACGGACACCATCAGCTCGTCGACCTTGCCGTCGAAGAAGTGGTTGGCGCCCTCGATGACCGCATGCTCGAGCTTGACGCCCTTCTGGGTCTTCACCTTCTCGATGACGCTGACCACGTCCTTAACCGGGGCGACCCGGTCTTCCGAGCCGTGCACGAACAGGCCGGAGGACGGGCAGGGGGCGAGGAACGAGAAATCGTAGCGGTTCGCCATGGCGGCGATCGAGATGAAGCCCTCGATTTCCGGGCGGCGCATGAGGAGCTGCATGCCGATCCAGGCGCCGAAGGACACGCCGGCGATCCAGCAGGCGCGCGCATCCGGGTTCATGGCCTGAGCCCAGTCGAGAGCCGCAGCGGCGTCAGAAAGCTCGCCCTGGCCGTGGTCGAAGGCGCCCTGGCTGCGGCCGACGCCGCGGAAGTTGAAGCGCAGGACCGAGAAGCCGCGCTTCACGAAATCATAATAGAGGTTGTAGACGATCTGGTTGTTCATCGTCCCGCCGAATTGCGGGTGCGGGTGCAGGATGATGGCGATGGGCGCGCCCTTCTCCTTGGCAGGCTGGTAACGCCCCTCGATGCGACCGGCAGGACCCGTGAAGATGACTTCAGGCATAAACGCGAACCTCTTGATCACCTCTCCTCGGAGAGGGAAAAACCCTGACACGACCTTGACTTCAGGTCGCGGATTCTCATAAAAGAACCCTTAGAATTATTCTAAAGTGTTCCAATGTTTCATCGATCCGCGCGACGACGGCTCTCGGGAGAAACACGGGACAGATGTGGTTGGGGTGCTTTAGCACGGCAACCAGGGTCGATTGCAAGAATTTCGTGAGGCCTCTGGGCAGCTATGACGTTCAGCCCGCGCACCTATCTTGATCATAACGCGACTTCGCCCCTGAGGCCGGAGGTTGCGGAGACGGTTTTGCGCGCGCTCCAGCTTCCCGGAAATGCTTCTTCCGTTCATGCCGAGGGCCGGGCCGCGCGTGCCGAAATCGAGAAGGCTCGGGACAAGGTGGCGCGCCTCGTCGGCGCCAGGGCGAAGAATGTCGTCTTCACGAGCGGCGGCACAGAAGCGGCCAACCTTGTCTTGACGCCGGGCTTCCGCCGCCTGGGGCAGGCGGGAGCGGCGAGGCTTCTGGTGGGGGCAGCCGAGCATCCCTGCGTCCTCAACGGCCATCGCTTTCCTGACGGCGACGTCGACACCATTCCAGTCGACGACCAGGGCGTCCTTGATCTCGTCTGGCTCAGGGCCCAACTGGACAAGTTCGGCGATGAGCGCGTTCTCCTCTCGATCCAGCTCGCCAACAACGAGACCGGCGTGCTGCAGCCGGTGGCGGAAGCAGCCCGGCTGGTTCACGAGCGTGGCAGCCTGATCCACACCGACGCGGTCCAGGCGGCCGGCCGGATCCCGGTCGATATCGCCGCCCTGGGGATCGATGCGATGACCCTGTCCGCCCACAAGCTCGGCGGCCCGAAGGGGATTGGGGCCCTGATTCTGGCCTCCGACCAGTTCGAGATCGGCGACAAGCTGGTCCGTGGCGGTGGGCAGGAGAAGGGTTTCAGGGCCGGCACCGAAAACGTGGCGGCCATCGCGGGCTTCGGTGCTGCGGCCGAAGGGGCGCTTGCAGACCTCGAAGACGAGGCGGAGCGGCTTCGAGGGCTGCGCGACGAGGCCGAGGCGCAGGTTCGACGGATCGCACCGGATGCACTTGTTGTGGCTTCCGCTGCGGAAAGGTTGCCTAACACCTTCGCCTTTGCCATACCCGGCCTCAAGGCCGAGACGGCACTGATCGCTTTCGATCTGGCAGGCGTGGCCCTGTCGTCCGGTTCGGCATGCTCGTCCGGAAAGGTCAAGCGATCGCATGTGCTCGACGCCATGGGCGTGGAGCCGACCCTCGCCGAGGGTGTTTTGCGTGTGAGTTTGGGGTGGTCGACCACGAAAGAGGACGTGATCCGCTTTGCGGAGGCGTGCGAAAGGGTGGTCGGCACCTTATATAAGCGGAAGGCGAGCGCGGCCTGATTGAGCCGGTTCGAATTCCTTCAGTCATCAACCCGCGGCCCTTGAAGCCGTGAGCGGTGGGAGAGACAGATGCCTGCAGTGCAGGAAACGATCGATCAGGTCCGTTTGATCGACGTCGATCAGTACAAGTACGGCTTCGAGACCGAAGTCGAGATGGAGAAGGCACCGAAGGGCCTTTCCGAGGACGTGATCCGCTTCATCTCGGCCAAGAAGGGCGAGCCGGAATGGATGCTCCAGTGGCGTCTCGACGCCTACAAGCGCTGGCTCACCATGAAGGAGCCGAGCTGGGCGCGCGTGTCGTACGACAAGATCGACTACAACGACATCTACTATTATGCGGCGCCGAAGAAGAACCCGGCCCCGAAATCCCTCGACGAGGTGGATCCGGAGATTCTCAAGACCTATGAGAAGCTCGGCATTCCGCTGCGCGAGCAGGAGATCCTGGCCGGCGTCGAGCCGGAGCGCCGGGTCGCCGTGGACGCGGTGTTCGACAGCGTCTCGGTCGCCACGACCTTCAAGGAAGAGCTCGCCAAGGCCGGCGTGATCTTCATGCCGATTTCGGAGGCCATCCGGGAATATCCGGACCTCGTGCGCCAGTATCTCGGCTCGGTCGTTCCGGTGACGGACAACTTCTTCGCCACCCTGAACTCGGCCGTGTTCACCGACGGTTCGTTCGTCTACATCCCGCCGGGCGTCCGCTGCCCGATGGAGCTGTCGACCTATTTCCGCATCAACGAGAAGAACACGGGCCAGTTCGAGCGCACCCTGATCATCGCCGACAAGGGCTCCTACGTTTCCTATCTCGAAGGCTGCACGGCGCCCAAGCGTGACGAGAACCAGCTTCACGCCGCCGTGGTCGAGCTGATCGCCCTCGACGATGCCGAGATCAAGTATTCCACGGTCCAGAACTGGTATCCGGGCGATGCCGAGGGCCGGGGCGGCATCTACAACTTCGTGACCAAGCGCGGCGATTGCCGGGGCAAGAACTCGGTCATCACCTGGACTCAGGTGGAGACGGGCTCCGCGATCACGTGGAAGTATCCGTCCTGCATCCTGCGCGGCGACAATTCGCGCGGCGAGTTCTACTCGATCGCCGTGTCGAACGGCATGCAGCAGGTCGATTCCGGCACCAAGATGATCCATCTCGGCAAGAACACCACGAGTCGGATCATTTCGAAGGGCATCGCGGCAGGCCGGTCCGAAAACACCTATCGCGGCCTCGTGTCCGCTCACCGCAAGGCGACCGGCGCGCGCAACTTCACGAACTGCGACTCGCTCCTCATCGGCAACCAATGCGGCGCGCATACGGTGCCCTACATCGAGTCGAAGAACGCCACCGCCGTGTTCGAGCACGAGGCGACCACATCGAAGATCTCCGAAGATCAGATGTTCTACTGCCAGCAGCGCGGCCTCTCTGAAGAGGAGGCGACGGCGCTCATCGTGAACGGCTTCGTGAAGGACGTCCTGCAGCAGCTCCCCATGGAGTTCGCCGTCGAGGCGCAGAAGCTGATCTCGATCTCGCTGGAAGGCTCGGTCGGTTAATCGCCACATAGCCCCTCATCCCGAGGAGCCGCCGAAGGCGGCGTCGCGAAGGACGAGGGGCGTCTCGCTGAAGTCATCCTTCGAGACGCGCGCTGGAAGCGCGCTCCTGAGGATGAGGGTTTAGGAAAATCACAATGCTCGAAATCAAGAATCTCGTCGTCCAGATCGAGGACAAGCGCATTCTCAACGGCCTCAACCTCACCGTGAACAAGGGAGAAGTGGCCGCCATCATGGGTCCGAACGGCTCCGGCAAGTCGACCCTCTCGTACGTGATCGCCGGCAAGGAGGACTACGAGGTTCTCGACGGCGAGATCCTGCTCGATGGCCAGAACCTGCTGGAGATGGAGCCGGATCAGCGCGCCGCCGCCGGCGTGTTCCTGGCCTTCCAGTATCCGCTGGAGATCCCGGGCGTCGCCTCGATGACCTTCCTGAAGGCCACCCTCAACGCCCAGCGCAAGGCGCGCGGTGAGGAGGAGCTGACCACCCCGGACTTCATCAAGCGTGTGAACGCCGCCGCCCAGCAGCTCGAGATCCCGAAGGACATGCTCAAGCGCGCCCTCAATGTCGGCTTCTCCGGCGGCGAGAAGAAGCGCATGGAAATCCTGCAGATGGCGCTGCTCCAGCCGACCTTCTGCATCCTGGACGAGACCGATTCCGGCCTCGACATCGACGCCCTGCGCATCGTGTCCGAGGGCGTGAACGCCCTGCGCTCGCCCGACCGCGCCTTCCTGGTCATCACGCACTACCAGCGCCTCCTGAACCACATCGTGCCGGATACGGTGCACGTGATGCATGCGGGCCGGATCGTGAAGACGGGCGGCAAGGAGCTGGCGCTCGAGCTCGAGGCCAACGGCTATGCCGATTACCGGGAAAGCGAGGCCGCCTGAGATGGCTGACGTGACCCTCATGAAGACGCCGGCGGAAACCGCGCTGGTGCAGGCTTTCGAGAGCGCGAAGACCGCTTTGCCCGGCAACGGGGAAGCGCGCGCTCAGGCCTTCGAGCAGTTCAACTCGCGCGGTCTTCCGCACCGCCGGGTCGAGGAGTTCAAGTACACCGACCTGCGGGCCCTCCTGCGTGAGGTCGCGCCTTTCGCCGAGGCTCCCTCGGCCGAAGAGTCCAGGACGGCTCTAGCGAATGCCAAGGCTCTTTCGGGCGTCGATGCGCTTCAGGTGCCGTTCGTGAACGGCCATTTCGTGCGCGATGCGGTGGACTTCCATAATCTTCCCGAGAACGTCGAGATCGTTCCGCTGGCGGAAGCGATGGCGAACGGTCACGAGTGGCTGTCCCGCTTGAGCCCGGTGCCGTGGGCGAACGACAACCCGGTCTACCAGCTCAACACGTCCTTCATGGCCGACGGCGTCATGATCCGCGTGGCCGGCGCCGTGGAGCGTCCGGTTCACCTGCGCTTCGTGACGGCATCGAACGCTGCAGTCGCCACGGCGACGCGCGTGCTCGTGGTCGTCGAGGAGGGCGCCTCCGTGACCCTGCTCGAAACCCACGAGAGCACCGACGGCGCCAACCACCAGCCGAACGACGTGGTGGAGATGATCGCGGGCGATCGCACCAATGTGCAGCACGTGCGCGTCAATGCCGAGGGCGACAAGGCGCTTGCCCTGTCGACGCTCGCGGCGAAGATCGGCGGCGAGGCGGTGTTCAACAGCATCAACGTGACGGCCGGTTCGGCAACCTCGCGCCATCAGGTGTTCGCCGTTCTCAACGGTGAGAACACCAACCTGCGCGTCAACGGCACGACGATGCTCAAGGGTTCGCAGCACGGCGACTCGACCCTCGTGGTCGAGCACGGGGCTCCTCATTGCGAGAGCCGCGAGCTGTTCAAAACGGTCATCGACAACGAGGCGACCGGCGTCTTCCAGGGCAAGATCATCGTTCCACATCACGCCCAGAAGACCGACGGGCGGATGATGTCGGCGGCGCTCCTCCTGGAGGAGGGCGGCTCCATGAACAACAAGCCCGAGCTCGAAATCTTCGCCGACGACGTCCAGTGCGCCCACGGCGCCACCTGCGGCCAGCTCGACGAGGACCTTCTGTTCTACCTCATGGCCCGCGGCCTGCCGAAGAAGGAGGCCGAAAGCCTCCTGGTTCAGGCCTTCCTGGGCGAGGCGCTGGAGTTCGTGGAGAACGAAGCCGTCCGCGAGGCGCTCGTCGGCACGGTCGAGGGCTGGCTGAAGGCGCGAGCATAACCCTCCTCGTCATGCCCGGCCTTGTGCCGGGCATCCACGTCCTTGCTTCGCGCCGACGTGGGAAAACGTGGGTGGCCGGGACGAGCCCGGCCATGACGGCAGAGAAACGGTTTTGGCAATGAACGCTCCAGTGAAGCCATACGACGTCGAAGCGATCCGGACGGAGTTTCCGATCCTAAGCCAGCAGGTCTATGGCAAGCCGCTCGTCTATCTCGATAACGCCGCCTCGGCCCAGAAGCCGAAAGCCGTGATCGACGCCATGGTTGACACCATGCAGACGGGCTATTCCAACGTTCATCGCGGCCTGCATTACATGGCGAACGTGGCCACCGAGGGGTTCGAGCGCGCGCGCGAAACCGTGCGGGAGTTCCTCAATGCCGGGTCCATCGACGAGATCGTGTTCACCAAATCGGCGACGGAAGCCTACAACCTGGTGGCGGATTCCTTCGGCCGGATGAACATCGGCGAGGGTGACGAGATCATCCTCTCCATCATGGAGCACCATTCCAACATCGTGCCGTGGCATTTCCTGCGCGAGCGCAAGGGCGCGGTGATCAAATGGGCTCCGGTGGACGACGAGGGCAACTTCCTCCTCGACGAGTTCGAGAAGCTTATCTCGCCGCGCACCAAGATCGTCGCCATCACGCACATGTCGAACGTGCTCGGCACCGTGACGCCCGCGAAGGAGATCATCCGCATCGCCCATTCGCATGGGGTTCCGGTGCTGATCGACGGAGCCCAGGGCGCGGTGCACCTCCAGGTGGACGTCCGCGACCTCGATGCGGATTTCTACGTCTTCACCGGCCACAAGGTCTATGGGCCCACCGGCATCGGCGTGCTCTACGGCAAGCGCGAATGGCTCGCGAAGATGCCGCCCTATTCGGGCGGCGGCGAGATGATCCGCGAGGTGAGGCAGGACGCGATCACCTACAACGACCCGCCGCACCGGTTCGAGGCGGGCACGCCCCCGATCATCGAGGCGATCGGCCTTGATGCGGCTCTGCGCTTCATGATGCAGCTTGGCCGCGAGAACATTCAGGCCCACGAGGCTGCGCTCTCGGCTTACGCCCACGAGCGCCTCGGGGCCATGAACTCGGTCCGGATCATCGGCCGCGCCAAGGGCAAGGGCGCCATCCTGGCCTTCGAGATGAAGAACGCGCATGCCCATGACGTCGCGACCATCATCGACCGTCAGGGCGTGGCCGTTCGGGCCGGCACCCATTGCGCCATGCCCTTGCTGGAGCGCTTCGGCGCGACCTCGACCTGTCGCGCCTCATTTGGCCTCTACAACACCATGCAAGAAGTCGATAAGTTGGCTGAAGCCCTGCAGAAGGCCGAAGCCCTGTTTGCTTGAGGATTGACCTGTGAACGACATGACCCCGACCCAGGATGGGCCCAACGCGCCGCAGGTGTCGCCGGGTTCGACGATTCCGCCGGAAGAGCTCGACCGCATGACGGACGACATCATCGCCGCGCTCAAGACCGTCTACGATCCGGAAATTCCCTCGGACATCTACGAACTCGGCCTGATCTACCGGGTCGATATCGACGACGACCGCAACGTGGTCATCGACATGACCTTGACCGCGCCGGGCTGTCCGGTCGCCGGCGAGATGCCCGGTTGGGTCGAGAACGCCGTCGCGGCCGTCCAGGGCGTCCAGAGCGTCAAGGTGAACATGGTCTTCGATCCGCCGTGGGATCAGAGCCGCATGTCCGACGAGGCCCGGGTCGCCCTCGACATGTGGTGAGGTCACGTTTCACGAATTCTGTTCCTTTCATGGCCGGGCTCGTCCCGGCCATGATCGTTTCACGGCTCCTCAGCGGAGCATCGAATGAGGGCGGTGGTCCTCCGCGGTGCTCTTGAGACCTTTGCCGCATCCTGAGCGCAGGGGCGCGCCCTCGTGCCCGGCATTCAGGTCCGGTTGATCGATACGCCGCCGTCGACGAGCAGGGCCGTACCCGTGGTGAAGCTCGATGCGTCAGAGGCGAGATAGAGCGCCGTGCGGGCGATCTCTTCAGGACGGGCCCTGCGCTTCAGGGCATGCAATCCCTCGACGAAGGCAAGGGCTTCCGGGGTGCTGACCCAGGCCTCCGCCAACGGCGTGTCCGTGCCGCCCGGCAAGAGCGCATTGACCCTAATACCCCGTGGCCCGAACTCGCTGGCAAGGGATTGCGTCAACCCAATCAATCCCGATTTGCTCGCGGCATAGGCCGCGACGCCCGGCATGCCTGCCGTGTAGCCGACGAATGTGGAGGTGAAGATGAGGGAGCCTCCGCCCCGGTCTAGCATGGCCGGGATCTGATGCTTGGCGCCGAGAAAAGCGCCCGTGAGATTGACCGAAAGCGTCTCGTTCCAGCCGGCAAGCGACACGTCGGGCGTAGGTGCCATTTCCCCATTCGTGCCCGCATTGTTGAACGCGATGTCGAGCCCGCCGAAACGCCCGATGGCGGTTTCGACAAGGGCCTTGGCCAGGGCTTCGTCCCGGATATCGCCGGCGACGGCGACCGCATGCCCGCCGTCGCTTTCGATCTCGGCCACGAGCGCGTCGAGCGCATCGGATCGCCGAGCGGTGGCGACGACGTTCGCACCCTCCCTGGCGAACAGTCGGGCCGTCGCATAGCCGATTCCGGAGCTTGCCCCCGTCACGATGGCGTCTTGTTCTGAAGTGTCGTCAAGGCTCGATCCTTTTCTTCCATGAGCTGACTGCTCACGGACTGGGATCTCAGATCGGGCCGGTGCTTCCGACCCGTTTCCTGCGCCCGATTTCTGTGATGATCGTGACAGCTGATTGGGTCTTAGGCGGAAAAGCGCTAGGCTTCGCAGGCGCGATGACGGTTCGGAGAATGTCTACCGGGAGATCACCCATGAACACGCCTCATCCCCCTGAAACCTTGCACACCCGCTGCTGCATCGTCGGCGGCGGGCCGGCCGGGATGATGCTGGGCTTTCTGCTGGCCCGACAGGGGATCGACGTCATGGTCCTCGAAAAGCATGCCGATTTCCTGCGGGATTTCCGCGGCGACACGATTCATCCCTCAACGCTCGAGGTCATGTATGAACTCGGCCTGCTGCAGGAGTTCCTCGCCCGGCCGCATCAGGAGACGCAGACCGTCAGCCTCGTCATCGGGGGCGAGACCTTGAAGATGGGCGACTTCTCGCATCTGCCCACGCAGTGCAAGTTCATCGCCTTCATGCCGCAATGGGACTTTCTCGACTTTCTGGCCGATCACGCGCGGGCCTACCCGCATTTCCAGCTGCGGACGCTGGCAGAGGCGACGGACCTGATCGAGGAGCAGGACAAGGTCGTGGGGGTGCGGGTTACGACCGCTGACGGGCCTCTCGATGTGCGAGCCGATCTCGTCGTCGCAGCCGACGGTCGCCGTTCCGCGCTGCGCGAGAAGGCGGGGCTCGAAGTCCTGGATCTCGGCGCGCCCATGGACGTGCTCTGGATGAGGGTGTCGAAGCTGCCGGGCGATCCCAGTCAGCTGCTCGGTCGGATCGAGGCCGGGCAGATGCTGGTGATGATCGATCGCGGCGAGTACTGGCAATGCGCCTATCTCATCCCGAAGGGAACGGTAGAGCAACTCCGACAGGAGGGGCTTGCTGCCTTCCGGGCAAAGCTCGCAGGACTGGCTCCTTTCCTTGGAAGCCGGGTCGAGGAACTGCAATCCTGGGATGAGATCAAGCTTCTGACCGTCGCCGTCGACCGGCTGAAGCAATGGTCCAAGCCTGGCCTTCTGTGCATCGGCGATGCCGCCCACGCTATGTCGCCGGCCGGCGGGGTTGGGATCAATCTCGCCATTCAGGACGCGGTCGCGACGGCCAATATCCTGGGACCCCTGCTGAAGCAGGGCGAACCGATAGGACCCGAATCTCTCGCCCTTGTGCAGAAGCGGCGCGAATGGCCGACGCGAATGACCCAGGGGTTCCAGGTTCTGCTGCAGAACCGGCTGATCGATCCGGTCCTGAAAAGCAGGAAGCCGGTCTCAGCGCCCTGGATCGTCCGCCTGCTGGCCCATTGGCCGCTCTTCCGCAGGCTGCCCGCCCGCCTGATCGGAATCGGATTCCGGCCCGAGCACGTCCGGTAGCGGCTCCTCGCCATCGGGCATGCCGTCCGCGTCCTCGACGGACGACAGGACGGGGGAGCGGGGCGCGTCGGGTACGGCCGCAAACATGGCGCGGGCGATCTCTTGCTCGCCCATCACGACCCGGGATGCGCCGTATTTCATCACGTGCTCCTCCTGGGCGTCGGAGTGAACCCGGACGATGATCGGCAGCTCCGGGTTGATCCGGCGCGCCTGTTCGACGACCTGCCCGCTCTCGAAAGCGTCGGGAATCGCCACCAGGAGGCAGCGGGCCTCCTTGAGATTGGCGGCGGCGGCCACATCGGGAGCAGCGGCGTTGCCGACGATGATGGAATGGTTGTCCCGCTGCAGTTCGGCAAGCTGGTGCTTGTTGGTCTCGATGACCAGAAAGGGCGTTCCGGAGGTCGTCAGCTTCCCCGTGATGAACTTGCCGACACGCCCGTGGCCTACGAGGACCACGTGATCCGTGAGAAGGGTCATGGGCAGTGGCTCGTCCGCAAGCGGGGCCGGCTCTTCCGGCACCACGACGGCCGCGCTCTCGGGAGCCGGTGGCTCGACCCTCGGCGCGGGAGGCTTGGCGCCCTCCCGCTTTGCCGTCCACCGGTCCAGCAGGGCGAACAGGAACGGG
The DNA here is from genome assembly GCF_034627025.1 of Microvirga lotononidis. Classification (NCBI taxonomy): domain Bacteria; kingdom Pseudomonadati; phylum Pseudomonadota; class Alphaproteobacteria; order Hyphomicrobiales; family Methylobacteriaceae; genus Microvirga; species Microvirga lotononidis. The sequence goes on along the minus strand of NZ_CP141048.1, from coordinate 4,560,508 downwards.
TTCGTCAGGATCGACAGCATGGAACCGGCCAGGATCAGGTCGCGGCCTATTTCCGGCATGAGCCCGAGGCCTACGCCCAAGCCTGCGAGAATGAAGGAGAACTCGCCGATCTGCGCGAGGCTCGCCGCAATGGTCAGCGCTGTCGCGTCCGGGTGCCGGAAGAGCCGGACGATGGCGAAGGCCGCGAGCGACTTGCCCACGACGATGATCAGGAAGGTCACGAGGACCGGCCCGAACTGGTTGATGAGAATCATCGGGTCGAACAGCATGCCGACCGAGACGAAGAAGAGGACCGCGAACGCATCGCGCAGCGGCAGGGTCTCCGAAGCGGCCTGATGGCTGAGTTCGGATTCGCTCAGCACCATGCCGGCGAAGAAGGCCCCGAGGGCGAAGGATACGCCGAACAGCTGCGCCGCTCCGAAGGCGGCGCCCAGGGCGATGGCGAGGACCGCCAGGCGGAAGAGCTCGCGCGAGCCGGTATGGGCGACGTAGTGGAGGATCCAGGGAATCACCCGTCGGCCGACGATCAGCATGACGGCCACGAAGGCGATGACCTTGCCGAGGGTCATGCCCAGCGAGACCGCGATGGACTGGAAATCGGCCGAGGCGCCGGAGGTCGCATGGGCGAAGGCGGGCAGGAGCACCAGCGTCAGGACCATGGCCAGGTCCTCGACGATCAGCCAGCCGACTGCGATATGGCCGCGCTCGGTCTCGACGAGGCGCCGTTCCTGCAGGGCGCGCAGCAGCACGACCGTACTGGCGACGGAGAGCGCCAGACCGAAGACCACGCCGGCGGTGACGCCCCACCCCATCGCCCAGGCGAGCCCCATCCCGAGAAGCGTCGCGCTGGCGATCTGGACGATGGCGCCCGGAATCGCGATGGCCTTGACGGACAGAAGATCCTTCAGCGAGAAATGAAGCCCCACGCCGAACATCAGCAGGATCACGCCGATCTCGGCGAGCTGGTTGGCAAGCCCCTGGTCCGCCACGTAGCCCGGCGTGAACGGGCCGGCGAGGACGCCGGCGAGAAGGTAGCCGATGAGCGGGGAGAGGCGGAAGCGATGGGCGATGGCGCCGAGGGTGAATGCCATCACGAGGCCGATGACGATGGTCGAGATCAGCGGCGTGTGATGCGGCATCTGCACTCCTTGGAAAGCGGGGCTTTGGGCGGGATAGATCCGATATGATCGACCGCGGCCCTCGGAGCAACCCTGAAACGGTCTCGACGTTTGCCGTTTCAGCTCTTATTTATGGCGTATGAAACTCGTTCTGCCCGGGCCTTGAACCCGGCCGTCAGGAGAGAGGGCTTATGGCACTACCCGGCTTCAAGGTCGTCACCTTGACCGACGCGGCGGCGACCCGCGTCAAGGACATCATCGGCAAGGCGGATCGCCCCATCGTGGGCGTGCGCGTCGGCGTCAAGAACGGCGGCTGCGCCGGCATGTCCTACACCATGGAATACGCTGAAAGCGTCAACCCGCTCGACGAGGTGGTCGAGGATAAGGGCGTGACGGTCCTGATCGATCCCAAGGCCGTGCTGTTCCTGCTCGGCACGGAGATGGATTTCCAGACGACCAAGATGTCGTCCCAGTTCGTGTTCAACAATCCGAACCAGACCTCGGCCTGCGGCTGCGGCGAGTCGGTCGCCATCACGCCGGCGACGCCCGCGGCCCTTCAAACGGCCAATTAGCGTAAGCGAACGCGCGCCATGGACGCCGAGGACCTTCGCGACATCTTCCGCAGCCTCGGCCCGGTCCATGTCCGCCGGATGTTCGGCGGGCAGGGGATCTACCAGGGTGAATTGATGTTCGCCCTCGTGGCTTCCGGAGAGGTCTATCTCAAGGCCGACGATGAGACGGCCGGGTTCTTCCGCGACCGGGGCTCGCGCCCCTTCGCCTATGAGACCCGGGACGGCCGCAGGAGCATCATGGGCTACTGGCTCATGCCGGAATCCGCCCTCGACGATCCCGATGAGGCGGCCGAGCTGGCCACCATGGCCGTGGCGGCTGCCCGGCGGGCGAAGTCCGCCCAGGTGCGGAAGGGCAGCCGGACCCGCAAGGCCCGGAAGGCGGCCGAGGAGACCGCTACTTAGCCTTCTTCGTCGTCACCGGCCGCATGAGGAAGGCCGGGACGTGATCGCCGAGGCCGATCACCTTCTCGTCCATGTCGTCGTCGCGGCGCGACCGTCCCTGATAGCCCCGATCCGACGAGCGCTCTTGGCGCTCTTGGCGCTCTTGGCGTTCATGACGGTCTTGGCGCTCATGACGATCCTGCCGGGGCCGGCGGTTCTCGTGCTCCTCGCGGGCAGGCTGGGCCGCGCGCGGGGCGGGGGCCTCCTCCCGCGCCTCCTCGGAGGAACCGCGGCTCTTACCTCCCGAGCGGACCTTGACCTTGCGGCCGCGCGAGCGCTCCTCGCCTCGTCCGCCGCCGCGACGGCGCGAGGAACCTTCCGAGGCCGGGCGCTCGGCGAGCGTCGGCCCTTCCCATTCGATCGGCTGGCCGATCAGCTTCTCGATGGCGGCCAGGGATTTCTCGTCGCCCGGACCCACCAGCGTGAAGGATTGACCGCTGCGTCCGGCGCGGCCCGTCCGGCCGATCCGGTGGACGTAATCCTCCGCGTGGTGCGGAATGTCGTAGTTGAACACATGGCTGACGGCCGGAATGTCCAGGCCGCGGGCCGCCACGTCGCTGGCGACCAGGATCGGCATCTCGCCGCTGCGGAAGCTGTCGAGGGCTGCCATGCGGGCGTGCTGGTCCATGTCGCCGTGAAGCGCCACGGCGTCGAAGCCGTGCTTCTGCAGGGACCGATGGAGAACCGCCACGTCGCGCTTGCGGTTGCAGAACACGATGGCATTCTGCAGGTCCGTGGCGCCCCGGATCAGCTCGCGCAGGGTCTCGCGCTTCTCGTAATCCTCGCGACCGGTCGCCACGAGGCGCTGGGTGATCGTCGAAGCCGTCGAAGCGGCGCGGGCGACCTCCACCTTCACCGGATTGTGAAGGAAGGCGTCGGCAAGGCGCTGGATCTCCGGTGGCATGGTGGCGGAGAAGAACAGGGTCTGGCGGGTGAACGGCACCAGCTTCACGATCCGCTCGATATCCGGGATGAACCCCATGTCGAGCATCCGGTCGGCCTCGTCGATCACGAGCAGCTCGACGCCGGTGAGCAGGAGCTTGCCGCGCTCGAAATGGTCGAGCAGGCGGCCCGGGGTGGCGATCAGAACGTCGACGCCCCGGGTGATCTTCGCGTCCTGGTCGCCGAAGGACACGCCGCCGATCAGCAGGGCGACGGACAGCTTGTGGTTCACGCCGTACTTGTCGAAATTCTCTTCGACCTGGGCGGCCAGCTCGCGCGTGGGCTCGAGGATCAGCGTGCGCGGCATGCGCGCCCGGGCCCGCCCGGTTTCGAGCAGGGTCAGCATCGGAAGGGTGAAGGCGGCCGTCTTGCCCGTGCCGGTCTGGGCGATGCCCAGCACATCGCGGCGGGAGAGCACGTGCGGAATGGCCTGGGCCTGGATCGGCGTCGGCTCCGTATATCCGGCGGCTGCTACGGCCTGTTGAACTTTATCGCTAAGTCCGAGTTCGGCGAACGACATGAATGCTAATTACCGTTGAGGGGCTAGGCGCGCTCTTAAGTGCCGGCCGCGCTCTACGGCAACAAACAGGCGCGAGACTGGTTTCACCTGAGGTTCTTGCTCAAGTTAAGGAGTGGCGGGACCATAGGACAAGCTATGAGCTTGTCAATCCAGGGAAACTTGCCGAGAGGCGACAAAGGAAAGTTTGAATGGTCGAAACACTCGTTCTGATTCCCGGATTGGCCTGCACGGCCCGACTCTTCGCGCCTCAGATCGCGGCTCTGTCCACGGGCTGCACCATCGTCGTGGCGGACAACGCCCAGGATGATTCGATTGCCGCGATGGCCGGTCGACTCCTTCGGGACGTGCCTGGGACATTCGCACTCGCGGGCCTCTCCATGGGCGGTTACATCGCCATGGAGGTGATGCGGCTGGCGCCGGAACGGGTGGAGCGGCTTGCCTTGCTCGATACCAGCGCGCGCCCGGACACGCCCGAAGCGAGCCGGGACCGCGAGCGGCTGATCGCCCTGGCGGAGGCCGGACGACTGGACGAGATCCATTCGGCGCTCTGGCCCCGCCTCGTCCATCCCGATCATCGGAACGACAGGGATCTCCAGGACGCCCTGGTCGGAATGATGCGGGAAACAGGTGCCGAAGCCTATATCCGCCAGCAACGGGCCATCATGGCGCGCGCCGACTCACGCCCTTCACTGCCGGGAATCGAAATTCCCACCCTGGTGCTCGTCGGGGAGGGCGATTCGATCACGCCGCCCGAGATTGCCCGGGAAATGGCCGAGATGATCGAATGGGCCTCCCTGGTCGTGGTGCCGGACGCCGGTCATATGTCGACTCTCGAGCAGCCCGACCGGGTGATTCAGGCCATGCAATTGTGGCTGAGCCGCAGTTAACCACGAATTCGCCAGATGCTTGCGAAACTCCTCGTGAGCATGGTCAACAAGTGGTTACCAAGCCTCCCGAGGGGCTGAAAAATCATCCGTGTTCTCCGTAAGTTACTGTCGATACAGGGATATTTTCAGGGACCGTCCTGGTTGAACATAGGCCCGGGACGGGTCGTCAATGCGGTCAGATCCGCCTACTTTCGGTTGCGCATGCGAAAAGCCGTGCTTCTTGTCTTAACTGTGGCAGGAAAGTGACAGACGCTGGGGCAGGTCTCAGCTACAAGCGCCTCACATCCTTCTAACAGATGGACCAAGACAAATGAAAAAGATCCTCCTCTCCTCGGTTGCCCTCCTCGGCCTCGCCTCCGGCGCTCTGGCTGCTGACCTTCCGTCCCGCCGCGCTCCGGCTCCGGTCATCGCTGCCGTTCCGGTCTTCACCTGGACCGGCTTCTACGTCGGTGTGAACGCCGGCTACGGCTGGGCTGACAGCTTCGACGTCACGCTCCCGAACGGTGCCGTGGTTCGTGCTGACAGCGAAGACGACGGCGGCTTCATCGGCGGCGCCCAGATCGGCTACAACTACCAGATCGGTTCGTTCGTTGTCGGTATCGAAGGCGACATCCAGTACGCCGACCTCGGCGGCGCGACCTACATCGTCGCTCCCGGCACGGTCGTCTCCTACGACAACAGCGACTGGTTCGGCACGGTTCGTGCTCGCGCTGGTGTGGCCTTCGATCGCGCCCTTGTCTACGCAACCGGCGGTTTCGCTTTCGCTGACAACCGCACCGGCTGGACCGTCGGCGGCGGCGTCGAGTACGCAGTCACCAACAACCTCAGCCTGAAGGTCGAAGGTCTGTACGTGAACCTGCAGGACGACGACTTCAACTTCGGTGGCATCAACTACCGCGGTGGCGACTCCGACTTCGGCGTGGTTCGTGCTGGTCTGAACTACCGCTTCGGCACCTACTAAGATCCATCGCTTCGGCGATCGAAAAGGCCCGGTGGCAACACCGGGCCTTTTTTGTTTTCGGACTTATCGAGGAGGCGATCCATGGCGGTGAGGCGGATTGTTGCGAATGTGGCGGCCGACCGGGTCGATGCCGCGAAACTCTTCTATGGCGACGTGCTTGGAATGGATGTTGCCATGGATATGGGGTGGATCATGACCTTCACCGCCGACGGCAGCATGACACCACAGATCAGCGTGATGACCGAAGGCGGATCGGGAACGGCCGTGCCTGACATCTCCATCGAAGTCGATGACCTCTCGGACGTTCATCAGAGAATGCAGGCGGCCGGATTTGCGATCGAATATGGTCCGGCATCCGAGCCGTGGGGCGTGACCCGCTTCTACGTCCGTGATCCGGTCGGACGCTTGGTCAATATCCTGGCGCATCGCTGACGAGCGCCAGGCGGGAACGGCTGGACCGCACGTTTTCTACCCATCGGCCGTGAATGGATCGACGAAATCGTTCGTTCAACTCGGGAGTGAAACGTTGGGCACGAAGCACTTCGCTTGAACGCCGAGGCAGCTCGTCGTTCGAGTCACGCGGCGGTCAGATAGAAGATTGCGATGGCTGCGATCCACAGGTCGGACGCCATGGCGATGTTCTCCGTGCCGGTCCGCTGGCGGTTGCGCAGGTGTTGCAATCCCGCGAGGCCATAGAAGACGGCGCCCACGAGGGCCGCGGGCGTTACCCAATCGGCCCAATGCACCGAGAGAAGCGCGAGCGACGCTATCGCGACATTGCCGAAGCCGAGTTCCACGACGACCTTGCGCGCATCCGGATCCTCGATCTTGAAAATCGTAGCGGCCGTAAAGGCCGGATCGAAGATCTGACGCAGCCCGGCGAGCAGGAGCCGCACGCCCACGGCCCAGAACACGAACCATTTCCCGATCAGGAACACCGGATCCTCATCGGGTGCGAGGGCATATTCGGTGCCGATCGACAGCAATGGCAGGACGATCATCGTCAGGGCAATCATGCCCGGATACATCGGCGCCTCCATCGCAGCATGGTCCTGGAGCTCGTCCGGCCGGACCAGCGGCCTGATGTTACGCGAAAGTCCGGGCCTCGCGATTCCTCTCCGGAGGTAGGCGATAAAAAAACCGGGGCTCGAGAAGAGCCCCGGTGAAGGGAGGCTGCGGTTCCGCAGCCGGGAGGAAACTGCGTCCGATTAGACGGAGTAGTACATCTGGAACTCGACCGGATGCGGGGTCATTTCGAAGCGAGCGACCTCCGTCATCTTCAGCTCGATGTAGCTGTCGATGAAGTCGTCGCTGAAGACGCCGCCGGCCTTGAGGAACGCGCGGTCCTTATCGAGGCTGGCGAGGGCTTCGCGCAAGCTGCCGCAGACCGTCGGGATCTTCTTCAGCTCGCGCGGAGGCAGATCGTAGAGATCCTTGTCCATCGCCTGGCCGGGATCGATCTTGTTCAGGATGCCGTCGAGACCGGCCATCATCAGCGCCGCGAAGGCGAGGTACGGATTGGCGGTCGGATCGGGGAAGCGAACCTCGACGCGCTTGGCCTTCGGCGAGGTCGTCCACGGAATACGGCAGGAGGCCGAACGGTTACGGGCCGAGTAGGCCAGCAGGACCGGAGCCTCGTACCCTGGGACGAGACGCTTGTAGGAGTTCGTCGACGGGTTGGTGAAGGCGTTCAGGGCCTTGGCATGCTTGATGATGCCGCCGATGTACCACAGGCATTCCTGGCTGAGGTCGGCATACTTGTTGCCGGCGAAGAGGGGCTTGCCGCCCTTCCACAGGGACTGGTGCACGTGCATGCCCGAGCCGTTGTCGCCGTAGACCGGCTTCGGCATGAAGGTGGCCGTCTTGCCGTAGGACTGAGCGACGTTGTGGATGCAGTACTTGTAGATCTGCATCTCGTCGGCGGTGCGCACGAGGGTGTTGAACTTCGTGCCGAGCTCGTGCTGGGCGGAGGCGACCTCGTGGTGGTGCTTTTCGACCGTGACGCCCATGGCCTTCATGGCGGCCAGCATTTCGCCGCGCATGTCCTGAGCGGAATCCAGCGGCGGAACCGGGAAGTAGCCGCCCTTGACCGGAATGCGGTGGCCGAGGTTGCCGCCTTCGTACGGCGTGTCGCCGTTGATCGGGAGCTCGGAGGAGTCGAGCTTGAAGCCGGTGTTGTAGGGATCGGCCATGAACTTCACGTCGTCGAACACGAAGAACTCGGCCTCGGGACCGACATAGACCGTGTCGGCGATGCCCGTGGACTGGAGATAGGCCTCGGCCTTCTTGGCGATGCCGCGCGGATCGCGGTTATAGGGCTCGCCCGTAGCCGGCTCGAGAATGTCGCAGTTGATGACCAGGGTGGAGGCCGAGAAGAACGGATCCATCTGGGCGGTCGTCGGGTCGGGCATGAGGGTCATGTCGGACTCGTTGATCGCCTTCCAGCCGGCGATGGACGAACCGTCGAACATGATGCCGTCGGCGAACATGTCCTCGTCGACCATCGAGACGTCGAAGGTCACATGCTGCCACTTGCCGCGCGGGTCGGTGAAACGGAAGTCGACGTATTGGACGTCGTTATCTTTGATCGCCTTGAGCACATCCTTGGCGGTCTGCATGATCGTCTGGTCCTCTTCTGCCCTTAGAGATAGTCCTCGGCCCTAAGGCCTTGGCTTGGGAAAGCGAGCTTAGATCGCGTCGGATCCGGTCTCGCCCGTGCGGATGCGAACGGCCTCTTCGACCGTCGAAACGAAAATCTTGCCGTCGCCGATGCGTCCGGTCTGAGCGGCCTTGCGGATCGCCTCGATGGCGCTCTCGGCCATGTCGTCGTTCAGAACGATCTCGAGCTTCACCTTGGGGAGGAAGTCCACAACGTATTCCGCGCCGCGATAGAGCTCGGTGTGGCCCTTCTGGCGGCCGAAGCCCTTCGCCTCGATCACGGTGATGCCCTGAAGGCCAACTTCCTGGAGAGCTTCTTTGACTTCATCGAGCTTGAAGGGCTTGATGATGGCTTCGATCTTCTTCATCCCGGTCAACCGTTTCGTTCGAGGTTTTGCCGCTTTTAGCACCAGCCCGGAGCGCCTTCCATGCGATCGTCGATTCAAAGTGGGCCAATCTGCCGAGTTGATGGGCATATTGTGATCAAAGTTTGTGCAGTTGCGGAAAAGCTCGCCAAATCCTCCAAAACGGGCTCATTTTGCTCCCATGACAGCCCCTGAACTCGTCCTGACCCCGTCCGAAATGAAGCAAGCCGACCTGGAAGCCATGGCGAGGGGCATTCCGGGCATCGAGCTCATGAGGCGGGCAGGGCGCGCGGTTGCCGATTCTGCCGAAAAATTAGCCTCTCCGGGCAGCAGGATCGCGGTCGTCTCCGGGCCCGGGCAGAATGGCGGCGACGGCTTCGTAGCGGCGACGATCCTGGCCGGGCGGGGCTACCGGGTGAGCCTCGGCCTTCTGGGTTCCCTCGACCGCCTGACGGGCGACGCAGCGGAAGCGGCGCGGGACTGGACGGGAGCGGTCGTGCCGATCGAGGAACTGCCCCTGCAGGAGGCGGACCTGATCGTCGACGCCCTCTTCGGAACCGGCCTGTCCCGCGATCTCGATGGCGCCACCCGGCATGCGGTCGATCGCATGAACGGATCCGGCAGGCCGATCCTGGCCGTGGATCTGCCTTCCGGCATCGACGGCGGGACAGGGGCGGTGCGCGGCATCGCGGTCAAGGCGGTCCGCACCGTGACCTTCGCGGCCCGAAAGCCCTGCCATCTCCTGATGCCGGGGCGGGCCCATGCGGGGCTTGTCGAGGTGGCGGATATCGGGATCGGACGGGACATCCTCGCGGCCAAGGGCGGCAGCCTCTTCGGCAACGACCCGGCCCTGTGGCTCGCGTCCCTGCCGCGGCCTGGCCTCTCGTCCCATAAATACGAGCGTGGCCACACCCTCGTCGCCTCCGGGGGCGCGACACGCACGGGCGCGGCGCGGCTCGCCGCCCGGGCGGCTCTCAGGATCGGCTCGGGGCTCGTCACGGTCGCATCCCCGCCGGAAGCACTCGGGGTCAATGCCGCCCACCTCACGGCCATCATGCTCAAAGGCTGCGACGGTCCCGAGGGTCTGCATGCGATCCTTCAGGATGCTCGCTTCAACGCTGTCGTCCTGGGGCCGGCGCTCGGCGTCCATGCCGGCACCCGCGCCATGGTGGCCGTCGCCGTCCAGGCGCGGCGCAATCTCGTCCTGGACGCGGATGCCCTGACCTCCTTCGAGGGGCTGGCTTCGGAGCTTCACGGGGCGTTCCGCCACGCCCCGACGGTGCTCACCCCCCATGACGGCGAATTCGCCCGGCTGTTCAAGGGGCACCCGGACATTCTCGACCCGGAATCGAAAATCGAACGCGCCCGCCGGGCCGCCGCCTATTCGGGGGCCGTGGTCCTGCTGAAGGGGGCTGACACCGTCATTGCCGCTCCAGACGGCAGGGCGGCTATCAACGCAAATGGGACGCCCTACCTGGCAACTGCCGGTTCGGGCGACACGCTCTGCGGCCTCATCGCAGGCCTCATGGCGCAGGATGTGCCAGCCTTCGAGGCGGCCTGCGCAGGCGCCTGGATCCACGGCGAGGCCGGAGCGAGCTTCGGCCCGGGTCTGATCTCGGAAGACTTGGCGGAACTGGTTCCCGGCGTCCTGCGGGGCCTGCTCAGGTAACCTCGATCCAGGTCCACATGCCGGCGTCGAACCGCTCCATCACGGTGGAGGCGAGGAGCCATCTGCCCGGATTGTCGGCCACGAAGGCGATCCGGATCGTCTTGTTTTCCGGTACTTGGACGGTATCCAGCCAGTACGGCTCCCATCCGTCGTCAAGGGGATGCAGCAGCCGAAAGGAATGGCCGTGCAGGTGCATGGGCTGGACGAACCCGGTCTCGTTCCTGAGAGCCAGCACGACCGGCGTGCCGCGCTTCACCTTGACCAGGGGCGGTCCGGATGAGGTGCCCGACGCTCCGTTGAGGGACCAGGGAACGTTGGGGGCCTTCGGGTCGCCCTTGATCACCACGTCTTTCCGGCTGGCACTCTGGAGCTTGATGGCTTCCGGGAGCTTCGGATTGGCCAGGAGCGGTGCGATCGCCGGAAGTTCCGGCTGCTTCTCTCCCGCGGTCACGATCTCGACGAGGGGCATCCCGTCGCCGATCAGGGCCATCACGGCGCCAGAAGCGCCGGGTTCCGGGGCCAGGTCGACCAGGAGGTCGTAGCGGCTCCCGGGTGCGAAGGGAAGGGAGGCCTTGAGGGGTTCGAAGGTGCTGCTCGGCTGCCCGTCGATGGCGATCACATAGGCCCTCATGCCGTCGAAGCGCAGGCGCAGGATCCGGGCATTGCAGGCATTGGCGAGCCGCAGGCGAAGGCGCCCGCCTGGCGGCGCCTCGACCCGCTGAGGCGTCGCCTTGCCGTTCACGCTGAGCCAGCTTCCGAGCCGCCCGGCAGGGGCGGTGTCCGACGGCTTCTCGAAGGGGGCAAGGGACCCGTCATCGTTCAGGCGCCAGTCGTCGACGAGCAGGGCGAGATCCCGATCCACCTGTGGAGGCTCGTGCTCCTCGACGACGAGAAGCGCCGACAGGCCACGTTCCAAGGGCTCGGCGCTGCCGCCCAGGATGCAGGGGCGGATCAGGAAGGTCCCGGCGTCGGGAGGGGTGAAGGTATAGTTCGAGCTCTCACCAGGAGCGATGGGTTTCTGAGTGAGGCCGCCGACGCCATCTATGTCGTTCGGTCCACGAACCCCGTGGAAATGCAGCGATAAGGGTTGGGGTGTCTCATTCTGGAGCGATAGCCGCACATCCGCCCCGTGCTTCATCCTGAAAACCGATGCCAGTTCATCGTTGAGGGTCCAGACACCGGCGTCCGCGCCTGCGCCAGGGAACAGGCGCCTTGAGCGGGGTTTGGCGGTGACCGTCCAGCTCAACCCATTGCCCTTCAAACCCTCCACAATGGGAGAGGACGAGGAGGTTTGGGCTCCTGCTCGCCCACTCAGTCCGATCAGCGTTGTGGCGAGGCCTGCAGCGGCGGCGCGGCGGGTGATCATGGGTGAGGCTGCCTTGAGCTGAAACTATTGAAACGGAGATACAATCTTGAACGTGAACGGCCAAGTTTGGTTGCTATCCGGCCGTACACGAACTTTTTTGATGCACTGTCTTTTAACCGTGCTATAGAGCCGCGTCCCGGAAGAGGGGTGCGCCTCGCGCGCCGCTCCCGCGCGGGCGTGGCGGAATTGGTAGACGCACTGGATTTAGGTTCCAGCGACGAAAGTTGTGGGGGTTCGAGTCCCTCCGCCCGCACCAATCCCGTCAGGGTTGGTAATCCGGAGGCTCCGAGTGGCCTGGTTGACGGCGGATGCCGCATCGGCCGGAGCCTGACAGAAATTTTCGAGTGAATGAAGGCGAACAGAACCATGCAGGTGACGGAAACACTGTCCCAAGGCTTGAAGCGAGAGTTCAAGGTCGTGCTCCCGGCCACCGAGTTGGAAGAGCGCCTGAACAGCGAATTGACGACCCTCAAGGATCGCGTGCAGATCAAGGGCTTCCGTCCCGGTAAGGTGCCGGTGGGACATCTGCGTCGGGTCTACGGCCGTTCCGTCATGGCCGACGTGCTTCAGAACGCCGTCAACGAGGCCAACCGCAAGATCGTCGAGGACAACGACCTGAAGCTCGCCAACGAGCCACAGATCCAGTTCCCCGAGAGCCAGGAAGAGGTCGAGAAGGCCATGGAAGCCAAGGGCGACCTGGCGTTCACCGTGGCCCTCGAGGTGCTGCCGGTCTTCGAGCTGGCCGACCTGTCCGACGTGTCGGTCACGAAGCCGGTGGCCGAGGTCACCGATGCCGAGATCAACGAATCGCTCGAGCGCATGGCCAAGCAGAACCGCTCCTTCGAGACGAAGGAAGGCGCTGCGGCCGATGGCGACCGGGTCGTGGTGGATTTCGTGGGCCGTATCGACGGCACGGAGTTCGAGGGTGGCAAGGGTGAGGACATCCGGGTCGAACTCGGCTCGAACACCTTCATTCCCGGCTTCGAGGATCAGCTCCTCGGCCTGAAGGCCGGCGACACCAAGCTCGTGAAGGTCACCTTCCCGGTGAACTACATGGCGGCCCATCTGGCCGGCAAGGAGGCCGAGTTCGATGTGACCGTGAAGGAAGTCGAGGCTCCCGGCGAGCTGAAGATCGACGACGAGATGGCCAAGGGCTTCGGCATGGAATCCCTGGACAAGCTCAAGGACGCGATCCGCGACGCCATCAAGCGCGACTTCGACGCCCAGTCCCGCCGCAAGGTGAAGAAGGATCTCCTCGATTCTCTCGACTCCAAGTACAGCTTCGAGCTGCCTCCGACCCTGGTCGAGCAGGAGTTCTCGGCCGTGTGGGCGCAGGTCGTCGGCGACATGAAGTCGAACAACCGGACCTTCGAGGACGAGAGCACCACGGAAGACGAGGCCAAGGCCGAGTACCGCAAGATCGCCGAGCGTCGTGTTCGCCTCGGCTTGGTCCTTGCGCAGATCGGTGAGAAGTCCGATATCAAGATTTCCGACGACGAGGTGACTCAGGCCCTCATCGAGCGGGTCCGCCAGTATCCCGGCCAGGAGCGGCAGGTTTGGGAGTTCTACCAGAAGAACCCGCAGGCCCTCGCTGAAATCCGGGCTCCTCTGTTCGAGGAGAAGGTCGTCGACCAGATCCTGTCCCAGGTGAAGGTCAACGAGGAGACCGTCTCCAAGGACGCCCTCTTCAACGACGAGGACGAGGGCGGAGAGAAAGCCGGCAAGGGCGAGTAACGCTCTCTTAAGCGTCTCGCTGCTTGCTGAAATGCACGGCCGCGCATTCGCGCGGCCGAATTGGAGCAGTGAGACAATGAGAGATCCGGTAGCGCTCTTTAACAATACGCTCGTCCCGATGGTGGTTGAGCAGTCGAACCGCGGCGAGCGCGCATTCGACATCTATTCGCGCCTTCTGCGCGAACGGATTATCTTCCTCACGGGTCCGGTTGAAGATTACTCGGCCTCGCTGATCGTGGCACAGCTTCTGTTCCTCGAGGCCGAGAACCCCAAGAAGGAAATCTCCTTCTACATCAATTCGCCCGGCGGCGTCGTGACCTCGGGCTTGTCGATCTACGACACGATGCAGTTCATCCGCTGCCCCGTCTCGACCCTCTGCGTCGGCCAGGCGGCCTCCATGGGCTCCCTCCTGCTGACGGCCGGCGAGAAGGGCATGCGCTTCGCCCTCCCGAACGCCCGCATCATGGTCCACCAGCCCTCCGGCGGCTACCAGGGCCAGGTCACGGACATCATGATCCACGCCCGCGAGAGCGAGGCCCTCAAGCGCCGCCTGAACGAGATCTATGTCGGCCATACCGGCCGGAACTACGAAGAGATCGAGCGGGCCCTCGAGCGGGACAACTTCATGACTGCCCAGGCGGCCCAGGAGTTCGGCCTCATCGACCAGGTGATCGAGAAGCGTCCCGAGCCGGCCGCCACCCCGGCTTAACCCTTAAAACCTGGGGACAAAATTCCCCGGGTGCGTCTTTTTGCCGAGTAATCTCGTTTCTATTGATCAGGCGGCCTCCGCATGATTGCATATGGATTCGGGAGCATGGCGATTTGGGCGTTCAATTCTTAGCGACGGAACATTTTGTTAGTTTCGTCGCCTATAACCTAGGAGTGTTGGGTCGGCAGGGGCTGTCCCGGCACGGATTGGAGATGTGATAATGACCAAGGCTGGCGGCAACGACTCCAAGAGTACGCTGTACTGCTCCTTCTGCGGCAAGAGCCAGCATGAGGTTCGCAAGCTGATCGCTGGCCCGACGGTTTTCATCTGCGATGAATGCGTCGAGCTGTGCATGGACATCATCCGCGAGGAGTCGAAATCGTCCCTCGTGAAGTCCCGTGACGGGGTGCCGACCCCCAAGGAAATCAGCCGCGTTCTGGATGACTACGTGATCGGCCAGGAGCACGCCAAGAAGGTGCTCTCGGTAGCGGTCCATAACCATTACAAGCGCCTAGCCCACGCGACGAAGCACAACGACGTGGAACTCGCCAAGTCCAACATCCTGCTGATCGGGCCTACCGGCTCGGGCAAGACCCTGCTTGCGCAGACCCTGGCCCGAATCCTGGACGTGCCGTTCACCATGGCGGACGCGACGACCCTGACCGAGGCGGGCTATGTCGGCGAGGACGTGGAGAACATCATCCTCAAGCTGCTCCAGGCCTCCGATTACAATGTCGAGCGGGCCCAGCGCGGCATCGTCTATATCGACGAGATCGACAAGATCTCCCGCAAGTCGGACAACCCTTCGATAACCCGCGACGTGTCGGGCGAGGGCGTGCAGCAGGCGCTCCTGAAGATCATGGAAGGCACCGTGGCCTCCGTGCCTCCCCAGGGCGGCCGCAAGCACCCTCAGCAGGAGTTCCTGCAGGTCGACACCACGAACATCCTGTTCATCTGCGGCGGCGCCTTCGCCGGGCTGGAGCGGATCATTTCCGGCCGCGGCAAGGGGACTTCGATCGGTTTCGGTGCGACCGTCCAGGCTCCCGACGACCGCCGGACGGGCGAGATCTTCCGGTCCGTCGAGCCTGAGGACCTGTTGAAATTCGGCCTCATCCCCGAATTCGTCGGTCGTCTGCCGGTTCTGGCGACCCTCGAGGATCTGGACGAGGAAGCCCTCAAGAAGATCCTCCAGGAGCCCAAGAACGCCCTGGTTAAGCAGTACCAGCGTCTCTTCGAGATGGAGAACGTGAGCCTGACCTTCCAGGACGAGGCCCTGTCCATGATCGCCCGCAAGGCGATCGAGCGGAAGACGGGCGCCCGCGGCCTGCGCTCCATCATGGAAGGAATCCTTTTGGAGACCATGTACGATCTCCCGGGGCTGGATTCCGTCGAGCAGGTGGTGATCGGGCCCGAGGTCGTGGAGGGCAAGGCCAAGCCGCTCTTCATTCACGGCGAGCGCAACGAGCAGGCCGCAAGCGCCAGCGCTTAAGGGCCGTCGGGGATCCTTCGATGAACAGAAGCGTTGCGGGCGATCTCCTTGAAACCCAGGTCCCGCAACGCCACATTGTCTCTTGCGTCGGTGCTGTCCGCTCATCGTTCGAGGGAGAGCCCGGCGTACCGGATGCAGCCCATAACAAAAGCCTGAGCATTCCGGTTATCCGTCTGGCTTCCAGCTCATCCGAGGGGATCGTCGGACGCAGTCAAAAGGATACCGTTCCATGACACAATCGAAGCCACGTCAGCCTGTCGTTCCAGGCTCGACCGGAACCTATGCGGTTCTGCCTCTGCGCGACATTGTTGTCTTCCCACACATGATCGTGCCGCTCTTCGTCGGCCGTGAGAAGTCGATCCGAGCGCTTGAGGAAGTGGTCAAGGGGGACCGTCACATTCTTCTGGCCACCCAGATCGATGCGACGGACGACGATCCGTCCACTGAAGCGATCTACAAGGTCGGGACCCTGGCCAACGTCCTGCAACTGCTGAAGCTGCCCGACGGTACCGTGAAGGTGCTGGTCGAAGGCGCGAGCCGGGCTCAGGTGAAGGCCTATACCCGCACGGACGAATACTACGAGGCCGAAGCCGAGGCGCTTCCGGATTCCCTCGGCGATCAGGTGGAGGCCGAGGCTCTCGCCCGCTCCGTCGTGTCCGAGTTCGAGAACTATGTGAAGCTGAACAAGAAGGTGTCGCCGGAGGTCGTGACCGCCGTGACCCAGATCGACGAGCCCGCGAAGCTCGCCGACACCATCGCTTCGCATCTGGCCATCAAGATCGCCGACAAGCAGGCGATCCTGGAGACGCCGACCGTCGCCCAGCGCCTGGAGAAGGTGCTCGGCATGATGGAGAGCGAGATTTCCGTCCTCCAGGTCGAGAAGCGGATTCGCACCCGCGTGAAGCGTCAGATGGAGAAGACGCAGCGCGAGTACTACCTCAACGAGCAGATGAAGGCGATCCAGAAGGAGCTCGGCGACGATGAAGGTCGCGACGAGCTGGCCGAGCTCGAGGAGAAGATCGAGAAGACCAAGTTCACGAAGGAAGCCCGCGAGAAGGCGATGGGCGAGCTGAAGAAGCTGCGCCAGATGTCGCCCATGTCGGCGGAAGCGACCGTCGTGCGCAACTATCTCGACTGGTTGCTCGGCATTCCGTGGAACCGCCGTTCGAAGATGAAGAAGGACCTCAAGGCGGCCCAGGATCTGCTCGACGCGGATCATTACGGCCTCGACAAGGTCAAGGAGCGCATCGTCGAGTACCTGGCCGTGCAGCAGCGCGCCAACAAGCTCACGGGCCCGATCCTGTGCCTCGTCGGTCCTCCGGGTGTGGGTAAGACCTCGCTCGGCAAGTCGATCGCCAAGGCTACCGGCCGCGAGTTCGTCCGCATGTCGCTCGGCGGCGTCCGGGACGAGTCGGAGATCCGTGGCCACCGTCGGACCTATATCGGCTCGATGCCCGGCAAGATCATCCAGTCGATGAGGAAGGCCAAGACATCCAACCCGCTCATCCTGCTCGACGAGATCGACAAGATGGGAATGGACTTCCGCGGCGACCCGTCGGCGGCCCTGCTCGAGGTCCTGGATCCTGAGCAGAACTCGACCTTCAACGACCATTACCTGGAAGTCGATTACGACCTATCTAACGTAATGTTCGTGACGACGGCCAACACGCTCAACATCCCGGCTCCGCTCCTCGACCGTATGGAAGTGATCCGCATCGCGGGTTACACGGAAGAGGAAAAGGCCGAGATCGCCCGCACTCACCTGATCCCCTCGGCTATGCAGAAGCACGGCCTGGCGGAGAAGGAGTGGAAGATCGGCGATGAGGCTCTGCTCATGCTGATCCGCCGCTACACCCGCGAGGCGGGCGTGCGTAACCTGGAGCGCGAGATCGCCAACCTCGTCCGCAAGGCCGTGAAGGAGATCCTGATCTCCAAGGTCAAGACGGTCGAGGTCACGACGGACAACCTGCCCGAGTTCCTCGGGCCGCCGCGCTATCGCTACGGCGAGGCCGAGACGGAGGACATGGTCGGGGCCGTCACGGGTCTGGCCTGGACCGAGGTCGGCGGCGAGCTGCTCACCATCGAAGGCATCATGATGCCGGGCAAGGGCAAGATGACCGTCACGGGCAACCTGCGTGACGTCATGAAGGAATCGATCTCGGCGGCGGCATCCTATGTCCGCTCCCGCGCTCTCGATTTCGGCGTCGAGCCGCCCCTGTTCGACCGCCGGGACATCCACGTGCACGTGCCGGAAGGCGCGACGCCCAAGGACGGCCCGTCCGCCGGTATCGCCATGGCGACCGCCATCGTCTCCGTCATCACGGCTATCCCGGTTCGCCGCGATATCGCCATGACGGGCGAGGTGACGCTGCGGGGCAGGGTGCTGCCCATCGGCGGCCTCAAGGAGAAGCTCCTGGCAGCCCTGCGCGGCGGCATCAAGAAGGTGCTGATCCCCGAGGAGAACGCCAAGGATCTGGCGGATATCCCGGCCAGCGTGAAGAACGGCCTCGAAATCGTGCCGGTCTCCATGATGGATCAGGTCCTCCAGCACGCCCTCGTGCGCATGCCGGAGCGGATCGAGTGGGATGAGGCCGCGGAGCTCAAGGCTCACAAGCGTGGCGTCGAGGACGATTCGGCCGGGGTGATCGCTCACTAAAGCCGCGTTCCTTCCGTAACGAAAGAGGCCCCTGGACCCCGGTCCAGGGGCCTCTTTTTTGATGAAAACTGCAAATAAATGCCTGATTTCAGCCACTTCGGGACTTGCGTACGGACAAGCTTTGCGCCAAACGGGTTGTCCCTGAAACGGTGGACCATTTCCTTTGCGACTGCCGTGATCACTGGAGGATAGGACTATGAATAAAGGCGAGCTCGTTGCGGCCGTCGCCGACAAGGTGGGCCTTTCGCGTGGCCAGGCTGGTGACGCGATCGACGCCGCCATCGAGGCGATCACTGGCGCTCTGAAGAAGGGCGATGAGGTCAAGATCGTCGGTTTCGGCACGTTCGTTGTGACCAACCGCGCTGCCGGCGAGGCGCGCAATCCGCGCACCGGCGAGAAGGTCAAGGTTCCCGCTTCCAAGACCCCGAAGTTCCGCGCCGGCGCGGGCCTGAAGGATGCCGTCAACGCGAAGTAATCGCTGTCCTGGCGAACTTCCCTGCTAAAGAGGGCCGACGACGCTTGCGTTGTTGGCCTTCTCTTTTTATGTCAGGTCCATCGGGCGGTTAGCTCAGTTGGTAGAGCTTCGGTTTTACACACCGCAGGTCGGGGGTTCGAGTCCCTCACCGCCCACCATTTCTCCGAGATCCCGAGCCGCGATCCCCGCGCCTTCAAGGCGAGCGGCGACTTTCGCCGTCCGTCAGCCTGTCGAGCACTTTCTCAGGCGCGACGTGTCGCTCCAATTCCTCCAGGTCCGGATCGTTTGCTTCCCTGATGCCCAGATGTGCGGCAATGGCGCGGGTCAGGGTCAGCAGGCGCGTAATCTCGTGTTCCGATAGCAGGTTTGTCTGGAGATCCAGCTCCGCGCGCCTGTCGGCCTCCGCTGCGGCGCGATTCTGGCTGATCAGCACGAAGGTCGAGAGGAAGATCGCCTCGACGGAGGCAAAGGTCGCGAGGATGACGAATGTCGGATCGAAGACCGGCCCCCCCGGAATGAGCCCGAGATTGACCGCGACCCAGCCCGCCACGAGCAGCAGGTGCACATAGACGAAAGCCATGCTGCCCGAGAAGCGGGTGATGACTTCCGCGATGCGATCCTGAAGACTCGCCTTCCGCTCCTCCTCCCGCCGCTTGTGGCGCAAGGCGTCGATATTGCGCTCAAGAACCGACGCCAGGACGCTGGGCTCGATGGGAGGAGTGCTCGGGCTCACGCGCTCCTCCTCCATTTTGTACACGGACTCGGTTTCCTTCACGGCAAGATCCTTCGTTCCCGCCCGCGGCTGGATATGAACGACTGTTGCTTCGAAGAAGTTCGGCTTCCCGTAGGACCGAAAAACACGGGCCCGCGCGATGGGCCGGAACGCCGCACCCCGGCCGATGAAACATTCCGGTCCGGATCGAGTTTGGATGTGATCCCTCCAAGGATTGCTCCTGAGACTCACCCGCTTCAGCCTCGGCTGAGGCGGGTTTTTCGTTCGGTCTACCCGCCGGGGATCGATGCTAGGCCCGCTGTCCGGAATGGAGGTTCGACAGCAAAAAGCCGGCCTTGCGGCCGGCTTGGACAACTTTCGAGCTTCAAGAAATAAATGGTCGGAGCGAGAGGATTTGAACCTCCGACCCCTAGTCCCCCAGACTAGTGCGCTAACCGGGCTGCGCTACGCTCCGACTGCCGAAAGGCTTGGTTGATCTAACTTTTAACGGCCTCTGGCGCAACCCCTGAAATCGCATGCGGCGTGGAAAGTCGCGGTCGGCGAACAACCGTAAGGAACATCTCGCACCTTCTGTGGAGACTTGGGACCGGCGGGACAGTTATTGGCGTGAGCCGGTCCAGGCTTCGACGGCTTGCTTCAAACCTTCGGGCAGGTCGGTCGCTGTTTCGATGCTGGGTGACGTGTCCCAGGAGGCAAGCTCGGACAGGAACGCCCGATACCTCTCGGTCTTCTCTTGGGTCGCGTCGAAACCTTCCGCCGGTGTGTCGTCCGGCAGGCCCGAGAAGAGGCAAAGCAGTGCGAGGATGGCGCGCATGTTTCGTCCCGTGTGGTTGACGTTAAGGAAGTGCGGCCAAGGTGGCATTTTCACGGCGGGGCAGGCGTGTGCCAAGACACTTCATCGCGGATCCCTCCCATGAGTGAGACGGAAGCTTAACCATTTCCGCGAAGATATGTAGGTTATAACGCCAGGAAGGGGTATGAGCTGTCTTGAGAGCGCCCCACGGCGCCCCCAGTGCCACAGCGCTCTCGGCAATCGCTTATCGCGTTTGCTCGACTCCTGCGTTGTTGCGCAAGACCCCGCCTCCGTGCGGGGCTTTTTGTTGGTGCGATCAGAAGGGACCCCGCTTCGCGAGGGCCTCGAACCCGCCCCTCAGCTGCAATACGCGTTCCTCATAGACTCTTCCCAGACATGCTCTGTCGCCGCCGCAGGATTCTCGCCGTTTGAGCCAGGCGACCTGCGCGTCCTCCATGTCGCCCCGCGCTCCCATGCCCAGCAGGGGCTTGAGTTGCGTATAGAGAACGGACATCTCGACATCCTGATCGTTCAGCGCCCGATCCGCGCAAACCGCTTTCTCATCGGGCGTCTCCGCCTTGGCGCAATCGAAGCTAGCGGCCCGCGCGGGCTGCCATCCGGCTGCCAGAGCAAGCGCCAGAATGGCGAAGCAGAACGAATTTCCCTTCATGGTGGCTTTCCTCGAAAGAACTCACTCTGGTGAGAGAACGGTTCCTGCCCAAGGAGGCTCCATGGAGGGCGGTACGCTTTCGAAACAGCCTTAATGAAAGGTAAGGCGAGGGACCTGGAGGTGATTCCACTTGCGAGGAATCACCTCACTTCTTTGCCGAGCCGCATTGTTTGACGGCGAACCGGGTCCACTTCGCCGAAAATGCTCTAGCGGCGCAGGGCCGAGGCGTCGCCGGACAAGGCGAGGCGAAGGCCGAGTCCCACCATGATGAGCCCGGCGCACCTCTCCTGCCAGGCGATCAGGGCGGGTCGCCGGGCGAGCCACTCACCGATCGTTCCGGTCCCGACCGCGACGGCGCCGAGAATGAAGAATCCCGAGATCTTCTGGACGCCGCCCAGGAACAGCAGCTGGGCCGTCACGGGCCATCCGTTGGCGGGATCGACGAACTGAGGAAGGAAGGCCAGCATGAACACCATGGCCTTTGGGTTGGTCAGATTGTTGATCATGCCTTGTCTTAGGGCCGCCAAGTCCGAGACGGGCTGCGGGGCCTTGCGGACGAGGCTGTGGGGGCCGAACGAACCGATCAGCAGCTTGGCTCCGAGCCACACGAGATAGGCGGCGCCGGCCCACCGAAGCAGCTCGAACGCCAGAGGCGAGGCCTTGATCAGGGACGTGACGCCCAGGGCCAGGAGAGGCAGCTGGACGAGGCCGGCCAGCAAGGTCATGCCGATGGCCGTCAGCACGGCCGTCCGCCGGCCCTGTCCCACGCCGCGACTGAGCAGGAGAACCATATCGGGGCCGGGGGCGAGCTGGAGGGCCAGCACGGCGGCATAGAATGTGAGGAAGGTCGATAGATCCGGCATGCCGTGGCCTCCGCACAGCCCCAGGGTCCGGTATGGGAGTAGGGCAGGGTGTTACGAGAACCTAATCTAGACGGATCGACGGCGCCAAGCGTCGAGATCCTCCAGGGACAGGTTGGAGCCGCAGAGCACGAGGCCGATGACGCTGTCGTCCGGCAGGGATGGGGCAACGGTCTCGGCGGCGGTCAGGACGCAGGCGGCTGCCGGCTCGCAGAGGAGCTTTTCCGTCTGGAGGAGCCAGCTCACGTCGGCGATGACCGGTTCATCGTCCACAAGCAGGATCTCGTTCAGGAAGAGCTTGGCGGCCGCGACGGTGCGATGGGTGGCGAAGGGCGCCGCGAGGGTTCGGGCGATGGAGGTCGGGCGGATCGTGACCGGCTGATCCGCCTTGAGAGCTTCCGTCATGGTCTGTGCGCCCGTCGGCTCCACGCCGTAGACCGTCAATGACGGGCGCTTCGCCTTCAGGGCGGCCGCCACGCCGGACATGAAGCCGCCGCCACCGATGGAAACGAACACATGGGTCAGGTCCGGAATGTCCTCGAGGAATTCGAGGCCGAGCGTCCCATGCCCGGCGATAATGGCCGGGTCGTCATAGGGATGCACGAAAAGCCGTCCATGGCGCTGATAATCCTCGGCCTTGGCGAAGGCTTCCGCCGCATCGTCGCAGAGTTCCACCCGGGCGCCGAACTTCGTGGTCAGATCGATGTTGAACCGGGCCGCCGTCTTCGGCATCAGGACGAGAGCATCCAGTCCGAGCGTTCCCGCTACGCGTGCAACCGCAATGGCGTGATTGCCGCCCGAGACGGTGACGAGGCCGCGACCGCGCTCCTCGGCACTGAGGGTCAGCACCTTGTTGAAGACGCCTCTCACCTTGAAGGATCCCGCAAGCTGCAGCGCCTCCATCTTCAGCGCGGTGCGCCGGCCGAGCCGAGCGGAAACATCGGCGCTTTCGTAAGCCGGAGTGCGCCTGACGCGTCCCGCGATACGGCTGCGGGCAGCTTCGATGTCGGAAAGCGTCACGTCGAATGCGGTCATGTGTGTATCCGTGGGAGCGGCGGGCGAGGTGAGAGCCGTTCGGTCGAGGCAGGCGACGGGATCATGCGAGCGGCGTCGCTGCTTCGTCAACGGGCAGGGATTGAAATAAGCGCCGATAAAACCGGCTTGACCGCGAGCTCGATAGGATCGGATGCTTACGTCTGATCCAAGGAGATGTGCCTGATGTCCCTGTCACCTCGTGAAATGCTCGCGCGTCTGGTTGCCTTCCCGAGCATTTCGACCAGCAGCAATCTCGACATCATCCATTTCTGTCGAGACTGGCTGAACAGTCACGGCGTCGAAAGCCGCATGGTCATGAGTCCGGAGGGCGACAAGGCGAACCTCTATGCCACCATCGGGCCGCAGGTGGAGGGCGGCATCGTCCTGTCCGGTCATACGGACGTGGTGCCGGTGGAAGGGCAGAACTGGACCACCGATCCTTGGACTCTCACGGAGAAGAACGGTCGCCTTTACGGTCGTGGCGCAACCGACATGAAAGGCTTCGATGCCCTCGTTCTGGCGCTGGTGCCCGAGATGGTGCGCGCACCTCTCAAGCGGCCCATTCATATCGCTCTGTCCTACGACGAGGAGATCGCCTGCCGCGGTGCACCGTCGATGGTGAAGGCAATGGCGGAGACCATCCCGGCGCCTTCCGCCGTGATCGTCGGCGAGCCCACCCGTCACGCGGTGGTGACGGGGCACAAGGCCTCCGTGCAGCTGCGCACCCAAGTGACGGGGTACGCCATCCATTCCAGCCGAATCGACCAGGGCGTGAGCGCCGTCATGAATGCGGCGCGCCTGATCGCCTGGCATGAGGACGTGATGGAGGAGAACCGGCGGAACGCGGATCCGGGCAATCCGTTCGAGCCGCCTTACACGACGCTGCATTGCGGCATGATGGCGGGCGGCAACGCCGCCAACGTGGTCTCGTCCTCCGCATGGTTCTTCAGCGACATCCGGGCGATCCCGACGGAGAGTCCCATGGATTATCTCGCCCGCTACGAGGCCTATATCCGCGAGATGATCGAGCCTCGGATGAAGGCGATCGCGCCCGACACGGGCGTCGCCGTCGAACTCATCGCCGAGGTGCCGGGGCTCAGGCCGGAAACGGACGGGGCGGCCGAGCGGCTGATGCGGCGCCTGACCGGGGACAACGGAACCCATGTGGTGTCCTACGGGACGGAGGCCGGGCTGTTCCAGCGCGTCGGCTGGTCGACGGTCGTCTGCGGGCCCGGCGACATCGCGCAGGCTCACCAGCCGGACGAATATATCGAGGTCAGCGAGTTCCAGGCCGGAGAGGCGACCCTGCGCCGTCTGATCGGCGATCTCTGTGCCTAAATGCTGAGCAAGACGGGCCAAGTCAGGGCTAGACCGTCGGCCACTTTCCTGCCTAACTTCATGCCCGACGGAAGAAACAACGGAAAATCCGGGCTTCCGACAAAAGAACATCGCGCAAAGACGCGGGACCTCCAGAGGAGAAAGACACACCATGACGATCCGTTCGAAGTTTCTCGTCGCGAGTGTTGCGACGCTCATGGCCGGCGTTGCTTTTCCGGCCATGGCCGTGACGCTGCGCTACGCAAACCAGGGCGACCTGAAGTCGCTCGATCCCTATACCCTGAACGAGACGACCACCATCGCGCATCACGGGCACGTCTATGAGGGCCTGACGAAGCGTGGAAAGGACCTGTCCATCGAGCCGGGCCTGGCGGAGCGCTGGGAGATCAGCGAGGATGGCCTGACCTGGCGGCTCTTCCTGCGCAAGAACGTGAAATTCCACAACGGCAATCCGTTCAACGCCGACGATGTGATCTTCTCCGCTGATCGTGTGCGGGCCACGGGCTCGAACTTCCAGACGCGCGTTCCCAGCGGCTCGGAATGGGTGAAGGTGGACGATTACACGGTCGACGTGAAGTTGAAGTCTCCGAACCCGATCATGAATGCCCAGTGGGATACCTGGTACATCATGGACAAGGAATGGGCGGAGGCCAATAACAGCGTGGCGCCGACCCCGGCTGCCGCGACGACTCCGAGCTTCGCGTCCCTGAATGCCAATGGGACGGGCCCTTTCAAGATCGAAAGCCACCAGCCCGGCGTGAAGACCGTCTTCAAGGTTAACAAGGATTGGTGGGGCAAGGTCGAGCACAATCTCGACGAGATCGTCTTCACTCCCATTGCCTCCGATGCCACGCGCGTCGCCGCGCTGCTCTCGGGTGAAGTGGACGTGATCGAACCGGTTCCGCTGCAGGACGTCCAGCGCGTCAACGGCACCGCCAACGCGAAGGTGCTCGCGGGCCCGGAACTGCGCACCATCTTCCTCGGATTCGACCAGACACGCGACGAACTCCTGTTCTCGAACGTGAAGGGCAAGAACCCGTTCAAGGACAAGCGCGTCCGCGAAGCCTTCTACAAGGCGATCGACATCGAGACGATCAAGTCCCGCGTCATGCGCGGCATGTCGACCCCCTCCGCCCTCATGATCGCCCCGCAGCTCTTCGCCTTCTCGAAGGATTTCGAACGGCCGAAATACGATCTCGAAGGCGCCAAGAAGCTCCTCGCCGATGCGGGATATCCGAACGGCTTCGAAGTCGGGCTGGACTGCCCGAACGACCGCTACGTGAATGACGAAGCGATCTGTCAGGCTGTCGTCAGCATGTTGGCGCGTGCCGGCGTCAAGGTGAACCTGATGTCCCAGCCGAAGGCGCAGTATTTCGGCAAGGTGCTGAAGTCGGGCAACTACAACACCTCCTTCTATCTGCTGGGCTGGACCCCCGGCACTTTCGACAGCCACAACGTGCTGTTCGACATCGAAGGTTGCCGCGACAATCCGCAATCGTCCCGTGGCGAGTCGAACCTCGGCAACTTCTGCAACAAGCAGCATGACGACCTGACCGACAAGATCCTGGTCGAGAGCAACAAGGAAAAGCGCGATCAGCTGATCAAGCAGGCCTATCAGATCACCTTCGACGAGTACGGATACATCCCGCTGCACCAGCAGGCCCTCGCCTGGGGCGTGTCGAACAAGGTGACGCTGCCGCAGCGCGCCGACAACCAGGTGCTGCTCTACTGGGCGCAGAAAAAGGAATAGTCCGCGCCTGATCGCTCGTCCCGGACAGCCTGTCGCTGTCCGGGACAGTTCTTTCGAATGTCTCGGGCAAACGTTTTGTCCGGGGCGCAGCGATCAAGAGATTGTGCATGTTCGCATTCATCATCCGGCGCGCCCTTCAAGCCATCGGCGTTCTGCTGGCCGTCGGAATCATTTCGTTCGCTATGTTCCGGTTCGCCGGGGATCCGGTGAACCAGATCGTTTCCCTCGATACTCCCGCCGCCGAACGGGAGCAGGTCCGCCGTTCCCTGGGTTTCGACGATCCCGTTCCGGTGCAGTTCGCCCGTTACCTGACACGTGCGGCCACGGGCAATTTCGGCGTGTCCTACCAATTCCGCCAGCCGGTCTCGACGCTTCTCGCGGAGCGGATGCCGGCAACGCTCGAACTCGCATTCTGCGCCACCCTCTTCGCCACGGGTTTCGGCGTGCTTATGGGCGTCTATTCCGGTCTGAAGCGGGACAGCTTCCTGGCGAAGATCTTCCAGACGGTTTCCCTCATCGGCATATCTCTCCCGACGTTCCTGATCGGCATTCTGCTGATCTACCTCTTCTCCGTCACCCTTGGATGGCTGCCGTCCTATGGGCGTGGCGACACCGTGCGGATCGGCTGGTGGACGACCGGCCTCCTCACCCTGTCGGGCTTGAAGGCGCTCATCATGCCGTCGATCACGCTGGGCCTGTTCCAGATGACTCTGATCATGCGCATCGTCCGGGCCGAGATGCTGGAAGTCCTGCGCACAGACTACATCAAGTTCGCGCGGGCGCGGGGGCTCACGACTCGGGCCATCCATTTCGGGCATGCGCTCAAGAACACCCTCGTGCCGGTCATCACCATCGTGGGCCTGCAGTTCGGCTCCGTGATCGCCTTCGCGATCATCACGGAGACCGTATTCCAGTGGCCGGGCATGGGCCTGCTGTTCGTCCAGGCCGTTCAGAACGTCGATATCCCGATCATGGCCGCCTATCTGATGCTCGTGGCACTGATCTTCGTGGCGATCAATCTCGCGGTCGATATCCTCTACACCATCGTCGATCCTCGCCTGAGGACGTCGATCCGGCAACCGGCCTGAGGAGGCGGAGATGGCGGAAGCAGTTCAAGCGGCGCCCGCGCCTCAATCGCAGCCGATGACATGGGTGGGCCGTTTCTTCGACAGCGACATCTGGGCGAGTTTCAAACGGTCGAAGCTGACGATGGCGGCAGCCTTCGTGGGGTTCCTGTTCATGGCGGCGGCCGTTCTCGCCGGCCTCGCGCCGCAGGATCCCTTCGATCCGGCGCAGCTCGACCTGCTGAACAGCCGGTTGCCGCCGCTCTGGGATGCGGAAGGGCAGGCGCCTTTCCTGCTCGGCACGGACGAGCAG
Organism: Microvirga lotononidis; assembly: GCF_034627025.1. Taxonomy (NCBI): domain Bacteria; kingdom Pseudomonadati; phylum Pseudomonadota; class Alphaproteobacteria; order Hyphomicrobiales; family Methylobacteriaceae; genus Microvirga; species Microvirga lotononidis. Next base: position 4,533,390 of record NZ_CP141048.1, on the reverse strand, counting down.
GGGCGCGACATCTTCTCGGCCATCCTCTACGGCCTGCGGATCTCGCTCGCCGTCGGCTTCCTGGGCGTCGCCTTCTCGGCCACGCTCGGGATCGCGCTCGGGCTCATCGCGGGCTATGTGGGCGGCACCACGGACGCGATCATCATGCGCGTCGCCGATGTGCAGCTCACATTCCCGGCGATCCTCATTGCCCTTCTCGTGGATGGCGTGGTGAAGTCCGTGCTCGGTGGGCAGCTCGACGGCGTGACGACGTTGTCCGTCCTTGTGTTCTCCATTGGACTGAGCTTCTGGGTGCAATATGCCCGCACGGTTCGCGGCTCGGTGATGGTGGAGAAGAACAAGGACTATATCGCCGCCGCGAAGCTCATCGGCCTGCCGGCGCCGGTGATCATGTTCCGGCATGTCCTTCCGAATGTGCTCGGCCCCGTGCTCGTCATCGCCACGATCAACCTCGCGCTCGCGATCATCACGGAAGCGACCCTGTCCTTCCTCGGCACAGGCATGCCGGAAACCATGCCTTCGCTCGGCACTCTCATCCGCATCGGCAACAATTACCTATTCTCCGGTGAGTGGTGGATCATCGCCTTTCCGGGCATCGCCCTCGCGCTGCTGGTGCTCGCCATCAACCTCCTGGGTGATTGGCTGCGCGATGCGCTCAATCCGAAGCTGCGATGAGAGGATCGCTCATGACGCAACCTGTCCTCTCCGTTCGTGACCTGCGGGTCGAGTTCGTGACCCGGCGCGGGGTCCTGAAAGCCATCGACGGCATATCCTTCGACATCGCGAAGGGCGAAGTGCTCGGTGTCGTCGGCGAATCCGGCGCGGGCAAATCCGTGACGGGATCGGCCGTCATCGGCCTCATCGACCCTCCCGGGCGGATCGCCGGCGGCGAAGTCCTCCTCTCGGGGCTTCGCATCGACAATCTGCCGCCGGAGGAGATGCGCAGGGTGCGCGGCAAGCGCATCGGCATGATCTTCCAGGACCCGCTCACCAGCCTTAACCCGCTCTACCGGGTCAGCGAACAGCTTGTCGAGACCATTCGCACGCATACGAATCTCTCGTCCGCAGCCGCGAGGAAGCGTGCCATCGATCTTTTGGCCGAAGTCGGCATTCCCGCACCTGACAAGCGGATCGACAGCTACCCGCATGAATTCTCGGGCGGCATGCGCCAGCGCGTCGTCATTGCGCTGGCTCTGTGCGCCGAGCCGGAACTCATTATCGCCGACGAACCGACGACTGCCCTCGACGTCTCGGTCCAGGCGCAGATCATCGCGTTGCTGAAGCGGCTCGGCCGCGAGCACGGCACGGCCATCATGCTGGTCACGCACGACATGGGCGTGATCGCCGAAACGGCGGATCGGGTCGCCGTCATGTATGCGGGCCGAATCGCGGAGATCGGGCCCGTGCGCGAGGTGGTGCAAAACCCGCTTCATCCCTACGCAAAGGGCCTGATGGGCGCGATTCCATCCCTTGAAAGCGACACGGATCGTCTCGTGCAGATCCCCGGCTCGATGCCGCGCCTCTCGGCCATTCCGCCAGGATGCGCCTTCAACCCGCGTTGTCCCTATGTATTCGACCGCTGCCGGGTCGAACGGCCGGAGCCCGTCCAGCACAGCGATCATCGCGTCGCCTGCCATCTCTACGATCAATCTTCCGTCCGGTCGGAGGCCGTCGCGTGACCGAGAACTCTTATGTCGAAGTCAAAGACCTGCGCCGTGTGTTCGACGTTTCCAAGCCCTGGCTCAACCGAGTTCTCGAGGGCGGAGAGAAGCAATACCTGAAGGCGGTCGACGGCGTTTCCTTCAGCATCGCCAAGGGTGAGACCTTCGCTCTCGTCGGCGAATCCGGCTCGGGCAAGTCGACGGTGGCGCGGATGGTCGTCGGTCTCCTGCCGCCCACGAGCGGAGAGGTGATGATCGACGGCGTCTCCATGTCGAGCAGGGCCGCGTCTGCCGAGCGCCAGCGCCTGCGGCGCCGCATCCAGATGATCTTCCAGGACCCCTATGCAAGCCTCAACCCGCGCTGGCAGGTCGACCGCATCGTCGCCGAGCCGATCCGGGCTTTTCACCTGATCGAGAGCGAGAAGGACATCGCAGACCGGGTGGGTGAGCTCCTGTCGCTGGTCGGATTGCATCCGGCGGACGGCCGCAAATACCCGCATGAATTCTCCGGTGGTCAGCGTCAGCGCATCGCCATCGCACGCGCTCTTGCATCCAACGCGGAGTTCATCGTCTGCGACGAGCCGACCTCCGCGCTGGACGTGTCGGTCCAGGCGCAGATCCTCAACCTCATGCGCGACCTGCAGGATCGCCTCGGGCTGACCTACCTGTTCATCAGCCACAACCTCGCTGTCGTGCGCCATATGGCGAGCCGCATCGGCGTGATGTATCTCGGACGCATCGTGGAGATCTCCAATGGCCGCGAGCTCTTCGCCCATCCGAAGCATCCCTATACCCGCATGCTGCTGGATGCGGTGCCGGATATCGGGATGACCGGGCGCCAGCGCATCCCCGTGCGCGGCGAGATCCCCAACCCCATCAACCCGCCGACCGGCTGCACCTTCAACCCGCGCTGTCCCTTCGCCAACGAGCGGTGCCGGGCCGAAATCCCGCCCCTGGTCGGGGGAGTGGCCTGCCACGCAATCCATGAGGGACGTCTGGCCATCGACGCGGCTGCGTGAGCGGGACGAGCATCCGCCCCGTCATGGCCGTCCCCGGACTTGATCCGAGGATCATCTCCGGCCATCCCGGCGCTGAAAAGCGCCGTGCCTCTCCGATCGAGGCCACCGGCACAGGGCCGAACATGACGTCATGAGGCAAGTTGCAACAGGCTTTGCCGATCGCGAAAATAGTTGACTAAGTCAATAATTGGCGAGAATCTTCCGTGGGAGGCCGCCATGTCGCACATGCCGAATTTGCCCACGGACGAGCAGATCGAGAAGGTCAGAAGCTTCAACCGCTTCTACACGCGCCAAATCGGCCTTCTGAACGAGGGGTTGTTGGAGAGTGCATTCTCGCTGACGGAAGCGCGCGTGCTCTACGAACTCGCCCACCGCGACCCGGTGACGGCCGCCGATCTGGGGCGAGAGCTCGGCCTCGATGCCGGCTATCTCAGCCGCCTGCTGAAGCGGTTCGACGCAAAAGGCCTGCTTCGGCGCTCCCCCTCCAAGGATGACAGGCGCCAATTTCTCTTATCCCTGACGGAAAAGGGCCTTGCCGCATTCGCGCCGCTGAACCAGGCTTCCGCGATCCAGGTGGCCGCCATGCTGTCGGAACTCTCGTCCGGCGAGCGGGAGCAACTCGTCCAATCCATGGCCACGGTTGAACGTCTGATCGGCGATGGTTCGAGATCTGATCCTCCCTACAGCCTGCGCCCACACCGGATCGGAGATATCGGCTGGATCGCGCACCGACAGGGGCTTCTGTACGCCCAGGAATATGGTTGGGACGAAACCTTCGAGGCTTTGGTGGCTGAGATTGCCGCGGTCTTCGTCAAGAATTTCGACCCGCAATGGGAACGCTGCTGGATCGCCGAGCGGCATGGAGAGATCATCGGCAGTGTCTTTCTCGTGCGCGCTTCCGATCAGGTCGCGAAGCTCCGGCTGCTCTATGTGGAGCCTTCGGCCAGAGGGCTCGGCCTCGGCAGAAGACTGGTCGACGAGTGCATCAGCTTTGCCAAGGCGAAGGGCTACAAGACGTTGACCCTGTGGACGAACGATGTGCTCGTGGCAGCGTGCAGCATCTATCGGGCAGCGGGCTTCACGCTGGTGAAGGAAGAGGGGCATCATTCCTTCGGAAAGGATCTCGTCGGGCAGACCTGGGATCTCGCTCTGTGAGGCGCCGGGAGGCGCTTGCCCTGATGGCGGCCGCCGCGACGGGCGTTCAGGTCGGCGCCGCCATGGTGGCGACGCGCTTCGTCGTCCAGGAGATCGGCCCGGCATCGCTGGCTTTCCTGCGCTACGCCATTGCGGTTCTCTGCCTTGTTCCGCCCTTGCTGATGAGCGCGCGGGTCCGGTTCGCCGTTCGCGACCTGCTGGTCGTCATGGGGCTCGGCATCGTGCAGTTCGGGATTCTGATCGCGCTGTTGAACCTTGGGCTCCGGTTCATCCCGCCCACCCGAGCGGCGCTCCTGTTCTCGACCTTTCCACTGATGACCATGATCATCGCGGCTGTATCGGGCCGCGAGAATCTCAGCGGGACCAAAGTCGCCGGTGTTGTCCTAACGATCATCGGGGTCGGCGTGGCCCTGGGCGAGGGGCTCGCTGTGCAGAGCGCGACCGGTGAATGGCTGGGGGTTCTGCTGGTGCTCTCTGCCGCTCTGTGCGGCGCCCTGTGCTCCGTGCTGTATCGACCTTATCTCGCCCGTTACCCGACCCTGCCCGTCGGGGCTTGGGCCATGCTGGCCTCTGTGGTCTTTCTGGCGGGCCCTGCCGGAGTTGAAGGGCTCTTTACCCAGGAACTGCGCCTTGCTTCATCAGCGTGGGGCGCGGTTCTGTTCATCGGCGTGTCGAGTGGTGTCGGCTATGTCCTCTGGCTTTGGGCGCTCAAGCATACGACCCCGACCCGAGTGACGGTGTTCCTGTCGCTGAGCCCGATCACGGCGGCGCTGCTCGGTGTCTGGCTTCTCGGTGAACCGTTGACACCCGGTGTCTTGCTCGGACTCGCCGGCGTCGCGGCCGGGCTTTGGCTGGCCACCAGGCATCAGCGAAGTCCCAGGTAGCGGCAAATCGGTATCCGGCTGCGCCGAAATTTTGAATAGCTAAAGTGTATGACGATTAATAGTGCTATATTTGTAAGTAAGTATTTGAATATTTCTCGCAGGTCTTCACTCTCAAGCTTAACGTTGACGAAGCTGTGCTTTATTCATGTGCGACAATCACAACTCTGTGTGGTCCAATTACGGTTGGAAACGAATTGCTTCCCATGCGTTTAGCCTGTGTCTTGCGTGGCGAACAGCCATCCTCAATGAAAGCACTGGAGACACCGATGAAGAAGCTCGCGATTTTCGCTGGCGCTGGATTTATGGTTCTTAGCGGCATGGGTGCTGCGTTGGCGCAGTCCTCTCCGGCGATTTCCGGAACGCCCGGCTCGCTCTTCCCGGAGGCCGCTCCGCATGAGATCCGCTATTTCAACGGCGTGCCTTGCCGCACGGTGCTCGACCCAAGCAATCGAAGCTCGCGTATCCCGATCGCTTGTGCCGGTCAGGTGAGCAGCGTCGTTGCGCCGGTGGGTGGCGACGTGGTCTCGACGGGCAGCATTGCTCCCGCACCGGTTGGTCCCATGATGGTAGCTCCCGTGCCGATGGGCTCGCCCGATCCCTATGCGGCTCCGCATGAGATCCGCACGGTGAATGGCGTGCCTTGCCGGACGGTTCTGGACCCGAACACCCGGGATACCCGCATTCCCGTCGCCTGCGGCTACTAAGCCCGAAACAATCCATGAAAGGCGCGGGCGGCAACGCCCGCGCTTTTTTCATGAGAGAATCAAGAAAACCCGATGGCATAGACGGCGTGCCATCGGGTTTTTGATGGTAGCGATCCGGACCTACTCGGCCGCCTGTCTCAGCGGAAGGAAGCCGATGGACTGACGCTGAGGGCCTTCCTGCTTGAGAGTCCGCAGCATGTCCTCGTATTCCCGCTCCATTTCCGGTGTGACGGAGGGGCGGGTTTCGCGCAGAGCCTGTTCGAAATGGGCCATGGTCACGTGCTCCGCCTGGAGCGATTCCCTTAAGGCGAGAAGGCCGGCACGACGGGTGAGATCCTCGAGGTCCGCTCCTGTGAAGCGGCTTGTCCGCTCCGCAATCGCATCGAGATCCACGTCCGGGCCGAGCGGCATCGCCTTGGTGTGGATCCCCAGGATATGGCGACGTCCCTGCGCATCGGGAACCGGGACGTAGATCAACTCGTCGAAACGCCCCGGGCGGAGCAGGGCCGGGTCTATGAGGTTCGGTCTGTTCGTGGCCGCCATGACGACGACGCCCTGCAACTCCTCGAGGCCGTCCATTTCCGCCAGGATCGTGTTGACGACCCTCTCCGTCACCGCAGGCTCGCCCAGGCCGCCGCCGCGGACCGGAGCAAGGGAGTCGATCTCATCGATGAAGATCACGGTCGGCGCGACCTGACGGGCCCGGGCGAAGAGGCGGGACACCTGCTGCTCGGATTCGCCATACCATTTCGAAAGAAGGTCGGAGGATTTCGTCGCCACGAAATTGGCCTGGGCCTCACGGGCGACGGCTTTCGCCAAAAGCGTCTTGCCGGTGCCGGGAGGCCCGAACAGGAGAAATCCCTTGGCCGGGCGAATGCCGAGGCGGCGGAAGGATTCCGGGCTCTTGAGAGGCAGTTCCACCCCCTCGCGCAACCGGGTGCGGGCCTCTTCGACCCCGCCGATATCGTCCCAGGTCACGTTGGGCACTTGGATCATGATTTCGCGCAAGGCCGAGGGCTGAACGCGCTTCATGGCGTTCATGAAGTCCTGACGCGTCACCTGCAGGCTCTCGAGCACGTTGGACGGGATCCCGTCCTTGAGATTGATGCCGGGCAGGATGCGCCGCAGGGAATCCATGGCGGCCTCGCGGGCGAGGGCGGCCAGATCGGCCCCGACGAAACCATAGGTCGTGCGGGCGATGTCTTCCAGATCCACGTCCTCGCCCAGGGGCATGCCCCGGGTATGGATGCCGAGTATTTCCCGGCGCCCCAGTTCATCCGGCACGCCGATCACGATCTCCCGGTCGAAGCGGCCCGGGCGGCGGAGAGCCTCGTCGATCGCTTCGCGCCGGTTCGTCGCACCGATGACCACGATGTTCTGGCGCGGCTCCAGGCCGTCCATGAGCGTGAGCAGCTGGGCCACGATCCGCCGCTCGACTTCTCCCGTGACCTCTTCGCGCTTGGGCGCGATGCTGTCGATCTCGTCGATGAAGATGATCGCGGGGGCGTTCTGCTGCGCTTCCTGGAAAACCTGCCGCAGCCGCTGCTCCGACTCGCCATAGTGGCTTCCCATGATCTCGGGACCGGCAATGTGGAAGAACTGCGCCTCCGTCTCGTTGGCGACGGCCCGCGCGAGCCTGGTCTTGCCCGTGCCGGGAGGTCCGTAGAGCAAGACGCCCTTCGGGGGATCGATGCCGAGGCGCTGGAAGAGCTCCGGGTGGCGAAGCGGCAGTTCCACCATCTCGCGCACCTGATCGACCGTGCTGCCGAGGCCGCCGATATCGTCATAGGTCACATCGGCGCGGCGCGCCTCCCGCGGCTCCTCGAATTGCGGGCGCAGCTCGATCTCGGTTTCGGCCGTCACATGTACGATGCCGCGCGGCTGGGTCGAGACCACGACAAGGCGGATTTCCTGGAGCCCGTAGGCGGGAATGTTGAGGAAGCCACGCATTTCCTCCGGCAGCCGCTGGCCGGACGAGCGTTGCGAATAGACCGAAGTGGAAATCACGTCGCCTGCCGCCAGGGGACGCTGGTAGAAGGTTCTCTTCAGGGCATCGCCCGAGCCTTGAAGACGCAGTCCCTTCTGGGCCGGAGCAAGCACGACCCGGGTTGCCGGGCGAACCTCCGCCCGCTTCACCTCTACGTGATCGCCACTGCCCACGCCCGCATTGACGCGCTGCAGACCGTCGAGGCGAATGATGTTCAGGCCTTCATCCTCGGGATAGGGGGAGACGGCGATGGCGGTGGTGTGACGCTTGCCGACGATTTCGATGGCTTGGCCCTCCTGGATGCCGATCTCGGCGAGGGCTTGGCGGCTTATGCGCGCAAGTCCACGGCCGGAATCGTCCGGCCGGGCGTTCGCGACCTGAAGGCGTACACTCTGCCCATCGTCTGCCATGGCTGTCATCCCTTGCTCGAGCGCTTTTGATACGGTGGCAGACGAGGGGAAGGGCATACACAGTCAGGCTTCCCGCATGCCACGCGTTCAGGCTTCGCAGGCGGCGAAGCCGCAGGGCCAACGCGACATACTTGGAATTGTTGCAGGCGATGTTCTCCGGAGTCGGCGCTACGACGTGACCCGGTTCGCAGGCGCCCAAAGCTGCTTGAGCGCTTCTTCCACCTCGACCTCTTCGGAGTGCGACGTGAGCAGAGCGGTCGTCCTCGGCATGAAGGGCGCGATCATCGGCAGCCTCGCGGAACCCTCGGCAGCCTCGTCCGCCGGCGCATCGATCAGTTCCCAGCTGTCGAACAGGTCCATGGATGAGTGGCCCGGCAGGTTCGGGCCGAGATAGGGGACGATCTCCACCCACGGCCTGCCATTGGGCCGGGGTGTGACCCTGGTGACCTGCCCGAAGAAGTGGGTAAGGGGGCAGCGAACGAAGTCGCCAGGCACCGGCGTCCGGGCCTTCTCAAGCTCCAAAGCCGCCGTGGCGTCGTCAAGTTCGGCGCGAAGCCTGGCAACGCGTTCTTCCAGCTCCTGGATGCGCTTCGTGCAGGGACTTCCATGCTCCCCGCTCACGGTCGAGACGAGCGACAAACTCGTAGCGGAATTGATATCCGTCACCGGAACTGCCCTCATGACGGCCCTCCATCGATCCATCAATTGTGGAGCGTCCTGCTCTGAGAGCAAGGCGCGCGAAAGACTCAGATGGAACCCAACCTTAGCGCATGGGGGTTATAGACAGAGGTAGCTTGAGAGTAGGAGGCGGCATGAAGCGTAGTCGCCGCACGGTTGTCGGGATGATGAGCATCATTGGAGGAATGGTGCTGGCTTCCGTCGTCTTGGCTCAGGATGCGCCGCCGCTCCCTCCGCCCAGGCCCGATCATCTCGCCGAGCCGGCGCCACTGCCGCCGCCAAGGCCGGATCATTCCGCCGCTCCTGAGCCCAGTGCCGAAAAAGTGCCGGAGAATGAAGCTCCTCCGGAACAGAAAGCCGAAACCGGAAGCGCGGCAGAAGATGCCTGCCTCCAGCGCCTCACGCAGCTCGGTCTGCGCTTCGAGAGCAGGCCGCCGGTCCAGGAAAACAATTGCAGGATCGAAAATCCGGTCCTGGTCTCCGCATTGCCGAACGGCGTTGCGGTGGTGCCAGCATCCCTCATGGGTTGTCCGGTGGCCGAGAGCATGACCCGCTGGATGAACGACGTCGTCGCCCCTGAAGCGGAGCGCCAGTTCCAGAGCGCGCCGACGAAAGTCCTCATCGGCACGTCCTACCAGTGTCGTGATCAGCGCAACGGAGCGAAACTGAGCGAACATGCCTTTGGCAATGGTCTCGATGTCATGGGGTTCGAGTTCGCCAAACGGCCGGCGCTGACGGTCGGCAGCCATGAGGAGAATTCTCCGGAAGCGACGTTCCAGTCTGCAATCCGCAAAGCCGCCTGTCCGATCTTCAACACGGTGCTCGGTCCGGGCTCAGATGCGGACCATGGCAACCACCTTCACCTCGATCTGCGCCAGCGCAAGGGCGACTACAGGATTTGTCAGTAGATCCGTGGGAACAGAGGGTACCTCCCGCGGCTTTTCTGTCCACGACCTTGCCGGTGGAGTTGGTCATGAAACGCGTTGCGTATATCGCCCTTGGAATCCTGTGTCTGCTGCGGCCGGCGATGGCTGCGCCTCCGGAGTTGAACCTGGAAGCCGTGAACAAAGCCGAGTGGTCGGCCGAGAGCGGCAGGAGCAAGGAGACCGATCCGGCTATCGTCAAGATTCAGGTTCTGCTCGATAGAGCCCGCTTCTCGCCCGGCGTGATCGATGGGCGCAACGGAGAGAACCTGCGGAACGCGATCAAGGCGTTCGAGGCGGCGCACGATCTCAAACCCGACGGGAATCTCGACGAGGATGCCTGGTCCAAGCTCAAGGAGACATCGTCCGATCCAGCCCTGGTCGAGTACACGATCAAGGGGGAGGACGTAAAAGGTCCTTTCATGACCATTCCGGAAAAGATGGAAGACCAGGCCAAGCTCGATTACCTCGGCTATTCAAGTCCTGAGGAGCTTCTGGCCGAGAAGTTTCACATGGACATGGACCTGCTCAAGGTCCTGAACCCCGGCAAATCCTTAGACAAGGCCGGGACATCCATCCTCGTCGCCAATGTCGCGGCGAAACCGGCGGATTCGGAGAAAGCCGAAAAGGCCGCCAAGATCGAGATCGTGAAGAACGAACACATCCTGCGCGTCCTGAACAAGGACGGGTCGGTCGTCGCCACCTATCCGGCGTCCATCGGCAGCGAGGAAAAGCCTGCACCCAGCGGATCGTACAAGGTTCGCGCGGTCGCCCCGAACCCGAACTACACGTACAACCCGGATTATGGCTTCAAGGGCGTCAAGGCCAAGGAGAAGTTCGAGATCAAGCCCGGGCCGAACAATCCTGTCGGAAGCACCTGGATCGACCTCTCCATCGAATCCTACGGCATCCATGGGACGCCGGAACCCGAGAAGGTCGGAAAAGCCTATTCCCACGGCTGCGTGAGGTTGACGAACTGGGACGTGCAGGCCCTGTCCAAGATGGTCGAGAAAGGAACACCTGTCGATTTCATCGACTGAGAATGACCGAACCAAAAGGCCGTGGTGTCGAGACAGCATGAACCGGCGGGCTGCCGGTTCATGCTAGATTTGAGCGATGGGCGCATCGACCGTACAGATGACGCCTGACGGGGCGAATGCGATCTGTACGTCGCCGTTGAGATCCTGTGCCAGGCTTCGCTCGATCAATCGGGTCCCGAAGCCACGTCGCGGAGGAGGCTGGACCGGCGGTCCGCCACTTTCGGACCAGGTCAGATGCAGGCGCTTCTCGCTCTTCCGTTTGACAAGCCAAGAGATCTGCACCTCACCGCCCACGTTCGAGAGCGCACCGTACTTCACTGCGTTGGTGGCGAGTTCCTGCAGGGCCATCGCAATCGCGAGCGCCATGCGCGGCGTCAGGCGGACATTCGGACCTTCCAGATGCAGGCGGTTCTCGCGCTCGTGGCGATAGGGAGCCATGGCTCCCCTGACGATCTCGATCAGGCTGGCGCCCTCCCAGTTTTCACGCGTGAGCACGTCGTGAGCCCGGGACAGGGCGAGCAGGCGCGCTTCCATGGCCGCTCGCGCCGCTTCCGGATTGTCCGCGTTCCGAAGGGTCTGGAAAGCGATGGACTGGACGGTCGCCAGGGTATTCTTCACCCGATGATTCAGTTCATTGATCAGAAGCTCACGGTGCTCCTCGGCCTTCTTCCTCTCGGTGATATCGACGGAGATTCCTGGAAACCTGACGGGCTGGCCGCCCGCGTGATAGCAGCGCCCCTGTGCGAAGACCCAATGAATTTGGCCCCTCTTGTCGATCGTGCGGTACTCCGCAGCCAGCGTCCCGCCTTTTTCCACACTGCGCCGGATCTCTTCTTCGATCCGGCTATGGTCGTCCGGGTGAATGCCGCTGACGAAATTGGCGATGGGAGCTCCCGCCGCAGCGGCCTCGGGATCGACACCGTAGAGGGAGGAGAAGCGCTCGTCCGCGTAAACGAGATCCGATTGAATGTCCCAATCCCAGGTTCCTACGACGCTCGCGGCGTCCAGGGCCAGTTGGAGCCGTTCCTCGCTTTTGCGCAGGGCCGCTTCTGATCGGAGCCTTTCGACCGCATCCCAGGTGCGCTCGGCCACATCCTCGATGAGCTTGATCTCGCCCGGACTCCAGTGGCGGGGCCTCCTGTCATGAACATAGAGAGCGGCAACCATGTGTCCGCGCTTGATCAGGCTGACCGTGACGACGGCAGCAAGTTCGAGAAAGACGAAGGCGCCAAGCTGTTCGGACGAGTTGACGCGCGGGTCTGAAGCTGCGTCATGGACGGCGAGCGTTTCACCGCGCTTGAGAGCGCCATGGATCTCCGGGCCGAACGCCGCAAGGTCGTGGGTCCCCGTCCGATGGGCAACGGAGCCATCCGTCCAGTTCCGCTCCGTCGTAAAGAAGCGGGCCGTGGCTTCGACCTCGCCATAGCCGACACGGCTCGCTTTGAGATGCCGGCCGAGCATTTCCTGCGCCGCCGCGATCACCTCGACGGGCTCGTTCAAGCCGCGCAGGCGGTCGCTCAGGCCTACGAGAAACTCGAGGCGACGTTCGCTGAGAACCTTCGCGGTCGTGTCATGAACGATGCAGAGGATCCCGCCGACACGGCCCGTCTCGTCGTGGATGGGGCTGTACGAGAAGGTCCACCATGTCTGCTCCGGATAACCGTTGCGCTCGATGGTGATGGGGAGGTCTTCAAAATAGCTGGCCTGTCCGAGAAGGGCCTTTTCGGCAATGGGGCCGACCGTCTCCCAGGCTTCCGCCCACACGGCGCGAAAGGGGCGTCCCAAGGCGTCCGGCTTCGAGCCCAGGACCGGCGTATAGGCATCATTGTAGAAGCTCACCAGCTCCCGACCCCATATCAAGTAGGTCGGGAACTTCGAGTGAAGCATGATGCTTACGGCCGTACGCAGGGAATGCGGCCAAGTCTCGATGGGGCCAACAGATGTAGATGACCAATCGTGATGGCGAATGCGATCGCCCATGGCCCCCCCATTTGCAAGGAAGTCGGGTCCCCAGGTCCCAGGCTCCCGCATCAGATGGGCTCGCTCAATACGCTGACGTGGACAATGTTCATGAACAACTGGCAGTTCGGGAGAGGAACGTGACGGGCATAGTCCACATATGAAACGGCGTCCCGCTTTTTCCAGAGCTTGGCTCGCGTTGTGGTGGCGCGGAACGCAATTGCACCGTTTGCAAGTCCTCTCATTTGACTTGCATCGTTCCATACCGATAGCCTTGAGGGGCGGTGCTGAAGCAGAAATCATTAATCTGTGATTGGGTTTCCGCCAAGCGATGAGGTTGATGTGACGAAGCTGATTGGTCTCTCGGGAAGCCTCCGCCAAGCCTCGTACAACTCCGCGCTGCTGCGAAACGCGGCCGGCCTCATGCCCGAGGGTGCGGAACTCGTTGTCGAGTCGATCCGGGGCATCCCGCTTTACGATGCCGATGTCGAAGTGAATGAGGGCATTCCCCTTCGGGTCACGGAGTTGAAGAACGCCATCACGGCCGCGGACGGCCTGCTTCTCGTCACGCCGGAATACAACAACTCCATTCCCGGTGTGTTCAAGAACGCCATCGACTGGCTGTCCCGGCCGGATTCGGACATCAAGCGTGTCTTCGGCGGCAAGCCTGTCGCGGTTATCGGGGCCTCGCCGGGGGGCTTCGGGACGATCCTGTCCCAGAATGCGTGGCTTCCCGTCCTGCGGACTCTCAGGACCGATTTCTGGGCCACGGGTCGCCTGATGGTGTCGCGCGCGCAGACGGTCTTCAACCAGGATGGCACTTTCGCGGATCAGAAGATCGAAGAGCAACTGCGCCAGTATCTCGCGGGATTCACAGCCTACGTCCGGTCCTCGCGCCAAAGCGCGCCTTGAGGCACGAAAAGCCCCGACGGGCATCGCGACCCCACGCCATCACCGGCCTTGGACCGGTGATCCTGGCCGGGCGAAGTCCGGCCAGGACGTGAGCGGGATTCCGAAGAGCAAAGTGCTGCCGCTGGGGCTCCGATCTCAATCCTCGTCGCGGTGCCGGAACGGAGTGGACTCAGACAACTCCTCGGCGGCCTCGGACACGTAGAGGCGCTCCTGCTCCAGGTAGTCCTGGACCGCGCGGCGAAGGGACGGATCGGCGATGTCGTGGGCGGACGACGTGATCACGGGCCTGTAGCCGCGGGCGAGCTTGTGCTCTCCCTGCGCTCCCGCTTCGACGCGGTCCAGGCCGCGCGTGATGGCGAACTCGATGGCCTGATAGTAGCAGACCTCAAAATGCAGGAAGGGATGGTCCTCGATGCAGCCCCAGTTGCGGCCATAGAGGCGCTTGTCGCCGATGAAGTTGATCGCTCCGGCGACGTGTCGCCCGTTCCGCTTGGCCATGACGAGCAGGATCCGATCGGCCATGCGCTCCCCGATGAGGGAGAAGAAGCGGCGGTTCAGATAGGGACGGCCCCATTTGCGCGAGCCCGTATCCATGTAGAACGCGAAGAAGGAGTCCCAATGGGCTTCCGTGATATCGCGACCCGTCACCCAGTCGATGGAGATGCCGTCCGCCAGGGCATCGCGCCGCTCCCGCCGAATGACCTTGCGCTTGCGGGATGCAAGTGCGGCCAGGAAATCCTCGAAGCTGCCGTAATGGTCGTTGAACCAGTGGAATTGCTGGTCGTCCCGGCGCAGAAACCTCTCCGACGTCAGCGCCTTCAGATCCTCTTCCTGGAGGAAGGTCGCGTGGATGGAGGACGCGCCCGTCTGCTCCCGCAGCGCTCGTAATCCCCCGATCAGATAAGAGCGGATCTCGCTCGCCCGAGGGCCGTGGGGCACGAGAAGGCGGGGACCCATTGCCGGCGTGAAAGGCACCGCGACCTGGAGTTTCGGGTAATAATGTCCGCCTGCGCGGGTATAGGCGTCGGCCCAGGAATGGTCGAACACATATTCGCCCATCGAGTGGGACTTGAGATAGCAGGGGGCCGCGCCGAGAATCGTCCCGGCCTCGTCCTCGAACAGGACATGAAGAGGAGCCCAGCCCGTCTTTGCCCCTACGCAGCCGGAATCTTCCAGCGCGGACAGAAAGGCATGGGACACGAAGGGGTTGTGCGGGTCGTCGTCGCCCGAGCCACTCCCGAGGGCGCAAGCGTCCCAGTCGGCGGCGGAAACCGCACCGAGACCTTGGGCAATTTTGACCTGGATCGTCACTGGGTGGAAGGATCTCGCCTTTGCGGGTTAAGAGCTAAGCGCTTGGCGGGATCCTTGCAACCATTGCGGCAAAGCGTCAGGGTATGAAGCCCTCGAAGACCATCTGGTCGGCGTGCTTCTCCGCGCGGGCGCGGTCTTCCGGATTGCGCACGGTCCAGGTCATGACCGGCAGATGGCCCAGGAGCCGGATCAGATGGGTCGAAGCGCAGGGAATGTCCTTCACGCGCCAGGACAGGAAGTGCGGCTGCGTTTCGGAGAAATGCAGCAGGTTCGCCATCCGGTGCTTCTGCTCCGGGGACAGGAAGCTGTCCGACTTGGAGGCATATTCCAGCTCTCCGATGAAGCCGCGGGTGATGTTCGGCGCATTCTCGCGAAGATAGGCGACGATATCCGGATCGAACGACTTCACGACGAAGGGGCCGCCGTAATCCGCCAGGATTTCGATGACCCGCTTGGTGAGCCGCATGTCGCCGTTGAACTTGCTCTTGATCTCGATGACCAGGGGCGTGCGTCCGGCGATCGTGGCGAGATAATCCTTGAAGGACGGAATCTTGTCGCCGCCGATCGTGCCGGAGATGTCGATTCCGGTCAGGGCGGACAGCTTCCGCTCGGCCACCAGGCCGGTCTCGCCCGTGAGGCGGTCGAGCTCGAAATCGTGGAAGACGATGGCCTCGTTGTCGGCGGTCAGCTGAACGTCGAGCTCGATGGGGAAGCCGCGCGCGATGGCGGCCTCCGCGGCCGAGACCGTGTTCTCGATGATGCCGTTTGTTTTGTTATGGAGGCCGCGATGGGCGATGGGCTTCGCGACGAGCCAGCTCGGGGTGCTCATTGGACTTCGAACATTCCTTCGACTTCGACGCAGGCATCGAGGGGCAGTTCCGCGACGCCGATGGTGGAGCGGGCGTGACGGCCCGCATCGCCGAGAACCTCGACCATCAGGTCCGACGCGCCGTTCATGACCGGGGCGAGGGCCGCGAAGGTCGGCACCGCATTGATGAAGCCGCCGAGACGGACGCAGCGGGTGACCTTGTCGAGATCGCCGACGGCGGCCTTGAGCTGGGCGAGCAGATTGATGGCGCACAGGCGGGCCGCTTCCTGGCCGATCTCGGGCGAGATCTCCGCGCCGAGCTTGCCCTTGTGGCCGTCGGCGAGCTTGCCGTCGAGGCCGAGGCAGAGCTGCCCGGAAATGACGATCAGGTTCCCGGTCCGAACGAACGGGACATAATTCGCAACCGGCGCGGCCGGCGTCGGGAGAGTGATACCCAATTCCTGAAGTTTCTTGTCGACTGCGCTCATGGAAGCCTCGTTCCGTGACATCATCCGTGCGGAGTAGTGGCGGATGAGCCGTAAGGACGCAAGCGGGAACATTGCCCTGTCCGCAAGAGGATCCTATCTTGGCTGCCATAGGATCGGGAGTTGAGATGCGGTTCCTCGTTGTAGCCTCGGGTCTGTCCATCGCCGCGCTGGTGCCGGCTTCTGCAGAAACGGCAAAGCCGCCCGTTCAGCTGGTGCCTCATAGGGCGGTCTATGACCTCACCCTCCTGCGGGGCGGCAACTCCAATGGCGTCGACAATGCGAGGGGTCGCATCGCCATGGAGTTCGGCGGCGACGCCTGCGACGGCTACACCCTCAAATACCGTCAGGTCACCATCCTCAACAGCAGCGAGACCGGTTCGAACACCGTCGACATCCAGACCGCGACCTACGAGGCGGGCGACGGTCGTTCCATGCATTTCAAGTCCACGTCGCTTCGTCAGGGCATGATCAAGGACGGGGAAGTCGACGGCGATGCCAAGCTCACGCCCCAGGGCAGGCTCAATGTCGATCTCAAGCAGCCGAAGAGGAAGGCGTTCGAGGCGACGGGCGAGACGGTGTTCCCAACCGAGCACCTCAAGCGCCTGATCGAGGCCGGACGGCGCGGGGACAGCACTCTGTCCGTGAAGGTCTATGACGGCTCGAACAAAGGCGACAAGGTCTACGACACCCTGGGCCTGATCGGGCGGAAGATCGAGGCGGGCGCCGCGACCGCGTCGCTCGAGGACGTCGCCCAGGGCGAGAAGCTCGCCTCGGTCGCACGCTGGCCCGTGACCATCAGCTACTTCGAGGAAGGCAAGGGCGACCGGGGGCCGGTCTATACGATCTCGTTCGAGCTCTACGAAAATGGGGTCAGCCGCAACCTGAAGCTCGATTACGGCGATTTCGCCTTGAAGGGCGAGTTGAAGAGCCTGGACGTACAGGCCCCGAGCGCCTGCCAGCGCTGATTCAGGTCTTGCGCAGCACGATTCCCTTCAGCACCGCGTTGGCTCCGAACTTGTCGCGGATCTTGTCGATGGCGGCCTCCATATGGGCTTGCCGCACCACGCTCTGATCCGCCAGATCGCCCTTGTCAGCGTCGGCCGCATCGCAGAGATCGGCCGCCCCGATGCCGATCAGGCGGAAGGCCGTGCCGTCGCAGGAGGCCTTGAGGAGCTGCCGGGCCGGATCGAACAGGCGGGCGGCGAGCTGGGTCGGCGCGAGGCCTGACCGGGTGCGCGTCAGAAGCCGGAAATCCTTGTCCTTGAGCTTCAGGGTCACGCTACGTCCCGCGAGGCCGGCAGCCTTGAGGCGGCGGGAGACTTTTTCCGAGAGCCGCCACAGGATCGGCTCCAGATCCTCGAACGCACGCAGATCCGTCTCGAAGGTGGTTTCCGCCGAGACGCTCTTCGTCTCCCGCTCCGGATTGACCGTTCGGCGGTCCTCGCCCCAGGCCAGCCGCGAGAGGCGCTGCGAGTCACGGCCCAGGGCCTCGAACAGGGTCTTGAGGGGAACGTCGCGCAGATGGGCGATCTGCGTCACGCCGACCTTGGCGAGCCGGGCCTGAGCCGAGGCGCCGATCCCCGGGATGATCCCGACCGGCTTGTCGGCCAGGAAATCCGCCGCCCCCTCGCGCCCGATGATGGAAAACCCTCGCGGCTTCTGGAGGTCCGAGGCGATCTTCGCCAGGAACTTGTTGTAGGAAAGCCCGACGGAGATGCTGATCCCGATCTCCGTCTCCACCTTGTGGGCGAAGCGGGCGAGGGTGAGAGCGGGGCTTCCGTGATGCAGCCGCTCGGTCCCCGTCAGGTCGAGAAAGGCCTCGTCGATGGAAACGGGCTCGACCAGCGGGGTCAGCTCGCGCATGAGCTGGCGCACCTCGCGCCCGGCCTTGCTGTATTTTTCCCCATTGGGCTTGATCACGGTGGCGTGGGGACAGAGCTTGAGCGCCTGGAACATGGGCATGGCCGAGCGCACGCCGTAGGTGCGCGCCACATAGCACGCCGTGGAGACGACCCCGCGCTTGCCGCCGCCGATGATCACGGGCTTGTCCGCGAGGCTGGGATCGTCCCGCTTTTCCACAGCCGCGAAGAAAGCATCGCAATCCACATGGGCGATGGAGAGGCTGTCCCGTTCCTTGTGCCTGAGAAGGCGAGGGGAACCGCAGGCCGCGCAGCGTTCCACCAGCGGGCGGGCGGAAAGCGTCAGGCAGTCACGGCAGAAGGGCGCTTCGCTCATGGGCTCCAGGAGCTACTCGAACTCGGACGGTGAAAGGGTCCAGTGAGCCTGCACGATGTGTTCCGGCTTGGTATTCAGGTCCTTGGCGAGCGCGAGCAGCAGCGGCTCGTCGGAGACGACGTAGTCCAGGATTCCGGCAAAGAAGCCAGGAGACGAAGCGGCCGAGCGGATGGTATCGGGCCTCAGACCGGACACCGCCAGGAAGCGGCTGAGGCGCTCCTCATCGCCCGTGAGAAACGAAAACGCCCCGAGTGCGACATTTTCGGCCTCCTCGCGGGTAACTCTTTTTAAGGGAGTGTTCATGCTGTCAATTTGCATTTCATCAATAGGTTTGGACCTAACTATACCATCAAATGAACCATTGGGCCGGTGAAGTACATCCGGAGCCCCGGGGAAAGCGGCCATGAAGAAGACTGTGCTCATCGTTGAGGACAACGAACTCAACATGAAGCTCTTCAACGACCTCCTCGAGGCCCATGGCTATGCGACCTTGAAGACCAGTCACGGGATCGAGGCGATGGAGCTTGCCCGGGCCCACAAGCCCGACCTGATTCTCATGGACATTCAGCTGCCCGAAGTGTCCGGTCTCGAAGTGACCCGGTGGCTCAAGGCCGATGACGAGCTGAAGTCGATCCCCGTGATCGCCATCACGGCTTTCGCCATGAAAGGCGACGAGGAGCGGATCAGGGAAGGGGGCTGCGAGGCGTATATGTCCAAGCCGATCTCCGTTTCCAAGTTCATCGCAACCGTGAAAACGTACCTTGAGACGGACTGAAAGCCGGCTCAACTGGGTCGAATCCATGGCGGGACCCGAGGGGAAACTTCAAGAGGCCGAGTCATCTCTTTGAGAAGTCTTGGCTTTAACTTTTTTGGGAAAATGCCGCTTTTTGGCCACATAGGAGCTTGCATCGCTCCTTGTTTCCTATACGTTCAGCCTAAATTTCCGCCTTGGCGCATCATACGGAAAATTGGATCCGGTTTTCCGAACTCGACGATGCGCTCACCAAGGAGCGGAGCACCGGATGGATCCACGTTTGGATCCGATGCTCTCAAGCGGAAGAAATGCCCTACGGATGCTCAGGTCCGCCGCATCTCCTGGGAGTTCGTGGGCTCGGCCAGCCTGGGGGCAGATCGTTGCCTCCTCAACGCTGCTCCCGGCTGGCCACCAATTCCTTTATGTCTTTTCCTCATCCAGGCGCCGAAAGGCGCCTTTTTGTTTTTCAGGTTCCGCTTCCAGTCTCTGCCGAATGACCTGGATTCTGACCGAATCGCCATATCCTCACACCTTACCCAAGCTTGGCAGTAAGAAAACTTATCCTTAGGGAAGGGGCTCACTCCAAGCCCGATCCGGGATGCGGTTCCCGGTTCGCCCTGCTAACGTGGATAAAACTGACCTAACGGGATGAGGGATCATGGATCATCGCACACCTTCGCTGCCGCCCAAGACGGCGCTGACCCGCTTTTCGGTGGCGCCCTTGTCGACGATGACCCGCCGTCTAGCGGATGTCGCGTCGGGACGCGCTCCCGCCGATGTGGTGATCACGGGCGCCCGTGTGCTTTCGACCTATAGCGAGCGCATTGCTCCCGAGCGGGAGATCTGGATCGCAGGCGGACGCATCGCTGCCGTGAAGCCGGCCGGAGCCTATCGTCAGGTCGCCGGGACGCCGGGCAGAATCTATGACGCGAAGGGCGGCATCGTTGCTCCGGGCCTCGTCGATCCGCATATTCATATCGAAAGCAGCATGATCACGGCCTGCGCCTATGCGGAGGCGGCTCTCCTCAACGGCACGACCACGATTTTCTGCGACAGCCACGAGATCGGCAACGTGATGGATGCAGCCGGCATCGAAATGATGCTGGAGGATGCCCGCCACGCGCCGCTTTCCATTTTCCTGACCGTTCCGAGCACGGTGCCTGCCACCTCGCCGGACCTCGAAACCGCGGGCGGCGACCTCACGCCGGACAAGATCGCGGCTCTCTTCGACCGCTGGCCGGAGGCCGCGGCCCTCGGCGAGAAGATGGACTTCGTGCCCGTCACCATGGGCGACGAGCGAAGCCACGCGATCCTCGCGGCGGCCCTGGAGCGCGGCAAGCCGGTCTCGGGCCATATCTACGGCCGTGAGTTCGTGGCCGCCTACGCGGCAAGTGGCGTCACCGATACCCATGAGGCCATCGACCGGGACATCGCGGACGATCTGCTCGATGCCGGCGTCTGGATCTTCCTGCGCGGCGGCCCGCCGACGACCCCGTGGCATTCGCTGCCCGAGGCCATCAAGACCATCACGGAGCTGGGCTCCTCGCATAAGCGGATCTGCGTCTGCACGGACGACCGCGACGCGGACGATCTTCTGATGTTCGGAATGGATTGGGTGACGCGGGAAGCACGCCGCGCCGGCATGAGCCGCGAACAGGCTTGGAGCATGGGCTCGCTCCATCCGGCCACCCGCTTCGGCATGGAAGGGGAGATCGGCGGACTCGGCGGCGGTCGCCGAGCCGACGTGGTGCTGCTCAACGACGAACTCGAAGTGCAGAACACCTGGTATGGCGGCGAACTCGTGGTCGAAGGCAGGGCCATCACGCCGGTCCTCGATCAGGCCCTTTCGAACCGGTACCGCTATCCCGCGGAGGCCTATCGCACGGTTCATGTCTCCAAGCGGCCGAAGCTCATTCCCGAGCTGCCCGCAACGGCCTGCGAGGCCAACGTGATCCGCGTGGCGCTGCCCGGCATCGTGCTCTTCCACGACAAAGTGCAGCTCCAGCCTGAAAAGGACTGGGACACGCTGCTTTCCAAGAACGGTCTCACATTCGTGTCGGTCATCGAACGCCACGGACGTACGGCAGGCGCCGGCATCGCCCATGGCCTGCTCAAGGATTTCGGCCTGAAGAGCGGCGCGGTCGCGAGCAGCGTCGGGCACGATTCCCACAACCTGATCGTGGCGGGAACGAACGAAGGGGATATGCAGGTCGCCCTCGATGCGATCATCGAGGCGCAGGGCGGTGTGTGTGTCGTGGACCAGGGCAGGGTCGTCGCCATGGTGCCGCTTCCCATCGCGGGCCTCCTGTCCGACAAGCGTGTCACGGAAGTGGCGGAGGAGACGCGGGCCTTGAAGGCCGCCTGGGAAAAGGCGGGCTGCAAGATCCCCTATATGGGCTTCAACCTCATTCCCCTCTCGGTCATTCCGGAGATCCGCATCACCGACAAGGGATTGGTGCTCGTGCCGGAGATGGAGCTGGTGCCGCTCTACGAAGGATGAGCCTTCAGGCGGCGCGCTGATGGGATTCCGTGTCTGCAGCGCCCCGCCGAAGGGACAACTCCTCGGTGCGTTCGAGCAAGTCCCCGAGATCCTGCCTGAATTGCTCGAATGCGAAGCCGAGGGCAAAGATCTGCCCGAAGGTCTTTCCCGGCAGCTCATGAATGAGAGCATCCGTCCTGAGCGCCTCCGCTTCGGTACTGAAGGCGCTCAGGGCATCCTCGAAGGCGGCTGGTTCTGGCGGAGCCTTGCGGTGCTGAAGCGCCTGCGCGAGGTCCAGGAGAAGCCTTTGGGTTGCCTCATGCAAGGCCATCAGCGAAGGGGAGAGCTTGTCCCGGGCCGGGGCGGGCAGAGGACTCGAGGAGGCGCGGCCGATCATCACGAGATCGTGGCGGACCCGGTACAAGGTGCGGATGAGCGGCTCTGGATCGGGCGCTTCGGTCAGGTGGCTTCTGCGCTCTCGTGTCGCTTCCTCGGCGGCCGCCTCCGCCTTCTTCAGGGCGGAACGGATCTGCGGATGGAGCTTCTGGAGAGCGGACCGGCCTTGGGGGCTGGCCGTCAGCTCTGCCATGAAGATCGAAAACAGCTCGGCATTGAGGGACACGACCCGGGCGGCCGCGTCCGTCAGCAGAACATGTGCCCGCGCAGGCAGGATGAACAGCGACACGACGACGCCGACGATATTCCCGAGGGTGATCTCCAGAACCCGATCGAAGGCGGAGGCGAGGGGGCCGATCGCCTGTCCGGTCGGGGGCAGGAGCATGATCAGCGAGGTGATGGGCGCGACCCGGAACGCCGGCTTGACCGCGGCCAGAAGCGCCAAGGGAAACAGCGCCACGACGATGGCGACCCCTAAGCTCAACGGCGAATTGTGCGGAACGAAGGCGGCGACGAGACCGCCATAGATGGCCCCGGCCAGGGTGCCGCTGAACCGCTCGACGGCGGCCTTGAGCGAGGCGCCGACGCTGGCCTGCATCACGACCACGGCGGTAATCACGGCCCAGTAGCCCTGCGGCAGGTCCAGAATCCTCGTGACGACATAGGCGAGCGTGCCCGCAATGGTGACCCGGAGCGCCAGCTTCAGTTCGGCGGACCGCGCCCCGATGCGGTCGCCTATGCGTTCGATCCACCCAGGCAGCGCCATGCGATTCTCCGGGCGCTGAGCATAGAAGGTGGTCGGCGCAGCCCGCTACGGAAAAGTCCAGCCTGTGGCGGACGCTATTCGCGCGTCAGGACGACCAGGTCCGAGCCGCATTCTTCGCAGATGCCGAGCGTGGGCGACGCGATCATCTGCGTCGTCTTGCATTCGGGGCAGCCCTTCAGGGCCATATGGAGCGATCCCTGCATCTGATCCGCGCTTTGACGGAACGCCTCACTCACTTGGACGGCCTGCTCGAACATGGACGCCTCCCTCGGGGGCTTCCATGCTGCGCCTGTCGGAAACGACCGTCAATCAAGCTTCCCGACTTCCGTACGGGAATGAGAGCCATTTTTTGCCGACGCGGTTCCTTAGGTCCGTATGACGCGTTGGTTCGCGAGGACGGATAGGCGAGCGGCGGGAGCGTGAATGGACAGAATTCGTTGGCAACAGGATCAGGTGGCCGGTGTGCCGCTCAACCGCCATGTCGGTTTCGTCGGGCCCATCGAGGTCGGGAACGTGGCCTACGACGGGAGCAATCGGTTCTGGATCTGGTCGACGCCGCTCCAGGAGGACATCTGGGGGTATGGGCCGACGGAGCAGGCCGCCAAAGCGGCCCTGGAAGCCTGGCTCGTGTCCTGGCTCGCCAATTTCAGGCCCTTCTTCGAGGCGCTTGGCAATCTGCACTCGACGTGAAGTGGACTGCGTGAATGGTCCCCGTAACCTGCAGGAACCAGGATGAGCTTCGCCCTGTTGTTGCGCCAGGGAGAGCCTGATGGGTCATATCGTTCTTCTGGGCGACAGCATCTTCGACAATGGCGCCTATGTGGAGCCCGGTGAGCCGGATGTGGTGACGCAGGTTCAGGCCAAGTTGCCCGGCGGGTGGAGGGCCACACTCTGCGCCATCGATGGTGCCGTCGCAGCCGGGATCTTGCCACAGATGGCCCGGGTTCCTGACGATGCGACGCATCTGATCGTCAGCGTCGGAGGCAACGATGCCTTGCGCCACAGCGGAATCCTGCGGGAGCCTGCCCGCTCGGTGGCGGAAGTGATGACCAGGCTCGCCGATGTGCGGGACGAGTTCGCCGGCGATTACCGGGCCATGTTGAGCGCCGTGTCGGACCGGCGCCTGCCGACGGCGGTCTGCACCATCTACGACGCCCGTTTCCCGGAGCCGGAGGAGCAACGCCTCGTCGTCACGGCCCTGTCGATCTTCAACGACATCATCACGCGGGAAGCCTTTGCGCGAGGCCTCGATCTCATCGACCTGAGGCTGATCTGCGACGAGGCCGACGACTACGCCAATCCCATCGAACCCTCGGCCAAGGGAGGTGACAAGATCGCCGCCGTCATCGTCCAGGTGGCGGCAGGCCGCGCGTTCTTGCCGCGCTCGCAGATCTACGCCCGGTAAGGAAGGCCCATGCACCGGAACAAGCGAGGTCCGGGGCGCAATTCGGATGAATATGAACAAATTGTCAGAATTAGATATGAAAACCCAAGAAAACGATTAAATATCCGGCCAAGCTGCGAACCAGATTTCAGGTTCCGAATTGATCTTCATGGCTTTCTGTTCGCCACTTCTCAAGAGGTCGACCATGAAGAAGTTTGCTTTAGTGGCTGGCGCGGCGGTGATTACGCTGGCAAGTGTCGGTAGCGCTCAAGCTCAGTACTGGCGTGGGGGCGGGTGGCATGGTGGTGGCTGGCGTGGCGGCTATTACCCTGGCTACTATCGTGGCGGTGGCTGGAACAACGGCGGCGCTGTCGCCGCAGGCCTGGTCGGCGGTGCCGTCCTGGGCGGCCTTCTGACGGCAGCCGCTACGACCCCGGCCTATTCCTATCCGGCCTACGGTTACCCGGCCTATGGTTACGGATATGGATACGGCTACCCGGCAGCTTACAACTACCCAGCCTATAACTACCCTGCTTACGGCTATTACTCCGCTCCCGTGACCCGCGTCGTCTATCAGCCCGCGCCGGTCTATCGGACGACCCGTGTCGTCTATCGCGAGCCCGCGTATCGAACCCGAGTCGTCTACCGGCAGCCTCGCGTAGCGACACGTGTCGTCTATCGCGACCAGACCCGAGTCGCCCGCCCGGTGGTCCGGCGCGACGTGGTGACAACAGGCTCCGTCAACCGGGTCCACAGGGTCCATGGCGTATATCGCTAAAGGCCGGCGAGGGCCGCCCGACGGCCTGCCTCGGATCCTGAGCAACAAAAAACCGCCCCGACGAGGGGCGGTTTTCTGTTTGATCGGCTCCGTCGAGAGGCCTTACTTGATCTTGGCTTCCTTGAACTCGACGTGCTTCTTCGCGACCGGGTCGTACTTCTTCAGGTTCAGCTTCTCGGTCATCGTGCGCGAGTTCTTCTTCGTCACGTAGAAATAGCCCGTGTCGGCGGTGGAGACGAGCTTCACTTTGATCGTTGCGGCTTTGGCCATGGTCGGGACCTCTTATACGGTTCAGGCGCTCGGTTGGCCCACGGCATGGCCGAAACGCAAAGGCCGGGCGAGCCCGGCCGGAAAATCGTGGGTTTCCCATGCCTGATTATCGCAGGTCAGTCAAGGGCGAAGGGCGGTTTCTTCGATGCTTCCGGTGCCACCCCACCGGCCATGTGCCGGTCGGGAATGCCTGGAAAACCCGCTAGAGCAGCTCCCTCACGAAGCGGCCGCGCTGCTGATAATAGAAGGGAACCGGCAATTGGTGGCTGAAGCCGGCCGCGATCCGGGCTTCCAGTTCATCCAGAATCACCGTCGTGATCGGGGGCAGGTCCAGCGCTTTGGCTTGGGAAATGGTGACCCAGGCGAGCTCCACGAGTTCCGCCTCCGGACCGACGATTCCCTCAATCTCCTCGGCGATGGCCGCGCGGTCCACGGCGAAGAAGCGGGTGTCGAAGCGCCGGACGCGCTTCGGCGGCGTGACCGCCCGGCCGATGAAGTGCAGCGCCTCCAGATCGGGGAAGATGCCGCGCTCCTGGAACGTCGTCCAGGCGGTGCCGGTCGGCACGCTTTCCGGCCCGCCGTAATCCTTGGTCCCGAGCAGGAGCCCGGTTTCCTCGAAGGTCTCGCGGATGGCTGCGAGCGCCAGGGCCCGGCTGCGCTGGGTCGAGGGGCGGGTCACGCGGGCCATCAGGGCCTGTTCGGTCCGAGGGTGGAGAGCGCCGGTCACCGTCATTGAGCGGTCGCCGGCCTCGATCCGCCCGCCAGGGAAGACGAACTTTCCGGGCATGAACTTCAGGCCCTCATGGCGCCTGCCCATAAGCACCTTCGGGTTCCTGCCCTTGCGGTCGATGATGATCAGGGTCGCGGCGTCGGCGGGGCGGAGGGTCGGAAGCTTGGGATTGGTCTCAGCGGAAACGAGGCGATCCATCCTCGCCAAGGTCTCGGTGTCCGTCACGGGCATCATCCTGGTCGGCGTTCTTCCTGGCTCGGGCCGCCCCGAAGCCGTGCATACCTAGCGCGTATTGCAGTCCCACGACAGCGCCTTTCACAGGCTGGAGCAGGACGAGGCAGAGAATCAGCGTGAGGGCCGGCCAGAGCGCCAGATGCAGCCACATGGGCATCTCGAGCTTCGTCTCGCTCATGAGGATTCCATAACCGATCAGGTGGCCGACGAGGAAGATCACGATGTAAGGCGGCAGATCGTCGGCCCGATGATGGTGGAATTCCGTCCCGCACGCCTCGCAACGGTCCACCACCTTGAGGAAGCGACCGAAGAGCCTGCCTTTGTCGCAGGCGGGGCAATGCCCCAGAAAGCCGCGCTTCATGGCCGGAATGGCCTTCACCTCTTCCGTCATGGCCGCAGACGGCGTCTCGATCGTCAAGGACATTTTCGATCCCTCAAAACATCAGGTGCGGCCACGCCGCTTGACCTTCACGCGGGTCGGAGTGCGGCCCTTAGGAGCCGGCGCCTTGCCGGCCTTGAAGCCGCGCGGCGGGCGCTTGGCGCCGCTCTTGGACGGCCCGCTCCGGCCGGTGACGCGGCCCCGGGTGAGAATCTCGAAGCGCAGCGCGCCGGCGACGGGCGCCGCCTCGACTAGCTTGACCTCCACCTTGTCGCCGAGCCGATATGTTTCCCCCGTATCGTCCCCGCGCATGGAATGGGTGCGCTCGTCGTAGCGATAGTAGTCGTCGCCGATGGTGGCCGCCGGGACGAAGCCGTCGGCGCCGGTCTCGTTCAGCTTGATGAACAGGCCGGCCTTCGACACGCCCGAGATCTGCCCATCGAATGTGGCCCCGATCCGGTCGGCGAGGAAGTGCGCGATCAGGCGGTCGATTGTCTCACGCTCCGCCGCCATGGCCCGGCGCTCCGCGGCCGAGATCTTGGCGCTGATCTCGATCAGCTCGGCCCGGGTGGCATCCGGCGGCAGCCCGTCCTTGCCGAGTTCGAGCGCCGCGATCAGGGCGCGGTGCACGATGAGATCGGCATAGCGGCGGATCGGGGAGGTGAAATGGGCATAGCGTCGGAGATTGAGGCCGAAATGGCCGTAATTCTCCGCCGAGTACTCGGCCTGCGACTGGGAGCGCAGCACCACCTCGTTGATGAAGACCTGATGCTCCGTGTCCTCGACGCTGCGCAGGATGCGGTTGAACAATTCCGGCTTCAGCGCCCCCTGGCTCGGAACCTTCAGCCCGATGGAAGCCAGAACCTCGCTCAGGGCCCGCATCTTCTCGAGGGAAGGCTCATCGTGGACGCGATAGATCAGGTCGCTCTCCGCCTTCTCCAGGCTCTCGGCCGCCGCCACGTTGGCGAGGATCATGAATTCCTCGATGAGCTTGTGCGCCTCGAGCCGCTCGGGCACGAAGATCCGGTCCACGGTGCCGTCGGGCTTGAGCACGATCTTGCGCTCGGGCAGGTCGAGGAACAGCGGCTCGCGGATGTCGCGGGCCCTCTTCACCAGCTCGTACCCGGCCCAGAGGGGCCGCAGGATCGTGTCGAGGATCGGCTTCGTGACGTCGTCCGGTCGGCCGTCGATGGCGGCCTGGGCCTGCTGGTAGGACAGCTTCTCTGCCGAGCGCATCATGATCCGGTGGAAGCTGTGGCGAATTTTCCGCCCGTCTGGACCTATCACCATGCGGACGGCCAGGGCAGGGCGGTCCTCCCGCGGCCTCAAGGAGCAAAGGTCGTTGGAGATGCGTTCCGGCAGCATCGGGACGACTCGGTCGGGGAAATAGACCGAATTGCCGCGCTCCTGCGCTTCCCGGTCCATGGCCGAGCCGGGACGGACATAGGCCGCCACATCGGCGATCGCCACGGTGACGATGAAGCCGCCCGCGTTGTTCGGATCTTGATCCGGAACGGCGTGAACGGCGTCGTCATGGTCCTTGGCGTCCGGGGGATCGATGGTGACCAGGGGAAGGTCGCGCCAATCCTCCCGGCCATCCAGGGATGCGGGCTTGGCCTTCTCGGCCTCTTCGAGAACCGTCTTCGGAAACTCGTTGGGAATGTTGTGGGCGTAGATTGCAATCAGGCTGACGGCCTTCTCGGATGCGATCGTCCCGAGCCGCTCCTTCACCTTGGCAGTCGGCAGGCCGAAGCGGCCGTGCTTCACCACGGAGACGGAGATGAGGTCGCCATCCCGAGCCTCGCCCTCGTCGCCGGGCCGGATCTGCAATTCCTGGTCCCGGGCCTTCTTGTCCACAGGCACCAGCCGTCCGCCGCCCTCGGGCAATGCCCGGAAGAGGCCGAGCACCTGCGCCTGCTTCTTGGCGATGATCTTGGTCACGCGGCCGGAATAGCGGTGGATGTCGCCGGGCTGGAGCGGGTCGACCCGCAGCAGGGCCCGGTCGCCGACGCCCGCGACGGGCATGCCGGGACGGGGCTTGCGGGGCGCCGCGAGGATGATCGTCGGGATGGGGCCGTGCTCCTCCTCGTCCCATTCGGTCGGGACGGCGATCAATTCCCCGTCCCGGTCCCGCTTCGTGATGTCTGCCAGGACGACAGGCGGCAATTGACCCGCCTTGTGGACGGTCTTGCCTCGCCTGTCGACGATGCCCTCGACCTCCAGTTCCTTGAGGATCTGCTTCAGCCAGATCCGGTCGCTGCCCTTGATGCCGAAACGCTGTGCGATCTCGCGCTTGCCAACCTTGCCCTGGGCATGGGTGATGAAGGAGACGACCTCCTCGCGGGAGGGCAGGGTGGCCGATGGGGCGGCTTTCGAACGTTTGACCAAAGGAGAAGCTCGTCGGTTATGCCGGGTCTTGTCGCATGCGAGCGTGGCCACGGCTAGCCCGGACCTCTCGGCATCCATGATGACGCTTGGAGCACAGCAAGAGATCCATGCGGCGGCGGCGCCATGGGACCAAAAAATAAGGCCCCGATGACGGAGCCTTGAGGGACCGGCCCGTGGGGGCAGAATGAGCCGGTGAGTTCATAAAACGTGTGGGACGGGGGTTGGTTCCGCCGGTTTCGAAAATTTTTGAAAAATTTTCTGGAGCCGGAGCACTGCCTTCCCAAGTCATGGCCGGGCTTGTCCCGGCCACCCCGATACGGAAATCGCTACGCTTCAGAGAGATGGGATCACCGGCAAGAGGCCGGTGATGACGTGATGGTCGTCAGGTCCCTTGCGGCCTGGGCTCAGATATCCAGGTCCGCCTCGTCCGCGAACGCGGCGCGTTCCTGGATGAAGGCGAAGCGGGCTTCGGGCTTGTTGCCCATCAGGCGCTCGACGGTGTCGCTGGCTTCCGGCTTGTCGTCCGCCTCCACGACGACCTTCAGAAGCAGGCGCTTCTTCGGGTCCATGGTGGTTTCCTTCAGCTGGGCCGGGAGCATCTCGCCGAGGCCCTTGAAGCGTCCGATCTCGACCTTGCCGCTGCCCTTGAACACCGTTTTCATCAGCCTCTCCCGGTCGGCATCGTCGCGGGCATAGGCCGATTTGGAGCCTTGCGTCAGCCGGTAGAGGGGCGGGACCGCGAGATAGAGGTGGCCGCCGTCGATGAGGCGCGGCATCTGCCGATAGAAGAAGGTGATGAGCAGCGAGGCGATGTGGGCGCCGTCCACGTCCGCGTCGGTCATGATGACGACCTTCTCGTAACGCAGGTCGGAATCCTTGTAATGGGAGCCCGTGCCGCAGCCCAGTGCCTGGACCAGATCGGAAAGCTGCTGGTTCTGGTGCAGCTTCTCCCGGCCTGCCGAGGCCACGTTGAGGATCTTGCCGCGCAGGGGGAGGACTGCCTGGGTGGCGCGGTCGCGGGCCTGCTTGGCGGAGCCGCCCGCCGAGTCGCCCTCGACGATGAAGAGCTCGGAACCCTTGGCGCCGGCATTGGAGCAATCCGCCAGCTTTCCGGGCAGACGCAGCTTGCGGGTCGCCGTCTTGCGGGCGACTTCCTTCTCCTGGCGGCGGCGAAGGCGCTCTTCCGCCCGGTCGATCACCCAGTCGAGGAGCTTGTTGGCCTGCTGCGGCGCCGCCGCGAGCCAGTGATCGAAGGTGTCGCGGATCGCGTTCTCGACGATGCGGCCGGCCTCTACCGTCGCCAGCTTGTCCTTGGTCTGGCCCTGAAATTCCGGCTCGCGGATGAAGACCGAGAGCATGGACGCGCAGGTGGCCATCACGTCGTCGGTGGTCACGGCCGCCATGCGCTTCGACTGGCCGACGCGCTCGGCATGCTCACGCAGCGCGCGCAGAAGCGCGATGCGCAGGCCGTTCTCGTGGGTGCCGCCTTCGGGCGTCGGCACCGTATTGCAGTACGAGATGGAGAACCCGTCCTCGTTGGTCATCCAGGCGACCGCCCATTCCAGCGAGCCGTGGCTGCCGGGCTTGGTGATCTTGCCGGAGAAGAGCTGGTCCGTGACCAGCTCCTTCCCCTCGATGTCGTGGAGCAGGTAGTCCTTCAGGCCGTTCGGGAACTTGAAGGTCGCCTCGGCCGGAACGTTCTCCGTTCCTTCGATCAGCGAGGGGGCGCATTTCCAGCGAATCTCGACGCCGCCGAAGAGATAGGCCTTGGAGCGGGCCATCTTGAACAGGCGGCGGGGCTGGAAATGGGCGTCCTTGCCGAAGATCTGCCAGTCGGGCTTGAAGCGCACCTTGGTGCCGCGCCGGTTGAGGACGCGCCCGACGGTTTCGAGCTTGCCCTGCGGGATGCCGCGCGAGAAGACCTGGCGGTAGAGCTGCTGGCCGCGCGCCACTTCGACCTCGAGGATCTCCGAGAGGGCATTCACGACCGATACGCCGACGCCGTGCAGACCGCCGGAGGTCTCATAGACCTTCGAATCGAACTTACCGCCCGCATGGAGCGTGGTCATGATGACCTCGAGGGCCGACTTCCTCGGGAATTTCGGGTGCGGATCGACCGGGATGCCGCGGCCGTTGTCCGTCACGGAAAGCCAGCCGCCTTCCTCCAGCTCCACCTCGATGAAGGTCGCGTGTCCGGCGACCGCCTCGTCCATGGAGTTGTCGATCACCTCAGCGAAGAGGTGGTGCAGCGCCTTCTCGTCCGTGCCGCCGATATACATGCCCGGACGGCGGCGGACGGGCTCCAGCCCCTCCAGCACTTCGATGGCGGACGCGTCATAGCCGGCTTCCCCCGGCGTCCCCTGAGGGGGCGCGGTGCGGGACACCTTGACGGCGGCGTTGCGGGCCGAGGCGGGCGCGGCGCGCTTAGGCCCGGCGCCCCCGAAGAGATCGTCATTGTCTGTCATTGGGACTTTGGTCCGGGATGATGATTCGCGTTTCTTTACACTATTTCTCATTCCGTTTTTATACGAGAACAAAACGGAAACGAAAAGAGCTGTGTGATGGCAATCCATAAATTCGAAAATCAGGTTAGGCCTTAAAGGTTACCAGCTGTTTCCCTCTAAAGGATGTCTTCCGGCTGTCATGAGGAACTGTTTAAATTCCATTCACGTTGGATGGTTAAGCATGAGCTTAACGGGAGAGACGGTGTGACGACGCGGACGACCTTGAGACCGGCACAGAAGCTTCACCTGGACCGCGCCGCACGCAACGCCGGCGAGGCCTTCGCCTTCGACGAGCCGGATGCCGCCCCCATCGCCCAACGCTCCTATGTGTCGAGCCTGCTCTGGCTCGGAATCGCCGCCGTGGCCGTGATCGGCCTCGGGCTGACCTTCTGATCATTCGCCGCCCGGCTTATCGCCTGACGAGAACAGCCGGGTGAGCATATCCTCGAGAGACTTTCCGAGGGTCAAGACCAGCAGCGTGACCACTGTCCCGGCAATGGTGACGAACCAGGCGCCCAGGCCCGCCGCGACGCCGAGACCGGCGGCGATCCAGACGGTTGCCGCGGTCGTGAGCCCGTGAACCTCCATCTTGTCCGGGGCTCTCAGCACGGCGCCGGCGCCGAGGAAGCCGAGGCCGGTCATGATGCCCTGGATCACGCGGCTGACCGCATCCTGCCCGAAATGCGTACCTTCATAGACTGACCCGGCCAGGATCACGATGGCCGAGCCGAGCGAGACGAGGCCTAAGGTCCGCATCCCGATGGGCTTGTCGTGAATGTCCCGGTTGATGCCGATCGCCATCCCGGCGATTGTCGCCGCGCAAAGGCGCAGCGACATCTCGATCTGGTTCGCGTAGTCGGTCGAGAGTGAGGAAAGCCACTCCGACATCGTGCTCAGCCCGCCTTGGCAGCCTTCTTGGCCGGTGCCTTCTTCGCAGCGGTCTTTTTTGCAGCTGCTTTCTTCGGCGCGGCCTTCTTCGCGGCGGTCTTCTTTGCGGCCGGTGCCTTGGTGGCCGCCTTCTTGGCAGGAGCCTTGCGTCCGCGAGCCGCCTTCTTCGACGGCCCCGCCGCGCGGCGGGCCTTGAGAAGCTCCACGGCCTCCTCCAGCGTCACCGCCTCGGCCGCCATGGCGCGGGGCAGGGTGGCATTGGTCTCGCCGTCGGTCACGTAGGGGCCGAAACGGCCGGCCTTCACCACGATGGGCTTGCCGGATTCCGGATCATCGCCCAGGGGGCGCCCCGGATCGGCCGCGCGACGTCCGCCGCCGCCACCGCTTTCCTTTGTGACGATCAGGTCGATGGCCCGGTTGGCGCCGATCTCCAGCACGTCGTCGCCGGGGCCGAGATTGGCGTAGACCTTGCCGTGCTGAACGTAAGGCCCGTAGCGGCCGATGCTCACCAGGATCGGCTCGCCCGATTCCGGATGGGTCGCCACCTGACGCGGCAGCGCCAGGAGCTTCAGGGCCTTCTCCAGATCGACCTGAGCCGGCGTCATTCCCTTGGGCAGGGACGAGCGCTTGGGCTTCTCGCCTTCACCGAGCTGCACGAAGGGGCCGAAGCGGCCGTCGCGCAGGGTGACTTCGAGGCCCGTCTCCGGATCCGTGCCCAGGACCTTCACGCCGGGCTGGCCGCCGTTCTCTGACGAGCCGTCGCCCTCGCCCTCGACGCCGCTGGCGGCGAGCTGGCGGGTGTACTTGCACTCGGGGTAGTTCGAGCAGCCGATGAAGGAGCCGAACTTGCCGAGCTTGAGCGAAAGCTGGCCCGTGCCGCAGGTCGGGCAGGTGCGCGGGTTCGAGCCGTCGCCCTTGTCGGGGAAGATGTGCGGCCCGAGCAGGTCGTTGAGGGCATCGAGCACCTCGGTCATGCGCAGTTCCTTCGTCTCGCCGATGGCGGCGGAGAAGTCGCGCCAGAAGTCGCGCAGCACCTGCTTCCAGTCGATCTCCGAGTTGGAGATACGGTCGAGCTGCTCCTCCAGGTCCGCGGTGAAATCGTATTCAACGTAGCGGCGGAAGAAGCTTTCCAGGAAGGCCGTGACGATGCGGCCCTTGTCCTCGGGCACGAGCCGCTTCTTCTCGATCTTGACGTATTCGCGGTCGCGCAGGGTCTGAAGCACGGCCGCGTAGGTCGAGGGACGGCCGATGCCGAGCTCTTCCATGCGCTTCACCAGGGAGGCTTCCGAGTAGCGCGGCGGCGGCTCGGTGAAGTGCTGGCTCGCATTGATGCGGCGGCGCTCCAGGGGATCACCCGCCTTCATCGGGGGCAGGCGGCCCTCGTCCTCGTCGGCCTCGTCGTCCTTGCTCTCGTTGTAGAGCGTGAGGAAGCCGTCGAACTTGATCACCTGGCCGGTGGCGCGAAGGTCGAGCTTGCGCGGGCCGACCTGGGCCGTGATGTCGGCCGTGGTACGCTCGAGCTCGGCCGATTCCATCTGGCTCGCGATGGTGCGGGTCCAAATGAGGTCGTAGAGACGGGCCTGCTCGGGCTCCAGGTACTTCGACACATGCTTCGGGAGGCGGCTCATATCCGTCGGGCGGATCGCCTCGTGGGCCTCCTGCGCGTTCTTGGCCTTGGTCGAGTACTTGCGCGGCGCGCCCGGCACGTAGCGGTCGCCGTATTCCTTGCCGATCACCCGGCGGGCGGACTGAACGGCTTCCGGCGCCATGTCGACGCCGTCCGTACGCATATAAGTGATGAGGCCGACCGTCTCGCCGCCGATGTCGACACCTTCATAGAGACGCTGCGCGATGCGCATGGTCTGGGCAGGCGCCAGGCCCAGCTTGCGCGAGGCCTCCTGCTGCAGGGTCGAGGTGGTGAACGGCGGGTAGGGGTGCCGCTTGGCGGGCTTGGCCTCGATGTTCGCGACCGAGAAGGTCGCAAGCTCCAGGTCCTTCTTGAAGGCCTCGGCGTCCTTGCCGTTGCCGATGTCGAGGCGCTGGATCTTCTTTCCGTCGGCACCCACGAGGCGCGCGTCGAACACCGCGCCGTCCTTGGTGGCGAGCGTCGCGATCAGGGACCAGTATTCGCGCGGCTTGAAGGTCTCGATCTCGAGCTCGCGGTCGCAGACGAGGCGCAGAGCCACCGACTGAACGCGGCCGGCCGAGCGGGCGCCGGGCAGCTTGCGCCAGAGCACGGGAGAAAGGGTGAAGCCGACGAGATAGTCCAGCGCCCGGCGGGCCAGATAGGCGTCCACGAGCGCCTGGTCGATCTCGCGCGGCTGGCGCAGGGCCGTCTGGACGGCGTCCTTGGTGATGGCGTTGAAGGTCACGCGCTCGACCGGCAGGTCCTTCAGGACCCGCTTTTCGCGCAGCGCCTCGACCACGTGCCAGGAAATCGCCTCGCCCTCACGGTCCGGGTCGGTGGCCAGGATGAGCTTCTCGGCTCCCTTGATCGCCTTGGCGATCTCGGAAACCCGCTTCGAGCCCCTGTCCTCGAGCGTCCAGATCATGCGGAAATCGGCCTCGGGGTCGACCGAGCCGTCCTTGGCGGGCAGATCGCGGATATGCCCGAAGGAGGCCAGGACCTCGTAATCCTTGCCGAGATATTTGTTGATCGTCTTGGCCTTCGCAGGCGACTCGACGACGAGGACTTTCATGAACGAGTTCCTAAAAGCGGGAGCAGACGGAGGCCCTGCGGACATGGCAGACCCGACGGTCAGCCCCTGACTGTCGCAGGGCGCGATAAGTGGTTGATGATCGCCGACAAGTCAAATCGGACTTGTCCGTACCGTCACTATATGGCCGTGGAGGCTCTCTCCAACAAGGGATCCTCCACCGCCCCGAGGTCGTTGGCGCCGATCATCCGGGCCGAGGAGGCGAGGCGCGACAGGGCATAGGCCTGCGTAATCCCGGCGGGGGCGGAGCGTGCCAGGGCTGCCGTCGCGGCGAGGACGAAGAGCCGTTCGGCCACGAATCTCGCCTTCGCCTCCGCGTCGTCGGATTGAAGGGCCAGCACGATGTCGCGCGCCGCGTCCGAGGCCCCTGGAAGGTCGGCGACATCGTCCATCAGGCGCTCCAGAACGGACGCGGCGACCTCCGGCTCCCGATTCTCGGCGCGCAGGATGTCGAGGGCGATCACGTTGCCGGATCCCTCCCAGATCGCGTTGACCGGCGCCTCCCGGTAAAGCCGGGGCAGGGTGCTCTCTTCCACGTAGCCGTTGCCGCCGAGGCATTCCATGGCCTCGTAGAGGAGGCGCGGGGCAGCCTTGCAGATTCCGAACTTGGCCGCTGGGGTCACCAATCGGGCATAGGCCGCCTCGTGACCGTCGTTGGGCGCGAGGTCGAAGCTGCGGGCCGCCCTCAAGGAGAGCGCCGTCATGGCCTCGTTCTCCAGGGCGAGGTCCGCCAGCACCATCCGCATGGGCGGCTGGTCGATGAGCTTCTTCTGGAAGACGCTGCGGTGGCGGGCATGGTGCATGGCAAGGACCAGCCCCATCCGCACGAGGCCCGCCGAGGCCACGGCGCAGTCGAGGCGGGTCAGCTGCACCATCTCGATGATGGTGCGCACCCCGCGGCCTTCCTCGCCGATTCTCCACCCGAACGCGTCCTGGAACTCGACCTCCGACGAGGCATTCGAGCGGTTCCCGAGCTTGTCCTTCAGCCGCTGCAGGCGCAACGCGTTGAGCGATCCGTCGGGTCGGAAGCGGGGGACGAGGAAGCAGGTGAGCCCGCCGGGAGCCTGGGCGAGCATCAGAAAGGCGTCGCACATGGGGGCCGACATGAACCATTTGTGCCCGGTAAGGACATATTCGTCCCCGGCCCTCGAGGTCGCCCGGGTCGTGTTGGCCCGGACATCGGTGCCGCCCTGCTTCTCGGTCATCCCCATGCCGAGGGTGACGGCCGTCTTCTCCCAGAACGGAATGAAGCGGGAATCGTAATCCCGCGATCGGATCCTCGGCAGCCATTCCGCGAGCCGATCCGGCGCGGCGGCCAGCGCCGCCACGGAGGCATGGGTCATGGTGATGGGGCAGATATGCCCGCTCTCTACGCTCGCCGCCGTATAGATCCGGGCTGCCCGCGCCACATGGGCGTGTCCGTTCCTGGGCTCGTCCCAGGTCGAGGCATGAAGGCCGTCCTCCATGCTGGCACGCATCAGCACATGATAGGAGGGATGAAACTCGACCGCGTCGATCCGGTACCCTCTCGGATCATGGGTCCGCAGATTCGGTGGATTTTCATTGGCGAGCCGGCCGATATCGAGCCGCTCCGCCGAACCCCAGGCTTCGCCGAAGGTCATGAGGCCCTCCGCCTCCGCGTCGACGCCGTTCACCCTGAGAGCGTCGAGCAGAGGGCGGTTGCCGGCGACCAGATTGACGTTGCCGAACGGGGGCGTCTGATTGAAGACCTCGTGGGTGTCGTTAGCGGGCGACATGGCGTGACCCTCGAAGGGATGGTCCAGTTATATTAGGGTAGCACGACCGATCCGCATGCACTTGCTTCCACGAGCTGGCCATGACGTCGGACAGGATGGACGAGAATGTTGGCTTGCCGCCGTTTCCCGGAGCGCCTATAGCCATCGCTTTAAGATGAGCGACGCCCCCCGATCCATTTTTCCCCACCGGCATCTCCTCGGAATCGAGGGGCTGTCTCCCTTGGACATTCAGGCACTTCTCGACCTCGCCGACGAGCAGGTCGAGGTGAGCCGCCAGATCGAGAAGAGCAAGTCGAGCCTTCGCGGCCGGACGCAGATCAACCTCTTCTTCGAAGCCTCCACCCGCACGCAATCGTCCTTCGAGATCGCAGGCAAGCGCCTGGGCGCCGACGTGATGAACATGCAGGTCGCCTCGTCTTCGGTGAAGAAGGGCGAGACCCTGATCGACACGGCCGTGACGCTGAACGCCATGCGGCCCGACATCATCGTCGTGCGCCATCACGCGGCTGGGGCCGTGCACCTGCTGGCCCAGAAAGTCGATTGCTCGGTGGTCAACGCGGGCGACGGCGCCCACGAACACCCGACGCAAGCCCTGCTCGATGCCCTCACCATCCGCCGCAACAAGGGGCGGATCGCTGGTCTCACCGTGGCGATCTGCGGCGACATCCTGCATTCCCGCGTGGCGCGATCGAACATGATCCTGCTCGCCGCCATGGGCGCGCGCGTGCGCCTCGTCGCGCCCTCGACGCTCCTGCCGCCCGGCATCGCACGCCTCGGCTTCGAGACCTTCACCAGCATGGAGCAGGGACTGAAGGATGCGGACATCGTCATGATGCTGCGCCTGCAGCGCGAGCGGATGAACGGCTCGTTCGTGCCCTCCGTGAAGGAATACTTTCGCTTCTACGGCCTCGACCAGGAAAAGCTCGCCTTCGCCAAGCCGGACGCGCTCGTGATGCATCCGGGCCCGATGAACCGGGGCGTGGAGATTTCCTCGGACGTGGCGGACGGTGCGCAATCCCTGATCCGCGAACAGGTCGAAATGGGCGTCGCCGTGCGCATGGCGGTGCTGGAGGCTCTGGCGAGCCATCTGCCGAACAGGTGAGAGGCGTCATGAGCAACCAACCCATTCTCTTCAAGAACGCCCGCCTCATCGACCCTGCCAGCGACCGCGAGGAGCGCGGCGGCGTGCTGGTGCGCGATGGCGTGATCCAGGCCGTCGGTCCCCAGGTGTCTGAAGCGGCCGACGCGCAGGTGATCGACTGTGCGGGCCAGGTGCTCGCCCCCGGCCTCATCGACATGCGCGCCTTCATCGGCGAGCCGGGCGGTCCCTATCGCGAGACGCTGAAAAGCGCCGGCGAGGCGGCGGCGGCGGGCGGGGTCACGACCGTCGTGTCCATGCCCGATACGAACCCGGTGCTCGACGATCCGGCGGTCATCGATTTCATCGTGCGCCGCGCGCGCGACACGTCCATCGTCAACATCTGCCCTGCCGCCGCCCTGACGAAGGGATTGGAAGGGCAGGAGATGGCGGAGATCGGCCGCTTGAAGGAGGCCGGCGCCATCGCGTTCACGGACGGTGCCCGCTCCGTCACGAATGCCCAGGTCATGCGCCGGGCGCTCACCTATGCCCGCGACTTCGACGCCCTGATCGTCCATCACGTGGAGGATCCCGACCTCGTCGGGCAGGGCGTGATGAACGAGGGCGAGTTCGCCTCGCGGCTCGGGCTGCCGGGCATCCCACGCGAGGCCGAGACGGTGATGCTGGAGCGCGACGTCCGCCTCGTGCGCCTCACCGGGGGGCGCTACCACGCGGCGATGATCTCCTGCGCCGATTCGGCCGAGATCGTCCGCGCCGCCAAGGGAAAGGGGCTTCCGGTCACCTGCGGCGTCTCGATCAATCACCTGGCGCTCAACGAGAACGATATCGGCGATTATCGGACCTTCATGAAGCTCTCACCGCCCTTGCGTCATGAGGATGACCGGCAGGCGATGATCGAGGCGCTGGCCGACGGCACGATCGACGTGATCGTCTCGGACCACAATCCACAGGATGTCGAAACCAAGCGCCTTCCCTTCGCCGAAGCGGCCGATGGCGCGGTGGGGCTCGAGACGCTTCTCTCGGCTGCCCTGCGTCTCGTCCACGAGGGTCGCATCTCACTGCCGAGGCTCCTGCGGGCCCTGTCCAGGAGACCCGCTGAAATCCTTGGGCTTCCCGGCGGTCGCCTGAGCGTCGGAGCGCCTGCCGATCTCATCGTCTTCGATCCGGATGCGCCTTACGTGCTGGATAAGCGCCATCTCCGGTCGCTGTCCAAGAATTCTCCCTTCGACGAGGCGCGCCTCGAAGGTCAGGTCTCCACGACGATGGTGGCGGGCAGGGTGGTCTTTCGGCGCGATACGATGTAACGAGAGATGAATGTCTGACGAAGCCAACCTCCTGAACATGCTGGCCGCCCTGATCTTCGGCTATCTTCTGGGCTCGATCCCATTCGGCCTGATCTTCACCCGCATGGCGGGCCTCGGCGACGTGCGCAAGATAGGCTCCGGCAATATCGGGGCGACGAACGTTCTCCGCACCGGCCGGAAGGGCTTGGCGGCCGCGACCCTCATAGGTGACGCCCTCAAGGGGACCGTCGCGGTGCTGGTCGCCGCGCAATGGGGCCCGCAATTCGCCGTCGTCGCCGCCCTCGGGGCCTTCCTGGGGCACCTTTTCCCCGTATGGCTGAAGTTCAAGGGCGGCAAGGGAGTCGCTACCTTCATCGGCGTGCTGCTCGGCCTCAAGCCGCTGGCGGCGCTGATCTTCTGCCTGATCTGGCTCGCTGTCGCCTTCGTCAGCAAGTACTCCTCACTCTCGGCCCTGATCGCGAGCGCCGCGACCCCGGTGGTCCTCTGGCTTCTCGGTCAGCCCGGCATGGCCGGCGTGTCGGTCATACTCGTAGCGCTGCTCTGGTGGAAGCATAGCCAGAACATCAGCCGCCTGCTGGCCGGGACCGAGGGCAAGATCGGGCAGAAGGGATAATTCATGATCCTGACGGATGAGCAGCGTCTCGAATGGCTTCGTCTCATCCGCTCAGAGAAAATCGGGCCGCGCACCTTCCGCGCCCTCGTGAACCAATATGGCGGCGCAGCTGCCGCCCTGGAGGCGCTGCCCGATCTCGCCCGTCGTGGCGGGCGCCTGATGCTGAAGGTCTGCACCCGGGCGGAGGCCGAGAACGAGATGGACGCCGCTGCGCGCCTCGGCGCCCGTTTCATCGCCATGGGCGAGCCTGATTATCCGAAGACCCTGAAGGCCATCGATACCGCCCCGCCTCTGATCGCCGTTCGCGGGACCGCCTCCATCCTCGCCCGCCCGTCGGTCGCGATCATCGGTTCGCGCAACGCATCCGCCTCCGGCCTCACCTTTGCCGAGCGGTTGTCACGCCAGCTAGGCGGGGCGGGCTACGTCGTCGTGTCCGGGCTGGCCCGCGGGATCGACACCAGAGCGCACAAGGCGAGCCTGGAGACCGGGACTGTCGCTGTGCTGGCCGGCGGGCACGACCGCATCTATCCGTCCCAGAACGAGCCGCTGCTGCAGGCCATCGTGGAGCAGGGCGGCGCGGTGGTCTCCGAGATGCCGATGGGCTGGGAGCCTCGCGGGCGCGACTTTCCGCGCCGGAACCGGATCGTTTCGGGTCTGTCCTATGGCGTCGTGGTGGTCGAGGCCGCGCGCCGCTCCGGCTCGCTCATCACGGCACGCTTCGCCCTGGAACAGGGGCGCGAGGTCTTCGCGGTCCCGGGCTCCCCTCTCGACCCCCGGGCCGAGGGCACGAACGATCTCATCCGCGAGGGCGCTACTCTCTGTGCCGGAATCGACCATGTGACGAGTGTCCTGGATCCGCTGATCGCCTCCGGTCCGGATCTCGACCGGGGTGCGGAAGAACCGCATCACGTGATCGGTGTCGAGGAGCTTTGGGACGAGCTGGATCTGCCCGATGTCCTCCGTCCGCCCGTGAGGCAG
Source organism: Microvirga lotononidis (assembly GCF_034627025.1). Taxonomy (NCBI): domain Bacteria; kingdom Pseudomonadati; phylum Pseudomonadota; class Alphaproteobacteria; order Hyphomicrobiales; family Methylobacteriaceae; genus Microvirga; species Microvirga lotononidis. Next base: position 4,492,798 of record NZ_CP141048.1, on the reverse strand, counting down.
GTCGTGCCCGATCCGGGCTTCGAGGAGGAACGTGGTGACGGGGGGGCCGACCTGATCGCGTTTCTAGGCCCATCCCCCGTGGCCATCGACGATCTCGTCCGTCAATCGGGCCTTTCCATTCGTAACGTGCAGATGGCCCTGCTGGAACTCGAAATGGCGGGGCGTCTGGAACGCCACGGCGGCAACGCGGTGTCGCTCATCCTCGGGCACTAAAGCAACGGACCCAAAGGTGGAATCCACGTTTGGGATCCAATCCGATGCTCCCTTCTGTGATGAGAGCATCGTTCCGAGCGGAAAGCCGGATCCACTTTTTCGCACGATGCCCTGGAGCTGCCTGGTCGCCTCTTTTGAAGGTGAACCGGACTCACGTCACCGAAAAATGCTCTAGCCCTTCATGGAATCCCGGTCGACTGCCTGAAGGGTCCTGACGGCCTCCAGGCGCGCCATGTCGAGGAGATAAGCCAGGAGGTCGAGTTTCGTCTCGCGGGCGAGATAGGACAGCTCGGCCGAAAACTCGGAAATATACTGGGCCGTTTCTCGGGTAGACATGCTCGCCCGGTTCGGAGGGGCGGTCTCCTCCTGGTTCGGGGTCGGGACGTTCGGGGAGTAACGCGAGGATTTCGACATTGAGCCTGCCGCTGTCTCCTTGTTTCAATGTTCCTAGATAGCAATACAACCGATAATAAAACAAGATGGTGCTATATAATCCAGGGTTGTAAAATATTCCCGAAGGAGATCATCAGTCGCCCCGGAGCGAGTATCCAGCGGGCGTGAGAACTGGAAGATCTGCTCCTGAGCTTCTGAATCGAGGTACCGAAAATCTCTCAGACCCGTCGACAGGAGACGAATTAGCTTGCATTGGAGTCCCGACCTCTCACTCCAGCTGTGTTGTCCGCGTAAGGTCCGAGGCCTCGATGATCCATGTGACGAATTCCATCGCCCTCGATGAGGCGGAGCTCCAGGAGAGCTTTATCCGTGCCTCGGGGCCAGGCGGCCAGAACGTCAACAAGGTTGAGACGGCCGTTCAGCTGCGGTTCGACGTACGCAATTCGCCCTCGCTGCCCGATTACGTGAAGGAAAAGCTGGAACGGCTCGCCGGAAAGCGCCTCACCAACGAGGGTGTTCTGATCATCACCGCGCAGCGTTTCCGCACACAGGAACGGAACCGCGAGGATGCGGTGGAACGTCTGGTCGAGCTGATCCGCCAGGCGACCGAGCGCCCGAAGACGCGCCGTCCCACCCGGCCGACGCTGGCCTCGAAGAAACGCAGGCTCGAAGCGAAGGGTCGGCGGGCGGAGATCAAGAAGGGCCGCAGCGGCAAGCCGGGCTTCGATTGAAGCGTCACCCCTGAAGGACGATACCGCGCAAGCCGACAAGATCGGCGAAGACCGCAAGCACGACGCCAAGCCCGACGAGGATGAGGCCGGTGAGGAAGAACCGGACGGAGCGGTTGTACCATTTGAGCTGGAGCGAGGAGATCAGCAGAAGATCCGCCAGGGCCTTCACCTGAAGGGAAAGCCCCAACGTGATCAAGGCAACCGACACGAGGTCCGAATGGGTCCATTCCCCGGGGAGGGCCGACCAGCGGCTCAGGAACCCGAGGGAGAAGCCGACGACCACGCCGATGGCCGTGATGGAGCCGTTGCGGAAGGTGGAATCGACCCGCTGCAGCTCTTCGGACTCGACATGTTCCTTCGCCATCGTCAGGCTCCACATTCATGGAAGGACCGCAGGCCATGCCGTGCGATCTTATCCTAATCTGCTGCGAGCCATGAGGTAAAACCCGTGGTGGCGCCTCACTCCGAGGGAGGATAAGCGTGCTCGCCGCCCTTGAAATCAGAGACCGTGATGGAGCCCCCATCCGCGCGGAGGGCGTCGGGACCTATGACGGCTTTCCCGTACCCGCCGGGTATGTCGAGGATGTAGGTCGGCTGGCAAAGCCCTGAGATCCGGCCACGCAGGCTCGCCATCAGGGCCCGGCCCTCTTCGATCGAAAGCCTGAAATGGCTCGTGCCGGGAGCGAGGTCCGGATGGTGGAGGTAATAGGGCTTCACCCTCGTCTCCACGAAGGCCCGCATGAGGGCCGCGAGCGTATCGGCATCGTCGTTGACGCCCTTAAGGAGGACGGACTGGCTGATCATCGCGATGCCGGCATCCACCAGCCGGGCACAGGCTGCACGGGCCTCAGGCGTCAGTTCCCGCGAGTGATTGGCATGGAGGGCCACATAGGTCGTCTTGCCGCTCGCCTTCAGGGCCGAGATCAAGGCCTCGTCGATGCGCTCCGGCTCGACCACAGGCACGCGCGTATGGAAGCGAACGATCTTCACGTGATCGATGGCGGCAAGCCGCGCCGTGATCTCGCCGAGACGGCGGGGCGAGAGCACCAACGGATCGCCGCCGGTGAGGATCACCTCCCAGACCTCCGGGTGGTCGGCAATATAGGAGAAGGCCCTATCCATGGCCTCCGGCGAGAGGGTGCCGAGCCCCTGCGGGCCGACCATCTCGCGGCGGAAGCAGAAGCGGCAATAGACCGGACAGACATGCACGGCCTTGAGCAGGACCCGGTCGGGATAGCGGTGCACGATTCCCTCGACGGGACTGTGCGCGAGGTCTCCGATGGGGTCCGCGCGCTCGTCGGGCGTGACGTTCAGCTCCGCCGGATCGGGCACGAACTGGCGTGCGATGGGATCCGACGGATCGTGCCGGTCGATGAGCGCCGCCATGGCCGGGCTGATCGCGATGGCGTAGCGCTCGGCCACCGCTTCGATCCCGGGAAGGTCACGAGTCGCGGCCAAACCGGTATCGACCAGCTCGGCAGGCGTGCGGATGGGGCGGCTCGCGTTCAACGGCCCGTCTCCGGCACGGGCGCCCAGATCACCTGGTCGATCCGTGATGCGCCGGTGGCGAGCATCGCGAGCCGGTCGAATCCGAGGGCGATGCCGCTCGCCTCGGGCATCTGCGCCAAAGCGGCGAGGAAATCCTCGTCCACAGGATAGCTTTCGCCGTAAATCCGCATCTTCTCCGTCATCTCGGCCTCGAACCGCCGCCGCTGCTCGGCCGCATCCGTCAACTCGCCGAACGCGTTGGCGAGTTCCACGCCGCAGGCATAGAGCTCGAACCGTTCCGCCACCCGCGGATCCCGGGCGGTGGGACGGGCAAGGGCTGCTTCCGCGACCGGGTATTCGTCCAGGATCGTGGCGCGCCCGAGGCCGAGCTGGGGCTCGACCCGCTCGACGATGACGCGGCTGAACATGTCCGCCCAGGTATCATCCCCGGCCACCCGGAGGCCTGCCGCGCCAAGATCCGAAGCCAGACGGTCCCGGTCCGTCGCGCCGCTCCGGTCGATGGAGGCGAGAAGGTCGATACCGGCGAAGCGATGGAAGGCCTCGGCCACGCTCAGGCGCTCCGGCTCCAGGAACGGATCGGTCTTCCGGCCGCGATAGGCGAGGGTGCGGGTGCCTGCGGTCTCGGCCGCGAGGCCCAGGATCTCGGCACAATCCTGCATCAGCGTCTCGTAGCTCTCGCCCGCACGGTACCATTCGAGCATGGTGAATTCCGGGTGGTGCAGAGGGCCGCGCTCCCGGTTCCGGTACACGTGGGCGAAGCAGGCGATGCGGGTCTCGCCGGACGCCAGCAGCTTCTTGCAGGCGAATTCCGGGGATGTGTGCAGGTACAGGGGCGTCCGCGCCCCGTCATGGCCGATGGCCTCGGTCGCAAAAGCATGGAGATGCGCCTCGTTCCCCGGCGAGGTTTGGAGCGTGGCCGTATCGACCTCCACGAAGTCTCGGGACGCGAAGAACCCGCGCAGGGCCGCCTGGATCCCGTTCCGGCCCATCAGGAACGGGCGCCGGTCCGCATGGACATGGGGCGTCCACCAGGGAGAGGGGGCAGGTATTGATCGATCCATTCCAAAGGCGCTCGTAAAGGTCGGACTGGTGATTTGCGCGAAGATAGGCTACTTGCGGCTCCGAAACCGTTTTTCGGCGCCACTGGGGCAGGACGACCCGACCCTCACGACGCGCCCCTATCTGTCACAAGGAAAGCTTCTCGTGAAGGTCATCGCCTCTACGCTCCGCAAAGGCAATGTCGTCGATATGGACGGCAAGCTCTATGTGGTTCTCACCGCCCAGAACATCCACCCCGGCAAGGGCACGCCCGTCACCCAGCTCGATATGCGCCGCATCTCCGACGGCGTGAAGGTGTCGGAGCGTTACCGGACCACCGAGCAGGTCGAGCGGGCCTTCGTCGAGGACCGGGAGCACACCTTCCTGTATCAGGACGGCGAGGGCTTCCACTTCATGAACCCAGAGACCTACGACCAGGTGGTCGTGCCGGAGGACATCATCGGCGACCAGAAGGCCTATCTCCAGGAAGGCATGGCCGTGATGCTCTCGACCCACAACGGCGTCGCGATCGCCATCGAGCTGCCGGCCCGCGTGACTCTCGAGATCACCGAGACCGAGCCGGTCGTGAAGGGCCAAACGGCGTCCTCGTCCTACAAGCCCGCCATGCTGTCCAACGGCGTGCGCACCCTCGTGCCGCCCCACATCCAGGCCGGCACCCGCGTCGTGATCATGACGGAAGACGGCTCCTACGTGGAACGCGCGAAGGACTAAGGGTTCCCTCCTGAGCACGTCATCACCGGCCTCGTGCCGGTGATCTCGACCGGGGAGGTGTAGCGCTTCGAGCAATCGGGATAGCCGGGACAGGCCCGGCCATGCCGGACGCGGTGTCCAGTCAGGTCTTGAAGGGCAGGCGGTTTCGGTGGAGGGTCACCGGGCGTCCTGCCCTTAACTTTTGGAGTCGAACGGTTTCATGGCGTCCGGTCCCGTAACCCCCATCAACCCACTCGTCGCGGATGTGGGAAGCCCTCCGATCCCCGAGGCGCAGAGCTGGATCAGGCGATATGACGGTTCCTTTGGGCCGCTGATCAACCTGTCCCAGGCCGTTCCGGGCAATGCGCCCCATGCGGGCCTGCTGGAGCGGATGGCTGCCGCCGCAGGCTCGGCGGCCGGTTCGCAATATGGGCCCATCAACGGCGATTCCGGCCTCCGGCAGTCTTATGCGGACGATCTTTCGCGCCTCTATGAGGGGCGGATCGCCCCCGAGGATACGGCGATCACGGCCGGCTGCAACATGGCGTTCTTCGCCGCCATGATGCTGCTCGCCCATCGCGGGGAAGCGGTGGTGCTGCCGACCCCCTGGTACTTCAACCATCAGATGACCCTCGACATGCTGGGCATCGAGCCGCGTCCGCTGCCCTGCCGCCCCGAGAACGGTTTTGTGCCTCGGGTGGAGGACGCGGAGGCGTTGATCGACGGGGCTGTGCGGGCCATCGTCCTCGTCACGCCCAACAACCCGACTGGGGCCGTTTATCCCGCTCATGTCATCGAGACCTTCGCGCAGCTCTGCCGCAGGCGCGGTATTTATCTCGTAATTGATGAGACTTATCGGGATTTCCTGCCGCAAGGGATGAATCGCGCGCACGGATTGTTCACGACCGAGGAATGGCGGGACACGGTGATCCAGCTCTATTCCTTCTCGAAATCCTACGCGATCCCGGGGCACCGCACCGGAGCCGTTACGGCGGACGCCAAGCTCGTCGACCAGATCGCCAAGATTCTCGATTGCATCCAGATCTGCGCTCCGCGGACCGCTCAAGGAGCGCTGCCTTGGGCCATCGACGCTCTGCGCGATTGGCGCGAGGACAACCGGGCCGAGATCAATCGACGTGCACAGGTTTTTCAGGATGCTCTCGCGGCTCTGCCGGAATGGAGGATCGAGTCGGTCGGTGCCTATTTCGCCTATCTGCGTCATCCGTTCCCGGGCGCCAGGGCGCAGCAGGTGGCGGAGAAACTCGCCACGGAGCGGGGCGTTCTGTGCCTGCCGGGAAGCTATTTCGGACCCGGTCAGGAGGGGCATCTGCGCGTCGCCATCGCCAATGTCGGGGCCGATGTTCTGAGCGGTCTGACGGAGCGCTTTCGCGGTCTGTCGCTCTGACCCTCCCCGTGAGGATGAGGCACAATCTGCGGACCTGCCCTTGGCAGGATGGCAGGGCGATGGTTACTCTCTCCTGCAAACATGGCATCCGGCAGGGATGTCCGGGGATTCGTTTTGACCGTCAAAGTGGACGTGACAGCAGAGCCAGGAGACCGACATGCGGAGCCGTTGGGCGGTTCTGCAAACGGCGCTGCCTTGGTTGCGGAGCGTCCCGCGCCGGTGCGGACCGACTACAGGCGGCGCTCCTCCAGAAGCTATGCGGCCCTCGACCTCGGAACGAACAATTGCCGCCTTCTTATTGCGGAACCGGCTCATTTCGGTTTTCGCGTCGTCGATGCATTCTCGCGCATCGTGCGGCTCGGCGAAGGCCTGGGCCTTGGCAATCGCCTGAGCGAGGATGCAATCTCGCGCACGCTCGATGCGCTGCGCGTCTGCCGTGAGAAGATGGCGGCGAAGGACGTGACGCGGGCGCGCCTCGTGGCAACGGAAGCCTGCCGGCTGGCCGAGAACGGTCCGTCTTTCATAGAGCGCGTGCGCGACGAGCTCGACCTGGAGCTCGAGGTCGTCGATCGCAAGACGGAAGCCTATCTCGCCGTCACGGGCTGCGCGTCCCTGGTCGATCCCAAGGCCCATTCCGTCATCGTATTCGACATCGGTGGCGGTTCCACGGAGATCGCGTGGCTCGATGGTCAGGCGCCTCACGCCTTTGCCGATCCCTGCAAGCGCATCCGCGCGTGGGACTCGCTGCCCGTCGGTGTGGTGACCCTGGCCGAGCGCTACGGCGGGATCCATGTCACGCCGAAGACCTTCGAAGGCATGGTCGAGGAAGTGTCCGAGCTTCTGCTCGATTTCGCGCTCGTCGCGGCTCCTGCGGGGCGGGCGCACAACTTCCATCTGCTCGGGACCTCGGGAACCGTCACCACGGTCGGGGGCATTCACTTGGGCCTTGCGCGCTATGACCGGCGCAGGGTCGACGGAATGTGGATGCGCAACGGCGAGATCTCGACAGTGATGCAGCGGCTGTTGCATTCGGACTTCAGGCAGCGGGCGGAGAACCCCTGCATCGGCAAGGATCGCGCCGATCTGGTTCTCGCTGGCTGCGCCATTTTGGAAGCGATCCGGCGGGCTTTTCCCTCGGAGCGCCTGCGCATCGCGGATCGCGGACTGCGCGAAGGAATTTTGATGAAAATGATGCGAGAGGATTCGGTGTGGCGAGGGGGCCAGCGGTGAGCGCCAAGACAGGTTCCGGGGTCCGCAATCTCAAGCAGCGCGTGAAAACCGCCAACAAGCGGTCTCTTTCATCCCAGAAATGGTTGGAGCGCCAGCTCAACGATCCGTATGTCGCGCGTGCGAAGCGCGAAGGCTACCGGTCGCGGGCGGCTTTCAAGCTGATCGAAATCGACGACAAGTATAAGATCCTGAAGCCCGGCCAGCGCATCGTCGATCTCGGCGCCGCACCCGGCGGCTGGTCGCAGATCGCCGCCAAGAAAGTGGGGCCGAAAGGCAAAATCGTCGGCATCGACCTCCTGCCCATCGACCCGATGGCGGGCGTCGAGTTCATCGAGCTCGACTTCCTGGACGAGAGCGCACCGGCCAGGCTGATCGAGATGCTCGGCGGTCCGGCCGATGTGGTCATGTCCGACATGGCGGCCAACACGACCGGTCACAAGAAGACCGACCACCTGCGCATCATCGGCCTGGCGGAGGCGGCGATCTATTTCGCCCGCGAGATTCTCGCGCCCGGCGGCGCCTTCGTGGCCAAGGTCTTCCAGGGCGGCACCGAGAACCAGCTCCTGGCCGATCTCAAGCGCGACTTCGCCGTCGTCCGTCACGTGAAGCCGGCAGCGAGCCGGGCCGATTCAGCGGAACTCTATGTACTGGCGACCGGTTTCCGGGGGCGGGCGGAGGAGACGCCGGCCGCCTGACGGGATCCTGCCCGACGCCTTCGATCACAAGGAAACGACCATGGCACCGCACCAGATCGGCATCATCGGCCTCGGCAAGATCGCTCAGGACCAGCATCTACCGGTGATCAAGGCCAATCCGGATTTCCAGCTCCTTGCCGTCGCGAGCCAGCGCGGATTGCAGCCGGACGAGGCCAAGTTCAGTTTCCAGGATTATCGGGAGCTCCTGAAGGTTCCCGAGTTGGAGGCGGTGTCCATCTGCACGCCGCCCCAGGTCCGTCACCAGATCGCCCGGGACGCACTCCTGGCGGGAAAGAGCGTGCTTCTCGAAAAGCCGCCTGCCGCCACCTTGAGCGAACTCGAGGATCTCAAGGAACTCGCCGCGAAGGTGGGAAAGGTCGTCTTCACCACTTGGCACGCCCAGTACAACAAGGCGGTCGAAGAGGCGAAGAAGGCGCTCGCCGGCTGGACGATCAGGCGCCTACTCGTTACCTGGAAGGAAGACGTGCGGCATTGGCATCCGGGCCAGCAATGGATCTGGCAGGCGGGAGGTTTCGGCGTCTTCGACCCGGGGATCAACGCGCTCTCCATCGTAACCCGCATCATGCCCGAGCCGATCTTCATCAAAGCGTCGAACCTGGAATTCCCGGCCAACCGCGATGCCCCGATCGCTGCCCATCTCACATTCTCCATGAGCCATGGCCAGGGCGACCTGGAGGCGGTGTTCGACTGGCGTCAGACAGGTCCGCAGACCTGGGACATCGAGGTGGAGACGGAAGCGGGCTTAAGCCTCAAACTCACCCATGGCGGAAGTTGTCTCGAGATCGGCGGCCGCCAGGTCGTTCAGGAAGAGCCCGAGGAATACCAGGGGATCTACCGCCGGTTCGACGAGTTGCTGAATGCCCGCCAATCGGAGGTGGACGATGCTCCGTTCCGCCTTGTGGGAGACGCGTTCATGATCGGGAAACGGGTCCAGGTCGACCCGTTCGAGGACTGAGCTGGAGCCTTGCAGGGAACCTATCCGGTTCTTCCGACATGGTTTAAGGGCGCGCCTGTCGAGCTGCGACAGGAAGCATGGCCCCCCGGCATGCAAGGTGCGTTGCCCGACTGGCGAGCCCGTTCATTCGGGAGGTTGATCATGCAACGGCATCTCATCGTGTCTGCCATCCTGGCTGGGACCGCAGGACTGGTCCTGGCTCATCCGACCCCTGCCTCCGCGCTGACCATGAAGGAGTGCAGCGCTAAGTATAAGGCCGCCCAGACGGCCGGAACGCTCGGCTCGACATCCTGGAACGACTTCCGCAAGGCGCAATGCGGTTCGACCGCATCGGCGGCTCCGGCTCCGGCTCCAACGGCGACCAGTCCAACGCCTCCGGCGACGACGGGAGCTGTCGCGCCCCCGACCCACACCAACCCGTCGGCGGCGAGGCCGGCAGCCCCCATGGCGCGGGGCAACGCGGTCTTCCCGACCGCCGTTTCCTCGAAATATTCGACGGAATCGGCCGGCAAGGCGCGGATGCATACCTGTCTCGATCAGTACAAGGCCAATGAGACAGGCGGCGGAAACGGCAATGGTGGGCTGAAATGGATCGAGAAGGGTGGCGGCTACTACTCACAGTGCAATGCCCGCCTCAAGGGTTGATCCCGAGGCCCGATGACCGTCATTCCGGGTAGCCCTCAGTCGCAGCCCGGAATGACGGTCTTGCTCCGTCAAGCCAAGTATTTCTTGAGAAACGCCACCGTGCGGCTCCAGGCCAAGTCTGCGGCTTCCTTGTTGTAGCGGGCGGCGCCGGTGTCGTTGTTGAAGGCGTGATTGGCGCCCTCATAGACGTAGATCTCGTAGGTCTTGCCGGCCTGCTTCAGGGCCGCCTCGTAGGCGGGAATTCCGGCGTTTATGCGCTCGTCGAGCCTGCCATAGTGCAGCAGCATCGCGGCCTTGATCTTCGGAACGTCGTCCGCTTTCGGCTGGCCACCGTAATAAGCCACGCCCGCATTCAGGTCAGGGTCGTTGACGGCGAGGTTGTTCACGGCGCCGCCGCCCCAGCAGAAGCCGATGGCCCCGACCTTGCCGTTGCCGTCCGGGAGCCCCTTCAGGTAGGCCACCGCCGCCTTGCCGTAGGCGGTCACGTCCGGTGTCTTGAGCTGGCCGATCATCTCGCGGCCCTTGTCCTCGTCTGCGGGTGTGCCGCCCATGGGCGAGAGGTAATCGAGGCCGAGCGCAATGAAGCCCTGGGTTGCCACGCGCCGGGTCACGTCTTTGATGTGGGGATTGAGACCTCGATTCTCGTGGATCACGATCACGGTCGGCAGCTTGCCCGCCGCATCCTTCGGCTTGACGAGATAGCCCTTCAGGCCAGGGACGCCTGGAATATCGACCGTCTGGGCGGTAATCCGCGGGTCGTCTTCCTGAACGGTCTGGGCCATCGCGTAATTGCTCTGCAGGACCGACAGCAGAGTCGTGGCGGCGGCGGTGCTGCCTGCCAGGGCGGCAAGCTTGTCGAGAAAGTTGCGGCGGCTCAGGCCGCCGTGAGTGAAGTCGTCGTAAAGGTCGATGATGCGCTGATCCACTGGCCGCCTCCCGGCATCGGGTTTGTCCGATGCGTTTTTCCGGCCCGAAGGTAGCGCAGCCTAGCGGCCCGAAATACCGTCCCCGAGACCCGTGGAGGCGGGTTTGCCATTCACAATCTTGTGTCCGGACATCTCGGCGCCGGCCGTCGGAGACAGTCCGAGGAAAACGAAGCCGGACAAGGCGGATATCGTCGCAACTGCCCAGAAGGCCGGACCGAAATCGGAGGCCGTGATGGCGGAATTGCCGTCGAGCCCTGCCACCGCTTCCAGCACGAACGCCCCGAAAGCGACGCCGATGCTGAGCGAAACCTGCTGCAGGGCGCTCGACAGGCTGGTGGCATAGCTCATCTCCCGGTTGGAGATCTCCGCATAGGCGATGGCGTTGAGGCTGGTGAACTGAAGCGACCGGAAGCAGCCGCCGACCAGCAGGATGACCATCATGAGCCAATGGGGCGTCTCGGGCGAGAAGAAGCCGTTGGCAGCCACGAAGCCGGCCCCGATGAAGGCATTGATCGTGAGAAGGCGGCGGAAGCCCGTCCGTTCCAGGATGCGCTTGGCCATGGTCTTCATGAACAGGGCGCCCACCGCGGCGATGAAGGTGAGGGAGCCGGAGGCGAGAGGGCTCAGGCCGAAGCCCACCTGCAGCATCAGGGGCAGGAGGAAGGGGATGGCCCCGATGCCGATCCGGAACAGAAACCCGCCGACCACGCTGATGCGGAAGGTCGGGATCTTCAGCAGGCTCAGCCGCAGGACGGGATGAGGCGTGCGCCGCGCATGGAAGACGTAGAGGACGAGGCAGACCGCCCCGATCACGACGCAGCCGAGCGAGATCTCCTCCGGAATCAGATGCCGTCCGCCCGAGGCGAATCCGAGCATGAGCAAGGCGAAGCCGAAGCCGGAGAGCAGGAATCCGATGAAGTCCAGCGGCGGCGTATCGTCTTCCTTGATGTTCGGTACGAACATCGTCGCCATCACGATGCCGAGAATTCCGATGGGGATGTTGATGAAGAAGATCCAGCGCCAGTGGAGGAATTCCGTGATGAAACCCCCGAGCGGCGGTCCGATGATCGGGCCTACCAGGGCCGGAATCGTCAGGGTAGCGAGTGCCTGCACCACCTCGCTGCGAGGGACGCTTCGCAGCAGCACGAGGCGACCCACGGGGACCATCATGGCCCCGCCGGCGCCCTGGATGAAGCGTGCGATCACGAACCATTCGAGAGAGTTGGAGGCCGCGCAGGCGAGCGAACCCGCCATGAACACCCCGATGGCCGCGGTGAAGATCGTGCGCGCCCCGTACTTGTCCGCCATCCAGCCCGAGATTGGAATGAAGATGGCAAGGCTTACCAGATAGGAGGTGAGAGCCAGCTTGAGGGCGATAGGATCCGTCCCCAGGCTTTGCGCGATCATCGGAAGGGACGTGGAGATGACGGTGGAATCCGTGTTCTCCATGAACAGGGCTGTGGCGATGATCAGCGGGAGAAGGCGGGATTGACGCATGACTCGTGGGACTTAGCGCTCGGCAAGCCTCTTGCAAAGACCAAAAGGGCGCAAGGCAGGTCTTCAGGAGAAGCGGCACTCGACCCTTTGCTAATTGACAGCCCCGTGCTACGGACCCGTGCCAACTCGCCGAAGCGTTATTCTCTTAAATCCGCACCCTTGAAGGAGTTGGTTATGGCCTCTGTATTCGCCGATAAGTTCATCGAAGGACTGACCTTCGATGACGTGCTCCTCCGGCCCGGCCGCTCCGAAGTCCTGCCCGGAGACGTCGAAGTCGCGACCCGGCTGACCCGGACCATCCGCCTCAACATGCCGATCATCGCCTCCGCCATGGATACCGTGACGGAAGCCCGTATGGCCATCGCCATGGCCCAGAACGGCGGCCTCGGCGTGATCCACCGCAATCTCGAGCCCGAAGCCCAGGCCGAGCAGGTCCGTCTCGTGAAACGTTACGAGTCGGGCATGGTGATGAACCCGATCACCATCCATCCCGACGAGACTCTGGCCGAAGCCCTCGCCATGATGAAGCATCACGGCATCTCCGGCATCCCAGTGGTGGAGCGCGGCCCCGGCGGCACGAAAGGCAAGCTCGTCGGCATCCTGACCAATCGCGACGTGCGCTTCGCCAACAATCCCGGTCAGAAGGTCTCCGAGCTGATGACCAAGGACCGCCTGATCACGGTCCGCGAGGGCGTGAGCCAGGACGAGGCCCGCCGTCTCCTGCACCAGTTCCGGATCGAGAAGCTCCTGGTCGTCGACGATCATTACCGCTGCATCGGTCTGATCACCGTCAAGGACATCGAGAAGCAGGTCGCCTATCCCAACGCCGCCAAGGATGCGCAGGGCCGACTCCTGGTTGCCGCCGCCACGACGACGGGCGAGCAGGGCTTCGAGCGCGCCGAGCGCCTCATCGATGCGGGTTGCGACGTGGTGGTGGTCGATACCGCCCACGGCCATTCCGTGAAGGTCCTGGACAGCGTCACCCGCGTCAAGAAGCTCTCCAACGCCGTCCAGGTGGTGGCCGGCAACGTGGCGACTCGCGAAGGCGCTCAGGCGCTCATCGATGCGGGCGCGGATGCGATCAAGGTCGGCATCGGTCCCGGCTCCATCTGCACCACCCGCATCGTGGCCGGCGTCGGCGTGCCCCAGCTCACGGCCATCATGGAAGCCGTCGAGGCGGCCTCGCAGGCGGACGTGCCGGTGATCGCCGATGGCGGCATCAAGTTCTCGGGCGATCTCGCCAAAGCCCTTGCGGCCGGCGCCTCCTGCGCCATGGTCGGCTCCCTGCTGGCGGGAACGGACGAGACGCCGGGCGAGGTGTTCCTCTACCAGGGCCGTTCCTACAAGTCCTATCGGGGCATGGGCTCGGTCGGCGCCATGGCCCGCGGCTCGGCGGATCGCTACTTTCAGGCGGAGGTGCGCGACACCCTCAAGCTCGTGCCGGAAGGCATCGAGGGGCAGGTGGCCTACAAGGGGCCGGTTTCGGCCGTGCTGCACCAGCTCACCGGCGGCCTTCGTGCCTCCATGGGCTATGTGGGCGCCGCGACCCTGCCGGAATTCCAGGAAAAGGCGACCTTCATCCGCATCACCAGCGCGGGCCTGCGTGAAAGCCACGTCCACGACGTGACGATCACCCGGGAGAGCCCTAACTACCCGACTCGTAGCTAAGCTTCAGTCGAGTTCTCGCCCATGAGCATCACCGCCATCCTTCTCCCGGTCTATGTCCAGGTCGCCATGACCGTCCTGCTGCTGCTCTGGATGGGCAGTTCGCGGGCTGGCAGCCTTCGAGCGGGGGAGGTGAAGGTGAAGGACATCGCCCTGGGCGAGCGCAACTGGCCAACGCGCATCCTGCAGGTCCAGAACTCGTACCATAACCAGTTCGAGCTGCCGGTCCTGTTCTACGTGCTGGTGGTGCTGGCGCTGATCACCCGCAAGGCCGATATGCTCTTCGTGGTGATGTCCTGGATGTTCGTGGCGAGCCGCCTCGTCCATGCGGCCATCCACACGACCTCGAACAAGGTGCCCCAGCGTTTCATGGCCTTCGTGGTCGGGGTGCTGATCCTGGTCGCGATGTGGGTCATCTTCGGCATTCGGGTGCTGGCAGCCGAGACAGGGATATAAGTGGGCCGGCCAAGCGCTTCCTTCGACGTCATGGCCGGCCATGTGCCGGCCATCTCGATCCGAGAGTCGCCAACAAAGGGCCGGCCAGACTTTTGAACTGCGAATGTGTTAGACGCTCAGTACTTCCGGCCGCTCTCGAGCTGCGTCTTGGCATCCATCTGCTTGACGGGAGGCGGGGTGAGATCGGCAGCAGGGGCGGTGGCGCAAGCGGCGATGGTCAGGGTAAGGCCGACGGCAACGAGGCCGCGCGTCAGTCGGGTCAACATCGAGAGTGGCTCCAAAGAGGATTCGTGCGGATTGCACGCACCTTCACCATCCACTCCCGATGAGGACGAAATATAGGTAACAATGTGTCGTTTATACGGCCAAGCTTGAGTGTACTCTTTCAATGACACCTGCAGCCCGCATCTCCGCCGCCATCGAGGTCCTAGCCGATATCGAGGCCCGGCGCCGTCCGGCGACCGAGGCCCTGAAGGATTGGGGATTGTCCCATCGCTTCGCCGGCTCCAAGGACCGGGCCGCCATCGCGAGCCTCGTTTACGATGCCTTGCGGCGGAAGGCGTCCGCGACCTGGGTCATGGGCGAGAACACGTCCCGTTCCGTCGTGCTCGGCATGCTGCGGTTGCAGCGCGGTCTTGGTGTGGAAGCCATCGCGGCGCTCTGCTCCGGCGAGCGTTTCGCGCCGGAGCCGCTCTCGGCGGACGAGCGGGAGCGCCTGGAGAAGGCGGATCTCAGCGGTGCCCCGGCCCATGTGGCAGGCGACTTCCCGGACTGGATCGAACCATCGCTCCAAGGTCTCTTCGGCGGTGATCTCGTGGCCGAGATGCAGGCGCTTGCGACCCGCGCCCCGCTGGATCTGCGGGTGAACACCCTCAAGGTCTCATCCCGCGAGGAGGCGCACGATGCCCTGCCGCATCTCGGCGCCGTCGAGACGCCGCTCTCGCCGCTGGGCTTGCGGATCGCGCCGAGCGAGGACGGACGCGGGCCGGCCGTGCAGTCGGAGCCCGAATTCCTGAAAGGCTGGATCGAGATCCAGGACGAGGGCTCGCAGCTTGTGGCGCTGCTGTCGGGCGCCAAGCCCGGCGAGCAGGTGGTCGATCTATGCGCCGGCGGCGGCGGCAAGACCCTGGCTCTGGCGGCCATGATGGAGAACCACGGCCAGATCTACGCCACCGACAACGATTCCCGCCGCCTCGCGCCGATCCACGACCGGCTGGCGCGGGCAGGGGTGCGCAATGTCCAGGTGCGGACACCCCGGGCGAAAGCCGATGCGGTGACGGATCTCGACGGCAAGATGGATTGCGTCCTGGTGGACGCGCCCTGCACGGGCGTCGGCACCTGGCGGCGCAACCCGGATGCGAAATGGCGCCTGCGCCCCGGCAGCCTGGAGACCCGGCGCAAGGAGCAGGAATTAGTCCTCGACCGGGCGGCCCGGCTGGTGAAGCCCGGCGGCCGCATCGTCTACATCACCTGCTCGATCTTGGCCGAAGAGAACGATGAGGCGCTGTCTACCTTCATGGAGCGTCATGACGGCTTCAAGCCCGTGCCCGCCGACAAGGCCCTGGAAGCGGCGCAGCTAGGCCATCTGAAGAACCTCGTACGCCCGACCGCCCATGGGCTCCAGCTGACGCCGCATAGGACCGGGACCGATGGCTTTTACGCCGCGATCCTGGTGCGAAACCCATGAAAAGCATCATATTCCGATTGTCGCTCCGACCCTGAAAGCCGTAAGAACCCGCCATGACCCAGACCCACGATAAAATCCTCATCGTCGATTTCGGCTCCCAGGTGACCCAACTCATCGCACGGCGCGTGCGGGAGGATGGCGTCTACTCGGAAGTGGTGCCGTTCCAGAAGGCCGCCGAGGCGATCCGGACCATGAAGCCTAGGGGCGTGATCCTCTCGGGCGGGCCTGAATCGGTGACGACCGATGCTTCGCCCCGGGCGCCCCAGGAACTCTTCGACACGGACCTCCCGGTCTTCGGCATCTGCTACGGCCAGCAGACCATGGCGGCGCAGCTCGGCGGCGAGGTCGAGAGCGGGCACCATTCGGAATTCGGCCGCGCAGAGGTCGAGGTGCTGACCGAGAGCCCGCTGTTCCAGGGCGTCTGGCAGGTCGGCAAGAAATATCCCGTCTGGATGAGCCATGGCGACCGTGTCACCCGGCTGCCGGAAGGCTTCGAGGTGCTGGCGATCTCCGAGAACGCCCCCTTCGCGGCCGTCGCGGACGAGGCGCGGAAGTTCTATGCCGTGCAGTTCCACCCGGAAGTGGTGCACACCCCGCAGGGCGCCCAGCTCATCCGAAACTTCGTGCGCGACATCGCCGGCTGCAAGGGCGACTGGACCATGAAGGCCTTCCGCGAGGAGGCCATCGAGCGCATCCGCGCCCAGGTCGGCACCGGCCGGGTGATCTGCGGCCTGTCCGGCGGCGTCGACTCGGCCGTCGCGGCGGTGTTGATCCATGAAGCCATCGGCGACCAGCTCACCTGCGTGTTCGTGGATCACGGCCTGCTGCGCGCGGCCGAGGCCGAGCAGGTGGTCACGCTCTTCCGTGACCATTACAACATCCCGCTCGTGCACGTGCAGGCGCAGGACCTCTTCATCGGCGCCCTCGAAGGGGTTTCGGACCCGGAGGTGAAGCGCAAGACCATCGGCAAGCTCTTCATCGACGTGTTCGACGAGGAGGCCAAGAAGATCGGCGGGGCGGATTTCCTGGCCCAAGGCACCCTCTATCCGGACGTGATCGAGAGCGTCTCCTTCACCGGCGGTCCTTCGGTCACCATCAAGAGCCACCACAATGTGGGGGGCCTGCCCGAGCGCATGAAGATGAAGCTCGTGGAGCCCCTGCGCGAACTGTTCAAGGACGAGGTGCGGGTGCTCGGGCGCGAGCTCGGCCTGCCGGATGCCTTCGTGGGCCGCCATCCGTTCCCCGGACCCGGTCTCGCCATCCGCGTTCCCGGCGAGATCACCCGCGAGAAGCTCGACATCCTGCGCAAGGCCGACGCGATCTATCTCGAAGAGATCCGCAATGCCGGCCTCTACGACGAGATCTGGCAGGCCTTCGCCGTGCTGCTTCCCGTGAAGACCGTGGGCGTGATGGGCGATGCGCGCACCTACGACCATGTCTGCGCCCTGCGTGCCGTCACCTCCATCGACGGCATGACGGCCGACTTCTATCCCTTCGACATGAAGTTCCTTGGCCGGGTCGCGACCCGCATCATCAACGAGGTGAAGGGCATCAACCGCGTCACCTACGACATCACCTCGAAGCCGCCCGGCACCATCGAGTGGGAATAAGCGATGGCGGTCACGATCTACGGCATCAAGAACTGCGACACGATGAAGAAGGCGCGCGCCTGGCTCGATGCCAATGGCGTGCCCTACGCCTTCCACGACTACAAATCGGACGGCATCGACCGGCCGCGTCTTGAGGCCTGGGCTCGCGATGTGGGCTGGGAGACGCTGCTTAACCGGGCAGGAACCACCTTTCGCAAGCTGTCTGACGCCGACAAGGCCAGTCTCGACGAGCCTAAGGCGCTGGCGCTCATGCTCGAGCAGCCGTCCCTGATCAAGCGTCCGGTGCTGGATCTCGGCGGGCGCCTTCTCATCGGCTTCAAGCCGCAGCTTTACGAAGGGGCGGTCCGGTAGCGCTGGAAAGTTCGACGCATTCGCTGCTTCGTCATGGCCGGGCTTGTCCCGGCCATTTCGTTTTCGTAGAGCGCTGCGCCATTTGCAATGCTCGTGTGAACCCATTCTGCGCAAACGAAAAAGGCGGGCCGCAAAGCCCGCCTTTTCAATGTTGGCGTGAACCGCCCTTACTGGATCTTCGGCGGCTCGTCGAAGTTCAGGCCGGGGAGGCCGCCCGGTTCGCTGCCGGGGGCGCCGAGGCCCGGCACCAGCAGCTCGTCGAGCTTCTTCTGCACCGCTGCCGGGTCCACGGTCGGACCGGCCGCCTTGTAGTGCATCACGATCTGCGGGAAGGCGATCACGATGGCCACCATGATCAGCTGGATGCACACGAAGGGAACGGCGCCCCAGTAGATCTGGCCTGTCGTGACCGGCTCCATCTTCTTGCCCGTCACGCGGTCGATATACGGCAGCTTGGGAGCCACCGAACGCAGGAAGAACAGGGCGAAGCCGAAGGGCGGGTGCATGAACGAGGTCTGCATGTTCACGGCCAGGATCACGCCGAACCAGATCAGGTCGATGCCGAGCTTGTCGGCAGCAGGCCCGAGGAGCGGGATGATGATGAAGGCCAGCTCGAAGTAATCGAGGAAGAAGGCCAGGAAGAACACCAGGATGTTCACGAAGACCAGGAAGCCGACCTGACCGCCGGGCAGCGAGGTGAGCAGATGCTCGACCCAGATGTGGCCGTTCACGCCATAGAAAGTGAGCGAGAACACGCGGGCGCCGATCAGGATGAACAGCACGAAGGCCGAGAGCTTCGCGGTCGCTTCCGTCGCCTGCCGGACGAGCGTCCAGTTGAAGCGTGCCGGGTTGTTGTCGAGCTTGCGCTTGACGGCCGCGAGGATCACCGAGCCCAACGCACCCATGGCGCCGCCCTCGGTCGGCGTCGCGAGGCCGATGAAGATTGTACCGAGCACGAGGAAGATGAGCAGGAGCGGGGGCACCATGACGAAGGTGACCTGCTGGGCCATGTTGGACATGAGGCGCAGGCCGGTGAATCGCTCTATGATGCCGACGATCAGCGCATAGATCGTGCCGGCAAGGATCATTTCGAAGGCGAGCGCGGCACCTTCATGTCCCTGGCTATGAAGGTAGGCGTATAGGGCTACCAGGACGGCCGTCAGGACGGCCGAGACCGCGATGCGCTTGGCACCCAGCATCTTGTTCATGAGGGCGCAGATCAGGGCCACGACGGTGGCGACGCAGATCGTCAGAATGACGAAGTCGGCGCCGGCCTTGGTGCCGGTCTGCGACATCACGTAATAGCCGACGAAACCGGAGAACACGACCAGGATGCCGAGCTGCCACACGCCGCGCGCCCCGTCGGGCTCGCGGTAGCCGATGGCTTCCGGCGGGAGGCCAGGGGCCGATTTCGGGAACACGATCGACATCATCATGATGTAGGCGGCATAGAGACCGGTCAGGATCAGGCCGGGAAGGAACGCGCCCTCGTACATGTCGCCCACCGAGCGGCCGAGCTGGTCGGCCATGACGATGAGGACGAGGGACGGGGGGATGATCTGGGCAAGCGTACCGGAAGCCGCGATCACGCCGGAGGCGAGGCGGCGGTCATAGCCGTAGCGCAGCATGATGGGCAGGGAGATCAGGCCCATGGAGATCACGGAGGCCGCAACGACGCCCGTGGTGGCGGCGAGCAGCGCACCCACGAAGATCACCGCGTAGGCGAGGCCGCCGCGCACCGGCCCGAAGAGCTGACCGATGGTGTCGAGCAGGTCTTCCGCCATGCCCGAGCGTTCCAGCACCAATCCCATGAAGGTGAAGAACGGGATCGCCAGCAGGACCTCATTCGACATGGTGCCGAAGATGCGGTCGGGCAGGGCCTGGAGCAGCGGCCAGGAAAGGGTGATGGTCTCGGGGGCCAGCGGAGCGAGCTCCACGGCGATGAAGAAGAACAGAAGGCCGTTGGCCGCCAGGGCGAAGGCGACCGGGTAGCCGAGCAGGAGGAAGACCACGAGCGCCGCGAACATGATCGGCGCGAGGTTCTGGGCAATCAATGCAGCCATTGATGGAAACTCCGGAAAACTGAGGTTTGGCGCCGAGGATCAGCTGACGCCGTCGCCTGGGGGCGTTCCGCCCGCGCCGGGCGTGTTGACAGTGCCGATTTCTTGGATGAGGCGCTCCGCCTCCGCTTCGACGCTATGGCCGCTGGCCTCCTCGTCGACGAGCTGGCCCTGCATGATGGCGACGCGCTTGATCAGCTCGCTCATCCATTGGAAGAACATGGAGAGGAACCCGAGCAGGATGAGGCCCTTGGCCGGCCAGATCAGCAGGCCGCCGGCGTTCGAGGAGACCTCGCCGGAGCGATAGGAGTTGATGAAGTAGGGAATGCAGAGCCAGAGCAGCAGGGCCACGAAGGGGAAGAGGAAGAAGACGTGGCCGAACACGTCGATCGAGTCCCGGCCGCGCTTCGACAGCCTGCTGGAGACGATGTCGATCCGGATGTGCTCGTTCGCCTTCAGTGTCCAGGCGGCGCAGAGCATGAACACGGCACCGAACAGGTACCATTGCAGCTCGAGCCAGGCATTGGACGAGACGCCGAAGACGCGCCGGATGATGGCATTGACGGCCGAGACCAGGATGGCCACCACGATGGCCCAGGCAGCGACCTTGCCGATGCGTTCGTTGATCGAGTCGATGACCCGGGATAGCCCAAGAAGCGCCGTCACCTGTCTCCCCCTTGAATTGTTGAAATGTTGCGGCCTAGCTATCGGACTTCCTGCGGTATCGCTAGTGCCGTTTTAGTCTAAGCATGGGTCGCGGCCCTCGTAGCGGGGAAATTTTCGTGCTGCAAGATGGTCCATTGTTAAAAGTTTAGGCAGAGTAAGGCTTTGAAGGCGATAGGAAACTTGCGGCTCCGGCATCCAGGCTTTCCATCTCACGTTGCGGCACATCCTAGTTCCCCTTGGTATCTCGGGTTCTCGATGGCTATAAGTTCCTAGAACTCGGAGGTGACAGTGACGCTGCTGATCGTTGGACTTGTGCTCTTTCTCGGCATCCATTCCTTCAGCATGGCGCGTGGTCGCCGGGCCGAGCTGATCGGGAGGATCGGGGAGGGGCCGTACAAGGGTCTCTACTCGATCCTGTCCCTGGCCGGCATCGTGCTGATCGCCATCGGGTTCGGCCATTACCGGGCCAACGGCTACATCCCGGTCTGGGACCCGCCGGTCTGGACGCGTCATCTCGCCCTTCTCCTGGTCTGGCTCGCCTTCATCTGCATTGCCGCCGCCTATCTGCCGGGGCGGATCAAGACCGCGCTCAAGCATCCGATGCTCGCCGGTGTGAAGATCTGGGCCGTGGCGCATCTTCTCGCCAACGGCGATCTCGGATCGATCCTCCTGTTCGGCTCCATCCTGATCTGGGCCGTGCTGGCCCGCATCAGCGCCAAGCGCCGCGACGTGGCGGCCCAGCACGGCGGGACGGCGGCGCCCGCGGGATGGCGCAACGACGTCCTGGCGGTGGTGATCGGGACGCTCGCCTATCTGGCCTTCGCTTTCTGGCTCCATCCTTGGCTGATCGGAGTCCCGGTCCTGCCCACGAGGGCGTGAGAATTCTTGGGCATGAAGCCTCTCGCCTTGCGCGGGAGCCTGTGCTAGGCGACCTCCTTCGATTGCAGGAGGCGGCTGCCTTTAGGCCGCATGAGTGAGACGATGGCCCCGAACGACGAGTTCATTCGCGAAGTCGATGAGGAATACCGCCGCGACCAGATCGCGCAGATCTGGAATCGCTACAACGGAATCATCATCGGCGTGGTGGTGCTGGTCGTGGCCGGCGTGGGTGGCTGGCGCTTCTGGGAGCATACTCAGCAGACTCGGGCCCAGGAAGCGGCCGTGCGTTACGAGGAGGCTCTGCGCCTCTCGTCCGAGGACAAGGGCCAGGACGCGCAAGCGGCCTTCGAGGCCGTGGTGAAGGAAGACGGCGAGACAGGCTATGCGATGCTCGCACGTTTCCGTCTGGCGGCCGAGCTTGGCCAGCAGAATGCCGAGAACGGCGCATCGGCCTTCGACGCGCTCGCCAACGATGCCTCCGTGCCGCCTCTGTGGAAGGATCTCGCGCGCCTCCGCGCGGCTTGGTTGCGTGTCGATACGGTCGAACCAGCCAAACTGCGTCAGGCCGTGGAGCCGCTCGCGGCGCCGTCCGGCGCCTGGCGCCACTCCGCACGGGAACTCTTAGGCTTATCCGGCCTTAAGGCCGGTGATATGGATTATGCCGGTCGCTGGTTCGACCAGATCGCCGCCGATCGCGAGACGCCGTCCTCCCTGAGGCAGCGCCTTGCCGTCTACACCGCCCTCGTGGCGGGCGGTCCCGTCCAGGCGACGCAGTAGGATAGGACAGGACATGACGGCGACCGTCGCCATTGTCGGGCGGCCGAATGTCGGCAAATCGACTCTTTTCAACCGTCTGGTCGGCAAGAAGCTGGCGCTCGTGGACGACCGGCCGGGCGTGACCCGCGACCGGCGCGAGGGCGAGGCCAAGCTCGGCGATCTCGAATTCCGCATCATCGATACGGCAGGCCTCGAGGAGGCGACCGAAGAATCGCTCCTCGGGCGCATGCGCGCGCAGACCGAGGCAGCCATTGCGGATGCCGACGTGATCCTGTTCGTCGTCGATGCCCGGGCTGGGATCCTGCCCGCCGACCGGCCCTTCGCCGAGATGGTGCGCCGCTCCGGCAAGCCCGTGATCCTCATCGCCAACAAGGCCGAGGGCGGCTCCGGCATGGCCGGCGCCTACGACGCCTTCTCGCTCGGACTGGGAGATCCGGTTCCGCTTTCCGCGGAGCATGGGGAAGGCATGGCCGACCTCTTCGAGTCGCTCATGCCCTACTTCCCCGATCCGAACGACATGGAGGACGAGGAAGACGACCCGAACAAGCCGCTGCAGGTCGCGATCGTCGGGCGTCCGAACGCGGGCAAGTCGACCCTCATCAACCGCATGGTCGGCGAAGAACGCCTGCTGACCGGGCCCGAAGCCGGCATTACCCGCGATTCCATTTCCCTCGATTGGGAATGGCGCGGTCGTCCGATCAAGCTGTTCGACACGGCGGGCCTGCGCAAGCGCGCCCGGGTCGAGGACAAGCTCGAGAAGCTCTCCGTCGCCGATGCCTTGCGCGCCGTTCGCTTCGCCGAAGTCGTGGTGGTGCTGCTCGACGCGACGATTCCGTTCGAGAAGCAGGATCTGTCCATCGTCGATCTCGTGGAGCAGGAGGGCCGCGCCCTCGTGATCGGTCTCAACAAGTGGGACTTGGTCGCCGACCAGCAGGGCCTCCTGAAGGATCTGAAGGAGAAGGCGACCCGGCTCCTGCCGCAGGTGCGCGGAGCCCCGGTGGTGCCGCTCTCAGGGCTCGCCGGCAGCGGCATCGACCCCCTCATGAAGGCCGTGTTCCAAGTCTACGAGAAGTGGAACACCCGTATCCCGACCGCGAAGCTGAACCAGTGGCTGTCCGAGGCCCTTGAGGCCAACCCGCCGCCCGCCGTTTCGGGCCGCCGGATCAAGATCCGCTATATGACGCAGGTGAAGTCGCGCCCGCCGCATTTCGCCGTGTTCGGCAATCAGCTCGATGCCCTGCCGAAGAGCTATACGCGCTATCTCGTCAACGGCCTGCGCGAGGCCTTCGACCTGCCCGGCACCCCGATCCGCGTATCCCTGCGCATGGGCCAGAACCCGTTCGACAAGGAACGGAAGTAGGCGCGTTCCGC
Organism: Microvirga lotononidis; assembly: GCF_034627025.1. Classification (NCBI taxonomy): domain Bacteria; kingdom Pseudomonadati; phylum Pseudomonadota; class Alphaproteobacteria; order Hyphomicrobiales; family Methylobacteriaceae; genus Microvirga; species Microvirga lotononidis. Next base: position 4,469,307 of record NZ_CP141048.1, on the reverse strand, counting down.
CGCCCCGCCGTGGCCGGCATGAGGCCGGCCACGGCATAGAGGCATTCCTCAATAGAGCGGCTGCAGTCTCAGGTTCGGGATCACGAAGGGTCCCATCGACAGAAAGCCTTTCTCAAGGCGCAGGGGCGGCAGGGAAGCAAGTTGCGGCTTCGCATTGGGCTGGCCCTGCGGCGAGCGCGGCCCCTGTCCGAGCAGCATGCCCAGAAGATTGCCGCCGACACGTCCGCCGGTCAGGTTGCCAAGAAGGCCATCGAGGCCCGCGGCCGAGACGGTGAGCTGGCCCGCGGGCCGATGTTGCTCGTCGAGGCGCAGCTCGCCCTTGGTCTCGATCTGGCGGGCGCCTTTGGTGGCCGAGAGCATCAGGATGTCGAGCTTGCCGCCGGCGTTGCGCCAGAGTTCCAGCTCCTCGACGATCGTGCCGCCCTTGAAGCCATCGGCTTGAGTCACGGTGAGGTCCGCGTTCAGGTTGGTGGGCTCCGCTCCGCCGACCAGGGCATCGAGGATGGGGATGCGGGCCTCCGTCACCGAAGCGGCCACGTCGCCTGCGAGTTCGGCCCTGCGCGAGGGGTTCGGGCGGAGATGGAGTTCGAGATGCCTGCCGGATCCGGCAATCTCGCCGTTCCCGAGGCCGGTCACGGACACCTTGGGAGAATCGGCCGCCAGGGACAGGCGCTGCAGGCCTGTCTGCGAGGCATTGATGCTGGCCTGCAGGAGGCTCCAACTGCCGTCGACAGTCACCGTCCCGTCCGTCACGCGTAAGGGGCCGGCGACCTCCACGATCACCCGCCGGGGTTGATAGATCTGAGCGACCGCCTCCGTGCGCCCGAACGACGCGGACACTGAACCGCGCTTCAAGTCGAGGGACTCGCAGATGATCTCGATGCGGAAAGGGTAACCCGCGATGCTGCGGTCGCCGCAGGTCCATTGCCGTCCGTTCCTGGCCTCCGCGGCGATCCAGCCGTCGAGCGCCTCCGCCGTGCGGTTGCGGATGACGAACCACGCGATACTCCAGGCGACCGCGATGAGGAGCAGCAAGACGAAGGGGGTGTAGAGCCAGAAACGGCTGCGGCGAACGCTCGCCGTCGGGGCAGCCTGATCCATGCGCGATCTCCTGTTGTGCTGGTGTGTGGTTACTGGTAGCGCCGGATGCAGGCAAGGTTCGGGCGCGGCGACATGAAGGATCACACTGAGGATTTATGGGTTTTCGGCTACGGGTCGCTCATGTGGCGTCCGGGCTTTCCCTATGTTGAGCGGGCCCATGCTCACCTCTACGGCTATCACCGCTCCCTCTGCGTCCTTTCCCACGTTCATCGCGGCACGCCGGAGCATCCGGGCCTGGTCATGGGCCTCGACCGGGGCGGGCGTTGCCATGGGGTCGCCTTCCGGGTTGCGCCCGAGGAGGCGGAAGCGACGATCCAATACCTGCGCGAGCGCGAGCAGGTCACGTCCGTCTATCTGGAGAGGCATCTGCCCGTGCGCCTCGCCGATGCGCGCAGGGTTCGCGCATTAGCTTACGTGGTCGACCGCAACCATGGCCAGTATGCGGGCCGGCTGTCCTATGACGAGGTGATCCGGTTCGTGCGGCAGGGACAAGGCATCTCCGGACGCAATCCCGATTACGTGCGCTCCACCTACGAGCATCTCATCGGCATGCACGTGGTCGATCCCTTGCTGCACCGGATCGTCAACGATCTCGATCAGGAAGCTTGAGTCTCGTCTTCCCGCAGGTCTTCGAAGATCGCGCGCCGGTCGTCCTCGGTCGCGGCAAGGCGGTGGATGTGGAGTTCCGTTGCGCCTCGCTCCTGAACCTTGGTAAGCCAGCGCAGGCGGGGCTGTTCGCTCGGATCGGAGGCTGCCATGGCGGCGTCGACGACGATGCCGTTTCCGGCATGGTCCCGCTTCACGGCCAGGATGACCGCATCGGTGACCTCGAGAAGCTCCGTCTCGTTCAGCGCATGGACGCCGACGATGTAACGGCGTCCCGAACGGCCGCGCCAGGAACTCAGGGTGGAAGAGGAGCGAAGCCCAGCGGTCGCCCGTAGCCTTTCCTCGCGCACACCAGCCCTCCGCATTCGGTCATTGCGGAGATCCCGCATGGCCGCATTCCAGGATATGGTTCGTTTGTTCGCCATATGTTCTTATATGTAAGAACGGTCGGCTGAGTCGTCAAGGATGCTGAAAGCTTGGCTGGACTTGGGTTTGCGGGTTTTTGAGTGCCCTTGTGGAAGCGTCGGCATAGCCCACCTCCCGACGTCGCCCCCGGCCTTATGCCGGTGGCTTCGATCAGGAAAGCGCACCGTTTCACCAAAGCACCATGGCCGGCACACAGCCCGCCATGACGTTGGGGAGGCAGCAATCAGCTTGAAGCTGCCTCGTCACACCTTCGACAGCGACGTCTCCGATGAGGAAGCGGGGCCCATGCCGAGCTCCGCCCGGCCTTCTTCCAACAGCCGGTTGGAGGCCGTCTCGATCCGCTCCTGGACCAGCTTGAAGAATTCCTCCCGGGCCAGCCCCGGAGGGATGGCGTCCTGAACCTCGATTCGCACCGTTCCGGGGCGGCGGATGAACTGGCGGCGGGGCCAGTAGAGGCCCGAGTTCATGGCGATCGGAACGCAGGGGAAGCCAAGGTTCTGGTAGAGATGCGCCACGCCGTACTTATAGGCCGGAGGGGCGCCCGGCGGTCGGCGAGTACCTTCGGGGAAGATGATGATCTGCCGGCCGTGCTGGGCCTCTTCCTTGGCCCGCGCCGTCATCTGGACCAACGCCATCGATCCCGCCTTGCGGTCGATGGGGACGCAACGCGCCTTGGCCAGGTACCAGCCGAAGAACGGAATCCACATCAGCTCGCGCTTCAGAATGTAGGTCGGATCGTCGAGAAGCGGCAGCAGGGCGAAGGTCTCGAGGAACGACTGGTGCTTGGCGGCGACCAGCGCACCGCCTGCCGGAATCTTCTCCTGCCCGGTGATCACGACGCGGATCCCGGCGACAACGCGCAGGAGCCAGACCGATGTGCGCGCCCACATTTTCACCAGTTCCATGAACTGGCGGCGGGGCACCAGCGCGCCCGGGATCAGGATGATCTGCCACAGGATCAGGTTGGCGTAGAAGGCGGTGTTGAAAAGCAGGGAGCGGACGATCAGCATGGCTTCTTGAAAGCGAAAAGCGGAGCATCGTGCTCCGCGGGCGCGGCACCTTAATGGGTTTTCGCCGAGTTCTCTAGCGCCAGAGTGGATCGGCGACGATCTGCGCCTTGATGGGCGCGCCGCCGCTGATGATCTTCGCTACCGAGGAACGCTCCGGATCCTCCTCGAAGCGGGTGCGGATCCAGACCGCCAGGAACTTCACGTATTCGGTGAAGACCAGCCGGGCCACGGCCGGCTTGTGCCACCACTCGTGCGGGTCGATCGTAGCCGCGACCGGATAGGGGATCTTCTGGAGGTTCGGCAGTGCGTGCTCGAGTTCCACCAGGGTGCGGGGCATGTGGTAGTTCGAGGTCACCACGATGATGGTGTCGAACGAGTTCGCCTCCGCCCAGCGTCGCGTTTCGATGGCGTTGCCGATGGTGTTGCGGGCCCGGTAATCGAGATCCACGCAGCAATCGAAGAGCCGCCGCTGGCCCGGATTGAGGCGGGCGATCTGGTCCCTGCTGGTGTTCTCGTTGACGCCGGAGATCAGCAGCCTCTTGGCATAGCCCTTGGCAAGAAGGTCGATGGCGTCGCCGATGCGCTGCGCGCCGCCGGTCATGGCGACGATGCCGTCCGCCCGGGTCTCGGGCGGCTGCTCGAACCGGTCGAGGCTGTAGACGAAGCCCAGGAACCCGAGAAAACCGATGACCAGGATGGCAATGAAGCTCCAGAACCCGAGCGCGAGCAGACGGCTCAAAAGTGACCGCTCGACAGGGTGCCTAGTCGATGCCGGCATCGTCCAGCCCCAGCCCACAGCCTCTGTGGAATCCACGGCGCCCGGCGCTACCCAACTCTGCGTTCGCGAGGTCATCTTGGACGAACATAACGGAGAATGCGGCAATGGAGAGGCAACCTGCTCTTTCCTTGTTAACCCTCACCATCAACCACTTTCGTTAAGAAACCGTCTCACGGTCAAGCGCGAGACGATGCCTGCGATGAGCGCAACCAGGAGCGCGATGAGGACCACGACCGTATAGCCGCTCCAGCTGATCGTGAAAGCGCCGAACAAGGCTTCGAGCTGATCGCCGGTGGGACTTGCCCGCCAGGAGCGGGTCACGAACCCCAGGATCAGGGTGAGCGCCAAGGCGGCGGCTGCCCCGATGGCGCTGCCGCGAAGGCCGAGGCGAAAGAAGCGGCGCTGGAATTCCTTGGCGATGAAATCGTCGTTCGCACCGACGAAATGCAGCACCTCCACGACTTCCCGGTTGCCCGCCATGGCACCTCTCGTGGCAAAGATGACAGCCAGCCCTGCGGCAAGGAGCACGAGGCCCACGAGGAAGACCCCCACGCCGATGATCGTGTTGGCCATGGTCGAGAGCCGGGAGACCCAGAGGGCATGGTCGTCGAGGCTGGCGCCGGGCACGTCGCGCTGCAGGGATTGCCGCAACGGCCCGAAATCGGGCTTCGCATCCTGCTTGATCTTGATCACGATCAGGCGTGGAACCGGCAGGTCCTTGAAATCGAGGCCGGTTCCGAGCCACGGCTCCAGCAGGCGCTCGGATTCTTCCCGAGTGAAGGCCTGGGCCTGCTCCACGCCCGGTGCCTGTCGGGCCAGGGCCACGGCGCGCTCCACGTCCTGATCGATGGGCCGCTGGGCATTGGGCCGGATCTGGATCGTGACCTCGCGGGCGATCTCGGACCGCCACTGTGCCGAGCTCGCGGAGACGAGTTCGGCGCCGCCGGCGCAGAGCGCTGCGAGGAAGGTCAGGATGGCGATGACGGCGGCAAGGGCCTGACCGCCCGCCGAGTCCACCGGCACGAGCGGGGCGTTCCGGCTGAGGGAGGCGGGCAGGGTGCGTTTCTGTCCCTCGACGGCTGCGGCCTTCTTGGGGCGATGTTGAGGCGCGGCGTTCATCCGGCTCACTCGTCGATATGCAGCCGGCCGTCGCCGAGCACGAGGCGGCGTACGTCGAGCTGATCCATGAGGCTGAAATCGTGGGTCGCGATGACGACCGAGGTCCCGAGCCGGTTGAGTTCGATGAAGAGGCGGAGCAGGCGACGGGCGAGCGACGGGTCCACGTTGCCCGTAGGCTCGTCGGCGAGCAGCAGGTCGGGGCGTACGATCAGCGCGCGGGCGATGGCGGCGCGCTGCTTCTCGCCGCCGGAGAGAACCGGCGGCAGCATGTGCATGCGGTCGCCGAGGCCGACCCAGCGCAGGAGCTCGACGACCTCCGCCCGGTAACTCGATTCCTCCTTGCCCTGGACGCGCAACGGCAGAGCCACGTTCTCATAGGTGGTCAGGTGGTCGAGCAGGCGGAAATCCTGGAAGACCACGCCCATGCGGCGGCGGACGTTCGTCAGCTCGTCCTTGGAGATCCGGGACACGTCCTCGCCGAAGAGCGAGATCAGGCCGCGGGTGGGCTTCACCGAGAGCAGGATGAGGCGCAGCAGCGTCGTCTTGCCGGCGCCCGAGGGGCCGGTGAGAAACTGGAAGGAGTTGGGCTCGATGGAAAACGTCAGGTCGCGCAGGACCTCGGGCCCCATGCCGTAGCGCACGCCCACATTCTCGAAATGCACGGCCGGGGCCGCACCCTCGTCATAGTCCTCGTCGTAAAGCGCCTTCACGCGTGCTCAAGCCATCCTTGGAGGTTTGCCGGTTCTTGTGGCGGAGAAAGACCGCGATTCGCCTCCTTATCGCCCCAGTATGGTTAGCAAGCCATAAACTCGGCGGCGGACGACGGAAAGCGAGCGTTTCGCGGGACATTGCCGCAGGAGAGGCCGTTCGGGATGTCGCCACCGTCCCCGCGCCGGCGACTGCGAGGGCAAAGGTGCGGCAGTTCGAGGGAGGGGCATGCCGGCACGAGGCCCGCCAGGACATGGCAGGTCCATCCATGGTCTTCCTAGGCCGGGACTGACGCAGGAACCCCTGTATCGGCCCGAAATCCATCGAGTCGGTTTGACATCCTCGCCCAAGCATGGTCGTGAAGAGGCACGCCCAAGGCTTTTGCATATTTTGCTGGATTGATGACGATGAGCACTGCCCCCCGGATCCGGGTTCTTTTCGACGAAGACACCATTGCCAAGCGCAACGAAGCGCTGGCCCAGGAAATCGCTGCCGCCAAGCCCGAGAACCTGCTCGTCGTCGCCGTGCTCAAGGGCAGCTTCATGTTCGCCGCGGACCTGATCCGCGCCCTTCACCGCAGCGGGTTGGCGCCGCAGGTCGAGTTCGTGCACCTGTCGAGCTATCTCGACGGCACCGTCTCCACCGGCAACGTGACGATCCTGCGGGACGTGGAGAGCGACGTGCGCGGACGCGACGTGCTGCTCGTGGACGACATCTTGGAATCCGGCCGCACCGTCACCTTCGCCAAGGACCTGCTGATGGCGCGGGGCGCCAAGAGCGTGAAGACCGCCGTGCTCCTGGAAAAGCCCGGCAAGCGCGCCGTGCAGATCCATCCGGATTACGTGGGCTTCACCTGCCCCGACGTGTTCGTCGTCGGCTACGGCATGGACGTGGCCCATTCCTATCGCCAGCTGCCCTTCGTCGGCGTCGTCGACCACCTCGACAACAGCCCGGACCTGTTCGACAAGCCGGGAGCCTGATTATCCGTTGAGCCGCCAGATCGTCCCGTTGAGCAGCGTGGCGTAGGACACCCAGGCGAGATAGGGCACGAGCAGCAGGCCCGCGGTCCGATCCAGCTTCCAGAAGGCCCTGATCGTGGCGATGATCGCCACGATCAGGGCGACGATCACGACCAAGCCCGCAATCGGGCTCCTTCCGCCGAAGAAGGCGAAGGACCAGAGGCCGTTCAGAACGAGCTGCACGAAGAAGGCCACGATCGCCGATGAGCGTCCTGGTCGGTTTTCCGGCAAGGCCAGGATGCGCCAGAACGCGTAGGCCATCATGGTATAGAGCAGCGTCCAGGCGACCGGAAAGGCCCAGTTCGGGGGCGTGAAGCCGGGCTTATGGAGGCTGGCATACCAGGTCGGGATGTTCGGCTGTGTCACGAGGCTCGCCGACACGGCCACTGCGACCACGGGCACCACCGCCACCAGGAAGCGCGGCAGCGGCCGCATTGCATGGCTGGCCGGCGCAGTTTGATCTGTATGCATGGTCGGAATCTCTTTATGACGGGCGCATTGTCATCCTTGTGACGCAACCTGTCACGCTTGCGGAGGTTCCCTCATGCCGTCATCGCGTTCCCCATGGTCGAAGCGCAGCCTGACCGCCCAGGCCATGGGCCATGTGGATCCGATCACGAAAGCGATCGTGCCGCCGATCCATGTGACGACGACTTATATCCGCGACGAGGACAACGCCTATTCGTCCGGCTTCGTCTATGGCCGCCCGGACAACGCCACCATCCGCGAGGCCGAGGAAGTCCTGGCCATGCTGGAGGAGGCCGAGGCCGGCGCGCTGCTGTTCTCGTCGGGCATGGCGGCGGCGACCGCCGTGTTCCAGGCCCTCGACCCGGGTGATCACATCGTGGCTTCCAAGGTCATGTACTGGGCCCTGCGCAACTGGCTGATGACGGAAGCCGTGCGGTGGGGGCTCAAGGTCGATTTCGTGGAAACCGACGACCTCGAAGCGCTGCGCGGCGCCGTGAAGCCCGGCGTGACCAAGCTGGTCTGGGTCGAGACGCCCTCGAACCCGCTCTGGACCATCACCGACATCGCTGCCGCCGCTGAGATCGCTCATGCGGCCGGGGCGCGGATCGCCGTGGATTCGACCACCGCCTCGCCGATCCACACCCGCCCGCTCACCCTGGGCGCGGACATCGTCATGCATGCGGCCACCAAGGTGCTGAACGGCCATTCCGACGTGGTGGCGGGCGTGCTCGCGGGCGCCAAGGCCGACGCGTTCTGGGCCCGGGTCGCGTCCATCCGCAAGATGCAGGGCGCGATTCTCGGTCCCTTCGAGGCCTATCTCCTGATGCGCGGCATGCGCACGCTCCATGTGCGAACCGCCGCCCAGGCCAAGAGCGCGCTCGACCTGGCGCAGCGCTTCTCCTCCCATCCGAAAGTAGCCCGCGTTCTCTATCCGGGACTGCCGCAGCACCCTGGCCACGACATCGCCGCTCGGCAGATGGAGAACGGCTTCGGCTACATGCTGTCGATCCAGGTTTCGGAAGGCGAAGCTGCGGCGATCCGCGCCGCCGCACGGGTCGGCCTCTGGAAGCGGGCGACCTCGCTCGGCGGTGTCGAGAGCCTGATCGAGCACCGCGCCTCCATCGAGGGGCCCGGCACTCCGTGCCCGCCTGACCTGCTGCGTCTCTCCACGGGCATCGAGGATGTGGAGGACCTGTACCGGGATCTGGACGAGGCACTGAGGGGCTAACGTCCGCGACGTCGGGACCGGCTTCGGGCCGGCCATCCCGATATGATGGCCTCGGCGCTCGATGGCATCGGGAGCACCGGCGCAAGTCCGGTGACGACATGAACAGGCGGTGGATTGCGGGTGCTCTTAGCCAGCTATCTTGATCCTGTCACAAAACCTGTGCTTCTCTCCGCTAAAGGCGAGCCCCGTTTCGCAAGAAGACCAGCCGAGGGAAGACCATGACACAATCCATCACCCGCCGCCGCGCCCTGCAGACCGGCGTGGCCGCCGTCGCCATTGCCGGAATGCCCCGGTTCGCCTGGGCGGCCGGCCCGGTCGTGAAGCTCCGCATCCTGGAGACGACCGATCTTCACGTGAACATCTTCCCTTACGACTACTACCGTGATGCGGCCGACGACACGGTGGGCCTGGCGCGCACCGCGACCCTGGTGAAGGGCGCCCGGGCCGAGGCCAAGAACAGCCTGCTCTTCGACAATGGCGACCTGATCCAGGGCTCGCCTCTCGGCGACTTCATCGCCTATCGTCGCGGCATGAAGCCCGGCGACCTCCACCCCATGGTCGCGGCCATGAACGAGCTGAACTACGATTGCGGTACGCTCGGCAATCACGAGTTCAACTACGGGCTCGAGTTCCTGCAGAACTCGCTCGGCGCCGCGAAATTCCCGCTGGTCTGCGCGAACGTCATCAAGGCGAACGGCGAGACGCTGCTGAAGCCGTGGCTCGTTCTCGACCGCGAGTTCGTCGACGAAGCCGGCACGAAGCAGAAAATCAAGGTCGGTGTGATCGGGTTCGTGCCGCCGCAGATCGTGCAATGGGACAAGGCCAATCTCGACGGCAAGGCAACAACCATCGACATCGTCGATGCGGCGAACAAGCATGTGCCCGACCTCAAGAAGGCCGGTGCCGATATCGTGGTGGCGCTGTGCCATTCCGGCATCGCGGGCGGCGAACGCAAGGGCGGCGAGGAGAACGCGGCGCTGCACCTCGCCAAGGTCGACGGCATCGACGTGATCCTCACGGGTCACCAGCACTTCACGTTCCCGGGCGGCAAGGAGTTCAACAACATCGAGGGCGTCGACGTGAAGGCGGGCACGCTGCACGGCAAGCCTGCCGTCATGGCCGGTTTCTGGGGCAGCCATCTCGGCCTCATCGATCTCGAGCTCGCCAAGGATGGGAACGCCTGGAAGGTTGCGAACTTCCGCACGGAGGCGCGCCCGATCTATGATCGCGTCGACCGCAAGGTCGTGGCGAAGGTCGATTCCGACGCGGCCGTGATGGCGGCGGCGCAAGCGGGCCACGATGGGACGCTGAAATACGTGCGCGAGCCCGTCGGCACGACGGCCGTTCCGATCCATTCCTATTACTCGCTCGTGGCGGACGACGCTTCCGTGAAGCTGGTTGCCGAAGCGCAGGCTTGGTACGTGGCCGACCAGCTCAAGGCGTCACCCTTCAAGGACCTCCCGATCCTCTCGGCGGCGGCGCCCTTCAAGGCCGGCGGACGCGGCGGCCCGAACTACTTCACCGAGATCAAGCCCGGCCCGCTCGCCATCAAGGACATGGCGGACATCTACATCTATCCGAACACGATCCGCGTGGTGAAAGTCACCGGTGCGCAGGTGCGCGAATGGCTGGAACGCTCGGCAGGCATCTACAACCAGATCGATGTCGCCAAGGGTGGGGAGCAGGAGCTCATCAATCAGAAATTCCCCGCCTACAACTTCGACGTGATCGCGGGCGTGCAGTACAAGATCGATCCGACGCAGGCCTCGCGCTACGACGACAACGGCAAGGTCGTGAATGCCGACGCCCATCGCATCAAGGACCTGACCTATAACGGCAAGCCCGTGACGGAGGATCAGCAGTTCATCGTTGTAACCAACAACTATCGCGCGGGCGGCGGCGGCAACTTCCCCGGCGCGGACGGCACCACCATCGTGTTCGAGGCGCCCGACCTGACCCGCGACGCCATCATGCGTTACATCATCGAGAAGAAGGAAGTGGCTCCGAAGGCGGATGGGTCCTGGTCGCTCGTCGCGCCCGCAGGCGTCACCATGACCTTCACCACCGGCCCGAACGCCGCCCAGTATCAGCCGGCCGGCATCAAGATCGAGAAGATGGGCGATGCGCCGGAAGGCTTCGTGAAGTATCGCATCGTGAGCTGATCACTCCCCACGGGGAATGACGAAGCGGCCGGGCCCATGCCCGGCCGTTGTCGTTTATGTAGCGATGATGGGAAGAGGAACATCACACCTGCGTGAGGACGCGCTGCGTCATTATGCCTATTGATGCCGATTAAGGCAGCAATTTCGACCATGTAGCTGAAGTGATGGCCGAAATCGTCTGGCATATATTGCCTGGAAAAGCGCCACTCCCCGCGCTTGAAGCAAAATGAACCTCACGTTAACCAGCGACACTCCTCATGACCGCACCATTGCGTTTCTAATCTCAGTTTTATTCTGGTTTCACGATGATTTTGCTTCTCCGCAGATTGGTCTGCCTTCTGGTCGTTTCAACCGCGATGACGACGCATGCCGTCGCGAACGAGGACGAGATCTGGAGCAAGAACATCACGCCCGCTTGGCTTGACGAGCATGTGGCGGCGAAGCGCGCCAGCCATACGCGGCCGGTGCCCCGGTTGAGCCGCACGCAGGTCTGGACCAACGGCCTTGCGCGTTCCGACACGCAAGCCTTCGTGCCGACGGATTTCGACCGGACGGTCGGCGCCAAGCTGCAGCCGTTCCAGGACTACAACTTCCTCGTCGGGACCGAACTGGTCCGCAGCGGCGCCGAGTCCAGCGTCGTGTCGTCCAAAGCTTCCTGGGAGGCTTTCCTGAAGCGGGACTGGCAATCCCTCGGCGTGACCGTGGAGGTGTCCACGGCCGGCTTCGTCGACAGCATGCAGAACGGCTATTCGCAATCCATCAGCGGCAGCATGGAGATCCCGTTCGAGATTCCTCTTGCCGCGTGGAGCACGCAGCTTCGACTGTCGCCCAGCATGAATCTGGACAGCGTGAGCGGCGCCGTCGGCACGGGCCTGCTGTCCGAGATCATCGGGGAGACCCGGTTGAGTTCCCAGTCGAATCGTTTCCGGTCGGACCTGAACGTCAGGATCGGCTACGGCGTGGCGCCGAGCACGCGCCCGACGGCTTCCGCAAGGCTCGAATTGCGAATCGCCCCCAATCTTTGACGGCGTATCCGGCGTCTCGCTCCGGCGGCCGTTCCGAACCTGTCAGGCTTTCGCCCGTTGACGGTGAGGCTTGTGACGGGAGAGACATGTGGGACAGCTGACCTTCGATGGCCTCGGGCCTTACGATCTGCCCGATGCGACCCATGCGGACGCGCAAAAGGACGGCGATGGGTTCATGATCTCATTCCGGTTGTGGAAGTCGGCGAGCGCCTGGACACTGGTCCGGGTGCGCGTGAGCGACGAGGAGGCGGTGAAGCTCGCCCGCCAGATCGGCGATGCCCGTATGCGGTCGGACGGGTCGACCGTCATCTAGCCTCGGGAAAGCAGCGTCATACAACTGAGATCGTCCGACGCTATGCGCGTCGTATGACGAACCAATTCAACAAGTCCATTTTCGACGAGCGCCTCGATTCCGAGGATTGTTTCCTTCACTGCCCCGGCTGGTTCAATATATTCCTGGCCGGCATGGGGCTGTTCGGTTTGATCGGCTACGGAATCCTCGGTTAGCAAACACTCGATCCGGGTTTCGCGGCTCAGGGCAGCGGGATCAGGTCGTTCATGGTTTCCGGCTTCGGTTCCTTGCCCAGGCGTTTGCGCTTCGCGAGGATGAGGGTGCCGTTGAGCTCTCCACCGAAGAGGAAGATGGCGCCCAGCGTGTAGAGAAAGATCAGCGCCACCATGGCGGTGGCGAGGCCTCCATAGGTCGACGCGTAGGCTCCCGGGTAGAACTCCAGATACCAGCTGAACGTGAAGCCGCCGAGAAGCCAGAGGAGCAGCGTCACACCGACGCCCGGCAGCACGTTTCGGAAGGGGCGGCGGCCCGCCGGCACGAGCTTGTGGGCGAGCAGGAGACCCGTCACGATGACCAGGGTCGCGACGCTGATCCGCAGGAATCCGATCAGGACGGCGAGAGGTTCGAGAGCCGGCACCCAGGAGAGGACGACACGCCACATGAAGGGGCCGAGCACCACCAGGAAGGCCAGAGCCAGCAGCATCATGGCGCCGGCGATCACGAAGGCGATGGATTCGAGGCGCGTCAGCCACCAGGGGCGGGTTTCGCGGACGCCATAGGCACGATTCAGACCGACCCTGAGGCTCTCGACCCCGCTCGATGCGAAATAGAGCGCCAGCACGAGGCCCAGGGTGAGAACGTCGCTGCGCCGTCCCGTGAGGATGGTGTGCACCTCGCGGGCAATCGGCCCGGCGACCTCTTGCGGCCAAGCCTCGAGGATGATGTCCGCCACCTCGTCGGCCAGGGATCCCGTCCCGAACAGGCTGGCCAGGGCCGTGACCAGGATCAGGAATGGGAACAGGGACGTCAGGACCGAAAGGGCGATATGGCTCGCAATCGCCCAGGAATCGTGCAGCACGAAGCGGGTGGATGCGATGGCCAGGAGTTCGAGCGAGAGGCGAAGGCGATTCAACAGAAGGGTCTCCAGGCTGCTGGAGATGGAGCGCCGGAAGCCGAGGGCAAGGAAGACGCCGGCGCGTCAGGCATGAGGAACTCCGCTCCGTGTTGCGGCGACGGGCTGGAGCGGAGGGTTAGGCCTGGAATACACCCATCGGCCTTCCGCCTGATAGACGCCCATCTTGAGAATCGACGTTTGGATGAGATTGCCGCGCATCGACAAAGGCCGAGGTTCGGGCCTACAAGCTCAGCATCGATCTGCACGCATCCCATTCTTCCCATGACCCCGACCCTCTTCGCCCGCCTCGCGCCGCCGCTCTTCGTGCTCATCTGGGCGACGGGATTCATCGTGGCCCGGTTCGTGGCGCCCTATGCCGAACCGTTGACCTTCCTGTTCGTCCGCTATGTGCTGGCGATCGTCGTCCTCGGTGGCATCGTTGCCGTTGCACGGGTGCCCTGGCCCCGAAAGTGGCACGATTGGCGCAACAGCCTGATTGCCGGCGTTCTCCTGCACGGTCTCTATCTCGGCGGCGTCTTCTGGTCGGTGAAGCATGGACTACCCGCCGGAATTTCGGCGCTCGTCGCCGGTCTCCAGCCGCTGGCGACCGGGCTGCTCGCCGGACCTCTGTTGGGAGAGCAGGTCTCGGCGCGACGCTGGACCGGCATCGGCATCGGATTCATGGGCGCGGCCCTCGTGGTGGCGCCGAAGCTGGGGGCGGGCGGCGTGCCGCCTCTGGCGCTCGGCATCTGCATCCTCGGGATGCTTTCCATCACGTTCGGCACGATCTGGCAGAAGCGCACCGGCAGCAACCTCGATCTGCGGGTGAATGCGGCCATTCAATATATTGGCGCGGCTGCCGTCACCTTGCCCCTCGTGCTCCTGACGGAAGAAGGGCACATGGAGCTGACGTTGCCGCTCATCGGAGCCATGGCATGGGCCGTGCTGGGGTTGTCGATCGGGGCTATCGGCCTGCTGCTCTTCCTCATCCGCCAGGGAGCCGTGGTGGGCGTGGCGACGCTGCTCTACCTCGTGCCGCCGGTCGCGGCCCTGATGGCCTTCGCGCTCTTCGGCGAAACCCTGAGCCCAATCCAGCTCGCCGGCATGGCGCTGGCGGCCCTCGGCGTCGCGGTGGCGAGCCGGAACTGAAACGCGAAAGCCCCGGAACGGATGGTCCGGGGCTGCGCCTCACATCCACTTTACTTCGTGATTCTCACCGAAACCGGATCGCTGGCCGGAAAGGTCTCTTCCACGCCCTCGTCGAGCAGTTCGTCCTGATGCTTCTTCCCGTTCTCGGACGATTTGTCGTTCTTGCGCTCAGGCTTGTCCTTGGGCGTATCGTGCTTGCGGTTCTTGTCCGTCATGGCGTGTCTCCATTGTTCGAATGGCAGTTCTGCTGAGAGGACAACGCAACAGGCCAAGCTTCGATCCTTCTTAACGGCCTCAAACGAAAACGGCGCCTTCCGGCGCCGTTTCCAGGTCCTCAGCGAGGCTGGCCCTGCTGCTGGTTGACGAAATAGTCGAAGGGCAGCTCGGCGATGCGGAACCAGGTGAGTTCCTTGTCGCGGAAGGTGCTCCAGGAATCGTACATCTTCTTGAACTTGGGGTTGGAGGCGGCGATGTCGTTGTAGAGCTTGTAGGCTTCCTTGTAGCTCTGCTCCATCACGTCGCGCGGGAAGGGGCGCAGTTGCACGCCCTGGCCCACGAGGCGGCGGATCGCGTCGGCGTTCTGGGCGTCGTATTTGGCCACGCACATGGCATTGGCTTCCGCACAGGCCGCTTCGAGGATGGCCTTGTAGTTGGCGGGCAGCTCGTTCCACTTGTCCATGTTCACATAGAGCGAGGGCTGGGCGCCGCCTTCCCAGAAGCCCGGATAATAATAATATTGGGCGACCTTCACGAAGCCGAGCTTTTCGTCGTCGTGCGGCCCGGAGAACTCGACCGCATCGAGGGTGCCGCGTTCCAGGGCCGGGTAGATGTCGCCGGCGGCGAGCACCTGAGGCACCACGCCGAGCTTCTGCATGATCTGGCCGCCCATGCCGGCGATGCGCATCTTCAGACCTTTGAGGTCCTCGATTGACTTGATCTCCTTGCGGAACCAACCGCCCATCTGCGCTCCGGTCTGACCTGCCGGGATCGGGTAGATGTTGTAGTCCTTCATGAACGCGCGGACGAGGTCGAGGCCACCGCCGTAATACATCCAGGCATTGTGCTGGCGTACATTCATCCCCCACGGCACGGATGTCTCGAACATGAAGGTCGGATCCTTGCCGATGAAGAAGCTCGACAGAGTATAGGAGCACTCGACCGTGCCGTTCTGCGCCGCGTCGAGGCTCTGGAGGGCGCCGACGATCTCGCCGGCCGCGAAGACCTGGATCTGGAACTTGTTGTCGGTCGCCTGCGCGACGCGCTTGGAGATCATCTCGCCGGCGCCGAAGAGGGTGTCGAGGCTCTTCGGATAGGCGGAGGTCATGCGCCAGCGGATTTCCGGCTGAGCCTGTGCGAGCGCCGGGGAAGCGACGGCACCCGCTGCTGCTGCCAGGCCCGCACCCTTGAGAACTTTTCTTCTATCCATGAGCATTTCCTCGACCGATTTATGTCGTCTTTGCCGGTTTGGCTGAACATTCCATAAAGCGGGAGGAGGGCCGCTGTCACTCCGCATTCCGTTGGGGTAGGTATGCGCGGGCGAGAGCAAGCTATGCAGTGGCATCATCGATGGAACCGACCGGTGAACCCGATCCTCAATGCGCCGAGCCTCACGGACGCGGGATGGCAGGGGCGAGCCCGGCCATGACAGGGTGGCTGCAGGTGGAAATGGTTTCCTGTCAAAGAGCAGCACCTGCGGGCCCGCCGCTTGCGCTGCGAGCCTGCAGGTCAGTCGAGGGAGGGCGCGAGAAGGCGTCCGGCTCGGTGTAAGCTAAGGGAAGAACCCGACGGCTCCTCGCGCACGGTTCTTTTAGGCGTTGAGACTTGGACCAGCGCAGGGCTGCCAAGGGCCTCCTGCCGCCGGCTGCGTGACCGGCGGACAGGACCGTGCCGGATCCCACACCGTGCGACGCCTCGCGAAGCGCGCCCCTCGTCGGATCAGGCTGTGCAACGATATAGCCAAGGTTCATCCCCCTGTCAAGAACAAAGTGAGAACATAACGCTGGCCCAGCCGCACCCTCTCACGTCATCACCTCCCCGGACTTGATCCGGGGACCCGTGCCGGTGATCCCGATGCCTTGGAGCGTCGCGCTTCACACAATCGAGATGGCCGGGTCAAGCCCGGACATGGCGTGGAAGGGCGTCGTCCGGGATCAGGTCCGGGAACGGCCATCACGCGTGACGTTCCTGCGTCGTGTCGGCAGGACGGTTCAAGGACGGTTCACCGCTCTTCCGAGCCGCCCTTCGACAATCGGCGCTGCTGTTGACCGCTATGAGCCCGGGCCGAGCGCTTCGGGGGCTTCTCGTCGCCGGTGGAGGAGGTGGAATGTCCCCCGGATTGGCTGGCCGTGGGATGGCCGCGCACGAGGGTGCCCTTGGGCACATCCACCGCGTTGCCGGGCGCCGGAACCCGCGCGCGGGACGAAGCGCCGCCGCTCATGCCGCCGGGGCCCGTCGTTCCCTCCGTCTGAGCGCCACGGGGGGCCGGGCTCTTGGCGGCGGTCGTGTTCACGCCCTCGGCGATCTCCTCGTTCGACAGCTGGAAGCCGGCTCCGTCGTCTTCCTCCTCGGGAACGTCCTTGAAGGATCGAATGCCCGCCTTCGAACCGCTCGTCGGGCGGTTATCGTCCACATGATCGATGTCGAGATCGGGGTCGAGCTTCTTCGAGGCTCCCATGAGTCCGGTCGCTTTCGCGGCCGCACGTTTGGTGTTGCCGACGTCGTTGCGCTGGGTCGGGCCTGCAACGAAGCTGTCGCCGGTCTCTTCCTGGGCGACCTCGTTCAGCACCTCGTCGACGGGCGGCTCGGGAGGGCGGCCTCGCTTGTCTTGCGCCATGGGCTATTCCTCTTCTTGAGTTTCGGGCGGGCCTTTGGCGGCCCGCGTCTCCAGGAGGCAACGTCCCGTCGAGGACGGGTGTTCCGGCCTCGCCGTCATGAGCAGGCGAGACTGGATTTCGTTATCGACCGAGTTCCTTCTGCATGTCCTGCAGCAGCGCCAGATGCTCCTTGATCTGGCCGCGCGCGAGCTTGGCGAGATTGGTCATCTCGCGATTGCCCGACGCCTTCTGGAGCTGGCTCTCCTGAAGCTGCAGGAGCTCCTGATGTCCCTCGATCTGCAGCGCGACATAATCCTTGTCGAAAGCCGCGCCGGCCGGCGCCTTCGACAGACGCTCCATGGCCTGCGCGTCCTTCTGCGGCAGTTCGGGCGCCGTTGCGGCGGATTGCTGCGCGCCTTGCGTGGTGGAGGCGGTGGCATTCGGATCGGCGAAGGAATGCATGATATCGGTGAGCAGGTTCTGTTCCGCGATCTCGAAATCGGCAAACTGCTTCACACGGGGATTCTGAGCCTTGCTGTGCGCGAAGTTCGACTGCTGCAGGGAGACGGTGCTCAGCGTCAGCATCTGCTGGATGTACTGCGCGTCGGCCTGCGACTGCTGCTGGCCCATCGAAGCCGGGGCGCTCGCCTGACCCTGGCGCATGGGTGTCTGCGTATCCTGCGGCGCTCCGCCTTGCTGCGTGCGCTGCTGGCGCTGCTGTGCATTCTGGCCGAGGGCGGGATTGGCCTGCGTCTCGGCGGGTTGCGGGGTGGTGGGCTGAGTGATGGCTTGGTTCTGCTGCTGGGCGAGGGCGGGAAGGCTGATTGCGGCCATGAGGCCAGCGATCACGAGGCTGCGTGACATCAAGTTTCTCCTGCGAGCGGGTTGTGAGGGCGAACGCTCGCAGGAGGAATTTGTTCGACGGCATCGTTCCGTTCGAGCGCTCCGGCTGCGGTCGAACTTCGGACAAGCGTGTCCGTTGTGAGAGTGAGAGAGCAGGGGATGCAACATGCAGGATCGGGCAACACGAATCGTCATGCTGGTGATCGCGGCGCTGCTCGCGCTCTTCGTGCTGCAGCCCTACGTGACGGGCTATCTTTTCTCAGCCAGGGAGCCGCGTCCGGTCGCGGCGCGTGGGGATCTGTCGGATTACGAGCGATCGACGATCCGCGTTTTCGAGACTGTCGCTCCTTCGGTCGTCCAGGTGGTCGCCTTGTCCGGGCGAGGGCCGGCGGGCGGCGAGCCCGCCGCATCGGGTACGGGGTTCCTCTGGGACGCTGCGGGCCATGTGGTCACGAACCACCATGTGGTCGAGAACGGCTCGTCCTTCGTGGTCCGGCTCGCGTCCGGTGAAGTGCTTCAGGCCGATGTGGTCGGCCGGGCGCCGAACTACGATCTCGCCGTGCTGCGGGTTCAGCGTCAGGGAGGACTGCCGGCGCCGGTTTCGGTCGGAAGCTCGGCCGATCTGAAAGTCGGCCAGACCGCTTATGCCATCGGCAATCCGTTCGGGCTCGACCAGTCGCTCACCACCGGCATCATCAGTGCCCTCAAGCGACGCCTCCCGACCAGCGGCGGTCGCGAGGTCGCCGACGTGATCCAGACCGATGCGGCGATCAACCCGGGCAATTCGGGCGGTCCGCTGCTGGATTCCTCGGGCCGGCTCATCGGCGTCAACACGGCGATTTTCTCGCCCTCCGGCACCAATGCGGGCATCGGCTTCGCCATTCCCGTCGACGTGGTCAACCGCGTGGTGCCGGAGCTGATCCGCAACGGCCGCGTGCCGACTCCGGGTATCGGAATCCTGGCGGGTGATGAGACCCTCGCGGCCCAGCTCGGCGTGAACGGAGTGATCGTGGCGGATGTCGTCCCGGGCTCGCCGGCGGATCAGGCGGGCTTGCGTGGCGTCAACCTGCGCGCCGGCATCATCGGCGATGTGATCGTGGCTGTCGGCAGCAATCCCGTACGGCACCTGTCGGACCTCACGGACCAGTTGGAACGTACGGGGATCGGCAACACTGTGTCCCTGACGATCCTCCGGAACAATCAGCGGCAGACACTCAACGTGGCTGTCGTGGATGTGGGAGAACAGACGCCGCGTGCAAGAAGACCATAAAGGGAACACAACTTTGGTCGGGGCTGATTTGTTTCCTTCAGGTCGAAACTTTCATGGGTTGCCGCCGTTAGCCATCGAACCTTCACCAACGGAGGAGTGAATGAAACCTGATAGCACCGAATCCAACATCCTGGTGCAAAGCTCTGCAGTCGATCTGGGCGATGCGTTTCCCGAATATGCGAAGACCAATATCAACCAGGTCGCCGGAAAATATTTCGGCCACCTGAGCGCGGCCTCGGTCTACGTGACGCGCGAAGGCATTACCTACCGCTGCACCGTGAACATGCAGATGGGCGCGCTCAAGATGATGACTGGCGAGGCCAAGAACAAGGATCTCTACGCCGCCTTCCGGGCCGCGCTGCAGAAGACGGCCAAGCAGCTCCGGCGTTCCAAGCGCGAGCTGCGCGAGGACAAGGCGGAGCGCACGGACAAGGACATGCTCCTGCGTGAAGGAGCCGCGCCGCGCCGCACGCAAAGGCGCAGCGAAGAGGCCGCTCCGCCGGCCAACGATGAGGGTGACTACCGCGTCGCTGCTGAATAAACCGACAACCTTTCCGCGACAGCCCCGGGCGATCAGCGCCCGGAAGGTCCGGTGTAACTGTCCGCAACCCTCCTGGCCGGGAAGCATGCTTCCCGGCCGGGATGCGCCGGGATGGCTCAATCTCCGACCGCCCGCATGAGCGGCTTCGGCTGCACCATGAACTCGTCGGTAATCAACTGCATGAATTCCATGATGGGCGCCGGGCGGCCGAACAGGTAGCCCTGCGCTTCCGCGCAGCCCTCGAGGCCGAGGAAGCGCAGTTCCTCGGATGTCTCGACGCCCTCGGCGATGACGGGAAGCCCCAAGCCACGGCCGAGTCCGAGCACGGCCCGTACGATGGCGGCGGCCTGCGGGTTCGCGTGAACCGCCTGGATGAAGGAGCGATCGATCTTGATCTTGTCGAACGGGAAGGCGCGGAGATTCGAGAGTGAGGAATAGCCCGTGCCGAAATCGTCCATGGCGATGTTGACTCCGATTTCCTTCAGCCTTTGAAGGGAGAGCAGCGCACGGTTCGGATCGCGGATCAGGGCCGTCTCGGTGATCTCGATCTCGAGCCGCTTCGCGGGCAGATTCGTCTGCTCCAGGATGGCCTGGACGAATTCGACGAAGCCGTCACTGGTCAGCTGCAGCGCCGAGACATTCACCGCGACGCTCAGCGGCCGCTTCCAGCTCGCGGCCTCCCGGCAGGCTTCCCGCATCACCCACTCGCCGATCTTCAGGATCAGTCCGCTCTCTTCGGCGATCGGAATGAACAGCGCCGGCGAGACGCTGCCGCGCGTCGGGTGGTTCCAGCGCAGGAGGACCTCGAACCCGTTGACCTCGCCCGTATCGACCTGCGCCTGCGGCTGATAGGCGAGGCTCAGCTCGTTGTTGGCGATCGCACTGCGCAGGTCGTGCTCGATGCTGCGGCGTTCCCGGATCTGGGCCCCCATGGACGCTTCGAAGAACCGGTAGGTGCCCTTGCCCTCCGTCTTGGCACGATAGAGGGCCGCGTCGGCGCTGGAGAGGAGCTCCGTGCGGTCCTTCCCGTCGGAGGGATAAAGCGCGATGCCGATGCTGACCGACACGAGACCGATGGGAACGCCTTCCTCGTCCCATTTCAGGGCTTTGAGAAGCGCATCGGCCAGTTGCCCGGCCTGGGTCGGGTTGGTCACGTGAGGGGCGATGATGGCGAACTCGTCGCCGCCCAGCCGCGCCAGCATCTGCCCGTCCACGAGAGCCGAGGAGAGATGTTTCGCGATATCCTGAAGCACCCGGTCGCCGGTGGCATGGCCATAGAGATCGTTGACGTCCTTGAAGCCGTCGAGATCGAGGCACAGGAGTGCCATCTGCCGCTTGGTTCGCCGATGCAGACGGATCTCGCGGTCGAGGCGATAATCGAAGCTCGTGCGATTATCGAGTCCGGTGAGCGCATCGTGATGGGCCAGATAGCGGATCCGGGCCTCCGCGTCCCGGCGATCGCGAAGATCACGGAAGGCGACCACGTTGTGCGGGGTGCCGTTGTAGGTGATCTGCCGGGCGATCAGCTCGACGGGGAGGAGAGTGCCGTCCGCATTCCGCAGGTCGGTTTCGACCGCCTGTCCCGGCCAGCCGAACAGCGTGTCACGCTTGGCGCTGTCGGGAACCCACGCGGCGAGGGACTGGCCGGCGATCTGTTCGGACGTGAGACCGGTCAGACGTGCGAAGCTCTGGTTGACCGTCACGATGGAATCCCCGTCGCAGAGGACGAGGCCCTCGACCGCCGCGTCCGTGAGGTCGCGCATGCGCTGCATCTCCAGGGAGGCGCGGCGGCGTTCCCGGATGTCGAGGCTCAGGGCGAGGACGGCAAGCAGCAGAATCGAGAGGCTGACGAAAGCCACGCCGCTGGCGAGCCATTCGGTATGGATGGCCGAGGGCGAGAGCGCGATGCTGGGATCGGGCGTGATGCTGACGGCCCCCATGGCGGTGAAATGATGGCTGCAGATTGCGATCGTGAGCAGCAGCGCGCCGACGAGTTTGACTCCGCGTGATGAACCCTTGAGCGTGGTCGCGAGAGCCGCCGCCCCGAGGAGGCCTCCCAGCAGGATCGACGCTGCCACCAGCGCGGAATCCCATGCGATGATGCCGGCAACCTCGAAGGCCGCCATGCCGGTGTAGTGCATCACCGCGATGCCGCCGCCGACAACGGCGCCGCCGATCCAGGGGGCGAGAGCAAGACGCGACAGCAGGGCGGTGCCGACACCGATTCCCGTCAGCATCACGGCCGCGATCAGGGAGACGATCGTCAGCGTGACGTTGTAGGCGGTCGGCAGCGACGGGGAGAAGGCTAGCATCGCGATGAAATGCGTCGCCCAGATCCCGAAGCCGGTCGAGGCGGCGGCGATGGCCAGCCACGCGAATTGACCGCGGCCGTGCGTGCGGCGCGCATGATGGAGCAGATTGATCCCCGTCAGCGACGCCAGCGCACAGACCAGGGCCGCCAGGGCGACGAGCCGGAGATCGTGCTCGGAGACGATGCAGTCGTAGACGGTCAGCATGGTGAGCCTTTGCAGATCGCCCGCCGCGCCGATGTCGTCGCGCGGAAGGAGTTCTGGCCGGAAACGGAAATGGGGAAAGGTCATCCGGGCTCTTACCGGTATGGCGGGACGGCATCATGCCTTTGGATCGGCATCATCGACGTGAGCCCCAATCCGCCAAGGATTTCGGGACATTGTCCCGCCCCGTAAGATGAGGCTTCGCCCCCGCAAGTCAACGAACGAGGGACCGGACGGAAAGCCTATCGGGAAGCACAGTTAACGGCGCCCACGAGCGGCGTGGATGCGAAGATGTCGCGCTCGTGAAAAGCGAGATCACCGGCACGAGGCCGGTGATGACGTGGGGGTGTGAAGATCAGCCTTGCCCGGCCAAGTCTCAGGCCGGCATCTGCGGCTCGATGATCCGTCCGTCCTGCGTGAAGTCGTAGATCTTGCCGGTCTGGGTCCACGAAGGAAGAGCGAGCTTCACGATATGCGGCGCGAGGTCTTCGGGCGTTTTCAGGGTCAGCGGATCCTCGCCGGGCATCGCCGTACGGCGCATGGCCGTGCGGAGCGGACCGGGATTGAGCAGCATGGCCCGCACGGGAGTCGTCTCCGTCTCGGCCGCATAGGTGCGCACCAGGGCTTCGAGAGCAGCCTTCGACACGGAATAGACGCCCCAATAAGCCTTGTGCTTGTGGGCGGCTCCGGACGTGATGAAGATGGCGCGGCCGGCATCCGAGGCGCGCAGCAGCGGATCGAGTGAGCGGATGAGGCGATAATTGGCCGTCACGTTGACCGCCATCACCTCGTCCCACACGGGCTGGTCGATATGGGTGATCGGCGCAAGCTCGCCGAGCTGGCCCGCATTGCCGAGCAGGATGTCGAGCTTGCCCCAGCGCTCGTAGATCGCGGCGCCCAGGCGGTCGAGGGCGTCGAAATCCTTCAGGTTCACCGGCACGAGAGTGGCCGAGGCGCCCTTGGCGCGGATTTCGTCGTCGAGGGATTCGAGTGCGCCTTGCGTACGGGCGAGCGCGATCACGTGGGCGCCGGCTTCGGCAAGGGCGAGCGCCGCCGCGCGGCCGATGCCGCGCGAAGCGCCGGTGACGACCGCGACGCGGTTCTGGAGAGGCTTGTCCATGGGAATTCTCAGTCGGCTTCGGCCAGAACGGCGAGACGGCGCGGCGTCGCGACGGCGAGGTCCGTCAGCGGCGTCGGGTAATCTCCCGTGAAGCAATGATCAGTGAATTGCGGCTGCGCCGGGTTGCGGCCCTTCTCGCCCATCGCGCGATAGACGCCCTCGATCGACAGGAAGGCAAGGGAATCCGCCCCGATATACTGGCGCATCTGCTCCAGATCGTGGGTGGCGGCGAGGAGCTTCTCCTTCTCCGGCGTGTCGATGCCGTAGAAGTCGGGATGCGTGATCGGCGGGCTGGAGATGCGGAAATGGACTTCCTTCGCTCCGGCCTCGCGCATCATGCGCACGATCTTCACCGAGGTGGTTCCGCGCACGAGGCTGTCGTCCACGAGCACGATCCGCTTTCCGGCAATCGCCGAGCGGTTGGCCGAGTGTTTCATGCGCACGCCGAGTTCCCGCACCGACTGGGTCGGCTGGATGAAGGTGCGGCCCACGTAATGGTTGCGGATGATGCCGAGTTCGTAGGGCAGGCCGCAGGTCTGGGCGTAACCCAGGGCAGCCGGCACGCCGGAATCGGGCACCGGGATCACCACGTCGGCATTGGCCGGCGATTCCAGGGCGAGCTCGCGCCCCATGCCCTTGCGGACCTCGTAGACGCTGCGGCCATTCACGACGGAATCGGGGCGGGCGAAATAAATGTACTCGAAGATGTCCGGGCGGGCGGTCTGCTCCGGGACGAAGCGGAAGGACTCGATGCCCTCGTCCGAGATCACCACGCATTCGCCGTTCTCGATGTCGCGGACGAAACGGGCGCCGATGATGTCGAGCGCGCAGGTCTCGGAGGCGAGAATGTACCGGCCGTCGAGCTCGCCGAGCACCAGCGGGCGGATGCCCAGCGGGTCGCGGGCGCCGATCAGCTTCTTATTCGTGAGCGCCACCAGGGCATAGGCGCCCTCGAGCTTCTGGATGGCTTCCACGAAGCGGTCGATGACCCGGTCCTTGCGGCTGCGTGCCACGAGGTGGACGATCACCTCCGTGTCGGTGGTGGATTGGCAGATGGCACCGTCACGGATGAGGTTGCGGCGAAGGGTCAGGCCATTGGTCAGGTTGCCGTTATGGGCAACGGCGAAGCCGCCGCCGTCGAGTTCGGCGAAAAGGGGCTGCA
Source organism: Microvirga lotononidis (assembly GCF_034627025.1). Lineage (NCBI taxonomy): Bacteria > Pseudomonadati > Pseudomonadota > Alphaproteobacteria > Hyphomicrobiales > Methylobacteriaceae > Microvirga > Microvirga lotononidis. The sequence goes on along the minus strand of NZ_CP141048.1, from coordinate 4,444,840 downwards.
CGTTGCGAAGGACGGTCTCGCCGGTTGTCGAGTAGCGGGTGTGGCCGATGGCGGAGAGGCCTTCGAGGCGTTCGATGGTCGCCCGGTCGGAGAAGTTGTCGCCGACGAGGCCGAGCTTGCGCTCCGAGTGGAAGACCGATCCGTCATAGGAGACGATGCCTGCCGCCTCCTGGCCGCGATGCTGGAGGGCGTGGAGCCCAAGCGCCGTGATGGCGGCGGCATCCGGGTGTCCGTAGATGCCGAAGACACCGCATTCTTCGCGCAGGGTATCGCCGTCGAGGTCCAGGTTCACCTGCTTCGGGGTGACCTGCCACGTCTCAGACAAAGCAGACATGATCATACCTTTGGGATTCGCGCCCCCACCGGCGCCGCCCTTATGTAGTCGGCATTCGACTAAACGCCAATGGCTATTCTGCCGCTGTCGGAAACGTGAAGCGGGATCGGATGCAAATGCAGGTTTGCACATTCGTCTTCGATCCAGGTTCTCTTAAGTCCGCGCAGCGGCCTACGCCGGAAAGCGAACCTCTTCTCGTCCGTTCGTCGGGCGCCTCAGCTGCGACGCTGCGGCGGCTGCGGGGCGGGAGCCGCAGGGGCCGCCGGGCGCTGAGGATCGGGCTCCGCCGGTTCGGTCTCGGCCGGCGCTTCCTTGTTGCGCAGGCGCTGGAGCAGGGCCTCGGCATTTTCGGGCAGCATGGCGATGATGTTGTCGCGGGTGTTCTCCATAGCCGGACGAGTGCGCGAGGAGGCCGCCCATTCGGGCTCCTTGCCTTGGAGAAGCCAGCCGAGGAATGCCCAGCCGATCACGCAGATCAGGAAACCGCGCGCGGCGCCGAAGAAGAGCCCGAGCGTCCGGTCGAGGGCGCCGATGCGGGAATCGAGGATCAGATCGGAGACCTGCACCGTGATGATCGACACGATGATCAGCGTCACGACGAAGATGCCGCCGATGGCCGCCACGAGCGCCACCGTATTGCTGCTGATATACTGATGCGCGATCGGCAGGGCGGTCGGATGCAGGTACCAGGCCGCAGCGGCCGCGACGACCCAGGCCACGATGGCAAGCACCTCGCGGGTGAAGCCGCGCACTGCAGCAAGAAGAGCCGAGATCAGGACGATACCGATGACGACGAGGTCCAGAACGGAAACGGGCATGGGCCGGGCCTACGCAAAATGACAGGAATGAAGCCGCCTTCGCGGGTTTGGAGCCTGGCTCTATAGCGTTAACAAAGGCTTTCGTCACCCTTGCAGTGGGACCTGCGGCAGGAGGGCCAGGGCAAAACGGCCCGCCCAATCAAAAAACCCGGCGATTTGCCGGGCCGAAGCCACGTCGTTAGATGAGGATCAGATCACCGGCCTTGAAGTTGAAAAGGGTCTCCGTCGTCGAATCGAGAGCGGGAGACTTGAACTCCGTAATGTCGAAGCTGCCTTTCTTGGCGAGGCTCGGACTGCTGATCTCAGTGATGTCGAAGCTGCCCTTCTTGGCCAGGCTGGGAGTGCTGAACTCGGTAATGTCGAAGCTGCCCTTTTTGGTGAGACTCGGGCCGTCGAGCGCGGAAGCCGGAGCATTCGAGAGGTTCTTCGCCATCTTCATCCCCACAGGTTTGGAGCTCGCCCGACTTTATGACCGGTAGCTCGCCGACTGACACGATATACTGTTGTATCGTGACAATAATCCGTCAAGCGGTATTTCGTCCTGCCCGAACGGCATTCTGTTCTTTCATTTCGTGCCTCGTCCCATTCTCATTCCCGCAAGGATATCTGTCACATGGATGGTGGAAGAGATCGTCAGCCGGAGATGCCGCGTGGTTTTGTCCACATGAGTCGCTGAAGCCTCGGATGAGCCGTTCCTCCGGGTCCGCCCGATGTCTGGAGCGGCACCCGACCGACGACCCGAGGCACGGCGCGTCCTCCGCCAATGCAAGGAATGGACCAGCGAGGGCACCCGTCCGCCATGATCGTGCAGACATGAAAAAGCTCCGGCGAGTGCCGCCGGAGCCGCAAAAGCCGATGATGCTCGACCTCAGATGAAGAGGAAGTCGTTGAAGGAGAGGGCCGCCCCCGGCTTCAGCTTGAGGATCTCGACCGGCTTCGCGCCGCCTGATCCGTCGACATCGAGATAAACCGTGCCGTTCTTCTTGTTGTAGACGACGTAATCGTTCCCATCCTTGGAGGTGGTTCCGACCGTGAAGAACTTCTTCTCCAGCTTGCCTTCCTTGAAGACCTTGTCGAGCCCGACCGACGACTTCTTGTCCGGATGCCCCTTCTTGGAGAGGCCGAACAGATCGCTCTTCGAGGCTTTGACCTTGAACGATTTCAGAGCATCCAGATCGAAGAGGATCTTGTCCTCTCCGGATTTGAAATCTCTGATCTGGTCGAAATGACCCTTCTTGAAGGGGCTGTCGAACACGAAGGTGTCAGCGCCGTCGCCGCCGAAGAGGATGTCCTTCCCGCTTCCGCCGTTGATGGTGTCGTTGCCGCCGTTGCCCCAGATCCAGTCGTTGCCGGCGCCGCCATTGATGACGTCGGCCTCCGCGGTGCCGCGGATCTTGTCGTTGCGTGCCGAGCCGCCGACCTCGCTCACGTCCGTGACACTGATCGACAGGGTTTTCTCGAAGCTGAGGCCGCCCATATCGGTCACCTTGACCTTGACCTGAAGCGAGGAGGCCGTCTCGTAGTCGAACGTTGCGCCAGCCGCGACGACGAGCTTGTTGTCGACGATCTGGAAGCGACCGCCTGCGCTCTCGACCAGGGTAAAGGTCGGCATCACGGCAGCCGTAAGCCCAGCCAGATCGGGATCGAGCGCCGTCAGGAGGCCGACCTCCGTGCCGGCCCTTGCGGTCTCGGCAATGGTCGCGTTCGACAGGAGGATATCGGTCGGCGCTTCATTGACGTTGGTGACGTCGATGAGGAACGACTTGTTGGCAACGACCGTCCCGCCGGTGGAGTTGGTGCTGCTGGCGGAGATGGAGATCTCGAAGTGGTTCAGGTCGTCCGTCTCGAAATCGAACAGGCTTCCGCCTGTCTTGACGGCGAGCACGGAGTAGGTCTCGTTGTTTTCCGTCACCCGCTTGATCTCGAAGCGGTCGCTCAGGCTGCTCGCCAGCGTGAAGGTAAAGGTTTCATTCGGTGCGCCGCCCTGGACTCCCAGGCGGCCGATGACGGTGCCGTTTTCCGGGTTTTCGGCGACGTTCAGCGAAGAGAGGGTGGTCGTTGCAGGCATGTTGGGTCCTTCATCCAGCATTGGAAGCCCGGAGACTTCCGGACATGCCCACCAGGAACAGTTCACAATGGGCCAGAAGCAGGTCTCAAATACAGGTTAAATGCAACAAGATATCAACTAGGCCATATGGCCGAGGTGGAAAACGTCGCCGGTCCCGTCACGACGCTTTCCGGCGACGAGCCGCGATCCCGGCGACGAGGTCGGTGATGTGGCCAATGGAAGAGGACGCCAGCGGCAGCTTTTCCTTTTTGGATTTGTCCAAACGCGGTGCTGGTGCCACCGCGCCCGAGAACCCGAGCTTCGCCGCCTCCTTCAACCGCGCCTGCTCCTGGGCAACGGGCCGGATGGCGCCGGACAGGCCCATCTCGCCGAAATAGACCGTGTCCGGCGGCAGGGGATTGCCGGACAGGGACGACACCAGGGCCGCGGCGGCCGCCAGGTCGGCGGCGGGCTCCGTGATGCGCAAGCCACCGGCGACGTTGAGATAGACGTCGTGCATGCCGAGCTTCAGCCCGCCATGGGCCTCCAGCACGGCCAGCACCATGGACAGGCGGCTCTGGTCCCAGCCGACGACGGCCCGGCGCGGAGTGCCGAGGGACGTCGGAGCCACAAGGGCCTGGATCTCGACGAGAAGCGGACGCGTGCCTTCCATCCCGGCGAAGACCGCCGTTCCGGGCGTGGCCATGTCGCGTCCCGCGAGGAAAAGTTCGGACGGGTTGGAGACCTCCCGCAGCCCCTGGTCCGACATCTCGAACACGCCGATCTCGTCGGTAGGGCCGAAGCGGTTCTTGACCGCGCGCAGGATCCGGAAGTGGTGGCCCGTGTCGCCCTCGAAGGAGACCACCGCGTCGACCATGTGCTCGACCACGCGGGGGCCGGCGATCTGCCCGTCCTTCGTCACGTGGCCGACCAGGATCACGGCGGTGCCGGTCGTCTTGGCGAAGCGGATAAGAGCCTGGGCGGAGCCACGGACCTGGGTCACGGTGCCGGGCGCCGACTCCACTGTCTCGGTCCACATGGTCTGGATCGAGTCGATGATGGCCAGTGCGGGCGGGCGACCCTGGCTCAGGGTGGCGATGATGTCCTCGACATTCGTCTCGGAGGCGAGCTCGACGGGAGCCTGGCCGAGGCCGAGGCGTTCGGCCCGCAGGCGCACCTGGGCCACCGCTTCTTCGCCCGAAATGTAGGCGACGCGTTCGCCCCGGTTGGCCAGAGCCGCGGAGGCCTGCATGAGAAGGGTGGACTTGCCGATGCCCGGATCGCCGCCGAGCAGGATGATCGAGCCGTGCACGAAGCCGCCGCCGGTGACCCGGTCGAGCTCGGCGATGCCGGAGGGCGTGCGCGGGGCTTCCTTGGTCTCGCCGGAGAGCCCTTCGAGCGGAAAGATCCGGCCCTTGGCGCGGGACGGTCGCGTGGCGACGGGCCCCGCCATGGGGCTGGCGGAGCCTGCCTCCTCGGCGATTGTGTTCCAGCCGCCGCAGGCCTCGCACTTGCCCTTCCAGCGGTTATAGACCGCGCCGCATTCCTGGCATACGAAGGAGGGGTGACGCTTGGCCATCAGCCCTGGCCTCCGCGATAGACGCGGGCATAGCGCGAACCGAGATTGGTTAGGATCTCATACCCGATGGTGCCGGACCGGCGGCCGACCTCGTCGATGGTCAGGTCGCCGCCGATCAGAGTGACGGTATCACCGCGCCGGATCTGGTTCTCCGGCACTGCCGTGACGTCGATGGTGATCAGGTCCATGGAGACGTTGCCGGCGAAGGGGCAGGGATGGCCCGCCACCAGGGTCATGCCGGCGAGCAGGTTGTCGCCGCTCTTGCCGCGCGCGCTCGCGGACCGCGGATAGCCGTCCGCATAGCCGACGGAGAGGGTCGCGATGCGGCGCTTCTCCAGGGCCAGCCAGCGGCCGTTATAGCCGACCGTATGGTCCGCCTCGACCCAGCGCAGCTGCACGATGCGGGCCTCCAGGCCGATGACCGGTTTCAGGGGATTGTCCCGGTCCGGCGTCGGATTGCCGCCATAGAGCGCATAGCCTGGCCGCACCAGGTCGTAGGGAGGCTTGTCGCCGAGGAAGATGCCCGACGAATTCGGGAGCGAGGCTGGAAGGCCGGGAAGAGACGACCGCACGGCTTGGAAAGCCTCGATCTGCTGGCGGTTCAGCGGGTTGTCGCTCTCCTCGGCGCTCACGAAATGGCTCATCAGGAGCGCGGGCTCGAAATCCTTCAGCTCCGCCCGGTCCTTGAGCGTCAGCCCCTGCGGAACCGTGAGGCCAAGCCGGTTCATGCCGGTATCGACGTGGATCGCGGCGGGGCGCTTCAGGCTCTCAGTCCGGCAGAACCCGGCCCATTCCTCGATTTCTTCGAAGGAGCCGAGGACGGGGCGCAGATTGTGCTCCGCGCAAGTCGGCCCGGTGCCGGCGAAGAGGCCGTTCAGCACATAGATCGTCGCATCCGGCGCCACGGCGCGAGCGCGGATCGCCTCGCTTAAGTGCGCCACGAAGAACGTGCGGCAGCCGGCCTGGGCCAGGGCGGGAACGGCCTTCTCGATGCCGATGCCGTAGGCGTTCGCCTTGACGACGGCGGCCGTCTCCGCGCCGCCCGCGTTGTCGCGAAGGGTACGCCAGTTGGACGCCAGGGCATCGAGGTCGATGTGGAGGAGGCCTCCGGCGGCGTTCTCGGGGATGCCGCCCGGGTCTTCATTCTGGGAGTTATGCTTGGTCAATCGCCAATCCGATCGGGAAGTTTGTCTTCATCCGCAAGGTCGGTGAAGCGGGTGATGTCGGCCTGGAACGCGAGCTGCACGGTGCCCGTGGGACCGTGACGCTGCTTGCCGATGATGACCTCGGCCTTGCCGTGGACCTGATCCATCTCCGCCTGCCACTTGAAGTACTCTTCGGTGCCGGGTTTCGGCTCCTTGTTCTTCAGATAGTACTCCTCGCGGTAAACGAACATGACCACGTCGGCGTCCTGCTCGATCGAGCCCGATTCACGAAGGTCGGAGAGCTGCGGCCTCTTGTCGTCGCGGGATTCCACCTGACGGGAGAGCTGGGACAGGGCGATGAGCGGGACGGACAGTTCCTTGGCGAGAGCCTTGAGGCCGGTGGTGATCTCGGTCAGCTCCTGCACCCGGTTCTCGCCCTTCTTGGCCGAGCCGGACAGGAGCTGCAGATAGTCGACGATGAGGATGTCCAGGCCGCGCTGGCGCTTGAGGCGCCGGGCGCGGGCCGTGAGCTGCGCGATGGAGATGCCGCCGGTCTGGTCGATGTAGAAGGGAATCGACTGCATCTCGCGCGCGGCTTCCGTGATCTTGTAGAAGTCGTCCTCGCGCATGTCGCCGCGGCGGATCTTGTAGGACGGCACGCCCGATTGCTCGGCGATGATACGGGTCGCGAGCTGCTCGGCCGACATTTCGAGGGAGAAGAAGCCGACGATGCCGCCGTTGACGGTCTTCAGGTTGCCGTCCTGCTGCTTCTCGGCCCGATAGGCCTTGGCGATGTTGAAGGCGATGTTGGTCACCAGCGAGGTCTTACCCATGGCCGGTCGTCCGGCCAGGATGACAAGGTCGGACGGCTGCAGGCCGCCGAGAGACTTGTCGAGGTCGATGAGACCCGTCGAGATGCCCGAGAGGGCGCCTTCGCGCTTGTAGGCGGCGGCCGCCATGTCGATGGCGGCCGTGAGCGCGTCGGAGAAGCGCTGGAAGCCGCCATCGGACCGGCCGGTTTCCGCAAGGGAATACAGGCGGCGCTCGGCCTCTTCGATCTGGTCGCGCGGCGAGGAATCCACCGGCGCGTCGAAGGCGACGTTCACCATCTCCTCGCCGATATTGATCAGGTTCCGGCGCACCGCGAGGTCGTAGATCGTGCGGCCGTAATCCTCGGCGTTGATGACGGTCGTCGCCTCGGCGGCGAGGCGCGCGAGATATTGGGAGACCGTGATGCCGCCGAGATCCTGGTCGCCCAGGAAGGTCTTCATGGTGATCGGCGTCGCGACCTTGCCGGCCTTGATCAGGCTCGTGGCGACCTCGTAGATGCGCCTGTGCAGGTCTTCGATGAAATGAGCGGCCTCGAGGAAGTCCGAGACGCGGTAATAGGCGTCGTTGTTGACCAGAATCGCGCCCAGCAGAGCCTGTTCGGCTTCGATGTTGCTGGGGGGCGTCCGAAACTGCGGCTCGGCGGTTTCGAGGCGGGCGATCAGGGCATTGGCGGTGGCCATCTGGCGCTCCGGAAACAGATAAGGGTTTAGAGTCTCTTAGACCGCAATTGGTGTCCTAAAAGTTGCCGGGCGGACACGAAGCCGGGACTCCTCCCGATCTGTCCTCGCTGTCCTCGATTCTCACACCGTTCCTTGTCTCGCGGGCGTCGCACCTTGACTCTTCCACAAGCCTGAAAACGAAAGAAAAACGCTCCCCGTCGAATCGACGGAGAGCGCGATTTTAGAACAAATCAAGAACTAGAGCAATCGGTCCAGCTTGGACCCGCTGTTCCGTCATCACCGGCCGTGTGCCGGCCAGACGTGCAGGGGGCGTTCCCGGCCGCTTCGAGCCGGGAACGATCAACCGACTCAGAGTTCTTCGTCGCCGCCGGCTTCCGCCAGGGCAGCGCCGACCTCGAGACCGAGGTCGTCGAGGTTGGTCTCTTCGCGGGTCGTGACCGACTCGCCGCGAGCCTGACGCTCGGCTTCCTCGGGGCTGCGGGCAACGTTGATCGTCACCTGAACCTCGACCTCCGGATGGAGGGCGACCGGCACGTTGTGCAGGCCGATGGTCTTGATCGGCTGGTTGATCGCGATCTGGTTGCGGTCAACGGTGAAGCCGTTCTGCGTCATGATCTCGGCGAGGTCGCGGGTCGAGACCGAGCCGTAGAGCACGCCGGTTTCGCCGGACTGGCGCAGGATGATGAAGCTCTGGCCGTTCAGCTTCTCGCCGACGGCTTCGGCTTCCTTGCGGCGCTCGAGATTGCGGGCCTCGAGCTGGGCGCGCTGGGTCTCGAAGTGCTTCTTGTTGGCATCCGTGGCGCGCAGGGCCTTGCCGCGCGGCAGGAGGAAGTTGCGGGCGTAGCCGGAACGGACCTTCACGGTCTCGCCCATCTGGCCGAGCTTTGCGACGCGCTCGAGAAGGATCACTTCCATGGTTGTCTCCTTTAGGTTCGTGATCAGGTGGAAAGGGTTGGAGGCGGGTTCGGCCGCGTGCCGAAGCGGCGGCGCAGGCCGAAGACGGTATCGGCGATGCCGAACAGGGCCAGGGCGACCATCAGGATGCCCTGGGTGACGAAAATCAGCACGTACATGGCCGAGAGAATGAACGAGCGGCCCGACTTGCCCCGCGTGCGGTCGTGGATGGCCGCGAGCCCCTGGAGGGCGAAGGCCATCAGGAAGGCGCCCGACAGGGCCATGCCGAGGGCACCGATGAAGCCGTCGAAGCTGGCGATGACGAGCGCGCCGATCAGGACGAGCCCGGCCGAGCGCGGCATCACGAGGTCCGGCACCGGCGCCCAGGGGCGCGGCAGGCGCTTGGATGCCTGGACGATCCGGGCGGCCGCCCAAAGATAGAGCGCAAGGACGGTCGTGAAGCCCTGGGCCGACAGGAAGGGCGTCAGGCGCGCGAAGATGCGGACCAGTTCCTCACGCGTTTCCGCCTCGAGCGCATTGGGTCCGGACGTGGTGAACTGCGTGTCGACGAAGGCCCCGGCGACCGTGCGGGCATTCTGGTCGAAGGCGCCGTAATCGCCGCCCGTCGAGATGATTCCGGCGGCCATGATGGTGAGCGCGGCCGTCCCGGCGATCCAGGCCAGGAGCCGGCCGACCGGATACCATTCCATGGTGCCGTCCGGACCGGGGCGTCCGAGCAGGGCGAGGTAGGACAGCCACCAGGCGGGTAGGGCGGTGATGACCGCGAAGCCCAGGCCGCTGAGCGGAGACAGGATCAGGGCGATCGCGATGCCGCCGACGAGGGCCGCGATGAGGCCGGAGCGGTGATCCCAGCCGAGGGAAACGATCAGGACAGGAATGGGGGCGAGCAGATACAGCACGGCCGCCAGCGGGGTCGCCTTGACGATCACCGCGGTCAGAAGGGCCGATACGAGGCCCGCGCCTATGCCTGTTGCAACAAAATTCATCGTCTCGCTGTCCCGCTGCTCGTCGGCAGGGTTAGGGGCCTGGCCCCAACTGACCCCGCGGGTTCTCACCGCTGGGCGATCTTGGAAAAGGGGAAGGCGGGCCGCGCGAGTCGGCCCGCCAAAGTCTTGATTAGCGGATCACGTAGGGCAGGAGGCCCAGGAAGCGGGCACGCTTGATCGCCTGGGCGAGCTCACGCTGCTTCTTGGCCGACACGGCCGTGATGCGCGAAGGAACGATCTTGCCGCGCTCGGAGATGTAGCGGGACAGGAGCTTCGTGTCCTTGTAGTCGATCTTCGGAGCGTTCGGGCCCGAGAACGGGCAGGTCTTGCGACGGCGGAAGAACGGACGGCGGCCGCCAGCGGCCCCACCAGTAGCACCAAATGCCATGATTAAGCCTCCTCGCCTTCGTTGCCGCCCTCAGGGCCGCCATCGCGCTCACGGCGCTCGCGGTCCTTGCGCTCGTCGCGGTCGCGCTTCTGCATCATCACGGACGGCTCGGTCTCGAGCTCTTCGACCTTGATGGTCATGAAACGAAGGATGTCTTCGTTGATGCGCATCTGACGCTCCATCTCGGCCACGGCCGGGGCCGGAGCGTTGAGGTTGAACATCGTGAAATGCGCCTTGCGGTTCTTCTTGATCCGGTAGGCGAGGGACTTCACGCCCCACATCTCGGTCTTGTCGACGCTGCCGCCGTTCTGCTCGATGACGCCCTTGTACTGGTCGACCATTGCTTCGACCTGCTGCGGGGTGACATCCTGGCGAGCCAAAAAGATATGCTCGTAGAGAGGCATAGTGGGCCTTTCTCAGGTTTGAGGTTCATGCCGTGCACTGTTTTGAGGAGTGTTCCGGCCGTTTCGCGCGTCCGATCGGCGCCAAGCCCTTCGAGCCTGCAAGGCCCGAGCGGTTGTCGAAGGCGGAGACACGGGACGACGGAGCGTGAAACCCCTATGCGGCAAGCCGCACCGTCCGTTCAGCCCCCGGCCGGAGCGAACGCGAAGCGGCGGCTATAGTTGATTTGGGTCGGGAAGGCAAGGCATTATCGATGCCAGGGCGCCCGCCGCCGGACGAACCAGGAGATATACCACTCGGAGCTGGCAATCATCGGTCCGATGACCCCGATCAAAGGAACGAGGGGAATCAGCACAAGAATGAGGGCCAAGCTGGGGGATTTTCTTTTCGTCAAGAGCACAAGGGCCGGTAGAAGAAAGCAGAGAAAGACCAGGATTGCCAAGATGACATAGGCGGCGGATAGCGCCCGGGCCCATGCCGTCGGCATCCCACTGGGACACGATGCCGCCCGCCAAAAAATCCAGCGCGAGCCAGTGTTTCAAAGCCGATGAGAGCGATCAGTAAGGTACGATCCATCTGCTGGGACCTGCCAAGCCGGCGTTAATAGACCCGCATTCTAAAGCACCAGGAGGGCGAAGCCGGGTGCCGTCAGGGTAAGAGCCAACGCGAGCCACAGCATCCTTCGTTTCAGGGCGAGGATGAGGGCGGGCAGCGCGAGCGCAGCAAAGACGACGAGCGGCAAGGCGATGATGGCGCCCATCCATCCACTCCCCGCAAGATTCGGATTTGTGAGGAGCATGGCCAGAAACCGGAGCCAGACAACGGTTTGCAGGCCAAGCAGGATCAGTATGATTGCGCGCAGCATTGGTCACGGCAAAATGATATTAAGTATCATTCATATAGACCCAATGGTCCTGCCGCAATCTCTTTTTGATTGGTAGCCGCAAGTGCCCTGTCTGCCGGCTAGGAAATAAACGTCTCTCTGCTACATAGAGGCCCATGACAGCTCCTCCTCTACGCCTCGGCGTCAATATCGATCACGTCGCGACCGTGCGGAATGCGCGAGGCGGCATTCATCCCGATCCGGTCCGGGCCGCGAACTTGGCCGTGCTGGCCGGGGCGGACGGGATCACCGCTCATTTGAGGGAAGACCGGCGTCATATCCGGGATGCGGATATGTGGCGGCTCAAGCAGGAACTGTTCGTGCCGCTCAACTTCGAGATGGCAGCGACGTCCGAGATGGTAGCGCTCGCCACACGGATCCATCCCCATGCGGCCTGCCTTGTCCCTGAAAAGCGCGAGGAGCGGACCACGGAAGGGGGGCTCGACATCATCGGCGCCCATGCCCATCTGCGTCCGGTGATCCAGGAACTGAAGGGCGAGGGCATCCGGGTGTCGCTGTTCGTCGAGCCGGAAATCGCCGTCATGGATGCAGCCTGCGACCTGCGGGCGCCCGTGGTCGAGCTCCATACGGGGACGTATTGCGAGGCGGTCGCCGATGGGGACGAGGCCAGAATCGCCCATGAGCTGGAGCGCCTGAAGCGCGCGGCCGAGCACGGAGCCGGAATCGGCCTTGAAATCCACGCGGGCCACGGCCTTGCCCTCGACTCCGTGCGCCCGGTCGCGGCCATTCCCCAGATCGTGGAACTCAATATCGGCCATTCCCTGATCGGGGAGGCGATCTTCATCGGGCTCGACGAAGCCGTTCGAGCCATGCGCGTCGCCATGGACCAGGGCCGGGCACAGGTGACGGCGTGATCATCGGCATCGGCTCCGACCTCTGCGACATCCGGCGCATCGAAAAATCGATCGAACGCTTTGGCGATCGGTTCACGCACCGCATCTATACGGAAGGCGAGCGCGCGCGGAGCGACAGGCGGGCCGCCCGTGCTCCTTCCTACGCCCGGCGCTTCGCCGCCAAGGAGGCCTGCGCCAAGGCACTGGGAACGGGGTTGAGCCATGGCGTCTTCTGGCGCGACATGGAGGTGGTCAATCTTCCGACCGGCCGCCCGACCATGCGGCTGACCGGGGGAGCGTTGGAACGCCTGAAGGTGATGACGCCTGCAGGGCACAGGGCGGTGGTCCACGTGTCCCTGACGGACGATCCGCCCCTGGCTCAAGCCTTCGTGATCATCGAGGCGCTGCCTGCATGAGGGGTGACCGCGTTGCGGCAGGCCGCGCCTTAGGTTAGAGCATGCCGCAACAGGACGGATTCCGGCATCCCGACGAGCGGGCCGGAGCAAATACATCAATCGAGAGTGGTTTGCCCTTGGGGCTTAAGTGCAAACCCCTCTCGACTTGCCACCGGACGAAGACGGCCTCCGCCGGGATAGTCCAAGAGCATAGGTCGACGGACGTGAGCGATAAAAGCAGCAAATACGTAGGTAGCAGCGCGAAGAACGAGGAAGGCGGCCTTTGGGAGACCATCAAGGTCATCGTCCAGGCGCTTCTGATCGCGGTGGTCGTACGCACCGTTCTCTTCCAGCCCTTCAACATCCCATCGGGATCGCTGATCCCGACGCTGCTGATCGGCGACTATCTGTTCGTTTCCAAGTATTCCTACGGCTATTCCAAGCACTCGATCCCCTTCAGCCCCAACCTCTTCTCCGGCCGTATCTTCGGCTCCGAGCCGAAGCGCGGCGAGATCGCGGTGTTCAAACTGCCGAAGGACAATTCGACCGACTACATCAAGCGCGTGATCGGCCTGCCGGGCGACAAGATCCAGGTGATCGGCGGCGTGCTGCACATCAACGGTCAGCCGGTCCAGCGCGAGCGCGTCGAGGATTACAAGACCACGGATCTCTACGGCCGCACGATCTCCGTGCCGCAATACAAGGAGACTCTGCCCGGCGGCGTGTCCCATTTCGTCATCGAGCGCGACGGCGACCGCGGCTACTGGGACAACACCAACGTCTACACGGTGCAGCCGGGCCACTTCTTCATGATGGGCGACAACCGGGATAACTCCACCGACTCGCGTGACGAGGCGAGTGTCGGCCAAGTGCCGTTCGAGAACCTGGTCGGCCGCGCCGAGATCATCTTCTTCTCCATCGACGAGAGCGCGTCCCTGTGGCGTCCCTGGGAATGGCCGCAGAAGATCCGCTGGAATCGCCTCTTCGAGCGGATCCAGTAACCCGTGGCACGCCGCAGACCGAACCTCGACGAGCTTCTGAGCAAGCTCGGTTATCGCTTCGAGAAACCCGAACTCCTGGACGAGGCGCTGACCCATGTCAGCGCCCCGCAGGCGGCCGGGCAGAGCTATCAGAGGCTGGAGTTCCTGGGCGACCGGGTGCTCGGTCTCGCGATCGCCGGACTGCTCTACAGGAAGTTTCCCGGCGCGCCCGAGGGCGAGCTTTCGCGGCGCCTCGCAGAGCTTGTGCGGCGTGAAAGCTGCGCCGAGATCGCCATCGCGTGGGATGTCGGGCCTTATCTCAAGCTTGGCGCCGGCGAGGCCCATTCGGGCGAGCGGCGCAACCAGACCATCCTGGCCGACGTCTGCGAGGCGATCATCGGCGCCGTCTTCCTGGACGGCGGCTACGAGGCGGCCTGCGCTCTCGTCGAGCGCTCGTTCCAGTCCCTGCTCGAGGCGCCCCGACGCCCCTTGCGCGACCCGAAGAGCGCCCTCCAGGAATGGGCGCAGGGACAGGGGCTTCCGCCTCCGACCTATTCCGTGGCGGAGCAGACGGGCCCTGACCACGCGCCGAAATTCCGGGTTCTGGTCAAGGTGAAGGGTGCCGAGGGCGAGTTCGGCTCCGGCACGTCGAAGCGCGTCGCGGAACAGGCTGCGGCGCGAAGCCTTCTCATGAGAGAGGGCGTGTGGACGGAGGAAGAGCATGGAACAGCCTGAGCAGACCAACACGAAGGCCGGTTTCGTCGCTCTCATCGGTGCGCCGAACGCAGGCAAGTCGACCCTTCTGAACTCGCTCGTCGGGTCCAAGGTCTCCATCGTGTCGCGCAAGGTGCAGACGACCCGCGCCCTGGTGCGCGGCATCGCCATCGAGGGCGAGGCGCAGATCGTCTTCGTGGACACGCCCGGCATCTTCAAGCCCAAGCGCCGCCTCGATCGGGCCATGGTCACATCGGCCTGGGGCGGAGCCGGGGATGCGGACGTGATCGCGCTCCTGCTCGACGCCCGCAAGGGAATCGACGAGGAGGCCGAGGCGATCCTTGCCAAGCTGCCCGAGCTGAAGCGACCGAAGGTCCTGATCCTCAACAAGATCGACCTGATCGAACGGTCCAAGCTCCTCGAGATGGCCGCGAAGCTCAACGAGACGGTGCCCTTCGCGCACACGTTCATGATTTCGGCCCTCAAGGGCGACGGCATCCAGACCCTCAAGCGCCAACTCGCCGAGATGATGCCGGAAGGGCCCTGGCTCTATCCGGAGGATCAGATTTCCGACGCGCCCCTACGCATGCTGGCCGCCGAGATCACCCGCGAGAAGATCTACGAGCGCCTGCACGAGGAGCTGCCCTACCAGTCCACCGTCGAGACCGACCAGTGGCAGGTGCGCCCGGACGGCTCGGTGCGCATCGAGCAGACGGTGTTCGTCGAGCGCGACAGCCAGCGCAAGATCGTGCTCGGCAAGGGAGGCCAGACGATCAAGGCCATCGGCCAGGCGGCCCGCAAGGAGATCGCCGAAATCGCCGAGAGTCCCGTGCACCTCTTCATCTTCGTGAAGGTGCGCGAGAACTGGAGCGACGATCCCGAGCGCTACCGCGAGATGGGCCTGGAGTTCCCGCGGGGTTAAGCGCGATAGGCCGTTCGCAAGCCGCCCCAGTGCCGTCCGAAAATGCGGATCGGGGCGTCGACCTCCTGCATCATGACGATCTTGCCTCCGCCCATGTCGCGGGCGTAGGACTGGACGACGAAGGGACGGGTGGAACGGCCAGCCGTGATGCCGGCCCTATCGTCGAAGATGCGCCTGTTCCGGGCATTGGCCGCGTTCCATAGCGGATCGCCCGCGCGCTGGGGCTGCGAATAGAGCCTGTTGTGGACCGGGATGTAGCCGTTGCGGTCGATGGCGAGGCAGAAGGCCATGGCCGGGTCGGAGGCCAGAACTCTTTCCAGGAGAGACGGCAGAAGCCGCTCGAAGAGGGGAAGATAGGCCGTCCCGTACTGCGCGGGGTCGGTGTCCGGCAGCAACTTGTAGTCCGTGTCGAACACGGCCTCGCGCGAAACCGAGCCTTCGGACACGGCTTGTTCGATCAGTATCTCGACCTGACGGGCCGTTTCCTGCGCGAGCAGGATGCGCGGCTTATAGGTTGCTTCGGCCTGAGCGATGAAGCTGTCGATGCGGGTACGGGTCTCGGCATCGCTATGATCGAAAGCGCAATGAACGCCCATCGGACTGGTAGCCACGACGCGCAGCCTGACGCGGCCGATCGCCGGCGCCTCGATATCTGCCGACATGCCGACCTCGATGCGCAGATCGGCCGCCGAGGCGATCAGGAGGCCGCCCTGGCTGATGTCGATCAGTCGCGTGGGAGCGCTGCGCCCACCGATGCAGACGGTCGCCGGGCGATCGATGGGGAGCCGATCCGACTGGCGCCGGTCGCCGAGCTCGCTCTGGCGCATGACGGTGACGAACCGCTGTCCCAGAGCCTTGGCAAGCCCGTCCGCCGTCGTCGTGGCCTGATCGGCTTGATGGGCCCTTCGACCGGCATCGAGCGAGATGTTGTTCACGTCGCCGGCATGGCGGCTCACCGTCGCGACGCTGTCCGACGTGACGCTCGCGAGGCGGGATGCTTCGCCGATGGCCGCATTCTGATCGCCGACCGCGTTTCGCACCGTTTCGAAGACGGGGCCGACGCCTTGGATCACTTCAACCACTTCGGTTACGGCGCTCGTGGAGGCTTGGGCCGTCTCGCGCAGATGATCGATCCGCAGGCGGATGTCGTCGGCGGCTCGGGCGGTCTGCGTAGACAGGACCTTCACCTCGGACGCGACCACCGCGAAACCCTTTCCGGCTTCGCCGGCCCGCGCGGCCTCGATGGTTGCGTTGAGCGCGAGCAGGTTCGTCTGCCGTGCCACTGAAGAGATGGTATCCACGATGCCGACGATCTCCGCCGTCGCGGCGGAGAGTTGCGTGATGAGGTGGCTCGCCTTCTGCGCTGCACGGACGGCGTTGTCGACCCGTTCGCTTGCATGATCCATGGCGCGGCCGATCTCGGCCGATGTGGCAGCCAGTTCTTCGGTCGACGAGGCCAGGGCAAGGGTTTCGCCCGAAGCAGTCCTGCACGACGAGGCAAGCTCCCCGGCATGGGCGCGGATCTCCGCCAGATCATTCTCGAGAGCCGCGACATCGGCGGCGGCGACCGCAATGGCCTGAGTGACGCCGTGGATGGCCTTCAGAACGTCGGCCTCCAGTGAATTCATGATCTCGGTGTCCAGACCGCTCTCGCGCTGGACGATCGGCGTCGGCTCCTCCGGGATGATCGGGACGGTATTGTCCAAAGCATCGGCATGTTGAGCACGGCGTAATATGCCGAACATGGTTTGCTCCCCCAATTTGTTTTCTTGACTAAACGTCACCGCGAAAAGGTTAACGAATAAGAAATACTTGAGGGATGTTCTCCTAAGGGCTTAGGCGTTCGGGCAATTTTCGGTGCGTGGGTTCGGTCGGCGCAGGAAAAATGCACCTCGGCTTTCAGCGCCGGGTGCTCCGGCGCGGAAGGCTCATCGATCCGCTCCGAAGTCGCGATCCAAGTCCGGGTGCTTCCAGGGAGAAACCGGGAGGATCCGTCTCCTCCCGGCTCTTTTTATTACTGCTGGTTCTGTCCCTGCAGCAGCGGTGTGATCCGGCGCATCGTCACGCGGCGGTTCTCGCGTTCCGGGCCTTGCGTGTTCACCTTCAGATACTGCTCGCCGTAACCCTGCGTGGTGAGGTTCTCGGCGGGAATCTGGAAGCGCTGCGTCAGGATGGTCGCGACGGTTTCGGCACGCCGGTCGGACAGGGTCAGGTTGTCCTCGTCCGAACCGACCGCGTCCGTGTGACCCTCGACCAGGAAGATCTCGTTCGGGTTGCGGGAGATCGCCTGACGCAACCCGTCAGCGATGCCCCTGAGAGAATCGATCTGATCCGGCGGGAGGTCCCAGGAGCCGAACTCGAAGTTGATGGTATCGACGTCCACGCGGCGCATACGCTCGCGGAGCGGCTGGCTGCGACGGACCTCGTCGAGGGTGTAGGCACGGTCGATGCGCTCCACCGGCGGCGCCGTGAAGGCCCGGACGATATCGGCCTCCGAGGCGCGCTCCGTCTCGACGATGTACTCCTCGCGCGGGATCCGGACGATCGGAGGCGGCATGCGGATGACCTCCTCGTCCACGTATCCGTAGCCCGGGCGGCGATCGATGCCGCTGCGGCGGTTCTCGATGAGCACGACCTCGCGTCCCGCCGGTTCGCGGCGGATGCGGCGGATCAGGTTACCGTCCTGGTCACGCACGGTCTCGATCTGGGAGCCGTCTGGGCGCCGCACGATCGTGACCTCCTCGTCGGCACCGCGCCGCTCGGTGCGGATGTCCGCATCGCGATAGGTCTGGCGGAACCGCTCGGTCTCATCGTGGCGAATGATGACCTGATTGCCCTCGCGGATGATCGTGCGGTTGCCGGGCTCTTCGATGATGACCCGGTCGCCCTCCCGCCGCTCACGGCGCTGGCTGCGCAGATCATCGATACGGACCCGCGACGGATCGAGGGGCTCGGCACGGCTTGGCGCGCCCTGCTGGAATCCAGACCGTCCAGGCACCTGCTGGAACTGCCCGCCGGGAGCCGGAGGCGTCGGCTGCTGCGCGCGGGGTGCAGGAGCTGGCGCCGCAGGAGCAGGGGCGGGAGCCGGCGGGACCGGGGCACGCGGAGGCGCAGACGGAGCCGGCTGAGGGGCCGGAGGCGCAGGAGGCGCAGAAGGCGCGCTGGGCTGTTCCGGGCGCTGGCCGCGGGTGCGGTCGGGGTTCTCCGTGTTGTCGGAGCGGCCCGGGCGCTGGCGCTCCGCCGGCGTGGCGTTGGGAGCCTGCTGGGGAGCCGGAGGTGCTGCCTGTTGCGGGGCCGGCGGAGGCGTAGCCGGCCGGGTCTGGCCTGCGGGAGGCTGCGGCCGGGGACGCTCGGCAGGGGCCTGTTCACGCTCCTGCGGGGCAGGACGCTGCGGTCGGGTTGGTGCTTCTACCGGGGCTTGAGGCCTTTCGGCCGGGGGCTGGGGCCTCTCGGCGGGAGCCTGAGCCGGGCGGGGCGGAGCTGCTTCCGCAGGCGGAGCCGGCCGCTCGGCCGGCGGGCCGGGCTCGCGACGGGGGCGCTGGGCGCCCGGTTCTTCGCCTGGGCGCGGTCCGCCCGGGCCTGCGCCGCGAGGCGGTCGCTGGCCGCGTTCCTCCGGGGCGCCGGGGGCTCCCTGGTCCGGACCACCCTGCCGGCGTTCTTGGCCGGGGCGTCCGCCGCGCTCTCCGTCCGGTCCCTGCCGCCTCTGGCGTGCGCCGGGCGGCAGCTCTTCATCGGTGTCCGGCCCGGCCTGCGCCAGGACAAGGGGTTTTACGGGTTCCGATGGGAGCGCCGAGACATGCATCGGCAGCAGCAGGAGAGGAAGGGCGGTACTCGCAAGAAACAGACGGGAAAGCTTCATGATCCTCAATTCATCATTTGGCAGACTGAAGTCATCGACAATGACGCGCTGCAGGTTTGGTTCCGCAAAAAGGCCGTATTTCAGTTCCGAAACAGAATTTTAGAAGTTCACCGATATCGTTGAAAAACATGGATGAATGCCGCCTGAATGCTTACATCGGGAGTTCAGGAAGCACTCTCGCCGAAGGCAGCCGAGCGGATGCAATGGACTGATGAAGGCGTCGTTCTCGGCGTCCGCAAACATGGGGAAACGAGCGTCATCCTCGAGCTGATGACCCGCGCGCACGGCCGGCATCTCGGGCTCGTCCATGGCGGCCGGTCGAAGAGCCTCCAGGCGGTTCTCCAGCCGGGAAACACCGTGCAGGCGACGTGGCGGGCGAGGCTCGACGACAATCTGGGCGCCTATCAGGTCGAGGGGCTGAACCTGCGCGCCGCGCGACTCATGGGCTCGTCCATGGCCCTCTACGGCCTTGCCACCCTGGCCCACCTGATGCGCTATTTCCCCGAGCGGGATCCGCATTTCGCCCTCTACGAGACCATGACTGTCCTGGTGGACCACCTGGACGATCCCGATCTCGCGCCGCCGCTCTTCGTGCGCTTCGAACTCGCCATGCTGACCGAGCTCGGCTTCGGGCTGGACCTGTCCTCCTGCGCGGCGACAGGCTCGGAACGGGACTTGGTCTACGTGTCCCCGAGGAGCGGGAGGGCCGTCAGTGCCCAGGCCGGCGAGCCTTACAAGGACAGGCTCCTGAAGCTGCCGGGGTTCCTGATCGGCCAATCCAGATCCAACCGGCCGGACGAGGAGGAGATCCGGTCGGGGTTTGCCCTGACGGATTTCTTCCTGCATCAGAACGTCTTCGAACCCCATGGGCGGAGGGCCCCGGAGGAACGGGCGCGTTTCGTCGCACTGGCCACGGCTGGGGACGATTGATGTTTGTTTCTGTTATGTTCTCTTTCGAAGTGATAAAGAAGCGATTCGCAATTGAGGATTTCGAGTAATGGGTAAGCCGGTCAATCCGCCGTCAGGGGGCGAGATCGAGAACATCAATCTCAAGGACGCCCTGGAGGAGCGCTATCTCGCCTATGCGCTTTCCACCATCATGCACCGGGCGCTGCCCGACGCGCGCGACGGCCTGAAGCCTGTCCACCGCCGCATCCTGCACGCCATGCGCCTCCTGCGCCTCGATCCGAAGTCGGCGCCGAAGAAGTGCGCCCGCATCGTCGGCGACGTGATGGGTCAGTTCCACCCGCACGGCGACCAGTCGATCTACGATGCGCTGGTGCGCATGGCGCAGGATTTCGCCCAGCGCTATCCGCTGGCGGACGGGCAGGGCAATTTCGGCAATATCGACGGCGATAACGCGGCCGCCATGCGCTACACCGAGGCGCGCATGACGGAAGTCGCGCGCCTGCTGCTGGAAGGCATCGACGAGGACGCGGTCGATTTCCGCGAGACCTACGACCAGACCAATGAGGAGCCGGTCGTGCTTCCGGCCGCCTTCCCGAACCTGCTCGCCAACGGGTCGCAGGGCATCGCGGTCGGTATGGCGACGTCGATCCCGCCGCATAACGCCGCCGAGCTCTGCGACGCGGCGCTCCACCTGATTTCGAAGCCGAACGCCACCTCCGAACAGCTGATGCAGTTCGTGCCGGGCCCCGACCTGCCGACCGGCGGCATCATCGTCGACACGCCGACCGCCATGGCCGAGACCTACCGGACCGGTCGCGGCTCGTTTCGGGTTCGCGCCCGCTGGGCCAAGGAGGATCTCGGTCGCGGCAACTGGCAGATCGTCGTCACCGAGATCCCCTATTCGGTGCCGAAATCCCGCCTGATCGAGAAGATCGCCGAACTGCTGCAGGAAAAGAAGCTGCCGCTGCTCGCCGACGTGCGCGACGAATCGGCCGAGGACATCCGCGTCGTCCTGGAGCCCCGCGCCAAGACGGTCGATCCGATCATCCTGATGGAATCGCTCTTCAAGCTCACCGAGCTGGAGAGCCGCATCCCGATGAACGTGAATGTGCTCGCCGGCGGCAAGGTGCCGAAGGTGCTCGGGCTCGTGGAATGCCTGCGCGAATGGCTCGACCATCGCCGCGAGGTGCTGATCCGCCGCTCGGGCTTCCGTCTGGCGGCCATCGACCGCCGCTTGGAGATCCTCGGCGGCCTGCTCATCGTCTATCTCGATCTCGACCGGGTGATCAAAATCATCCGCGAGGAGGACGAGCCGAAGGCCGAGCTGATGCGCGTCTTCAAGCTCACCGAGGTCCAGGCGAACGCCATCCTCGACACGCGCCTGCGCAGCCTGCGCAAGCTCGAGGAGATGGAGCTGAAGCGCGAGCAGAAAAACCTGCAGGACGAGAAGGCCAAGATCGAGGAGCTGCTCGGCTCCGAGAAGGTGCAGTGGAAGACCATTTCCGCCGAGATCAAGGAGGTCCGCAAGACCTTCGGGCCCGATACCCCGCTCGGAAAGCGCCGCACCTCCTTCGCAGAGGCTCCGGACACCTCCGACATCGACTTCGCGGAAGCCATGATCGAGCGCGAGCCGATCACGGTCATCGTGTCCGAGAAGGGCTGGATCCGCGCCATGAAGGGCCATCAGGCCGATCTCTCCGGCGTGCAGTTCAAGGGCGACGACGCGTTGAAGACTGCGTTCTTCGCCGAGACCACGTCCAAGATCGTCGTGGTGGCGGATAACGGGCGCTTCTTCACCCTCGACGCCTCGAAGCTCCCGGGCGGGCGCGGCTTCGGCGATCCGATCCGCCTCATGGTCGACCTGGAGGAAGGCGCCGACTTCATCTCGGCCTTCCCGTACCGGGCGGGTTCGAAGCTGCTCGTGGTCGCCACCGACGGGCGCGGCTTCGTGGTGCCCACCGACGAGATCACGGCGAATACCCGCAAGGGCAAGCAGATCCTCAACCTCGATGCGCCGGCCAAGATGGTCGTCTGCGCGGAGGCCGAGGGCGATCACGTGGCGATCATCGGCGAGAACCGCAAGCTCCTCATCTTCCCGATGAAGCAGGTGCCGGAGATGACCCGCGGCAAGGGCGTGCGCCTCCAGCGCTACAAGGACGGCGGCGTCTCCGACGCCAAGGTCTTCAAGCTGAAGGAGGGTCTGACCTGGAAGGACACCTCGGGCCGGACCTGGACGGTGGCCAAGGAGGACCTGCGCGACTGGATGGGCGACCGCACCGAAGCCGGCCGCCTGCCGCCAAAAGGTTTCCCGAAGTCGAACCGGTTCGGGGAGTAGGCCGGGTACTCCTCACGTCATGGCCGGCCTCGTGCCGGCCATCCCGATACGGTGAGGCTCGACGCTTCAATCGATCGAGATCACCGGCACAAGGCCGGTGATGACGGAGCCTAAGATTGCCCGGCCGTGCCGCCCGTCGTCTCGGTCGGGTTGTCCATGTCCGGCGGAACGGGCCCGCGCTCTCCCGCGCCCCGTTCGAGGCGGGTTGCGATTTCCGCCACGTGCCGGCCCTGGAAGCGGGCGCCGCCGAGTTCGTTTTCGCTCGGCTGGCGCGAGCCGTCGCCGCCGGCGAGCGTCGTCGCCCCATAGGGCGTGCCGCCCGAGACCTCGTCCATCTTGGTCTGTCCCGGATAAGAGTAGGGCAGGCCGACGATGATCATGCCATGGTGCAGGAGCGTGGTGTGGAACGACGTGATGGTGGTCTCCTGCCCGCCGTGCTGCGTGGCCGTGGAGGCGAACACGCTGCCGACCTTGCCGACCAGGGCTCCCTTCACCCACAGGCCGCCGGTCTGGTCGAGGAAGTTGCGCATCTGCGCGGCCATGTTGCCGTAGCGGGTCGGCGTCCCGAAGATGACGGCGTCGTAATCGGCGAGCTCGTTCGGGTTCGCGACGGGCGCATCCTGGTCGATCTTCATGCCCGATTTGCGGGCGATCTCCTCCGGCACCAGTTCAGGCACGCGCTTGACGACGACCTCGGCACCTGGGACCGAGCGCGCGCCCTCCGCGATGGCCCGAGCCATCGTCTCGATATGGCCGTAGGACGAGTAGTAGAGGACGAGGATCTTGGCCATGGCGCACCTTCGTTGGCGTGAGAGTTACCAACGAACAAGGAGCACGGCTGGTTGTTCCTGAGACGACCGTTCACGACCCGTTGCGGATGCGGGTCAATCCACCCGCACCCAACCATGAGCGAGCAGCCGCTCCTGGGGCTTGAAGCGGGCCTTGTAGCCCATCTTCTTCGAGCCCTCGACCCAATAGCCGAGATAGAGATAGGGCAGGCCCATCGCCTTCGCGCGGCGGATATGGTCGAGGATCATGAAGGTGCCGAGGCTGCGATCCTGCATCTCCGGTTCGTAGAACGAGTAGACCATCGAGAGCCCGTCGCTCATCTCGTCGGTCAGGCAGACGGCGATCAGGTCGCCCGCGCCCTTTCCCGTGATGCCGCTGTCGATCCCGCGCCGGCGATACTCGATGACCTTCGTGTCGACGTGGCTGTCCTCGACCATCATCGAATAGTCGAGCACGGTCATGTCGGCCATGCCGCCATCGGCGTGGCGCGCATCCACGTAGCGGCGGAAGAGTGAATATTGCTCGGACGTGGGACGGTTGGGCAGCGGGTTGCCAATCAGGTCGGCATTGTCCTTCAGGACGCGCCGCAGATTGCCGGAGGGCTCGAACTCGTTCACGAGCACGCGGACGGACACGCAGGCGCGGCACGCGTCGCAGGCGGGCCGATAGGCAATCGTCTGGGACCGTCGGAAGCCGCCTTGCGTGAGGATCTCATTCAGCTCCCTGCCGCGTCGTCCCACGATATGCGTGAAGACCTTTCGCTCCTCCTTGCCCGGCAGATAGGGGCATGCGGACGGGGAGGTGAGGTAGAATTGCGGGGCGTCGCGGGGCTGGCTCGTCAATCGGGAAAGCCTTGTGGAGAAACCTTGAGCGCTACGTCAACGCTCAAGGATAACATTGGTGTCCGGGACGTCCAGGAAAAGTGGGCGAATGTCACAGGGAGTTGTTGTCGTGTGCCAAGCCGATGTCCGCCCGGCACACGCGGTACGGGAAGGGGATCCATGGCGGAGAGCGTGTGGGTGGATTCCCTTCCCCATCGCTCCGCTCCGGCCGGTGATCCCGATCCGAAGAGCGTCGCGCTTCACATGATCGAGATGGCCGGCACGAGGCCGGCCATGACGTCGGTGGATCTGTGGCGTCCGCTGGCCTAAGCCCTTACCACCATCATGCCGGTGAGAAGATCGCGGATGAAACGGCGGTCGTCGCGGACGAAGCCGACGAGCACGTCGCAGGCCCAGAGCAGGAAAGTCGAGATCGCCACGTAGAAGAACAGCGCGTGCACGGCCGCGGCGAGCGGCGACGGGCCCCGACCCGTGTTCGGATCGATGACGCGCAGGCCCATGTAGCGCATGCCCACCGTCGCCTGGGAAGCGCCGCCGATGGTGACGGCGTTGTAGACGATGAAGATCAGGGCCGTGAGCGGCAGGGCGAAGAACAGGCCCCAGCCGAGTCCAAGCGTGATGATGCCGAGGAAGAAGATCCCGATGGAGACCAGGATGACCCAGAGGGCGATCACGACCAGATCGATCAGATAGGCCCAGAAGCGCCGGGAGATGACGCCCTCCGTCAACCGGGTGTCCGGTGCGTAGGACGGGTAGTTCAGGGTCGGCGGATAGGGTTGATTGACCATCGGTCACTCCTCAGAAGGCGGTCTCGGGCAGGCTGCGGGATTCGATCCGCTGCGGTGCGAGCCCCTCCGCCGCCAGGGCCTCGAACACCTCTAATGTATGTGCTCGATCCCGCGTTTCGATAGTGATGTCGATGGAAACCCCTTTCGCCGGCACGTCCAGGAACAGGCGACCGTGCGAGACTTCGAGGATGTTGGCTCCGAGATTGCCGAGAAGGCTGGCGACGCGGCCGAGCAGGCCCGGCCTGTCGTTCGACGTGATGCGGAACGACGTGATCCGGTCGTCCCGTTCCAGCTCGCGCACCATCACGGAGGCGAGGATCCGCGCGTCGATGTTGCCGCCGCAGAGCACGAGGCCGACCCGCTTGCCCTGAAAACGCTCGGGCTGCGCCAGCATGGCCGCGAGGCCCGCCGCGCCGGCACCTTCCGCCATGGTCCTTTGCAGGGTGGCATAGGCATTGACGGCCCGTTCGATCAGGGGCTCCTCCACGGCGATGATGTTGGGCACGAGATCCCGGACGATGGGCAGGGGCAGCTGGCCCACGGTCTTGACCGCGATGCCCTCCGCAAGAGTAGCACCCCCGATGGGACGATTCTCGCCCAGAATGGCGTTACGGAAGGACGGATAGAGAGCGGCTTCCACGCCGATGATCTCGGTGGACGGCTTCAAGGCCTTCGCCGCGATGGCTATGCCTGAGATCAGCCCGCCTCCGCCGATGGGCACGACGATCTGGTCGAGGTCCGGCGCATCGGCCAGCATTTCGAGCGCGATGGTGCCCTGTCCGGCCATCACCTTCGGATCGTCGTAGGGATGGACGAAGACGAGCCCCTCCGCGTCGGCGATCTCACGGGCGCGGGCGGCGGATTCGTAAAGGGTCTCGCCCTCGAGGATGACCCGCGCGCCGTAGGAACGGGTATTCTCCGCCTTCACCAGAGGGGTGCCGACGGGCATCACGATGGTCGCCGGGATGCCGAGGCGGCGAGCGTGATAGGCGACGGCCTGGGCGTGGTTGCCGGCCGACATGGCGATGACGCCGTGCTTGCGCTCGGCCTCCGTGAGGCTCTCCAGCTTGGTGGTGGCGCCGCGCTCCTTGAAGGAACCGGTCGGCTGCATGTTCTCGTGCTTGACGAACACGGTCGAGCCCGTGAGCTGCGACAGGCGGGGGGCCGGCACGAGAGGGGTCCGCAGGACCTGGCCTTGGATCGTCTCCGCCGCGCGCTTCACGTCCTCGATGGTAATGGCATAGTCGGCCACATCGTCCTCCAGTGCTTCATTATACGCCATTAAACGGCTCTTGGTGTCGGATCCCTGAATCCCAGCAGGCCGCCGGGTCGGAAAATCAGAAAGACGACAAGGGCCACGTAAAGCGCCATGTCGCGCACCTCGATGGGGAGATACGCCGACCAGAGCGTCTCGAACAGCCCCACGGCGAAACCTCCTAACATTGCTCCGGGGATCGAGCCAATGCCCCCGATGACGGCGGCGATCAGCGCCTTGAGGCCGTACTGGAACCCGCCGGCGAATCCCAGGCCGCCGTATTGCGCCACGATGAGCATGCCCGAGAGCCCGGCCATGGCGCCCGCCAGTGCGAGCGTCTGGATCAGCAGGCGCATCCCGTCGACCCCCATGAGCGCCGCCGCCTGCGCATCGTCCGCATAGGCCCGCCAAGCGCGCCCGTATCCCGTGGCCTGGACGAGCCACAGGAGGCCCAGCGCCGCCGAAAGACCGATTCCCGCCGTGATGACCGTGATCGGCGTCAGGCTGACGAGAAAGTCCTGCGCACGGGCCAGGGGCCAGGCCTCGGACCAGATCGGCGGCAGCCAGACGGTCACGGGGCTCTGCACGAGGCGCAGATATTCCATCAGGAAGAGGCTCATGCCGACGGTGGCGATCAGGCTCGGCTGGGTGCTGGGTCCGGCGATGCGTCCGATGGTGAAATAGCCGCCCGCCGCGCTGTGCATCGCCCCGGCGAACAGAGCAGCCGCCAGACCGGCCGCGAGGCCGAGGATGGGCGAACTCGCGCCGTAGACGAGCAGGAGCGACGTCCCGGCGACGGTCGCCGCCGAGCCGACCGCCGCCAGTTCTCCGAAAGCCAGGTTGATCCGCCCCGTGAGGCCGAAGACCAACGCGTATGCGACGGATAACAAGGCGTAGATCGCCGTTCGCGGCAGGCTTACCAGGATCTGCTGGAGCCAGTAGGCGACGCTTTTGGGGATATCGAGCGCATCGGCGGAGGGCCGGCTTCCCGGGTCCCCGGCCATGCCTTCCGGGGTTTCGAGATAATAGCGCTTGAGCAGGTAGAGGCTGGCACCGGAGAGCGGGCCTTCCTCGGTGGCGAGACCCTCCAGTTCGGCCTTGTTGGGAGAAAGCCCCTCGGCCATGAACTGGCAGATCGCGAAGCGCTGGAGGATCGGGCGGTCCGGGTACTCCGCCAGATACTCGACCCGCAGGCTCCTCGGCACGGGACCTGCCTGGACCCGCTCGACGGTGATCCCGGCCTCGGGATTGAGAGCGGGAAGGGTGGAGCGGCAGACCCGCGCCTGATCGGCGTCGATGGCCAGCCCGCAGGCGGCGATAGAAGCAGTACACGTGAAAGCAAGTACGATGGCACGGAACAAGCCCCTTAGGCCGTGCCAATCTAAATTGCGGTTTAATAGCAATGACTTCAGTTTCTTGCTTCTCGTATTGCGACAAAATTATATATCATGTCGCCAAAGCCATGAGGCGGGTTACGATGAAGCTAAATTGTGTAGCTTTTGCAGGCGCTATTGCAATCTCTTTTGCCTTTTGGGTGTTCACTGTCGACGCCCAAGCCTCTGAGAGGCGGGAAGAGCTTTGGCTTGAGGCCTCCCGAGTTCCAGCTGTCGCTGCCGAAGCTCCCGGCCATGGCAATGGGATGCATCTCTGCTCGATACATGCCTATCTGCGCAAGTCCGCTACCGGAGGAGCAAAACTAAGAGCCGGTCCAGGGACTCATACTCGCATCGTCGCGCGAATACCTGTGGCCAATCCGGAAGATGATATGCAGCCGGAATTTCAAATCATCGGCTCAAAGAATGGTTGGCTTCTCATTCACAACCCTCATTGGGCAGATTATGGCAGTGGGGAGAAGTTGCTCTTCAAAGGATCCGCCTGGATTGCTCCTGGTCTTATCGATTTCGAGATGGAAGGATACACGCTCTTTTCGGCACCGCGGATCAAGGCGTCTGTCCTCCTCAGGCTCAAAAGTCCAGGAAAGGACTGGGATTCGCGCAAGGTCACCGTCGAGCAGGTGCGAGGCTGCAGCGGGAGCTTTCTCGACATGACAATTAGATTGCCACACGGAAAAAGGGCCCGTGGTTGGTTCGCCGCGATCTGCGGCAATCAAGCAACGACATGCACTTTTGGTGATGATCCAGCCAAGGTTGAGGAACGTCGTGGCAAGCTCGTCGGTTCGGCTGACCTGAACTAAGGAATATACCGGCGAACTCACGAGACGTCCGTTATCGATCTCCCTTGAGCTTCTGCGCGACCCGGGGAGCGAAATAGGTGAGGATGCCGTCTGCGCCTGCGCGCTTGAAGGCCAGGAGGCTTTCCATCATTGCCCGTTCCCCGTCGATCCAGCCGTTCCCGGCCGCGGCCTGGATCATGGCATACTCGCCGGAGACTTGGTAGGCGAAGGTCGGGACCGCGAAGGTCTCCTTCACCCGGCGTACGATGTCGAGATAGGGCATGCCGGGCTTGACCATGATCATGTCGGCGCCTTCCTCCAGGTCGAGGGCGACCTCGCGCAGGGCCTCGTCCGAGTTGGCCGGGTCCATCTGGTACGTGCGCTTGTCGCCGATCAGGGTGGCGCTGGTGCCGATGGCGTCGCGGAACGGGCCATAGAAGGCGGAGGCGTATTTGGCCGCGTAGGCCATGATCTGCACGTCCAGGAACCCGGCCGCGTCGAGGCCCTCGCGGATGGCGGCCACGCGCCCGTCCATCATGTCCGACGGGGCGATGATGTCGGCTCCGGCTTCCGCCTGGAGCACCGCCTGGCGCACCAGCAGGGCGACGGTCTCGTCGTTGAGGATGCGCTCGCCGTCCATCACGCCGTCGTGGCCGTGGCTGGTATAGGGGTCGAGGGCCACGTCGCAGATGATGCCGATATTCGGCACGGCCTTCTTGATCTCGCGCGCCGCGCGGCAGACGAGATTGCGGCTGTTCAGGGACTCGGATCCGGTGGGATCGCGCAGGGCGGGATCGGTATAGGGGAAGAGCGCAATGGCCGGGATGTCGAGAGAGGCTGCCCGCTCGGCCTCGCGCACGGCCTCGGTGATGGTCAGGCGATCGACGCCCGGCATGGAAGCGACCGGCGTCCGGCCGCTGGCGCCCTCGACGACGAAGATCGGCCAGATCAGGTCGTTCACCGTCAGCACGTTCTCCTGCACCAGCCGCCGCGACCACTCGGCCTTGCGGTTGCGTCGCAGGCGGTGGGAGAGGTTCAGGGACAAGGCGGGAGCTTCGTCCGAGGAGCGGCGGGGGAGTGGCGACAGTTTCGACATGATCCTCACACGGCGCCAGCTTCGATGCGCCGGCGAAGGTCCAGAGGGTTAGCACATTTAAATTGCTCTAAAAAAGGGTTCGAGGTCGCAGTTCGGCCCCATCCGTGTGAAATTGCCCTCAACCCAGCCATGCATTGGGGGCTTGTCGGCTTATTGGCCGCTTCCACGTCATGACCGGCCCGCGCTGGTAGTGGCGTAGGAGGGCACGCCCTATCGGCAATGACACCGTGTCCATTGACGGCCGGACGGCGCCTTGTTTAAGCCGGACTGAAACGAAGGAGTGTTCCATGGACGAGAGCGTTGAAGTCCTCTGCGAGAAGCAGGGCGAGGCGGGCCTCATCACGCTCAACCGTCCCAAGGCGCTCAACGCCCTGACCCTCGCCATGGTGCGCGAGATGCGCCGGGCCCTCGATTCCTGGGCGCATGATCCCGCCGTGACGCGGATCGTCGTCCAGGGCGCGGGCGAGAAGGCGTTCTGCGCCGGGGGCGACATCCGCCAGCTTACGCAGGACCTGAAGGCAGGGCGGCGCGAGGAGGCGCTCGCGTTCTGGCGCGAGGAATACCAGCTCAACATCGCCATCAAGCGCTATCCCAAGCCGTACATTGCCCTCATCGACGGGATCGTCATGGGCGGCGGCGTCGGCGTGTCCCTGCACGGCACCCACCGGGTGGCGGGCGACCGCTATCTCTTCGCCATGCCGGAGGTCGGGATCGGCTTCTTCCCCGATGTCGGCGCGACCTACGCGCTCCCGCGCCTTCCGGGGCAGACCGGCATGTATCTCGCGCTCACGGGGGAGCGTGTGAAGCGTGCCGACGCGATGATGCTGGGGCTCGCAACCGATGCGGTGCCGAGCGGGAACATCCCGGGGCTCCGGGACGCGCTGATCGGCGGCGATGCCGTCGAGGCGGCTTTCGCCCGGGTCGCGGTCGATCCGGAGGAGGCGCCCCTGGAGGACCAGCGGGAGCTCATCGATTCCTGCTTCTCCGCCGGGAGCGTGATCGAGATTCTGGCGCGCCTCGACGCGGCCGCCGCGAAGGGTTCCGAGTTCGCCGCGAAGACTGCCGCAGGCATGCGGACGAAGTCGCCTACGAGCATGTGCCTGGCGTTCGAGCAAGTCCGCCGGGGCGCGTCGATGGATTTCGAGGACGCCATGAAGACCGAGTTCCGCATCGTCTCCCGCATCGGCGACGGCCACGATTTCCACGAGGGCGTTCGCGCGGTCCTGATCGACAAGGACAACCGGCCCGCCTGGCAACCCGCCGACCTGGAGGGAGTGGAGAAGGCGGTCGTCGAACGTCACTTCGCCGATCTGGGCGACCGGGAACTGGAGGTCGCCTGATGTTCCGCAACGGCAATCAAAACTCGTCCACCCAGGCGGCCCGGGAATACCTCTCCGACCGGATCGAGGAGCGTCCCGTCGCCACCTCCATCATGCGCTGGAGCTTCGTCCTGACCTGGTTCATGCGGGTCCTGGCGATCCTCTGGATCATGAAGGGCCTGAGCGCCTGGGCGGTGATCCTCGGGGTCTGGACGCCGGTGGGTCATTTCGAGGGGCGCTCGACGGGCTACCAGGCCACCATCATCTATTTCGCCCTGATCGATCTGATCGCGGCGGTCGGCCTCTGGATGGCCAGCACCTGGGGCGGGATCATGTGGCTGCTCGCCATCATGAGCCACCTGATTCTCGCGGCCTTCTTCCCGGGCATCGTCTCCGGCGGCGTCATGACGGTGGCGTTCTTCCTGACCCTGATCGCCGTCTATCTCGGGATCTCCTGGCTGGCCGCGCAGGAGAATCGCTGAAGCCTGGGAGCTCCGGGGCTCCTCACGCAGAAGTGTATCCTCAAGAGCACAGTTCAAAGTTACATGTGCCCTGAAGGCGGTTCGGGGGCGCCGGGAGCAGCGGGCAGGCCGGTTTGCCATAAAACGGCCCCGATGTTCCTCGTTTTCGATACCGTTCTTTAATCCTATCCCGGCACTTATGCTGGGAACGGGGGCAGAGGCGGGCGCTCGTCCGCCATCCCCATTGTCGATCACTTCTAACCGGGAAGAGCTTGCGCTCATGTTGTCTCGCCGTACCCTCCTGACCGGATCGCTCGCCCTGATCTTCACGCCGGCTACCGGAGCCCTGGCCCAGCAATTCGCTCAGAGCCAGGCCGAGTGGTCGCAGAACTACGAGGCGGTGTCACGCACGCGCGTGCAGCGCACCTCGACCCCCATGCTGTCGCAGGAATCC
This sequence comes from Microvirga lotononidis, assembly GCF_034627025.1. Taxonomy (NCBI): domain Bacteria; kingdom Pseudomonadati; phylum Pseudomonadota; class Alphaproteobacteria; order Hyphomicrobiales; family Methylobacteriaceae; genus Microvirga; species Microvirga lotononidis. Next base: position 4,413,687 of record NZ_CP141048.1, on the reverse strand, counting down.
CTCGCCGCGACCGAGCAGATGATCGAGTATTACCGCAACATCGCGGCCCGCGGCGGCTGGATGCCCGTCCAGGGCGTTCAGGGCCTGCGCGTCGGCTCCAAGAGCCCGGCGGTCGTCGCATTGCGCCAGCGGCTCATCATCACCGGCGATCTCGATCAGGCCGCCGGCGAATCGCCGATCTATGATTCCTACGTCGAGGCCGGCGTGCGCCGCTTCCAGGCCCGCCACGGCATCAGCTCCACCGGCACCATGACGGCCCCGACGGTCGCGGCCATGAACGTGCCCGTGGACGTCCGCATCCGTCAGCTCGAGATCAACGTGTCCCGCCTGCGCACCCTGGTGGCCGGCGGTCTCCCCAACCGGTACGTGGTCGCCAACATCCCGGCCGCCCTGGTCGAGACGGTGGAGGGCGGCGTCGTCCACACCCGCCATGCGGCCGGCGTCGGCAAGAGCGACCGTCAGTCGCCGCTCCTGAACACCAAGGTGGTCGAGGTCAACTTCAACCCGTTCTGGACCGTGCCCGCTTCGATCATCAAGAAGGATCTGATCCCGAAGATGCAGAAGGAGCCGAACTACCTGACGGACAACAAGATCCGCATCTTCAACGGCAACACGGAGATCGCGCCGTCGCAGGTGAACTGGTTCTCGGACGAGGCGACCCGCTACCGCTTCCGCCAGGATCCGGGCGGCGAGCTCAATTCCATGGGCTTCGTGCGCATCAACATCCCGAACAAGGATGGCGTCTACATGCACGATACGCCCTCCAAGGGCATCTTCGGCGACGATTTCCGGTTCGTGTCCTCGGGCTGCATCCGCGTGCAGAACGTGCGCGATTATATCGAGTGGCTCCTGAAGGACACCCCTGGCTGGAGCCGCGAGCAGATCGACGCCACCTTCAAGTCCGGCGAGCGCATCGACGCGCGCCTCGCGCAGCCGGTTCCGATCCACTGGATCTACATGACCGCCTGGGCGACGCCGGACGGCCTCGTCCAGTTCCGCGACGACATCTACAACAAGGACGGCCTCGGCAACGCCATCCCGGTCGCCAGCCGCACCCCGACCGAGCCGGACGAAGAGATGTTCCTGCAGAACTGAGGTTCTGAGACAGCTTTAGACCGATACGTCATCACCGGCCCCGCGCCGGTGATTTCGTTTTGGGCGCTTGTTCTCAGGTGGATGCTCGGAGGCCATGACGCGGCGGGTGTCGTCCCCGGCGGCCGAAGGCCGGGAAGGGGATCCACGATTACACTTGGCGCCACGGATTCCCTTCCCCTCCGATGGCTCCGGCATCTCCGGCCGGGAATGACACCGACCTCTCCCGCCCATTGCATTTCCGCGCCCGCACAGACATCTCTCCGGAACATGTTGGCTCTCCGGAGCCTGCCATGATAAAGGCCCAGGGCAATTTCGGATCGAGCGGCCGGTTCGGCTAAGGCTCACAGGAAGGCGAGGGTATCCCATGAGCGCGAGTGAAGCGGCACACACCCATCTGTCCAACAGCTTTTTCTCGGCAGGCCTCGCCGACAGCGATCCTGAGATCGCCCGCGCCATCGGGCTTGAGCTCGGTCGCCAGCGCGACGAGATCGAGCTGATCGCCTCCGAGAACATCGTCTCCCGCGCCGTCCTGGAAGCCCAGGGCTCGGTGATGACGAACAAGTACGCCGAAGGCTATCCGGGCCGTCGCTATTACGGCGGCTGCCAGTTCGTCGACATGGCCGAGGAACTCGCCATCGAGCGCGCCAAGCGGCTGTTCGACTGCAAGTTCGCCAACGTCCAGGCCAATTCCGGCTCCCAGGCCAACCAGGCCGTGTTCATGGCCCTGATGAAGCCCGGCGACACCTTCATGGGTCTCGACCTCGCCTGCGGCGGTCACCTGACCCATGGCTCGCCGGTCAACATGTCCGGCAAGTGGTTCAACGTGGTGAGCTACAAGGTGCGCGAGAGCGACCAGATCATCGACATGGACGAGGTCGCGGAACTCGCCCGGACCCACAAGCCGAAGGTCATCGTCGCCGGCGGCTCGGCCTATTCCCGCTTCTGGGATTTCGCCCGCTTCCGCGAGATCGCCGACGAGGTCGGGGCCTTCTTCATGGTCGACATCGCCCACTTCGCCGGTCTCGTGGCCGGTGGCGCGCATCCGTCGCCGTTCCCGCACGCCCATGTGGTCACCACCACGACCCACAAGACCCTACGCGGCCCGCGCGGCGGCATGATCCTCACCAACGACGAGGACATCGCCAAGAAGGTCAACTCCGCGATCTTCCCCGGTCTCCAGGGCGGACCGCTCATGCACGTGATCGCGGCGAAGGCCGTCGCCTTCGGCGAAGCCCTGCGCCCCGAGTTCAAGCTCTATGCCCGTTCGGTGGTCGAGAACGCCAAGGTTCTGGCCGACACGATGCTGGCCAACGGCTATGCCATCGTGGCCGGCGGCACGGACAACCACCTGATGCTGGTAGACCTGCGCCCGAAGAAGCTCACCGGCAAGGCTGCCGAGGCGGCTTTGGGCCGCGCCCACATCACCTGCAACAAGAACGGCGTGCCGTTCGATCCCGAGAAGCCGATGGTCACCTCCGGCATCCGGCTGGGCACCCCCGCGGCCACCTCGCGCGGCTTCGGCGTGGCCGAGTTCAAGAGAGTGGGCGAGTTGATCGTGGAGACCCTCGACGGGCTCGCGAAGCACGGTGACGAGGCCAATGCCTCGGTCGAGGAATTGGTCAAGCACCGCGTCCACGAGCTGACTCGCCGCTTCCCGATCTATGCCTGAGGTTTAGGCTGATCCATGCGTTGCCCCTATTGCGGGAGCCTGGACACCCAGGTGAAGGATTCCCGCCCCACGGACGATTCCTCGTCCATCCGTCGTCGCCGCATCTGTCCGGATTGCGGCGGCCGCTTCACGACCTTCGAACGCGTGCAGCTGCGCGAACTGACGGTCCTGAAGCGCTCGGGCCGGCGGGTACCGTTCGACCGCGACAAGCTCCAGCAATCGGTGGAGGTCGCGCTCCGCAAGCGTCCGGTGGACCCTGAGCGGGTCGAGCGCATGATCAACGGAATCGTGCGCCAGCTCGAGAGCATGGGCGATGGCGAGGTTCCGAGTGAAACCGTGGGTGAGCTGGTCATGGAAGGTCTGAAGGGCCTCGACGACGTGGCCTATGTGCGCTTCGCTTCCGTTTACAAGAACTTCCGCGAGGCCAAGGACTTCGAGGAAATTCTTGGCAAACTGGCTGAAGGCGAGGACGATCTTCCGCCGCCGCCGAAGAAGAAGCGCGCTCCGAGCGAGCCATGAGCACGTCGGGAACGGCAGGGCAGCCATTCGACCGCGCCGGTCGCGATGAGCGCTTCATGCGCCTCGCCATCGCCCTCGGCGAGCGCAATCTCGGCCTGACATGGCCCAACCCGTCCGTAGGCTCCGTCGTCGTGGACGAGAGCGGCGATGCTCCGGTCATCATGGCCCAGGGCGCCACCCAGCCGGGCGGGCGTCCCCATGCGGAGCGCGTGGCCCTGGCCGCCGCAGGCGAGCGTGCGAGAGGCGCCACGCTCTACGTTTCTCTCGAACCGTGCGCTACCCGCAGCAGCCGGGATGACGGTCCGTCCTGCACGGACCTGATCGTGGCCGCCGGAATCGGCCGCCTCGTGGTCAGCGTCGCCGATCCGAGCCCGCATGCTGCCGGTCAGGGGCTGGAGCGTTTCGAGCGGTCGGGCATTCCCATGACCGCCGGCTGTCTCGCCGATGAGGGCGCACGGCTTCATCGCGGGCATATCACCCGGGTCTCAAAGGGGCGGCCTGCCGTCACGGTAAAACTTGCGCGCAGCACCGAGGGCCTCGCCGGTTCCCGCCACGGTCCGCGCCTGATGCTCACGGGCGAGATCGCCAACGCGAAGGTCCACGTGATGCGCGCCCATGCGGACGCCATCATGGTCGGCGTCGGGACGGTTCTCGCGGACGATCCGCTGCTGAACGTGCGCCTTCCGGGGCTCGAATCCCGCTCGCCTGTCCGCATCGTGGTCGATTCGAACCTGCGCACGCCGCCCACGTCCAGGGTGGTCACGGGGGCAAGGGAGATCCCGACCTGGATCGTTGCCAGCGTCACGGCTCCCGTCGACGCGGAAAAGGCCCTCACGGCCCACGGCGTCGAGGTCATGCGCGTGTCGGCGGATGAAACCGGCCGCGCCTCGCTGCCCGAAGCCCTTCAGCTTCTCGGCGCGCGCGGAATCACGCAGGTCTTCTGCGAGGGTGGGCCGGATCTGGCCGATGCGCTCGCCAAGGCCGACCTCGTCGACGAGCTGGTTCTCGTCACCGGCCGCTCCGTCCGGGGACAGGGCGACGTGCCGGCTTTGGGCTTGTCGCTGCAGGACCGCATGGACCACCTCGATTTATGGGCCGAGGAGCAGATCGGCCCCGATCTTTTCATGTTTTGGGAGAGACCCTGATGTTCACGGGTATCGTCACCGATGTCGGTGAGATCGCAACCGCCGAGGGCGCTCAGGGGACCCTGAAGCGCCTGCGTATTCATTCGTCATACGACCCCGCCACGATCGCGCTGGGCGCCTCCATCGCCTGCGGCGGGCCCTGCCTGACCGTTGTAGCGGTCGGAGCCCGCGAGGGCGGATGCTGGTTCGACGTCGATGCAGCAGCCGAAACCCTCGACCGCACTACCGTGGACAACTGGCACGCAGGCACCAGAATCAACCTGGAGCGGTCCCTGAGGATCGGCGACGAGCTCGGCGGCCATATCGTGACCGGACACGTGGACGGCATCGCCACCATCGTGGCCAAGGAATCGATCACCGCCGGCGACGACCCGTGGGGACCGACCGCCCGTTTCACCATCAAGGCGCCACATGCGCTGGCACCGTTCATCGCCGAGAAGGGCTCGGTCTGCCTGGACGGAACGTCGCTGACGGTGAATTCGGTCAACGACGACATGTTCTCCGTCCTCATCATCCCGCACACCCTCACGGTGACCACCTGGGGCGACCGGCAGGTGGGCGACAAGCTCAACCTCGAAGTCGATCTCATGGCCCGCTACGCCGCGCGGCTTGCGGATGCGCGCCGGGCGGAGTAGGGGAACGCCTTACGTTTTCCTCTTTGTCAGGGCTTTGCCCTCATCATGGTCTGCTGGAAATAAGATCCAAGGGTTCGCAAGTCTCGCACTTTGAACCTCTGGACGTCATGGCCGGGCTTGTCCCGGCCATCCCGATGCTGTGAAGCGCCGCGCTTTTCGGATCGGGATCACCGGCACAGGGCCGGTGATGACGTGAGGGTTGAAGGTCCGGCCGTCCGCAGGATGAAGGCGATTGCTCGCGATAGATCTTTGAAGAGTTTGCCATGGTCGCGCCTTCCGATAAGCCGAAAAGCCCCCGTCCGCCGGTCCCCGGCGCCCGCATCCTGGTCGTCGAGGCCCGGTTCTACGACGACATCGCCGATGAACTTCTGCGCGGCGCCAGGGGCGCCGTCGACGCCGCGCAGGCCTCCATGGACGTGCTGACCCTCGATGGCGCGCTCGAAATCCCCGCCACCATCGCCATCGCGCTCGATGCCGCCGAGAAGGCCGGCAGGCCCTACGACGCCGTTGTGGCCCTGGGCTGCGTCATCCGCGGCGAGACCGGGCACTACGACATCGTCGCCGGCGAGAGCGCCCGCGCCCTCATGGACCTGTCCGTCGCCCGCAAGATCCCGCTCGCCAACGGAATCCTCACGGTGGAGAATGATCAGCAGGCCTGGACCCGCGCGAGCGTGAGCGAATTGAATAAGGGTGGCGGAGCGGTCGATGCGGCTCTGGCCGTGCTGCGCATCAAACAGAAACTGGAGGCCTGATCATGACGAAGCCAGCAGAGCGCTCGGCCGCTCGCCTCGCTGCCGTCCAGGCCCTCTACCAGATGGACGTGTCCGGCAAGACGGTCCTCGACGCGCTCGCCGAGTTCGAGACCTTCTGGATCGGCCGCGAGGTCGAGGGAATCGAGTTCCAGCCCTCGGACAACGTCTTCTTCCGCGACATCCTCTCGGGCGTGGTCAAGAACCAGCGCGAGATCGACGTGAAGATCGACAGCGCGCTCGCCACCGATTGGCCGCTGACGCGCATCGAGGCCGTCCTGCGCGCCATCCTGCGGGCGGGCGGCTACGAGCTCATGTACCGCAAGGACGTGCCGGCCCGCGTCGTCATCACGGAATATGTCGACGTGACCCACGGCTTCTACGGTGACGACGAGCCCGGTCTCGTGAACGCCGTTCTCGACAAGCTCGCCCGCGACGTCCGTCCAGGCGAACTCGAAAAGAAGGCAGCCGGGCAGGGCAAGCGGTAGGCCTCATGCGGGCGAGGGCGGTTGACCGATGAGTTCGACGGAACGCCCGGGCGAGGACAGCCTCATCGCCCGTTTCTTCGCCCCCATCGCCGGTACGGGCGGCCTCGGCCTCACGGATGATGCGGCCTGTCTGACGCCCAAACCGGGACACGATCTCGTCCTCACCGCGGATGCCTTGGTCGAGCGTGTCCATTTCCTGCCTGAGGATGCTCCCGGCTCCATCGCCCGCAAGGCTCTGGGCGTGAACGTCTCGGATCTCGCCGCCAAGGGTGCCGACCCGGCCGGGTTCCTGCTGAGCCTCGCGTTGCCGGGAACCTGGACCGAGGAATGGCTCACCGCCTTTGCCGCAGGCCTTGGGGAGGCATCGCGCGATTTCGCCTGCCCGCTCCTCGGAGGCGACACCGTGAAGACCACGGGGCCCCTGACCCTGTCGGTCACGGCCGTCGGCGAAGTTCCGGCCGGCCGCATGGTCCGGCGCACGAGCGCCCGGGTCGGCGACCTGATCTGCGTCACGGGCACCATCGGCGACGCCGCCCTGGGCTTGAAGCTCCGCTCCGACCCGGCCTGGGCCGGGAGTCTTTCTCCGGATGAGAAGGCCCATCTCGCCGATCGCTATCTCCACCCCCGGCCCCGCCATCGTCTGGCTGCCGCCCTGCGCGACCATGCCAGCGCCGCCATGGACGTCTCCGATGGCCTCGCAGGCGACCTCGCCAAGATGATGCGGGTCAGCGGAGCCAGCGCTCTCATCGAGGCTGACCGGGTGCCGCTCTCCGGGGCGGCCGCAAGGGCAATCCAGGCTTCGCCGGATCTGCTCGACCTCGCCCTGACCGGGGGAGACGATTACGAAATTCTCTGTACCGTGTCGGAAATGAATCTCGACACTTTCCGGAAAGAGGCCGATAGGGTCGGGATCGCCCTCTCCGTGATCGGCCGAGTCGTCCCCGGACGTGACTTGCCCGTCTTTCGGATGAACGGTCTCGAAAGACGCTACGATGTCGGCTCCTACCAGCATTTCTGATACCTCCTTCCACCCGGCTTCCAGCGACTCCATTGCCAAGCGCAACGCCGTCGTCCTCGCCGTCGCGATGGCCCTCGGCGGATCGAGCCCGGCCATCGTCGTGTCCCTCGGCGGCCTCGTGGGGCAGTCGCTCGCCTCGAACAAGGAGCTGGCGACGCTTCCCATCAGCCTGCTGAACCTGGGCCTCGCCCTCGGTACCGTCCCGGCCGCCATGCTGATGCGCAAGGCTGGACGGCGCATCGGCTACATGGTCGGCGCCGGCATCGGGCTTGCCGGCGGCTGCCTGGCCGCCTTCGGCATCGCGGCCTTCAGCTTCCCCCTGTTCTGCCTCGGCACCCTGATCATCGGCAGCTACGGCTCCTTCAACCAGAGCTATCGCTTTGCCGCGACGGATACGGCCTCCGAGGCTTTCAAGCCGAAGGCGATTTCCTGGGTCATGACGGGAGGTCTCGTGGCCGGCGTCGTCGGGCCGCAAACCGTGATCTGGACGAGGGATGCGGTCGACGCGGCGCCCTTCGCGGGCGCGTTCCTGGGGCAGGCCACCCTGGCGATGCTCTCGATGATCGCCGTATCGTTCCTGCGCCCGGCCCCGCTCGGGATCGCTTCTTCGAAAGCGGGCGGAAGGCCGCTGATCCAGATCGTGCGCCAGCCCCGCTTCATCGTCGCCGCCGTGACCGGTCTCGTCTCCTATAGCCTCATGACCTTCATGATGACCGCGGCTCCCCTGGCGATGATCGGCTGCGGTCACCCGGTCAGCGCGGCGGCACTCGGCATCCAATGGCATATCCTGGCGATGTTCGGGCCGAGCTTCTTCACCGGCCGGCTGATCGCCCGGTTCGGCAAGGGGGCAGTGACGGCCGCGGGCCTCGTGCTGATCGCCCTTGCCGCCCTCGTGGGCCTGTCCGGCATCGGGATCGCCCATTTCTGGACGGCTCTGGTTCTGCTCGGGCTCGGCTGGAATCTGGGCTTCATCGGCGCGACCGCCCTGGTGACCGAGTGCTACCGCCCCGAGGAGCGTGCCAAGGTCCAGGCAGCCAACGATTTCCTGATCTTCGGCTCGGTCGCCGTGGCGTCCTTCTCGTCAGGCAAGCTCCTGAGCGCAGGCGGCTGGGAAAGCGTGACCTGGCTGGTCTTCCCACCGGTCGTCGTCGCGCTACTTCTTCTAGCTTGGCAGCAGAAGACGAAGATGATCGCACCCGCTTAAAGATCGCACCCGCTTAAAGTATGAAGGCCTTTCTGTGAGTTGCGCCGGTAGGATTGTTGCGTACGGCCTAGTTTTTTGCCACCAAATATAAAGTTCGCTGGGGGTAGGGGCCGATCGAGGCCGAGAAACGGGCCTTGAGGAGCGGCTTTCTGCTTTCCCATAACAAGGATGGCATGATGGCACTCACCCTAATTATCGTGGGCGGCGTTCTCTCGATCGTCTATGGCTTCTGGGCCATTGGCGACGTGATGAAGCGGGACGCCGGTTCTCAGCGCATGCAGGAAATCGCCGGTGCGATCGCCGAGGGCGCGAAAGCGTATCTCCGCAGGCAATATGCCACGATCGCCATCGTGGGCGTCGTCTTGTTCGCCGTCATCGCCTACTTCCTCGGCATCCGGGTCGCGATCGGCTTCGCCATCGGCGCCATCCTCTCCGGCGCCGCCGGCTTTATCGGCATGAACGTGTCGGTCCGGGCCAATGTCCGCACCGCCCAGGCCGCCACACAGTCGCTCGGCGGCGGTCTCGACGTCGCCTTCAAGGCGGGCGCCGTCACCGGAATGCTGGTTGCGGGTCTCGCGCTTCTCGGCGTTGCGCTCTACTACGGCTATCTCACCCGGGTTTCCGGCCTGAACCCGTCCGACCGCGTGGTCATCGACAGCCTCGTGGCCCTGGGCTTCGGAGCCTCCCTGATCTCGATCTTCGCCCGTCTCGGCGGCGGTATCTTCACCAAGGGTGCCGACGTGGGCGGCGACCTCGTCGGCAAGGTCGAGGCCGGCATTCCCGAAGACGACCCGCGCAATCCGGCCACCATCGCCGACAACGTGGGCGACAATGTCGGCGACTGCGCCGGCATGGCGGCGGACCTGTTCGAGACCTATGCGGTGACCGTGGTCGCCACCATGGTGCTCGCGGCGATCTTCTTCGCCGGTCAGGCAACCCTCGACACCATGCTGATGTACCCGCTCGCCATCGGGGCGGCCTGTATCGTGACCTCGATCATCGGCACCTTCTTCGTAAAGCTCGGTCAGAACGAGTCCATCATGGGCGCGCTCTACAAGGGCCTCATCGCAACCGGCATCCTCTCGGCGGCGGCGATCGCTCTCGTCACGTGGCAGATGATTGGTTTCGGGCCGATTGCCGGCTCCGAGTTCACCGGTCAGGCGCTCTTCTGGTGCGCCGTCATCGGTCTGGCCGTCACGGCGCTGATCGTGGTCATCACTGAGTACTATACCGGCGTTGGCTTCCGTCCCGTCCGGTCGATCGCGCAATCCTCCGTAACGGGTCACGGCACCAACGTGATCCAGGGCCTTGCGGTCTCGCTGGAAGCCACGGCGCTGCCGACGATCGTGATCATCGCTGGCATCATCGTGGCCTTCAAGCTCGCGGGCCTGTTCGGGATCGCGATTGCCGTGACGGCCATGCTGGCTCTCGCCGGCATGATCGTGGCGCTCGACGCCTTCGGCCCGGTGACCGACAATGCCGGCGGCATCGCCGAGATGGCCGGTCTGCCGAAAGAGGTCCGCAAGTCGACGGATGCCCTTGACGCGGTCGGCAATACCACCAAGGCGGTGACGAAGGGTTATGCCATCGGCTCCGCGGGCCTCGGTGCGCTGGTGCTGTTCGCCGCCTACACGTCCGACTTGAACTACTTCACGCAGAACGCTGCGCAATATCCCTACTTCCAGGGGGTGGCGCCGAACTTCTCGCTGACCAATCCCTATGTGGTGGTCGGCCTTTTGTTCGGTGGTCTCATCCCGTTCCTGTTCGGCGGCATCGCCATGACGGCGGTTGGCCGAGCAGCGGGATCCGTCGTGGAGGAAGTGCGCCGGCAGTTCCGCGAGAGGCCCGGCATCATGGCCGGAACGGACCGTCCCGATTACGGCCGCGCCGTCGATATGCTCACTCGCGCGGCGATCAAGGAAATGATCGTGCCCTCGCTCCTGCCGGTGCTGGCGCCCATCGTCACGTACTTCGTCGTCTACTGGGTGGCGGGCAAATCCGAGGCTTTCTCGGCCGTGGGCGCCATGCTGCTCGGCGTGATCGTGACCGGACTTTTCGTGGCCATCTCCATGACCTCAGGCGGCGGCGCATGGGACAATGCCAAGAAATCCTTCGAGGACGGGTTCACGGATGCATCCGGCGCGACCCATCACAAGGGCTCGGAAGCCCACAAGGCCTCCGTCACCGGCGATACCGTCGGCGACCCTTACAAGGACACGGCCGGCCCTGCCGTGAACCCGGCGATCAAGATCACGAACATCATCGCCCTGCTGCTCCTTGCAATCCTCGCGCATTCGTAGAGGCGCCTGCAGCAACGATCCTCAAGCCCGCGGCGAGCGCCGCGGGCTATTTGCTTCTCTGTCAGACTCAAAGAAAATGGCCGGGACGAAGCCCGGCCATGCCGAATTCTTTGGCTGACAGAGGATCAGCTGAACGGGTTGAAGGTGGTCATGCCCTTGAAGATCTGGCCGAGGAAGCTCGCCTCTTCGCCGCCGGCCGGGGTGGTGCGGCTGATGAAGTCGAAGACCTTGCCGTCCTGGAGGCCGTAGAGGGCGACGCGCTCGACCCTCAGGCCCTTGTCGAAATAGACAGCGGTCACCTGCTGGTCCACGACCTGCTCGCCCATGAACTGAAGCGTCCTGCGGGACTTTTGGCTGATATAATACCAGTTGCGGTTGCCGACGGTGGAGACCGTGGAGGGAGTTCCGAGGGTCTGAAGAACCTGATCGGCGCTCATTCCCTTCTTCACCTGTGCAAGCGCACGCTCATCCACGACATAGCCGCGCTGGAATTCCTCGCCCATCGTGCAGGCGGCCAAGGAAGAGGCGAGAACGGTTGCAGTAGCCAAACGCACCAAAAGGGTATGATATCGACGCATCGTACGGTTCTTCCAGAATTGCGGCGCGGATGAGCTTGCGCCTACGGATGGTGATGGCGTAACCCGAGGCTAGGAATTTGACAAGCTTGGAAGGGCAGAGCCGTGATCTTCAGTCTCTTCCGCAAAGACCCCCGACGCACCACCATCGCGACCCTCTACAAGAGAATCGCGACGGCGTCCCGTGCTCCCGGGCTCTATGCGGCACTTGGCATTCCCGACACCTTGGAAGGGCGGTTCGAGGCGCTGTCGCTGCATATGGTGCTGGTCCTGCGCGCCCTGCGCCAGCTCCCGCAGCCCGCGGATGAGGTGGCCAAGGACCTGACGGATGCCTTCTTCCGGGACATGGATGCGTCCTTGAGGGAAATGGGCGTCGGCGACACGGTCGTGCCGAAACGCATGAAGAAGGTCGCGGAATCCTTCTACGGACGGGCTCACGCCTATGACGCTCCCCTGAATGCCGACGACGGGGAGGCTCTGGCGCTTGCTTTCGGCCGCAACGTCTACGGCGGTGAGGCACCGGCCGGCCCCCTGGCGCGTTATGCCTTCGCAGCCGATCGGGGGCTCAAGGCAATGGATCTGGACACCCTTCTGGAGACCGGCCCCACTTTTCCTGAACCTGAGACCTTTGCTTAAGGAGGCAACCTGATGACACCGGAAACCGTGGGACCCTTGTCGCGGCTGATCGACGTCATGAAGATCCCGCCCCGGGGGCAGGAGGTCCATGTGGAGGCGACGGCCGAGGAATGCGCCGCGCTGGCAAAGGACTTCGGGCTGCCGGGGATCCAGGCCCTCTCCGGCGACTACCAGCTGAAGGCCTCGGCCAAGGGCATCCATGTGACGGGCGTGGTCAAGGCCTCGATCACGCAGGTCTGCGTCACGTCCCTGGAGCCCTTCGATTCCACGATGGAGGAAGAGGTCGAAGTCGATTTCGCTGAACCGTCCGGGATGCCGGCGGAACCGCCCACCGATATCAACGAATATGAGCCCCCGGACGAGATCGTGAACGGGCAGATCGACCTCGGTGCGCTCACGGCCGAGTTCCTGGCTCTCGGCCTGGATCCCTATCCCCGGAAGCCCGGCGTCGATTTCAGCTACCAGGATCCCGCCGATGCAAAGGATTCTCCATTCGCGTCCTTGAACAGGCTCAAGGGAAGCCAATAGGGCTGGCGGCGTCAGGCTTCAGCGCATACCTGCACGTTGCGTAAGGTAGGCGCAACTCCTGAGAATTCAGTTGCGGAGCAACCGCAAACCGCTATTTTCCGCCCCCTGTTGAATGACTTAAAAAGAAAGAACAATCGTTCATGCCGAAGCCGGTGCGTATTTCGCTTGATGCGATGGGGGGCGATCACGGTCCGTCCATCGTGATCCCGGGCGCAGCCTTGGCCTTGGAGCGGCATCCGGACCTCCGCTTCCTGATGTTCGGCAATGAAGCGATCGTCGCGCCCCTTCTGAAAGCTCATCCCAAGCTGAAGGAAGCGACCGAATTGCGCCATACCGACATCGCCATCGCCATGGACGAGAAACCGAGCCAGGCCATCCGGATGGGGCGGGGGAAATCGTCCATGTGGCGGGCCGTCCAGGCTGTCCGGGACGGGGAGGCGGATGCAGCCGTGTCGGCGGGCAATACCGGGGCCCTGATGGCGACTGCCAAGGTCTGCCTCAAGACCATGGCCCATATCGAGCGCCCGGCCATCGCCTGCATGTGGCCGACCTTGCGCGGGGAAAGCATCGTGCTTGATGTCGGCGCGACGATCGGGGCGGATGCGGGACATCTGGTGGATATGGCGATCATGGGGGCCGCCATGGCTCGGATCGTATTCGACCTGGATCGCCCGACCGTCGGGCTCCTGAATGTCGGTACGGAAGAGATTAAGGGCATCGAGGCCGTCAAGGAGGCAAGCCGGATCCTAAAGGACGCGAATCTCCCGCATCTGGATTATCGCGGCTTCGTCGAAGGAGACGATCTCGGCAAAGGCACCGTCGATGTGGTCGTGACCGAAGGGTTTACGGGCAACATTGCCCTGAAGACCGCCGAGGGAACGGCGAAGCAGATCGCCCAGTACCTGCGCTCGGCCATGAGTCGCACCCTGATGGCCAAGATAGGCTATCTCTTCGCGAAACAGGCCTTTAATGCTCTCCGGGACAAAATGGATCCCCGCAAGGTCAATGGCGGTGTCTTCCTGGGCCTCGAAGGCGTCGTCGTCAAAAGCCACGGCGGCACGGACGATCTAGGCTTCGCCAGCGCCATCGACGTCGCCTACGACATGGCGCATTTTGAATTGATGAACACAATCCGGAGCATGCTCGACCATGACCCGGTTGGCCACTCGGCCTGAGGAAGGCGCATCTTGAAACGTATTCGTTCCGTCGTACGCGGCGTCGGCTCGTATCTGCCGAGGCGTAAACTGACAAACCAGGACCTTGAGAAGCTGGTGGACACTTCGCACGACTGGATCGTGCAGCGGACCGGCATCGAGGCGCGCCACATCGCTGACGACGACGAGACTACATCGGTGCTTGGGATCAAGGCGGCGGAGGCAGCCCTAGCCGATGCCGGGCTTCGGGCCGAGGATATCGATCTGGTCATCTGTGCGACCTCGACGCCGGATTACACCTTCCCCTCGACCGCCACGATGATCCAGACCGGCATCGGCATGACCCATGGGGCAGCCTTCGATCTCCAGGCCGTCTGCACGGGTTTCGTCTATGCGGTGGCGACGGCGGACAAGTTCCTGCAATCCGGTTCGCACAAGCGCGCCCTCGTTGTCGGTGCCGAGACCTTTTCCCGCATTCTCGACTGGAACGACCGCACCACCTGCGTGCTGTTTGGCGACGGCGCGGGAGCTATCGTGCTGGAGGCCCAGGAGGGGGAGGGCACGTCCTCCGATCGAGGCGTCCTGACCTCTCACCTCCGGTCCGACGGTCGCTACCGGGATAAGCTCTATGTCGATGGCGGTCCCGGTTCGACGAAGACGACGGGCGTTCTGAAGATGGAGGGGCGCGAAGTCTTCAAGTTCGCCGTTGGCATGGTGGCCGATGTCGTACAGGATGCCTTCAAGGCGACCGGCACGAGCCCCGAGGAGCTGAAGTGGTTCGTGCCGCACCAGGCCAACAAGCGCATTATCACGGCTAGCGCGGACAAGCTCGGCATCGCGCCGGAGAAAGTCGTCATCACCGTCAATAGGCACGGCAATACATCGGCAGCTTCGATTCCCCTCGCGCTGGACACTGCTCGAAAGGACGGGCGGATCAGGGACGGGGACCTCGTCATGATCGAGGCGATCGGCGGCGGCTTCACCTGGGGCAGCGCGCTGATCCGTTGGTAATCCGCCGGTGGAAGGAATCGACTCTGGTGGTATCCGGTCTATCGACCTTGGCGGTTGACCATAGGGAGCCATCTGCATAGCGTCGTCCTGGACGACAAGACCAAGGAACTCATTCGCGCTGGGGAGCTCAATGGCTGGCAAGACGATAACGAGAGCGGACCTGAGCGAGGCCGTCTATCAGAAGGTGGGGCTCTCGCGGACCGAATCGGCTGAATTGGTGGAGCGGGTCTTGGCCGAGATCTGCGACAGCCTGGCCGCCGGCGAGACCGTCAAGCTGTCGTCCTTCGGGTCCTTCATCGTGCGCAGCAAGGGAGAGCGGGTCGGCCGCAATCCCAAGACCGGCGTCGAGGTTCCGATCGATCCCCGCCGCGTCATGGTTTTCAAGCCCTCGAACGTCTTGAAGGCGCATATCAACGGCGAGACCTTCGAAGGCGAGGATTGATCCGGCGATGGCGAGTGGCGTCATGGACAAGAGCCCCGACGCATTCCGCACGATCAGCGAGGTCGCCGAAGATCTCGATGTTCCTCAGCATGTGCTGCGCTTCTGGGAGACCCGTTTCAGTCATATCAAGCCGCTGAAACGCGGCGGCGGACGGCGCTATTACCGCCCGGACGATGTCGACCTGCTCAAGGGGATTCGCCACTTCCTCTACGGCGAAGGCTATACGATCAAGGGCGTGCAGCGGATCCTGAAAGAAGAGGGGGTGCGCTTCGTCCAGGCGGTTGGACGCGGCGAACAGAGCGCCTCGGCGCTGCCTGCCGGCGGCGCGCAGCCGGCCGTTGAGGATAAAGCGCCATCGACGGGTCCCAACCTCGATGAAGAGGAGGATTCAGACCGTCTTCCTCCTCGGGAAGGGCTGTCGCCGGAGGCGCTCCATGGGCTCCGAGCCGCCCTCGAGGATCTCTACGAATGCGACCGGGTTCTGTCCTCCCTGAAAGGCGCAGGCGAGGCTCCGGTAGGCGAGTGATCGAGGCCGGGCGGCCCGGGAAATCTCATTTGGCGCGGTCTTTCCGAAACGGTTGTATTCAGCGCTTGACAGGGGGCAGGGCCGCCCTTAAACCGCACCCACACCGCTTTGGCGGTCCAATGCGCGGGCGTAGCTCAGTCGGTTAGAGTGCCGGCCTGTCACGCCGGAGGTCGCGGGTTCGAGCCCCGTCGCCCGCGCCACTTCCCCTCCCGAAAATCAGGTTCGATAGGGCTCTGGATGACGCATCCCGGAGCTGGCGAGCCGTCGCGATCCGCGGGATTTCTCCGTCGGGGCGGCGCTTTTTGGCCGAAGGCCGCATTCTCCTCGTGGTTTGGAGCATTTGGCCCAGCTGGGCGTTAACCGGCGAGGGGAGGTGCGAGGTCGTTGTCGATGTTGACGTCTAGATTGTTCACGAGTTTCTCCAATTGGGTCGCCCAGGTAGCGGGTCGGCCCATGACCTTTGGTGTCAGTCTCCTTATCATCCTGGTTTGGGCTCTCAGCGGCCCGTTGTTCGGGTTTTCCGATACCTGGCAGCTTGTCGTGAATACCGGGACGACGATCGTCACCTTCCTGATGGTGTTCCTGATCCAGAATACGCAGAATCGTGACGGCGCGGCCATTCAGGCCAAGCTCGACGAGCTGATCCGGGCCAGTGCGGCTCAAAACGTGTTCATCGGTATCGAACACCTGACCCAGGAAGAGCTCGACGAGATTCGGGCCAAGTGCGAGGCGAAGGCCAAGGCCGAGGCTGCCGCAGGGCAGGCCGAGGCCGCAGCCAACCGAAAAGCGGCGAAAGCGGCGGAAAAGGCCACATCCTAATTTGGAATGGTTCTTTTTGCGGCAGTGCAAACACTTGTCACGGAAGGGGAACTCGGTTAAGCCTCCCGCGCAATCAACGTGTTGCCGCAGGGGCTTTCGTCGGGCCCATCTGTGGCTTAAATGCGTTTCAGGTTGCCGGTCCTAGGCCGTGCTCCGTACCTTCTAGGTGTCGTATGACGAATCTCCTCGCCGACTACCTGCCTCTCGTAATCTTCATCGGCGTATCGCTCCTGATCGGGGTGGCGCTGCTCGTGGCTCCGTTCATCGTGGCCTACAGCCGTCCCGATACCGAGAAGCTGTCCGCCTACGAGTGCGGTTTCAATGCCTTCGACGATGCCCGCATGAAGTTCGACGTGCGGTTCTACCTCGTCGCCATCCTTTTCATTATCTTCGACCTCGAAGTGGCATTCCTGTTTCCCTGGGCGATCACGTTCGGGAACCTTGGCTGGTTCGGCTTCATCTCCATGATGATGTTCCTGGGCGTCCTGACGGTCGGATTCATTTACGAGTGGAAGAAGGGGGCCCTTGAATGGGATTGATCTCCGATACCCAATCGACCCTGGTCGCTCCCGCGCCGTGGGGCGTCATCGACCCGAACACGGGCAAGCCGGTCGGATCGACGGACCCTTATTTCGTCTCCATCAACGAAGAGTTGTCCGATAAGGGCTTCCTCGTGACCTCGACCGAGGACCTCATCACCTGGGCGCGCACCGGCTCGCTCATGTGGATGACCTTCGGCCTAGCGTGCTGCGCCGTCGAGATGATGCAGATGTCCATGCCGCGCTACGACGTCGAGCGGTTCGGCTTCGCGCCGCGCGCCTCCCCGCGTCAGTCCGACGTGATGATCGTGGCCGGGACGCTCACCAACAAGATGGCTCCCGCCCTCCGCAAGGTCTATGACCAGATGCCGGAGCCGCGCTACGTCATCTCCATGGGCTCATGTGCCAATGGCGGCGGTTATTATCACTATTCCTATTCCGTGGTTCGTGGCTGCGACCGGATCGTGCCGGTCGACATCTACGTGCCGGGCTGCCCGCCGACGGCCGAGGCGCTCCTGTATGGAGTGCTGCTTCTGCAGAAGAAGATCCGCCGGACCGGCACCATCGAGCGCTGAGCAAAGGTCGTTGCATGAGTGCTGATCTCCAAGCCCTGAGCGATCATATCGCCTCGTCCCTCGGTGAGGCGATCGAGAGCCGGGCTATCGCCTTCGACGAGCTGACGATCGTCGCCCGCCGCGAGGACATCGTCCGGGTGGCGACCTTCCTGCGGGACGATCCGCAGTGCCGGTTCGTCTGCTTCATCGATATCTGCGGTGCCGATTACCCGGCCCGCGAGAAGCGCTTCGACGTGGTCTATCACTTCCTCGCGCCCCATCATAACCGGCGGATCCGCCTGAAGGTCGAGACGGACGAGGTCACTCCCGTTCCCTCGCTCGTCGGTCTCTGGCCCGCGGCGAACTGGTTCGAGCGCGAGGCCTATGACCTCTATGGGATCCTGTTCTCCGGGCATCCGGACCTGCGCCGGATCCTGACCGATTACGGGTTCGAGGGACATCCGCTCCGCAAGGACTTCCCGCTCACCGGCTACGTCGAGGTCCGTTACGACGACGGACAGGGCCGCGTGGTCTACGAGCCGGTGAAGCTCAACCAGGAATTCCGCAACTTCGATTTCCTCTCGCCCTGGGAAGGCACCGACTACGTGCTGCCCGGCGACGAGAAGGCCAAGGCATAAGGAGCGGAGAGGCGACCCATGGGCGAGCATAATATCCGCAACTTCACCATCAACTTCGGCCCGCAGCACCCGGCGGCGCACGGCGTGCTGCGCCTCGTGCTGGAGCTGGACGGCGAGGTGGTCGAACGTGTCGATCCGCATATCGGCCTGCTGCACCGCGGCACCGAGAAGCTGATCGAGTACAAGACGTACGTTCAGGCGAATCCCTATTTCGACCGGCTCGACTATGTCGCGCCGATGAACCAGGAGCATGCCTTCTGTCTGGCGACCGAGAAGCTGCTCGGCATCGAGGTGCCTCGGCGTGCTCAACTGATCCGCGTCCTGTTCTCGGAAATCGGCCGGCTCCTCTCCCACCTCCTCAACGTGACCACGCAGGCCATGGACGTCGGCGCGCTCACGCCGCCTCTCTGGGGCTTCGAGGAGCGCGAGAAGCTGATGATCTTCTACGAGAGGATCTCCGGCTCGCGGATGCATGCCAACTATTTCCGCCCCGGTGGCGTGAACATGGACATCCAGCCTGAGCTGATCGACGACATCGAGGCCTTCTGCGACCCGTTCCTGCAGGTGCTCGACGACCTCGACACCCTCGTCATCGGCAACCGGATCTTCAAGCAGCGTAACGTCGACATCGGCGTCCTCACGCTGGACGACTGCTTCCGCTGGGGCTTCTCCGGCTCGATCATCCGCAGTTGCGGCGTTGCCTGGGACCTGCGCAAGGCGCAGCCTTACGAGTGCTACGAGGAGATGGAATTCGACATCCCCGTGGGCAAGAACGGCGACAACTACGATCGTCAGGTCATCCGCATGGAGGAGATGCGCCAGTCCGTACGGATCATGCGCCAGTGCCTTACCAAGCTGCGGGCGCCCGACGGGCAGGGGCCGGTGGCGACCCTCGACGGCAAGGTTGCTCCGCCGTCACGCAAGGACATGAAGCGCTCGATGGAAGCGCTGATTCACCACTTCAAGCTCTACACGGAAGGCTTCCACGTCCCGGCGGGCGAGGTCTATGCCGCCGTGGAAGCCCCGAAGGGCGAGTTCGGCGTCTATCTCGTGTCGGACGGAACGAATAAGCCTTACCGCTGCAAGATTCGCGCTCCGGGATTCGCTCATCTTCAGGGCATGGATTTCATGTGCCGCGGCCACATGCTGGCCGACGTCGCGGGCATCCTGGGCTCTATCGACATCGTGTTCGGCGAGGTCGACCGCTAACAAGAGCCGCCCCGGATCCGGGGCGGATATCCACGCTCTTTCAAGGCGTGCTGGACAATTTCAAGTCGCGATTGGCCGGGCTTCTGCCCGGCCATGGCGATGAGGAGAAGAGTGTATGGCCGTTCGTAAGCTCGCGCCTGAAAACATGCAGCCCGAGAGCTTCGTTCTCTCCGCCGAGACCGAAGCTTTTGCGGAAAAGGAAATCGCCAAATATCCGCCAGGCCGGCAGGCTTCGGCCGTGATCGCCCTCCTGACCAAGGCTCAGGATCAGGCCGGCGGCTGGCTGCCTCGCAAGGCCATCGAGGCCGTCGCGGCCAGGCTCGACATGCCGGTGATCCGCGTGATGGAGGTGGCGACCTTCTACACGATGTTCAACCTGGAGCCGGTTGGAAAATATTTCATCCAGTTCTGCGGCACCACGCCGTGCGTGCTGCGCGGTGCGGGCGACATCAGGAAGGTGCTGGAGCGCCGCGTCGGCGACCAGAACCACGTGACGGCGGACGGCACGTTTTCCTGGCTCGAAGTCGAGTGCCTGGGGGCCTGCTCGAATGCGCCCATGGTGCAGATCAACGACGACTATTACGAGGATCTCACCACCGAGAACTTCGAGAAGTTGCTTGACGATCTCGCAGCCGGGCGCCCCGTGAAGGTCGGATCCCAGATCGGCCGCAACCGCTCTGAGCCCTTCGAGGCCGTGAACACCCTTCAGGACCCGGCTCTCTACGACGGCTCCGTCGTCGGCGCCTGGCGCAAGCGTTTCGAGGAGCAGGCTAAGGCCACGGAAACCGGCGAGGCTGCCGCCGCGATGGCGAGCGTCCCGCAGGAAGCCAAGGCTGCAAAGCCGACGGCCGGACGCCCCATCGAGAGCGATGCCGCCGATACGCCGGCCAAGCGCGCCAAAGAAGGCGAGAAGCCGATCAGCACGGCGGACCAGAAGGAAGCCGCGGATACCTCGAAAGCGACCAAGGTCGAGCCCAAGGAGGCGGGTGTCCAGCCGGCCCCGCAGAGCGGCAAGTCCTATGTGGCTTCGCCCAAGAAGAAGGGTGAAGCCGTGCCTGCGAGCCCAACGACGCCTTCCGCAGGGACGCCGCCGGCACAGGCGGAGACCCGTCGCGACGGCAGCGAGAGCAAGCCGGGCGTGATCGTCGACAAAGACAACAAGTCGTCCTGATGGAGTGATCGGGAATGCTTCAGGACAAAGATCGTATCTTCACCAATCTCTACGGCTTCCACTCGCCGGACCTCAAGGCCGCGAAAATGCGCGGCGCCTGGGACGGAACGAAGTTCCTGCTCGAACAGGGCCGCGACTGGATCGTCAACGAGATGAAGGCGTCGGGCCTGCGCGGTCGCGGCGGCGCCGGCTTCCCCACGGGCCTGAAATGGTCCTTCATGCCCAAGCAGTCGGACGGCCGTCCGCATTATCTGGTCGTGAACGCCGACGAGTCCGAGCCGGGCACCTGTAAGGACCGCGAGATCATGCGGAATGATCCGCATCTCCTCGTCGAGGGCTGCCTCATCGCATCCTTCGCCATGGGAGCCCATGCGGCCTACATCTACATCCGCGGCGAGTACGTGGCCGAGCGCCATGCGCTCCAGCGGGCGGTGGACGAGGCGTACGAGGCCAAGCTCATCGGCAAGGACAACATCCACGGCTATCCGTTCGACCTCTACGTCCACCACGGCGCAGGCGCTTACATCTGCGGCGAAGAGACGGCTCTCATCGAGAGCATGGAGGGCAAGAAGGGCATGCCGCGCCTGAAGCCGCCGTTCCCGGCCAATATGGGCCTCTACGGCTGCCCGACGACCGTGAACAACGTCGAGTCCATCGCGGTCGCCGGAACGATCCTGCGCCGCGGCGCGGCCTGGTTCTCCGGCATCGGCCGGCCGAACAACGTGGGCACCAAGCTGTTCTGCGTGTCGGGCCACGTCAACAAGCCCTGCAACGTGGAAGAGGCCATGGGCCTCACCTTCCGCGAGCTGATCGACCGCCATTGCGGCGGCATTCGGGGCGGCTGGGACAACCTTCTCGGCGTGATCCCAGGCGGCTCGTCCGTGCCGATCGTTCCGGCGCACGAGATTGCCGACGCCTACATGGATTTCGACACGCTGCGGAACCTGAAATCCGGTCTCGGCACCGCGGCCGTGATCGTCATGGACAAGTCGACCGATATCGTCCGGGCGATTGCCCGCATCTCGTACTTCTACAAGCACGAGAGCTGCGGCCAGTGCACGCCTTGCCGCGAAGGCACGGGCTGGATGTGGCGCGTGCTCACCCGCATGGCCGAAGGCCGCGCCCAGAAGCGCGAGATCGACATGCTCCTCGAAGTCTCGACCCAGATCGAAGGCCACACCATCTGCGCGCTCGGCGACGCGGCGGCTTGGCCGGTTCAGGGCCTGATCCGGCACTTCCGTCACGAGATCGAGAAGCGGATCGACGATTACGCGGCAAACCCGCATTCCGAATCCGTCCTGATCGCGGCGGAGTGAGATTGAAGATGGCGAAAATCATCGTTGATGGCGTCGAGGTCGACGTCCCCGCGGAATACACCCTGCTCCAGGCCGCCGAAGCGGCGGGGGCGGAAATTCCGCGCTTCTGCTACCACGAGCGGCTCTCGATCGCCGGCAATTGCCGCATGTGCCTCGTCGAGGTGAAGGGCGCGCCGAAGCCGGTGGCGTCCTGCGCCTGGGGCGTGCGCGACTGCCGTCCGGGCCCGAACGGCGAGCCGCCGGAAATCTCGACCAAGTCGCCGACCGTGAAGAAGGCGCGGGAAGGGGTGATGGAGTTCCTCCTCATCAACCACCCGCTCGACTGCCCGATCTGCGACCAGGGCGGCCAGTGCGACCTCCAGGACCAGGCCATGGCCTACGGCGTCGACACCAGCCGCTATCATGAGAACAAGCGCGCGGTGACCGACAAGTATCTCGGCCCGTTGGTGCGCACCTCCATGAACCGGTGCATCCACTGCACCCGCTGCGTGCGCTTCTCCGCCGAAGTGGCCGGCGTGCCGGATCTCGGCGCCATCTGGCGCGGCGAGGACATGGAGATCACGAGCTATCTCGAGCGGGCCCTGGGCTCCGAGCTGCAGGCCAACGTGGCGGACCTCTGCCCGGTCGGCGCGCTCACCCACAAGCCGGAAGCCTTCCATTTCCGTCCCTGGGAGCTCACCAAGACCGATTCCATCGACGTGATGGACGCGGTCGGCTCGTCGATCCGCGTCGATTCCCGTGGCCGCGAGGTCATGCGCGTCCTGCCGCGCGTGAACGAGGCGGTGAACGAGGAGTGGATCACGGACAAGACCCGCCAGATCGTGGACGGCCTGCGCCTGCAGCGTCTCGACCGGCCCTTCGTACGCGAGAACGGCCGCCTTCGCCCCGCCACCTGGCAGGAGGCCTTCGCGACCATCGCCGTCCGCGTGAAGGGCGCCGATCCGAAGCGCATCGGCGCCATCGTGGGCGATCTCGCTGCCGTCGAGGAGATGTATGCCCTGAAGCTCCTTATGGAGAGCCTCGGCGTCACAAACATCGATGCTCGCCAGGACGGCACCGTGCTGACGCCCGTCTACGGGCGCGGCTCCTACCTCTTCAACACCACGATCGCGGGCATCGAGGATGCGGACGCGATCCTGATCGTCGGGGCGAACCCGCGCATCGAGGCTTCGCTCGTCAATGTGCGCATCCGCAAGCGCTGGCGCATGGCTCCGCCGCCGATCGCCCTGATCGGCGAGCATGCCGACCTGACCTATCCCTACGACTATCTCGGCGCCGGCCCCGAGACGCTGGCCGAACTGACCGGCGGCCGCCACAGCTTCATCGAGAAGCTGCGTGCCGCCGAGCGTCCGCTGATCATCGTCGGGCAAGGCGCTCTCTCGCGTCCGGATGGTCTGGCCGTTCTCTCGGCTGTGGCGCAGCTCGCTCGCGACGTTGGCGCCGTGAAGGACGGCTGGAACGGCTTCTCGGTGCTGCACACCGCCGCTTCCCGCGTCGGCGCGCTCGACCTCGGCCTCGTGCCGGGCGAGTGGGGCCTCGATTCGCGGACCATGGCGCAGGGCGAAGTGGACGTGCTGTTCAACCTCGGCGCCGACGAGATCGACATCGCCCCCGGGGCCTTCGTGATCTACCAGGGCACCCACGGCGACCGCGGCGCACACCGCGCCGACGTGATCCTGCCCGGAGCGACCTACACGGAGAAGTCCGGCACCTACGTGAACACGGAAGGACGGGTCCAGCTTGCCAACCGGGCGGCCTTCGCACCCGGCGAGGCCCGCGAGGACTGGGCCATCCTGCGCGCCCTTTCGGACGTGCTGGGCCACCGTCTGCCCTTCGACTCGCTGAATGCGCTCCGGGCCAAGCTCTATGCCCATTACCCGCACTTCGCGGCCATCGACATGGTCCAGCCGGCCGACGGCTTCGCGGCCGTCCAGGCCTTGGCGGGGATCGGCGGCGCTCCCGGACGCGAGCCGTTCGTGAGCCCGGTGAAGGACTTCTATCTGACGAACCCGATTGCCCGCGCCTCCGGCGTCATGGCCGAGTGCTCCGCGCTCGCCCGTGAGCTGAAGCTCGAGGCGGCTGAGTAAGAGGAACGGATCATGGAATTTGGAGATATCCTCCTCGCAGTCGCGATCATGCTGGGCAAGAGCCTGCTCATGCTGGTGGCGCTTCTCATCTTCATCGCCTATGCACTCTATGCCGACCGCAAGGTCTGGGCGGCGGTCCAGCTTCGCCGCGGCCCGAACGTGGTCGGTCCCTGGGGCCTGCTCCAGTCCTTCGCCGACCTCTTGAAGTTCGTCCTGAAGGAGCCGGTCATCCCGGCCCCGGCCAACAAGGGCATGTTCCTGCTGGCCCCCCTGGTGATGTGCACCCTGTCGCTCGCCGCCTGGGCGGTCATTCCGCTCAACGCGGGCTGGGCGATCGCCGACATCAACGTGGGCATTCTCTACATCTTCGCGATCTCGTCGCTCGGCGTCTACGGCGTCATTATGGGCGGCTGGGCGTCGAACTCGAAGTACCCGTTCCTCGGAGCCCTGCGCTCCGCCGCCCAGATGGTGTCCTACGAGGTTTCCATCGGCTTCGTCATCGTGACGGTGCTCATGTGCGCGGGAACGCTGAACCTCTCGGCCATCGTCGAGTCGCAGAACACCCGCCTGGGCATACTCGGCTGGTACTGGCTGCCGCTCTTCCCGATGTTCGTGGTGTTCTTCATTTCGGCCATGGCCGAGACGAACCGTCCTCCCTTCGACCTTCCGGAAGCCGAATCCGAGCTCGTGGCCGGCTACATGGTGGAATATTCCTCCACGCCGTACCTGCTCTTCATGCTCGGCGAGTACGTGGCCATCATGACCATGTGCGCGCTCGGCACGATCCTGTTCCTCGGCGGGTGGCTGTCGCCGATCCCGTTCGCGCCCTTCACCTGGGTGCCCGGCGTGATCTGGTTCGTGCTCAAGGCAAGCTTCCTGTTCATCCTCATCGCCATGGTGAAAGCCCTGGTGCCACGCTACCGCTACGATCAGCTCATGCGCCTCGGCTGGAAGGTCTTCCTGCCGCTCTCCCTGGCGATGGTCGTCATCGTGGCGGCTGTCCTGATGGCGACCGGCAATGCGCCGGGCGTCCGCTAAAGGAGATCGGCCATGCAGCTCGACCGCATTGCCCAGTCCCTCCTGCTGAAGGAGTTCATCTCGGGCTTCGTCCTGACGGTGAAGTACTTCTTCAAGCCGAAGGCCACGCTCAACTACCCCTTCGAAATGGGCCATCGCGGACCTCGCTTCCGCGGCGAGCACGCCCTGCGCCGCTACCCCAACGGGGAAGAGCGCTGCATCGCGTGCAAGCTCTGCGAGGCCATCTGCCCGGCCCAGGCCATCACCATCGAAGCCGGCCCCCGGCGCAACGACGGCACCCGCCGGACGACGCGCTACGACATCGACATGGTGAAGTGCATCTATTGCGGCATGTGCCAGGAGGCCTGCCCGGTTGACGCCATCGTAGAAGGCCCGAACTTCGAGTTCTCCGTGGAGACCCGCGAGGAGCTCTATTACGACAAGGCCAAGCTTCTCGAGAACGGGGAGCGCTGGGAGCGGGAAATCGCGCGCAACATCGCGAAGACGGCACCCTACCGGTAAGTGAAGCATTTTTCCGGTGAAGCGGATCCCGGTTCGCCTCGGAAAATGCGGACAAGGAGTTGGAGCTGATCCTGCGAAGCAGGTCAGCTCCGGGCTTTCTGCCCGACAGGGCAGGGGGCAAGCAGGTCCGGCGGGTTGTGCCCGTCGGATTCGGATTTTATAGACAGGCCGCCGGATTCTCCGGAGCCACGTCGGAAGGGGCCGCCTCGGGCGGCTTAAGCTGAACATGACGGTTACCGCCGCCTTCTTCTATCTGTTCGCGACGATCACGATCGCCTCCGGCTTCATGGTGATTGCCTCCCGCAATCCCGTTCAGTCGGTGCTGTTTCTCATTCTGGCCTTCGTCAATGCGGCAGGCCTCTTCCTGATGATGGGAGCCGAGTTCCTGGCGATGATCCTGGTCATCGTCTATGTGGGCGCGGTCGCGGTGCTGTTCCTCTTCGTCGTGATGATGCTCGACGTGGACTTCGCGGCGCTCCGCCAGGGCTTCCTGCAATACCTGCCCATCGGCGGAGTGATCGGCGTGATCTTCCTGCTCGAGCTGATCCTGGTCGTCGGCGCCTATTCGATCGATCCGGGCCTCGTCCGCTCGCCGGCCGTTCCGATCCCGTCGCCCGAGGTCATGACCAACACCGAGGCCCTCGGCCAGGTGCTCTACACCCGGTACTTCTATTTCTTCCAGGCCGCCGGCCTGATCCTGCTGGTTGCGATGATCGGCGCCATCGTGCTGACCCTGCGCGAGCGTGTCGGCGTGCGGCGCCAGGATATTTCCAAGCAGAACGCCCGGACGCAGGAAACCGCCGTCGAGGTGCGGAAGGTTCCCTTCCGCCAGGGCATCTAAGGAGGCACGCAATGGTTATCGGACTGGGTCATTATCTCACCGTCGCCGCCGTGCTCTTCACGCTCGGGGTCTTCGGCATCTTCATCAACCGGAAGAACGTGATCGTCATCCTGATGTCCGTCGAGCTGATCCTGCTCGCCGTGAACATCAACATGGTCGCCTTCTCGACCCACCTGAACGACATCGTCGGCCAAATCTTCGCCATGCTGATCCTCACGGTCGCGGCGGCGGAGGCGGCTATCGGCCTTGCCATTCTGGTGGTCTTCTTCCGCAACCGCGGCACCATCGCGGTCGAGGACGTCAACAGGTTGAGGGGCTAGGCATGATTCAGAAAAGTGGCAACCGGTTTTCTGAACAAGATCATGCCTCGGCCGTGAGCCCGATCGGACTGGCGAAGTAATCGAACATGTATCACGCAATCGTCTTCCTGCCGCTCGTCGGCTTCCTCATCGCAGGCATCTTCGGACGCGTCCTCGGCGCCCGTCCGAGCGAGATCGTGACCACGGCCCTTCTGTTCGTGGCGGCGGTTCTCTCGTGGGTGTCCTTCATCCATGTGGGCTTCGGCGATGAGCCGATGATCCGCGTGCAGATCGCCCAGTGGATGTCCGTGGGCGACCTCCAGGTCGATTGGGCGTTCCGGATCGACACGCTGACGGCCATGATGCTGGTGGTGGTCAACACGGTGTCGGCGCTCGTGCACCTGTATTCCATCGGCTACATGCACGAGGACCCGCACCGTCCGCGCTTCTTCGCCTACCTGTCGCTCTTCACCTTCGCCATGCTCATGCTGGTGACCGCGGACAACCTCGTCCAGATGTTCTTCGGCTGGGAAGGCGTGGGCCTCGCGAGCTACCTGCTGATCGGTTTCTGGTACCAGAAGGACTCGGCAAATGCGGCGGCCATGAAGGCCTTCATCGTCAACCGCGTCGGCGATTTCGGGTTCCTGCTCGGCATCTTCACGATCTTCGTCCTGTTCAACGGCGTCACCTTCGACCAGATCTTCCCGCGCGTGGCCGAGTTCGCCGACGCCAAGTTCCATTTTCTCGGGATCGAATGGCACGCCCTGACCATCGCCTGCCTGCTGCTCTTCATGGGTGCGATGGGTAAGTCGGCGCAGTTCCTGCTGCACACCTGGCTTCCGGACGCGATGGAAGGCCCGACCCCGGTTTCCGCGCTCATCCATGCCGCCACCATGGTGACGGCCGGCGTGTTCATGGTGGCCCGCCTGTCGCCCGTCTTCGAGTACGCTCCTGCGGCGCTCACGGTCGTCACCGTGATCGGCGGCATCACGGCCTTCTTCGCTGCGACGGTCGGCCTCGTTCAGAACGACATCAAGCGGGTCATCGCCTATTCGACCTGCTCGCAGCTCGGCTACATGTTCGTCGGCCTTGGCGTCGGCGCATACGGGGCCGGCGTATTCCACCTGTTCACGCACGCCTTCTTCAAGGCTCTGCTGTTCCTTGGCGCCGGCTCGGTCATCCACGCCATGCACCATGAGCAGGATATCCGGCACATGGGAGCGCTCCGCCGCTACATCCCGTTCACCACGGCGATGATGGCGATCGGTACGCTGGCCCTTACCGGCTTCCCGTTCACGGCAGGCTACTACTCCAAGGACGCGATCATCGAGGCGGCCTATGCGGCCCATTCGTCGGCGGGCTCCTTCGCCTTCCTGGCAACGGTCGTGGCGGCCTTCATGACGTCGTTCTACTCCTGGCGTCTGTTCTTCCTGACCTTCGAGGGCAGCGCACGCTGGGGACACCACGACCATCATGCCCATGCGCCGCATGATCATGAGGGCGTGGAGCATGACGATCACAACCGGGATGTGGAACCTGCGACCCATGCCCAGCACGAGCATGGCCATCACGGCTCGCACATGCCGCACGAGAGCCCGCTCGTGATGCTGCTGCCGCTCCTTGTGCTCGCCATCGGGGCGGTTGTGGCCGGCTTCGTCTTCCATGGCGCCTTCATCGGCGAGGGCTACCAGGAATTCTGGAAGGGGGCTCTGTTCACCCGTCCGGAGAACGAGATCCTGGAGACGATGCACCATCTCCCGGGATGGGTGCCGCTGCTGCCCACGATCATGATGATCCTCGGCTTCCTCGTCGCTGTGTACATGTACATCATCGACAACAAGCAGCCGGCGAAGCTCGCGGCCGATCACCCGATCCTGTACCGCTTCCTCCTGAACAAGTGGTACTTCGACGAGCTGTACGATGCGATCTTCGTGCGGCCCGCCATGGCCATCGGGCGCTTCTTCTGGCGCACGGGCGACCAGCGGATCATCGACGGGCTCGGGCCTGACGGCATCTCCGCCCGCGTACTCGACGTGACGCGCGGCGTGGTGCGGGTTCAGACCGGCTACGTCTACCACTATGCCTTCGCGATGCTGATCGGCGTTGCCGCTCTCGTGACCTTCTATCTCTTCAGGGGAGCCCACTAATGCTCGGCTTCGGCATCCTCTCCGGCCTTCTCATCCTTCCTCTCGTCGGAGCGGCCTTCATCCTGACCCTGCGCGGCGACAGCGAGGCTGCTCGTTCGAACGCGCGCTGGGCCGCCCTTGCCACGACGATTGCGACCTTCCTTCTGTCGCTCGTGGCCTGGGCCCGTTTCGACATCACCTCGGCGTCGTTCCAGCTGGTGGAAAGCCATGCCTGGCTCACCGATACGATCCGCTTCAAGCTGGGCGTCGACGGCTTCTCCATGCCGCTCGTCCTGCTCACCACGTTCCTGATGCCGTTCTGCATCCTGGCTTCGTGGGATTCGATCGAAACCCGTGTGAAGGAATACTTCGTCGCCTTCCTCGTGCTCGAAACGACGATGATCGGCGTCTTCTGCGCGCTCGACCTCGTGCTGTTCTACCTGTTCTTCGAGGCGGGCCTCATCCCGATGTTCCTCATCATCGGCATCTGGGGCGGCAAGCGGCGCATCTACGCGAGCTTCAAGTTCTTCCTGTACACGCTGCTCGGCTCCGTCCTGATGCTGCTGGCCATCATGGCCATGTACTGGACCGCCGGCACGACCGACATTCCGACGCTGCTAGCCTACAAGTTCGCGTCGAACCTGCAGATCTGGCTCTGGCTGGCGTTCTTTGCCTCCTTCGCGGTGAAGATGCCCATGTGGCCGGTCCATACCTGGCTTCCGGACGCGCACGTGGAGGCGCCGACTGCAGGCTCGGTGATTCTGGCAGGCGTCCTCCTGAAGATGGGCGGCTACGGCTTCGTCCGAGTGTCGCTTCCCATGTTCCCGGACGCGTCGCTCTATTTCGCCCCGCTGGTCTATGCCCTGTCCGTCATCGCGATCATCTACACCTCGCTGGTCGCCCTGATGCAGGAGGACATCAAGAAGCTCATCGCCTATTCCTCAGTGGCGCATATGGGCTTCGTGACCATGGGCCTGTTCAGCATGAACGAGCAGGGCATCCAGGGGGCCATGTTCACCATGATCTCCCACGGTCTCGTGTCGGGCGCGCTCTTCCTGTGCGTCGGCGTGATCTACGACCGGATGCACACCCGCGAGATCAAGGCCTATGGCGGGCTGGTGAACCGGATGCCGCTCTATGCGGTGGTCTTCCTCATCCTGACCATGGCGAACGTGGCGCTGCCCGGCACCTCCGGCTTCATCGGCGAGTTCCTGACGCTTATGGGAGCCTTCCGGTCCAACACCTGGGTCGCCTTCTTCGCCACGAGCGGCGTGATCCTCTCGGCTGCCTATGCGCTCTGGCTGTATAGGCGCGTGGTCTACGGACCGCTCGACAAGCCGGCTCTCCAGGGCATCAAGGACCTGAACCGTCGCGAGATCATCACCTTCGCGCCGCTCATCCTGCTCATCATCTATTACGGCGTGCAGCCCGGCCCGATCCTCGATGCCTTCGCGGCTCCGACGGATGCGCTCATGACCAGCGTCCAGGCTGCGCTCGCCACCGTGAAAACGGCCGCTGTCGCCGCACACTGAGGTTCCGATGAATCCCGCCCTCACCATTCCAGCTTTCGGTCCGATGCTGCCAGAGATCCTCATGGCAGTCGGCGTCCTCGTCCTGGTTCTGTTCGGCGCCTTCCGCGGCGAGCGTCCCGGTTACGGCATGAGCATCATCGCGCTGGCGCTTCTCGCCGTCACCTTCGTGGCGGTTCTGATGTTGCCCGGCGAGCGGGTCGAGACCATGGCCGGCTCCTTCGTGATCGACGGCTTCGCCAAGTTCATGAAGGCGCTGACGCTCCTGGCCTCGGCCGGAGGCATCATTCTCTCCCTGGACTATATGCGCCGCGAAGGGATCTATCGCTTCGAATACCCGATCCTGATCATCCTCTCGACCATCGGCATGATGATGGTCATTTCGGCCAATGATCTGATCGCCCTCTATCTCGGCCTCGAGCTGCTCAGCCTCTCGTCCTATGTGATCGCGGCCTTCGACCGTGACAATGCGCGCTCGACCGAGGCCGGCCTGAAGTACTTCGTGCTCGGCGCGCTCTCCTCGGGCATGCTGCTCTACGGCGCTTCGCTGGTCTACGGCTTCGCAGGCAGCGTGTCCTTCCCGGTCATCGCCACGGTTCTGCAGGGCAACGTGGGCATCGGTGCCATCGTCGGCCTCGTCTTCGTTACCGCCGGCATCGCCTTCAAGATCTCTGCCGTGCCGTTCCACATGTGGACGCCGGACGTCTACGAAGGTTCGCCCACGCCCGTGACGGCCTTCTTCGCCGCGGCTCCCAAGATGGCCGGCATGGCGATGGCCACCCGCGTCTTCATCGATTGCTTCCCGGGCATCCTGGTCCAGTGGCAGCAGATCATCGTCTTCATCTCGATCGCCTCGATGGCGCTCGGCTCCTTCGCGGCCATCGGCCAGCGTAACCTCAAGCGCCTGATGGCGTATTCCTCCATCGGCAACGTGGGTTACGCGTTGATCGGCCTTGCCGCCGGCACGCCCGAGGGCATCCAGGGCGTCGTCATCTACATGGCGATCTACCTGGCCATGACGCTCGGCACCTTCGCGGTCATTCTCGGCATGCGCCGAGGCAACGTGATGTTCGAGTCGATCGACGACCTCTCGGGTCTCGCCCGCACCCATCCGGCCCTGGCGTTCTGCCTGGCGATGATGATGTTCTCGCTGGCCGGCATTCCGCCCCTGGCAGGCTTCTTCGCCAAGTTCTACGTCTTCGCCGCCGCGATCCAGGCCAACCTGGTGGCGCTGGCCGTGATCGGCGTCGTGACGAGCGTGGTCGGCGCTTATTACTACCTGCGCATCGTGAAGGTCATGTACTTCGATGCGCCGGTCGAGCGGTTCGAGCGCATGTCTCCGGGCGTGAGCTTCGTTCTCGCGGTGTCGAGCGCCGTCGTGCTGCTGTTCTGGCTGGTGCCGGCTCCCATCGTCAACGCAGCGGGCGCCGCAGCGCGCTCCTTGTTCTGATCGTGCATCTGTCGCCTGAGACCGAGGCCGCCGGCTATCGGCTCCTCTCGCTCGAGGCGACGGGCTCGACGAACGACGACGCCCTCCAGGCTGCACGGGCCGGTGATCCAGGGCAGCTCTGGATCACCGCCGCCGAGCAACTCGCGGGCAGGGGGCGGCATGGTCGGCAATGGTCGTCGCCTCCGGGCAACCTCTATGCCAGCCTGCTTCTGATCGATCCCTGCGACATGCCCGCCGCTCCGCAGCTCGGTTTCGTCGCCGGGCTCGCGTTGCACGAGGCCGTCGAGGCTGTGACCGGGATAGGCGCGCCGCGCCTGTCGTTGAAGTGGCCGAACGATCTGCTGCTCGATGGTGCCAAGCTGTCCGGCCTCCTGCTGGAGGGGCACCGTCTTCAGCCTAACGGCCCGCTCGCCATCGTGATCGGCTTCGGGGTCAACGTGACTTTCGCCCCCACAGGCACACCATACCCTGCGACCACGCTGCAAGCCGTCAAGCCAGATCTGGAGAGAGGCGAGGTTCTCCGTGCCTTGTCCTCCGCCTTCGCGCGGACGTTCTCGGCATGGCGCACATCGTCGAGGATGAATGCGTCGGATCCCTTCGGCGCCATACGTCGGCTCTGGCTGGAGCGTGCCGCCGGACTCGGGCAGGAGGTGACGCTCCGCTTGCCCTCGGGCGAGAAGAAGGGAACCTTCGACGGTCTCGACAGGTTCGGACGCTTGCAGTTGAAAAGCCCGGACGGCTCGGAACTCATTGATGCAGGCGACCTTTATTTTCCCAATTTGCTGCACGATATAGCCAAGCCTGATGCGGGCTCGAAAAGGTTTTGATTTGATGGCTTCCAACCAGGATGAATTGGTCTTTCTCCCTCTTGGAGGGCTCGGCGAAATCGGCATGAACGCCGCGCTCTACGGTTTTGGGCCCGAGGCGGAACGGCAGTGGATTCTGGTCGATTGCGGCATGGGCTTCGGCGGTGAGGAGAACCTGCCTGGCATCGACCTCGTTTATCCCGATCTTCGCTTCATCGAGGAAGAACGCCACAACCTGCTGGGGATCTTCATCACCCATGCCCACGAGGATCATATCGGCGCGCTCGTCGAGATGTGGCCGAGGCTCCGGGCCCCGGTCTACGCGACCAAGTTCGCCATCGGTCTTTTGGAAACACGCCGTCTTTCCGAAGCCGACGCGCCGAAGGTCGATCTCAACGAGATCGTGCCTGGGCAGCGCCTGAAGCTCGGTCCATTCGACATCGAGTATGTTCCCGTCGCCCACTCGATCCCGGAATCGAATGCCCTCGCGATCCGCACTCCGCAGGGCCTCGTGGTTCATACGGGCGACTGGAAGCTCGACAATACGCCCTATCTCGGAAGCCTCACGTCCGAGGAGGCCTTCCGGGCCTTGGGCGACGAGGGGGTGCTGGCGCTCGTCTGCGATTCCACCAACGTGGTCCGTGAAGGCACGAGCCCGAGCGAATCCGATGTTGCCCGGAATCTGGCTCAGCTGATCAAGGATTCGCCGTACCGCGTGGCTGTCACGACATTTGCGTCGAACGTTGCCCGCATCCGGTCGATCGCGGAAGCCGCTCGCGAGTGCGGCCGCGATGTGGTGGTCGTCGGACGTGCCATGGACAGGGTCGTCGACGTGGCGAAGGAATGCGGCTATCTCGAGGGCCTGCCCGAGTTCCGCTCCACGGAGAATTTCGGCTACATTCCTCGCGACAAGATCGTCGCGATCCTGACGGGCTCCCAGGGCGAACCCCGCGCGGCGCTTGCCCGGATCGCTCAGGACGAGCATCCGGATATCGCGCTATCATCAGGGGACCGGGTCATCTTTTCCTCGCGCGCCATCCCAGGCAACGAGAAGGCGGTCGGGTCGATCATCAACAGTCTGATCGAGCAGGGCATCGAGGTCATCACCGACCGCACGGAACTTGTTCACGTCTCCGGCCATCCGCGCCGTGGCGAGCTGGAGCAGATGTACCGCTGGACCCGGCCGCGCATCGCTATTCCGGCCCATGGCGAGCCATTGCACCTGAGCGAGCACGCGAAATTCGCCCGCGCCCAAGGGGTGCCCGAGGTGGTCCGCGCGAAGAACGGGACCCTGGTGCGCCTTGCACCCGGTCCGGCCGAAATCGTCGACAATGTTCCGGCGGGCCGGCTTTACCGCGACGGCAATATCGTCATCGGGGCAGGCGAGCGAGCTCTGCCGGAGCGCCGCAAGCTGGCCTTCGCCGGGATCGTCACCGTGGCCATCGCCATCGATGACCGCGGCGAACTCGTCGGCGACCCAGTGATCGACGCGATGGGCCTGCCCGACAAGAATCGGGAGGGGCGTGACCTGACGGACATCATTGCCGACACGGTGGGCGATCTGCTCGACAGCTTGCCGAAGGCCAAGCGGCGGGATCCGGATGCGGTGGAGAACGCCGTACATCGGGCGGTCCGCGCGGCGGTGAACCAGGAATGGGGCAAGAAGCCGGCGTGCCACGTCCTCGTCATCGAGGCGTGAGGCCTGAATAGGGAAGATCCGATGATCGGACGTCTGAACCATGTCGCCATTGCGGTGCCCGATATCGCGGCCGCTGCCGAGATGTACCGCAAGACGCTAGGGGCCCAGGTCTCGGCACCGGAGGCATTGGAGGAGCATGGCGTCACGGTCGTGTTCATCACCCTGCCCAACACGAAGATCGAATTGCTGGAGCCCTTGGGAGGAGAATCGCCCGTCGCCCGTTTCCTGGAGAGGAATCCGGACGGCGGTATGCACCATATCTGCTATGAGGTGGATGATATCCTCGCAGCGAGGGACCGGCTTGTGAATTCCGGGGCAAGGGTGCTCGGGTCCATGGAGCCGCGGATCGGAGCCCATGGAAAGCCTGTGCTTTTCCTGCATCCCAAGGATTTCAACGGCACCCTCATCGAGCTCGAGCAAGCCTGAGGATAAGGTGTTGATAAGCGTTGTAAAAAACCTAGCGGGATCGTTCTGGTCGACGATTGCCATCGTGGTGATCATCTCGGCGATCGCAGTCGCCATCAGCGTCGGCGCTTTTGGCCTCCGGGTGAGTGGAGGCTTGGCGCTTTACTTCGTGATTTGGTGGGTCCTGCTCTTCGCCGTCCTGCCCTTCGGCATCCGCAGCCAAGCTGAAACGGGCGAGGTCGTCCACGGGAGCGAGCCCGGGGCGCCGGCGCTCCCGGCCCTGCGTGAAAAAGCGATCTGGACGACGCTGGTAGCATCCGTCGTTCTGGTCATCGCCGCCGCAGTCTTTCCCCTGGCAGGGCTCTGAACGAAAGCAGAAGCGGGGAGACAAAAAAGAAAAGCAAGGCTTTCGCCTTGCCTAAACTGCCTTTTGGCAATTTTTGATCCCTGGCTTTCTCAGACCAGCGCCTCCTGGCGCTTGGGGACCTTGTTCCTCCCGAAACTCGGACCGTAGCCTCAGACCTTTGAAGGTCCAAGACGTTAGGGTTTCGTTTATAGTCACCTTGTTCCCCGGTGTCACCTTTTGTAGGCAGGCCCTGATGCATTTTTCGGCATTTCTTGTATTGATCTTTGGTCTAATCCATCTCGCCGCAGGCCCGTTCAGGCGATGACAGCTTGTCTTTTGGCCGGCGCCTGTGTTGTGTGCTGGAAGCGAGTCGCTACCTATTTCCATATTCGATCGAGACCCAAAGGCGCCCTATGCGTTTGAGCCGCTACTTCCTCCCCATTCTCCGTGAGACGCCGAAAGAGGCGGAGATCGTGTCTCACCGCCTGATGCTGCGCGCCGGCATGATCCGCCAGGAAGCGGCGGGGATCTATGCCTGGCTGCCGCTCGGCTTGAAGGTGCTCAACAAGGTCAATGCCATCGTCCGCGAGGAGCAGAACCGTTCCGGCGCGATCGAGCTTCTCATGCCCACGATCCAGTCGGCGGACCTGTGGCGGGAATCCGGCCGCTATGATGCCTATGGCAAGGAGATGCTGCGCATCCAGGACCGGCATGACCGCGACATGCTCTTCGGCCCGACGAACGAGGAGATGGTGACGGAGATCTTCCGCGGCTATGTGCGCTCCTACAAGGATCTGCCGCTGAACCTTTACCATATCCAGTGGAAATTCCGCGACGAGGTGCGCCCGCGCTTCGGCGTCATGCGCTCACGCGAGTTCCTGATGAAGGACGCCTATTCCTTCGATCTGGACCAGGCCGGCGCCGTGCATTCCTACAACAAGATGTTCGTGGCCTATCTTCGCACCTTCTCCCGCATGGGACTGAAGGCGATCCCTATGCGCGCCGACACCGGTCCTATCGGTGGGAATTTGAGCCACGAGTTCATCATCCTGGCTTCCACGGGTGAAAGCGAGGTCTTCTGCCACGCGGATTACCTGAACTTCGACATTCCCCCGGCCGATACGAATTTCGATGACGTTGCCGGCCTTCAGAGCACCGTCGACAAGTGGACGTCGCTTTATGCTGCCACGTCCGAGATGCACGACGAGGCTGCGTTCAACGCCGTCTCGGAGGACAAGAAGATGTCCGCCCGCGGCATCGAGGTCGGACACATCTTCTACTTCGGCACCAAGTATTCCGAGCCCATGGGCGCGAAGGTCATGGGGCCCGACGGGCAGGAGAAGCCTGTCCATATGGGCTCCTACGGCATCGGCCCGAGCCGCCTCATCGCGGCCATCATCGAGGCGAGCCATGACGAGAATGGGATCATCTGGCCGGAAGCGGTCGCTCCCTTCGACGTGGCGGTCCTGAACCTGAAGATCGGAGACGCGGCAACCGACGCCGCATCGGAGCGGCTCTATCGCGAGCTGGGAGCTGCGGGCCGCGATGTTCTCTATGACGACCGGGACGAGCGTCCCGGCGGCAAGTTCGCCACCGCCGATCTCATCGGCGTCCCGTGGCAGATCCTGGTCGGACCGAAGGGGCTTGCCGAAGGCAAGGTGGAGTTGAAGAATCGCGCCACCGGAGATCGCGAGCATCTTGCGCTCGACGACGTGGTCGCTCGGCTTACGATTCGTAAATAGGCGCTTATGGCCAAGGAAAGAGAAGCCAGGACGATCCGGACGGGCACGAGGCCGTTTTCGCTCTTCGAGTGGATGCTTGCCGGGCGCTACCTGCGCACGCGGCGGCGGGAGGGCTTCGTCTCGGTCATTGCGGGCTTCTCCTTCCTCGGCATCATGCTCGGTGTGGCCACGTTGATCGTGGTGCTTTCGGTCATGAACGGCTTCCGCAAGGAGTTGCTCGACAAGATCGTCGGCATCAACGGCCACATCTTCGTGGCGCCTCTCGAGAGCCCGCTCACCGACTACCCGGAGGTCGCGGCCCGCATTGCGGCTGTGCCGGGGGTTAAGCGGGCGATTCCGCTCGTGGAGGGGCAGGCCTTCGGCTCATCTCAGTACAACGGCAGCGGTATCCTCGTGCGCGGCATTCGTGCGGAGGACCTGCGCAAGATCGAGCATATTGCGGGCAACATCCGCCAGGGTACGCTCGAGAACTTCGAGGACGGCGAGGGAGTCGCTATCGGGCGTCGTCTCGCAGATGCACTTTCGCTCCAGGCCGGCGATACCCTTACAATCATCACGCCGCGCGGAGCCTCGACTCCTTTCGGCACGGCGCCAAGGGTGAAGGGGTACCCGGTCAAGGCGATCTTCGAGATTGGCATGTCGGAGTTCGATTCGACCTTCGTGTTCATGCCCCTGACCGAGGCGCAAAACTACTTCAACCGCCAGAACGACGTGCAGCTCATCGAAGTCTATCTCGATAACGCCGATCGGGTCGACGAGGCCCGTGTCGCGATCGACGAGGCGGCGGGACGCCCGATCCTCATGACCGACTGGCGCCAGCGCAACCGAACGTTCTTCGGAGCGCTCGAGGTGGAACGGAACGTCATGTTCCTCATCCTCACGCTTATCGTGCTGGTGGCGGCGCTCAACATCATCTCCGGGCTCATCATGCTCGTGAAGGACAAGTCGGAGGATATCGCGATCCTGCGCACCATGGGGGCGACCCGAGGTGCCATCATGCGGGTCTTCCTCATCACGGGCGCGTCGATCGGGGTCGTCGGCACCATCGCGGGGTTCGGCCTCGGGCTGCTGCTCGCGCTCAACGTCGAGACGATCCGCGACGTCATTTCCCGGCTGACCAACACCAACCTCTTTCCGGCGGAGCTTTATTTCCTGAGCCGCCTGCCGGCGGAGGTGAACCCGACCGAAGTCACGACCATTCTCATCATGGCGATGGTGCTGTCGCTTCTGGCGACCCTCTATCCCTCCTGGCGGGCCGCGAAGCTCGATCCGGTTGAAGCGTTGCGTTACGGATAAGTATGTCGCCGACTCAAGCCCAACCCGCCCTGTATCTCTCCAAGGTCGAACGCCGTTATCCGCAAGGGGACAGCTTCCTCGAAGTGCTGCGCGGCGCCGATCTCGCGATCTGGCCGGGTGAAATCGTGGCGCTCATCGCACCGTCCGGCACGGGCAAGTCGACCCTGCTACACCTCGCGGGATTGCTTGAGAGACCCGATGGAGGCGAGGTCTTCGTCGGGTCGAAGCAGACCGCCGCCATGAACGATCCGGAGCGCACCCGCATCCGGCGGGAGGAACTCGGTTTCGTCTACCAGTTCCACCACCTCCTGCCGGAGTTCTCGGCCCTCGAGAACGTGGTGATCCCGCAGCTCATCCGCGGCCTGTCGAAGGCGGAAGCTCAGGATCGCGGGACCCAGCTTCTGACATTCTTAGGGTTGGGCAAGCGCCTCGATCACCGCCCCGGTGAACTCTCCGGCGGAGAGCAGCAGCGCGTCGCCATCGCCCGCGCGGTTGCCAATGCGCCGCGTTTGCTGCTCGCCGACGAGCCGACCGGGAATCTCGATCCCAACACGGCCGACCGCGTCTTCCAGACGCTCGTGGCCATCGTGCGCGCATCGAAGCTCGCGGCCCTGATCGCGACGCACAACCTGGAGCTCGCAGCGCGCATGGATCGGCGTGTGACGATCCGCGACGGGCTGATCGTCCAGCTGCCTTAAAGGCTTCTCTTCAGAACTGAGCCTGCAACAGCGTGTGTAGCGCGTGTGAAGTCGCGCGCCCGCGCATTTTAAGGTTTTGTTGACTCCGCCCCAACTCCGGACCCTGCACACACTTTACACAGAACATCCAATGAACAAAGATGAACATATTGGGAACACGGAGAACACACCATGCTTCGCTTCATCCTTGAGACCACCGCCGAAATCGCTTCGCTGGCAATCTTCGGCTCTGCCGTGGCAATCTGGGCTCTGGTCCTTTCTCCCATTGCTTGATACCGGGATCCACAACAACTCACCGGGATTCACAGGAACATTGTCCTTGTGGCCGGAGGTTAGGCTTCCTTAGACCAGAATCGTGCCACTATGCGTGCCGTTTGCTGAGTAGAATTTCATGGCGCGCATTCTTCACGATATCGGTTTCGTCCATCTGCATGTCCATTCCTCGTACTCGTTGCTCGAGGGGGCGCTGAAGGTCGCGCAACTGGCCAAACTCGCCGCGGCGGATAAGCAGCCGGCCCTCGCACTCACTGACACCAACAATCTCTTCGGTGCCCTGGAGTTTTCCGAGAAGCTCGCGGGTTCCGGCATCCAGCCCATAGCGGGCGTTCAGCTGTCCGTCTGCTTCGAGGAGCCGGATCCGGTTGCCCGCGTGGTGCCGCAGCCGTCGAACATCGTGCTGCTCGCGCAGAACGAGGAGGGTTATCGCAACCTCATGCGTCTCGTGAGCCACGCCTATTTCGGCGTGCCTCTGGGCGAGGATCCGCGCGTGATGGCGCCGGTGCTCTCGGCTCACAGCGAGGGGCTGATCGCCCTGACAGGCGGTTTCTCGGGGCCCCTCGATTGCGCCCTGCGCAACGGGGCGCGTCAGGACTTGGCGCAGGCCCGGCTTGATCTCTTGAAGAACGCCTTCGGCCACCAGCTCTATGTCGAGATCCAGCGCCATAGCCTCGAGGACCAGCGCCTGATCGAAGGAGAGTTGCTCGCGCTGGCGGATCGAAACGGGCTGCCCATCGTGGCGGCAAACGAACCCTTCTTCCCGTCGTCCAAGGACTACGAGGCGCACGACGCTCTGCTCGCCATCGCCGAAGGGCAGATCGTCTCGAATCCGGATCGCCGCCGTCTGTCGCCGGAGCATCACTTCAAGACGCGCCAGCAGATGATGGAGCTGTTCGCGGATCTCCCTGACGCGCTCCAGGCCAGCGTCGAGATCGCCATGCGCTGCGCCACGCGCGTGAGAACCCGCAAGCCCATCCTGCCGAATTTCGGAACCGGTCCCGATGCGGCTGCGCTGGACGAGGGCGAGGAGCTGAAGCGGCAGGCGGAAGAGGGGCTCGAGAAGCGCCTCGCCGCTCATGGTCCCGCGCCGGGCTTGACCGAGCAGGATTACCGCGACCGGCTCGCCTATGAGATCGGCATCATCCGGAACATGAAGTTCCCGGGTTACTTCCTGATCGTGTCCGACTTCATCAAGTGGGCGAAGGATCACAACATTCCGGTGGGGCCGGGCCGTGGCTCGGGTGCGGGCTCGCTCGTCGCCTATGCGCTCACCATCACCGATCTCGATCCTCTGCGGTTTGCTCTGCTCTTCGAGCGCTTCCTCAACCCGGAACGCGTCTCGATGCCGGACTTCGATATCGACTTCTGCGTCGAGGGGCGCGAGCGCGTCATCGAATACGTGCAGCAGCGCTACGGCGAGGAGCAGGTCGCTCAGATCATCACCTTCGGTACGCTGCTCGCCCGTGGCGTGATCCGCGACGTCGGCCGCGTGCTCGAAATGCCTTACGGCCAGGTCGACAAGCTCACCAAGCTCGTGCCGCAGAACCCGGCCAATCCGGTGACGCTCGCGCAGGCCATCGAGGGCGAGCCGAAGCTGCAGGCGGCCATCGACGAGGAACCGGTCGTCAAGCGAATGCTCGACATCGCGCAGAAGCTCGAAGGCCTGCACCGGCACGCCTCGACCCACGCCGCTGGCGTGGTGATCGGCGACCGTCCCCTCCAGGAACTGGTGCCGCTCTACCGAGACCCGAAGACCGGGATGCGCGTGACCCAGTTCAACATGAAATGGGTCGAGCAGGCGGGCCTGGTGAAGTTCGACTTTCTGGGCCTCAAGACTCTTACCGTTCTGCGCACGGCGGTCGATCTCATTCGCCGAAAGGGCATCGAGGTCGACCTTTCGGCTCTGCCGCTCGACGATCGCAAAACCTACGAGATGCTTCGGCGCGGCGAGACGGTCGGCGTGTTCCAGGTGGAATCGGCGGGCATGCGAAAAGCGCTCGTCGAGATGGAGACCGACCGCTTCGAGGACATCATCGCCCTCGTGGCACTCTACCGTCCGGGCCCGATGGCGAACATCCCGGTCTATTGCGCACGCAAGCTCGGCAAGGACGAGCACAACAAGAAGGACTGGTACCCCCACGACAAGCTGGAGCCGATCCTGCGCGAGACCTTCGGTATCATCGTGTACCAGGAGCAGGTGATGGAGGTGGCGAAGGTCCTCTCCGGATACTCGCTCGGCGACGCCGACCTTCTGCGCCGCGCCATGGGTAAGAAGATCAAGGCCGAGATGGACGCGCAGCGCGAGCGCTTCGTCTCCGGCGCGAAGGAGGGCGGCCTCGACAAGGGGAAGTCGAACGAGATCTTCGACCTGCTCGCCAAGTTCGCAGATTACGGCTTCAACAAGAGCCACGCGGCAGCCTACGCGCTGGTCGCGTTCCAGACGGCCTATCTGAAAGCCAATCATGCGGTCGAGTTCCTCGCCGCATCGATGACCCTCGATCTCGACAACACCGACAAGCTGTCGGAATTCCGACGCGAGGCTCAACGCCTCGGCTTCAAGGTCATCCCGCCGTCGATCAACCGTTCCGGCGTCGTCTTCGACGTGCAGTACGATCAGGAGGGCAAGGGGCAGATTCTGTATGCTCTTGCGGCCGTGAAAGGCGTTGGTCGGCAGGCCATCGAGGCCGTGGTCGAGGCGAGGGGCGACGAGCCCTTCAAGGATCTCGCCGACTTCGCCCGGCGCATCAATCCGAAAGCCATCAACAAGCGCACGCTCGAAAACCTCATCGCGGCCGGCGCCTTCGACGAACTGGAGCCGGACCGCGCGAAGGCTTGCGCATCCATCGACGCGATGATGAGCCTCGCCCAGCAATCGCATGAGGCGGCCAATGGCGGCATGATGGACATGTTCGGCGGCGTCGCCGCGGCCGGCGTGCAGCTGCGGATCGGACCCTACGAGCCCTGGCCCTCCGCCGAGAGGCTGCAGCGGGAATACGACGCCATCGGGTTCTTCCTCTCAGGCCATCCGCTCGACGAATACGGCGATCTTCTCAAGAAACTCCGCGTCCAGACCTGGATGGAGTTCTGCCGTTCTGTAAGGGCGGGCAATTCCGTGGGGCGCGTCGCCGCCACCATCCTCGACCGGCAGGAGCGCCGGACCAAGACCGGCAACAAGATGGGCATCCTCACCCTGTCGGATCAGACCGGACAGTTCGAGGCCATCATCTTCTCCGAGGGGCTCCAGCGCCTGCGCGACGTTCTCGAACCCGGATCCGCCGTGGTCCTGATGCTCCAGGCCGGTCTCGAAGGCGAAGAGGTGAGGGCGCGGATCGGCATGGCCGAGCCCCTGGACGAGGCCGTCGCCAAGCACCAGAAGAGCATGCGGATCTTCCTGCGCGACGAGCGGCCGATCACGAGCGTCTTTGAGCGCCTCAAGGCCCGGGGCGAGGGGGAGGTTTCCCTCGTCCTGATCCTCGACGACGGCGACCGGGAGGTCGAAGTCAAGCTCCCCGGCAAGTACATGGCCACCCCCCAGATCGCCGGTGCTCTCCGCGCGGTGCCGGGGGTCGTGGACGTCCACGTGAACTGAGCCATTCCCGCTTTCACCTAGGCGAGGACGGGTAATGTCGGGCTTGCATTCCAGCCCCTTTACCCCTATATGCGCGCCTATCCCACACGCGGAATCAACCTCATAAGTCCATGAGGTATCCCGGTGGCCGGTCGGACCGGTCCACTGATCCGCGGAGGCTTAACCGGAGAATAAAACTATGG
This sequence comes from Microvirga lotononidis, assembly GCF_034627025.1. Taxonomy (NCBI): domain Bacteria; kingdom Pseudomonadati; phylum Pseudomonadota; class Alphaproteobacteria; order Hyphomicrobiales; family Methylobacteriaceae; genus Microvirga; species Microvirga lotononidis. The sequence goes on along the minus strand of NZ_CP141048.1, from coordinate 4,370,837 downwards.
CGCTTCCCGATTTCTCGATGCGCAGCCTGCTTGAGGCTGGCGCTCACTTTGGCCACCAGGCTCACCGTTGGAACCCGAAGATGGGGCAGTACATCTTCGGCACCCGCAACAACATCCACATCATCGACCTTGCCCAGACGGTTCCGATGCTGCACCGTGCCCTCCAGGCCGTCAGCGACACGGTGGCCAAGGGCGGTCGCGTGCTTTTCGTCGGCACCAAGCGTCAGGCTTCCGATGCGGTCGCCGACGCGGCCAAGCGTTCGGCCCAGTACTATGTCAACTCCCGCTGGCTCGGCGGCATGCTGACCAACTGGAAGACGATCTCCGGCTCGATCCAGCGCCTGCGCAAGGTCGACGAGATCCTCGCCGGCGGCGGCCAGGGCCTCACGAAGAAGGAGCGCCTCATGCTCGCCCGTGAGAAGGAAAAGCTTGAGCGCGCTCTCGGCGGCATCAAGGACATGGGCGGCACGCCCGACCTGATCTTCGTCATCGATACCAACAAGGAGCAGCTGGCGATTCAAGAGGCCAAGCGCCTCGGCATCCCGGTGGCTGCCATCGTCGACACGAACTGCGACCCGGACGGCATCACCTTCCCGGTTCCGGCCAATGACGACGCCGGCCGCGCGATCTCGCTCTATTGCGACCTGATCGCCCGTGCCGCACTCGATGGCATCTCCCGTGGCGCCGGCGCAATGGGCATCGACATCGGTGAGTCCGAGAACCCGATGGCCGAGGAGCTTCCGGCGAACGATACAGCTGTTGCCGCCTATGAAGGTGAGCAGTTCGAGCGTCTGGCGGCTCCCCGTGGCGCTCCCGACGACCTGACCAAGCTGAACGGCGTCGGCCCGCAGCTCGAGAAGAAGCTCAACGAGGCCGGTATCTTCCACTACTGGCAGCTGGCAGCCATGCAGTCGGGCGATGTCGCTCAGCTCGACAAGGACCTGAAGCTGAACGGCCGCCTCGAGCGCGACGGCTGGATCAACCAGGCCCGCTCGATGATCGAAGCCGCTGCTGCGTAAGCCTTACGGCGCCGCACGATGCAGCGCCGCTTGAACGAATGATCGAGCCCGGCGTTCCATGAGCGCCGGGCTCCCTCTATGCGTGAACCTTTGAAAGGAAAAGCCATGGCGAACATTACCGCTGCGATGGTGAAAGAGCTGCGCGAGACGACCAGCGCCGGCATGATGGACTGCAAGGCCGCTCTCGCCGAGACCAACGGCGATATGGAGGCCGCGATCGACTGGCTCCGCAAGAAGGGCCTGTCGAAGGCCGCCAAGAAGGCCGGTCGCGTCGCTGCCGAAGGCCTCGTGGCCGTCGAGTCTTCCGGTCACACCGCCACGATCCTCGAAGTCAACTCCGAGACGGACTTCGTCGCCCGCAACGACCAGTTCCAGGCCTTCGTGCGCGAAGCCGCCAAGATCGGCCTGATGGGCAACGGCACCATCGAGTCGCTCGAAGCTGCCAGCTTCCCGGGCTCCTCCACGACCGTGAAGGACCGCCTGCAGGAGCTCATCGCCACCATCGGCGAGAACATGACCCTGCGTCGCATCGCCAAGCTCGAAGTATCGAAGGGCGTGATCGCCTCCTACGTGCACAACGCCGTCAGCGAAGGCCTCGGCAAGATCGGCGTTCTCGTGGCGCTCGAGTCCGAGGGCGATGTCGATGCGCTCAGCACGCTCGGCCGTCAGATCGCCATGCACGTGGCCGCCACCAGCCCGGTGGCTCTCGATGCCTCCGGCGTCGATCAGGCGACCATCGAGCGCGAAAGCGCGATCCTGCGTGACAAGAACGCCGGCAAGCCGGACCATGTCATGCAGAAGATCATCGAGAGCGGCCTGAAGAGCTACTTCAAGGAAGTCACGCTCCTGGAGCAGCCCTTCGTTCACGATCCTTCGAAGACCGTGACCCAGGTCCTCAAGGAAGCCGAGTCCAAGGCCGGCAAGCCGGTGACCCTCAAGGCCTTCGTCCGCTATGCCCTCGGCGAGGGCATCGAAAAGGAGGAGGCTCCGGACTTCGCGGCCGAAGTGGCCGCCCAGGCCGGTCTCAAGGCCTAAATCGAACCCAGGAAAACGGCGGCTCTTCAGCCGCCGTTTTCATGAGAAGTCTCGAAAAGAAAGGTCTGATGATGGCAACGTTCCGGCGCATCCTGGTGAAGCTTTCCGGTGAGGCCTTGATGGCTCCCGACGGCTACTGGCTCGACACTCAGATCCTGTCCTCCCTGGCCGAGGATCTGGCCCAGGCGACGCGGGCCGGCTTCGAGATTGCCGTCGTCATCGGCGGCGGCAACATCATTCGCGGCGCCCGCATGAGCGCCGCCGGCTGGATCGACCGACCCACGGCTGACTCGATGGGCATGCTCGGAACGGTCATGAACTCCCTTGCCGTCGAGACCGCCCTCAATGCGGCAGGCGTGCCGGCCCGCACCATGTCGGCGGTCTCCATGCCGACAATCTGCGAGACCTATGCCCGCCAGCCGGCCCTCCACCACCTCGACAAGGGGCAGGTCGTGGTCCTGGCGGGCGGTACCGGCAACCCCTTTTTCACGACCGATACCGCTGCCGTCCTGCGTGCCGCCGAGCTCCGCTGCGACGCGGTTCTGAAAGCGACGCAGGTGGACGGCGTCTACTCGGCCGATCCGAAGAAGGACCCTTCAGCTATCCGATTCGACCGTCTGACCCATGACGAGGCAATCGCCAAGGATCTGAAGGTCATGGATACGGCTGCGTTCGCCCTGGCGCGCGAGAGCAAGCTCTCCATCATCGTCGGTTCGGTGCACGCTCCCAGCTCGGTAACGGCTCTTCTCCAGGGGAAAGTGCCCTCGACGATCGTCGCCCCTTGATCCTAGGGCCTTGATGCCGGACCCTGGGAAGCGTAAGCCCGTTTTAACTAGTTCGCGTAAGGACAAAATCTGATGGCCACGACCTTTGATCTCGCCGATGTGAAGCGCCGCATGCAGGGCGCCATCAACGCTTTCAAGAACGACCTGGCTAGCCTTCGCACCGGGCGCGCCTCCCCGAACCTTCTCGATCCCATTCAGATCGACGCCTATGGCTCCCTGATGCCGATTACCCAGGTCGCCACGATCAACGTTCCGGAACCGCGCCTTCTGAGCGTCCAGGTTTGGGACCGGGGCATGGTGGCCGCCGTCGAGAAGGCGATCCGGGAGTCGGATCTCGGCCTCAATCCGCAGACGGAGGGTCAGGTGATCCGCCTCCGCATCCCCGAGATGAACGAGCAGCGCCGCAAGGAGATGGTGAAGGTCGCTCATAAATACGCCGAGGAGGCGAAGATCGCCGTTCGCCACGTGCGCCGCGATGGGCTCGATCTGCTCAAGAAGCTTGAGAAGGACAGCACGATTAGCGAGGATGACGGCAAGCGTCATGCTGACCAGGTTCAGAAGGCCACCGATCAGTTCGTAGCCGAAATCGACGGGCTTCTGGTGTCCAAGGAAAAGGAAATCATGCACGTCTGACCGTCAGGCGTGCATCGGGACGGAAATATGAGCGGCGAAGCCAAGCGGACGGCTCCCATCCTCGCCCAGCGAGAGGCGGTCGAGGGGATGCCAAGCCATGTTGCCATCATCATGGATGGAAACGGACGCTGGGCCGCACAGAGAGGGCTGCCCCGGTTCGAGGGGCATCGGAAGGGGATCGAGGCGATCCGCCGTGCGGTGCGAACCGCGACGGATCTCGGCATCGGGTACCTGACGGTTTACAGCTTCTCGGCCGAGAACTGGCGGAGGCCCGTCGACGAGGTCTCCTACCTCATGGGCCTGCTCAAACGCTTCGTCCGGCACGATCTGGCCGAGCTTCACGCCAACAACATCCGCGTCCGGATCATCGGAGAGCGCGAGGGATTGGCCTCCGACATTCGCCTGCTGTTGGACGAGGCGGAGCATCTCACCCGGTCCAATACGGGCCTGACGCTCGTTATCGCGTTCAATTACGGCGGGCGCCAGGAGATCGTGGGCGCCATGCGGGCTCTTGCCCTCAAGGTGAAGGAAGGGACGCTCGACCCCGCCGATATCGATATGGCCACGGTCGGGCTAGCCCTTGATACCCATGATATTCCCGATCCGGATCTGGTCATCCGGACCTCGGGCGAGCAGAGGGTATCGAACTTCCTGACGTGGCAGACGGCCTATTCCGAGTTTGTCTTCCTGCCCTGTTTCTGGCCGGATTTCGACGAGACCGCGTTCAGGTCCGCCATTGACGAATATTTCAGGCGCGACCGCCGGTTCGGCGGCCTGAGCGTTCGGGCGGGCTGACGATGGTCTCGGACCAAGGATCAAGCTTGCCTTCCAATTCGAAGCCTGCCCCATCCAAGGAACTGACGGCACGCGTTCTTTCGGCTCTGGTCATGGTCGCCATAGCCCTGTTGACGGCCTATTGGGGCGGGTGGCCCTTCGCCCTGTTCTGGCTCGCGGCCGGCATCGCCATCATGATCGAATGGACCCGCATGACGGCTGTGGAGCCGCGCCTGCCGGTGCAGGGCGTTCTTGCGGTCGGCCTCGCTGTCCTGACTGCTCTTTTCCTGGCGAATGCGAGCTTGAGCGTCTTCATTGCCGCGGGGCTGCTCTTCCTGGCTGCAGGCACGCTCCTGGCGCGCGGCAACGGCAACAGAATCTGGGCGGCATCGGGATTTCTTTACGCGTTGCCGATCGTGCTCGTTCCACCGATCGTCCGTGAGCATCCCGAACTCGGCATCCTGGGCCTGCTATGGATGTTCGCCGTCGTGTGGGCGACGGACATCGCCGCCTATTTCACGGGCCGGACCTTCGGCGGACCGAAATTGTGTCCGCCCATCAGTCCGAAGAAGACTTGGTCCGGGTTCATGGGGGGCGTCGTAGCGGCAGCCCTTGGCGGGGTGCTGGTCGCCTGGGTAGGGCAGAAATTTGGCCTGGGACTTCCATTCGGACTCCTCGGCACGGCGGTCATCTCCGTCGTCGCCTCTGTTGCGAGCCAGATCGGAGATCTCGGCGAGTCGGCTCTCAAGCGCCATTGCAACGTCAAGGATTCGAGCCATCTTATCCCGGGTCATGGCGGCGTGATGGACCGCCTGGATGGTTTCTGGGCCGTATGCCTGATCGCTGCGGCCGTTCTTTCGACGATTCACTCCATCCCATAGGCATTGATGACCCGTTCCCTTACGATTCTCGGAGCCACCGGTTCAATCGGCCGCTCGACGGCCGACGTCGTTCTGGCCCATCGGGACGAGTTCCGCATCGAGGCCGTCGTCGGTGGGCGCGATGCTCCGGCGCTCGCTAAAATGGCCCGCGAACTCGGCGCCAATTTTGCCGCCCTTGCCGATGAGCGCGGGGGCGAGGCGCTGAGGGAAGCCCTGGCGGGAACGGGAATCGCCAGCGGGGCGGGGCCATCGGCCGTTCTCGATGCGGCCGAGCGTGACGCCGACATTGTTCTCGCCGCCATCAGCGGCACGGCCGGCCTGGCTCCGACCCATGCGGCCCTGAAGGCGGGGCGGCGGATTGCCCTCGCCAACAAGGAAAGTCTCGTCAGCGCAGGCGCCGCCTTCATGGCCGATGCCCGGCAACGCGGCGTGGAAATCATGCCGGTGGATTCCGAGCATAACGCCCTCGACCATGCTCTTGCGGCAGGGTTGGGGAGGGATGTGGAAAAGGCGGTTATAACCGCCTCTGGAGGCCCCTTCCGCTCCTGGACGAGGGAGGCCATCGCGGCGGCCGGCGCCAAGGAGGCATCGGCTCACCCGGTCTGGTCCATGGGGTCGAAGATCAACATCGACTCGGCCACCTTGATGAACAAGGGTCTCGAGCTGATCGAGGCGCATCACCTGTTCGATCTCCCGGAGGAGCGGCTCGACGTTCTGGTTCACCCGGAGGCGATCGTCCACGGCCTCGTGCAGTGGAGCGACGGTGCCGTTACGGCCGGGCTTGCCCTTCCCGACATGAAGGTCCCGATCGCGAACGCCTTGCGCAATCAGGGGCGCCTCACCATGGACCTGCCCCGTCTCGATCTTGCCGCGATCGGACGATTAAGCTTCGAACGCCCTGACGAAGAGCGGTTTCCGTGCCTATCTCTGGCTAAGGCCGCACTCAGGGCCGGGGGAGCGATGCCCACCATCCTGAATGCAGCCAATGAGATCGCCGTTGAATCCTATATGGCAGGCCATATCAGGTTCTATGATATTTCGGAGATCGTCGAGCGCGTCTGCTCAATGTTCTCGGGAAGACGGATCTCCGCGCCGGCGACCGTGGCAGATGCTCTCGGGATGGACCAGGAAGCCCGGCAAGTGACACGGCAGCTCATTCCGACCTATGCTGAAGCGACGCGGCCCTAGAGCGCGCGAAAGGGATGACGATGGACGTTCTTTCGATGATCAGCGGTGCGACAGGCTCCCTGTTCCTGACCCTGATCTCTTTCCTGGTGGTTCTCACGGTCGTCGTGTTCATCCACGAGTTCGGCCATTTCTGGGTCGGTCGCCTGTGCGGCGTCGGGGTGACGGCCTTTTCCATCGGCTTCGGGCGCGAGCTGGTCGGGTGGACCGACAGGAAGGGGACCCGCTGGAAGATCTGCGCGATTCCCCTGGGCGGCTATGTCAAGTTCGTCGGCGACCTCAATGCCGCGAGCGTCCCGGACCAGAAAGAGCTCGACCGCATGCCGCTGGCGGAGCGCTCGATCAGTTTTCCCCATCAGAATGTTGCCAAGCGCGCCGCTATCGTTGCGGCAGGGCCCATCGCCAATTTCATCCTGGCCATCGCCATCTTCGCGGGCTTCAACTACTTCAGCGGGCGGCAGGTGCTCGAGCCGAGGATCGAGGCGGTCCAGCCCGGGAGCGCGGCCGAGAAGGCCGGCTTCCAGCCCAAGGACCTGATTCTCACCGTCGACGGCCGGCAGATCCAGACCTTCGCCGACATGCAGCTGATCGTGAGCTCCAGTGCCGGTGAGCCGCTCGAGTTCACGGTCGAGCGCAACGGGCAGACGGTTAACCTAACGGCAACACCGAATCTCGTCGAAAGGACCAGCCCGTTCGGCAAGCAGCGCATCGGGCTCCTCGGGGTCGAGGCCTCGCGCGATCCCGCGGCGATCAAGCGCCTGACCTATTCCCCTTGGGGAGCCGTCAAGGCGGCCGTAGGGGAAACCTGGAGCCTCGTCGAACGGACGCTCAACTTCATCCGCCGCCTCGCCATGGGGTGGGAATCGACCGATCAGCTCTCCGGTCCCATCGGAATCGCCAGGGCTTCCGGGACCGCATTCGACGTGGGAGGGGTCTACAGCCTGGTGAGCCTGATCGGGTTCATGTCGGTCTCGATTGGACTTATTAACCTATTTCCCATTCCGCTGCTGGATGGCGGCCATCTTCTGTTCTATGCCATTGAAGCGGTTCGCGGGCGTCCTTTGAGCGAAAAAGCCCAGGAAATCGGCTTCAGAATAGGGTTTGCCCTGGTGGGAATGCTCATGCTGTTCGCCACCTGGAATGATCTTGTTCACCTTGGCACCAGTTTTCTGGCCCGGGGATCGTGACAAGGACGCCACGCTATTTAAAAATTGGTACTCTGTTGTGGATGTGCCGTTTGCAATGACGGCGAAAGTTTGTACAAGCGGTCCACACAGATAAGGTTGGCGGCACTCGTCTCCAACCTGCGGGGCCTCCTCGCTAGGGACAGAATATAAAGAACGGGCCAGTTGATGATGTCGACGACCACGCCTCGCCGGAAAAAACCGGCCACTACTGCCATTGTCGCGATCAGCGCGCTCATGGCCGGAATTACTGCCGCGGAGAGCGCCTTCGCGCAGCAGGTGGCACCGGGGAATCGCCGTGCTTCGGCCTCGCAGGGACCTATCGTCAACCGCGTCGTGATCGAAGGTAACAAGGGCGTCGAGAAGGCCCTGATCCAGGACCAGCTCCAGGCCCGCGGCCGTGCGCCCTACAATCAGGCCGCCGTGGATGCCGACGTTCAGCGCATCCTCGAGATCTACCGCCGCTCGGGTCGTGGTCTCGCCCAGGTGACTCCCCGTCTGGTCGATCTGCCGAACGGCACGGTCGACGTGGTCTACACCATCAACGAGGGTGACAAGACCGGCGTGAAGGAGATCCGGTTCGTCGGGAACAGCCAGGTCTCGTCCAGCCGCCTGCGCGGCATCATGCAGACGAGCGAGTCGAATCTCCTGAGCTTCCTCAAGAGCAACGACGTCTACGATCCGGATCGCCTGTCGAACGACCTCGATCTCATTCGCCGGTACTACCTGAAGAACGGCTATGCCGATTATCAGCTCGTTTCCAGCGACGTTCAGTTCGACCCGAATGCCGGCGGTTACGTCATCACGATCACCGTGAACGAGGGCGAGCAGTACCGTTTCGGCAATGTGAGCGTCGATCCGCGCCTCTCCGGCGTGGACCCCGAGGCCGTGCGCAAGGGCATCGCGACCTCCGAGGGCTCGACCTACAACGCGGAAGCCGTCGAGAAGTCGGTCCAGGCGCTGACCACGAACGTGGCCCGTCAGGGCAACCCGTTCGCCCAGGTGCGCCCGGTCGGCACACGCGATCCTTCGACCCGCACGGTCAACCTCGCCTATGTGATCGAGGAAGGTCCGCGGATCTACATCGAGCGCATCAACGTGCGCGGCAACAGCCGTACCCGCGACTACGTGATCCGTCGCGAGTTCGAGCTGGGCGAGGGCGATGCCTACAACCAGGTTCTGGTCGATCGCGCCGAGCGCCGCCTGAACAACCTCGGCTACTTCAAGCGCGTTCGCATTTCGAACGAGCCCGGATCCTCGGCTGACCGCGTGGTCGTGAACGTGGATGTGGAAGACCAGTCCACCGGCTCGTTCGCCATCTCGGGTGGTTACTCGACGGCGGACGGCTTCATCGGCGAAGTCTCGGTCACCGAGACCAACTTCCTCGGCCGGGGCCAGTTCGTCCGTCTCGCCGGTCAGCTCGGCCAGCGCGCCCACGGCGTCGACTTCTCGTTCACGGAGCCGTATTTCCTCGGCTACCGGATGGCGGCGGGTATCGACCTGTACTCGAAGTTCAGCGACCAGACCCGCTATGCTCGTTACGAGAACCGGGTGACGGGCGGTACGCTGCGTCTCGGCCTTCCGATCACGGAAGAGTTCTCCGTCACGGCCCGCTACTCGCTCTTCCAGCAGTCGGTGGATATCCCGAACGACATCAAGCAGCCCTATAACGACTGTTCGGCTCCGATCCCGGGCTATACGGTCCTGAACCCCGATGGAGTTCCGAACCGCGCATTCTGCGAAGGCAACGGCGAAGCATCCCTGGCCATCAAGCAATCGCAGGGCGACACCATCACGTCGCTGGCCGGCTTGACGTTCAACTACAACACCCTCGACAACATCCGCGACCCGCGTAACGGCTTCTACGCCGAAGTGAAGACGGACTTCGCCGGCCTCGGCGGCGACTCCCGTTACTTCCGCGTGACCGGCGATGCCCGCTACTACCGCGAGCTGTTCGAGGACGTGGTCGGTATCGCCCGTGTCCAGGGTGGTCACATCATCGGCTTCGACAACAACAACGACGGCGGCGACAACGGCAATCTGCGCATCGTCGACCACTTCTTCATGGGCCCGTCGCTGGTCCGCGGCTTCGCCCCGAACGGCATCGGTCCGCGTGACATCTCGAGCCTTGACAGCCGTGCGAACGCGGTCGGCGGTACCACCTATTTCGGCGGTTCGCTCGAAATGCAGTTCCCGATCTGGGGTCTGCCGCGTGAGCTTGGCCTGAAGGGCGCGATCTTCGCCGATGCCGGTACCCTGTTCGGCTACGAGGGCCCGACCCGGTTCGCCCTGAATGGCGGCAGCATCCTCGATCCCGCCGATGCCGGCGTCTGCGTGCAGAACCCCACCGTACCGCAGAACTGCATCAACGTGCTCGACAGCAAGGTGATCCGCTCCTCCGTCGGCGCCTCGGTGCTGTGGAGCTCGCCGCTCGGTCCGATCCGCTTCGATTACGCCTATGCGCTCACCAAGGAAGAGGGCAGGCTCCTTCCGAACGGCACCCGGGTCGGTGAAGACCGCACCCAGGCCTTCCGGTTCACGGGCGGCACTCGCTTCTAATCGGGGAGGGCGCCGATCGGCGCCCTCACTTATTTTTCATGACAGAATCCCAATTCTTTCCGCAAGCCAAGACGCTGACATTGCGTCAGGTGGCGGAGATCGCGAATGCAGCGCTCCCCGACGGTACCGACGGGGAGTTTTTGCTTAAGGGCGTCGCTCCCCTGGAGAGCGCGGGCCCTGGCGATCTCGCCTATATGGACAATCCGGCCTATGTGGGAGCCTTGGCCGCGACGCGGGCGCGGGCCTGCCTCGTGACCCCGCGTTACGCCGCGAAGGTTCCTCCCCAGACCGTCGCCATCGTGACCCCGCAGGCCTATCGGGTGTTCGCCCAGGTGCTCGCGATCCTGTTCCCCTCCGCCATGCGGCCGGAATCCTCCTTCGCATCGTCCGGAATCTCCCCCGGCTCCTTCGTCCATCCATCCGCCCGGTTGGAACACGGGGCGCGGGTCGATCCCGGCGCCGTCGTCGGTCCCTATGCGGAGATCGGGGCAGGGACCCTGATCGGCGCTCATTCCGTGATCGGAGCCCACGTCAAGATCGGCCGCGATTGCTCGATTGCCGCCCATGTGAGCGTGTCCCACGCCTTCATCGGCAACCGGGTCATCCTTCATCCGGGCGTGCGCATCGGACAGGATGGATTCGGCTTTGCCATGGGACCGCAAGGGCATCTGAAGGTGCCGCAGGTCGGGCGGGTCATCATCCAGGACGATGTGGAGATCGGAGCGAATTCGACCGTGGACCGGGGCGCCAGTCGCGATACGGTCATCGGCGAAGGGACGAAGATCGACAATCTCGTGCAGATCGCCCACAACGTGGTGATCGGCCGCCACTGCGTGATCGTCGCCCAGGTCGGCATTGCCGGCTCGACCACCATCGAGGATTACGTGGCCCTCGGCGGCAAGGTCGCCGTCAAGGGGCACGTGCGGATCGGCATGGGGGCCCAGATCGCGGCGACGAGCGGCGTCAACGGCGATGTCCCGCCCGGCGCCCGGTGGGGCGGCACTCCCGCCCGTCCCATGCGCGACTGGTTCCGCGAGATCACGGCCCTGAAAAAGCTTGCATCCCGGGGCGATTCCGCCAAAGACGACGATGCGTCTTCATAACGTTTGTTGAAGGCATCCACTACCGCCTGGAGTTCACGTCATGTCCGAAGCGCCCACCACGCTTCAAACCGCCGATATCATGGAGATTCTGGAGCTTCTGCCGCACCGGTATCCGTTCCTCCTGGTCGACAAGATCATCGAGATCGACGGCGACAATTCGTGCATCGGCATCAAGAACGTCACCTTCAATGAGCCACAATTCACGGGCCATTTCCCGTCTCGGCCGATTTTCCCCGGCGTCTTCCTGATCGAGGCCATGGCGCAGACGGCAGGTGCCATCTGCGTCAAGGCCAAGATGGCGGAGCAGGCCAAGCCGAAGCAGGTATTCTTCATGACCATCGACAAGGTGAAGTTCCGCAGGCCGGTGGAGCCCGGAGACCGGGTCGAGTTCCACATGAAGAAGCTGAACAATCGCCGCAACATGTGGTGGTACAAGGGCGAGGCCAAGGTGGACGGCACCCTCGTCTGCGAAGCCGAGGTCAGTGCCATGCTGGTGCTCGAATAATGGAAACCGTGATTCATCCGACCGCCGTCATTGAGGACGGTGCGAAGGTCGGCCCGGGCGTCAAGATCGGTCCCTTCTGCACGGTGGGACCGGAGGTTGAACTGGGCGAGGGCTGCCAGCTCATGAGCCATGTGGCTCTGGCCGGGCGGACGAAAATCGGCCCTCGGACGCGAATCTTTCCATTCGCATCCATCGGCCACATCCCGCAGGACCTGAAGTACAAGGGCGAGCCCTCGACCCTCGAGATCGGCGCCGATTGCATGATCCGCGAAGGCGTGACCATGAACCCCGGTACGGAAGGCGGCGGGCTGCGCACGATCATCGGCGACCGTTGCGCCTTCCTGGCCAATTCGCATGTGGGCCACGACACGAAGGTCGGCAACGATTGCATCCTGTCCAACAACGTGATGCTGGCGGGCCACGTCACGGTGGGCGATTTCGTGATCTTCGGCGGCGGCTCCGCCGTGATCCAGTTCGCGCGCGTCGGCTCCCACGCGTTCGTGGGCGGCATGTCGGGCCTCGAGAACGATCTCATTCCCTATGGCATGGCCATGGGCAACCGGGCGCATCTCGCCGGCCTGAACATCATCGGCCTGCGTCGCCGCGGCTTCACCCGTGAGCAGATCCACGACATCCGTCGCGCGTATCGCCTGCTCTTCGCAGACGAGGGCACCTTGTCCGAGCGGGTCGAGGACGTGGCCGGGGAGTTCGACCAGCATCCCTTCGTGCACGAGATCCTCGACTTCATCCGTGAGGGCGGCGATCGCGCCATCTGCACGCCGCGGGATCCGGTCAGCTCGGCAGGCTAATGTCCAAAGGCCCGATCGCGATTATCGCCGGGGCCGGGCAACTTCCCATCCAACTCTTGGATCACCTGGAGCGGACGGGACAGGAGGTGCGCGTTCTCGCCTTCCGCGGCTTCGCGGAAGCGGAGCTGCAGCGCCGCGCCCATGCCACCGTCGATCTGCTCGACCTCAAGACCATCATGACCACCCTGGAGGGATGGCGGCCGCAGGCCGTCTCGCTCGTCGGTGCCGTGCGGCGTCCCGGCTTCTCCGCGCTTCTGAGCGCCTATTCCCTCCTGCGGAACATGCACGAGGTGAGGGAGGTGATCACCCGCGGAGACGATCAGGTCCTGCGTGGAGCGGTGATGCTGCTGGAGGAGCGCGGCCACCGGGTCGTCGGCGCCCATGAGCTCGCGCCCGATCTGGTCGCTTCCCGGTCGCTGAGCGGCAGCCGCTCGCCCAATGCGGACGATCGTGAAGCGATCACTGTGGGGCTCGATCTTCTCAAGTCGCTGTCGGCTTTCGATATCGGCCAGGGGGCCGTCGTCGCCCGCCGGCATGTTCTGGCGATCGAGGGACCCGAGGGCACCGACCGGATGATCCGGCGCGTCATGAAGATGCGCCAGACCTGGTTCGGCCTGCGCCGGCGCGAGGAAGGCGGGGTGCTCATCAAGGCCGCCAAGCGCGGCCAGGACCTGAGGGTCGACATGCCGACCATCGGCCCCCGCACCATCACCGAGGCCGCAAGGGCAGGGCTGTCGGGCATCGCCGTCGGGGCGGGCTCCACGTTCGTGCTGGAGCAGGAGAAGACCCTGCACACGGCCGATAGGCTCGGCCTGTTCCTCGTGGCCGTGGACCTGCCCTGGATGGAGAATTCCCTTGGCTGAGGACAAGCCGCTCACGATCTGGATCGTCTCAGGCGAGGAATCGGGCGATCAGCTCGGCGCCAAGCTGATGCGCTCCCTGAAGGCACGGTTCGGGCGGGAGCGCCTGCGCTTCGGCGGCGTCGGCGGGCATGCGATGGAGCGCGAAGGCCTGCAGAGCCTGTTCCCACTTGAAGAGATCGCCGTGATGGGTTTCTCAGCGGTGATCGCGCGGTTGCCGTCGATCCTGAAGCGCATCCGGTTCACGGCCGATGCCGTGGTCGCGGCGAAGCCCGACATGCTCGTCATCATCGACAGTCCGGATTTTACCCACCGGGTCGCCAAGGCCGTCCGGAATCGGGCGCCGGGCATTCCCATCATCGATTATGTCAGCCCCTCCGTCTGGGCCTGGAGGCCCGGCCGCGCGCCGAAGATGCGGGCTTATGTGGATCACCTGCTGGCGCTTCTGCCCTTCGAGCCGGAGGCGCACCGGCGCCTCGGCGGTCCGCCGACAACCTATGTCGGTCATCCGCTGATCGAGCGGCTCGGCGAGATCCGGCCTGCTCCCGGCGAGCGGGAGAAACGCGATCAGGGGCCGGTCAAGCTGCTCGTCCTGCCGGGCAGCCGCCGCTCGGAAGTAAGCCGTCTCATGGAGCCGTTCGGCGAGGCTTTGGCCCTCCTGGCGGAACGCTCGCCGCGCCCCTTCGAGGTCACGATTCCGGCCGTGGCGCATGTCGCGCAGGAGATCAGGACAAGGGCCGAAACCTGGAGCGTGAAGCCGACCATCGTCGAAGGCGAGGCAGCCAAATGGGCCGCTTTTCGAGCCGCCGACGCGGCGCTCGCCGCCTCCGGCACCGTGACCCTGGAGCTCGGGCTTTCCGGCGTGCCGATGGTGGTGGCCTATCGCGTTTCGAAGATCGAGGAAGTGCTGAAATACCTCATCAAGGCCCCGTCCATCGTGCTGACCAACCTGGTTCTCGGCGAGAACGTCATTCCCGAACTCATCCAGTGGGACTGCACGCCGGAGAAGCTCGCGGACGCGCTTCTTCCGCTTCTGAGCGACACTTCTGAACATCAAAGACAGCTCGCGGCGTTCAGCAAGCTCGACGAGTTGATGAAGATCGGCGACGAGGCGCCGAGCGAGCGGGCGGCGAGGATCGTAGAAGAGGTTCTTGAGGCAGGATGTAAGGCTTGAAGCGTCCTGTAGAGCTGATTCTACTGGCATGGGATCAGCCCTCTTCTTTGCCTAGCCGCCTTCGCCATGGTCCATGCGCGTGTTCAGGATACGCTCATAAGCCGCTCTACAAATCGGCAAATCAGGGCAGCTTGGAATAATCATCATTGGCACAACAACGACGAGTGCCGCAGCGATGATCATGAGCGACATGCGGGCAGCAGTGACCGCTTTGTCCATGACGCCGAGATAGAGAAAATAGAATCCCTGAATGAAACAGGTTGCGATGAGTATCTGCAGCGGTCGAAGCGTCTGCCTTTCATAAGGGGTCAGCCCTCCGTCCGGAAATCCTTGCATGCTTTGCGCGGTATAGGACCCTAGTGCCAGCAGCATGCATATGAGTGCCCAGGCTATCGCTACATATCGTGCCGATTGTTTTTCTGCTTGGAATTCGTTGGGCGACATGGGAAACACCGATCGGATAGGTATAGTAACACTATGTCATCGGATTTTTAAACTGTCCCAAGCAAGACCTGCCAAAAGAAAAGGCCCCAAAAAGGGGCCTTTCAAATTTCATGGGATGAAATTTACCCGCGCTGGGCGACCGTCACGTAGTCGCGTTCCGTCTCGCCGGTATAGAGCTGGCGCGGACGGCCGATGCGCTGGGACGGATCCTCGATCATCTCGCTCCACTGGGCGATCCAGCCGACCGTGCGGGCCAGTGCGAACAGCACCGTGAACATGGAGGTGGGAAAGCCCATCGCCTTGAGGGTGATGCCCGAGTAGAAGTCGATGTTCGGGTAGAGCTTCTTCTCGATGAAGTACTCGTCCTTGAGGGCGATCTGCTCGAGTTCCACGGCCACGTCGAGGAGCGGGTCGTCCTTGATGCCGAGTTCGTTGAGAACCTCGTGGGTGGTCTTCTGCATGATGCGGGCGCGCGGATCGTAGTTCTTGTAGACCCGGTGGCCGAAGCCCATGAGGCGGAACGGATCGTTCTTGTCCTTCGCCTTGGCGATGTATTCCGGAATGCGGTCGGGCGTGCCGATCTCTTCCAGCATCTTCAGGGCTGCTTCGTTGGCGCCGCCGTGAGCGGGGCCCCACAGGCAGGCGATGCCGGCCGCGATGCAGGCGAACGGGTTGGCGCCCGACGAGCCTGCGAGACGCACGGTCGAGGTCGAGGCGTTCTGCTCGTGATCGGCGTGCAGGATGAAGATCCGGTCCAGCGCCCGCGAGAGCACCGGGTTGACCTTGTATTCCTCGGCAGGGACCGCGAAGCACATGCGCAGGAAGTTGGACGTGTAGTCGAGCTCGTTCTGCGGATACACGAAGGGCTGGCCGATCGAGTACTTGTAGGCCATCGCGGCGAGCGTCGGCATCTTGGCGATCATGCGCATCGACGCGATCATGCGCTGGTGCGGATCCGAGATGTCGGTGGAGTCGTGATAGAAGGCCGAGAGGGCGCCCACGGAAGCGACCATGATCGCCATCGGGTGCGCGTCGCGGCGGAAGCCGGTGAAGAACCGGTTCATCTGGTCATGCACCATGGTGTGGCGCGTGACGCGATAGTCGAAATCAGCCTTCTGGGCGGCGGTCGGCAGCTCTCCGTAGAGCAGCAGGTAGCAGGTCTCGAGGAAGTCGCCGTGCTCGGCCAGCTGGTCGATGGGATAGCCGCGGTAGAGCAGGATGCCCTTGTCGCCGTCGATATAGGTGATCTTCGACTCGGTCGCGGCCGTCGAGGTGAAGCCGGGGTCGTAGGTGAACATCCCGGTCTGGGCGTAGAGCTTCGAGATGTCGATGACGCTCGGGCCGATGGTGCCTTCTTTGACCGGCAGTTCCACGGACTTGTTGTCGACGGTGACGGTGCTGGTGTTGGAACTCATGCGTCATGGCCCTTTCAAAAAGGAGGCCGGGCAGAACCTAGTGCAACCGGTGGATCGGAGAAGGCCTCCGGGGCTGCGGAACCGAGGTTTGCCGGTCGGTCGGGAGGTTAATGGCGCCTTGGGTAGCTTATCCGTGGGAACGGAGCAAGCACGTCTAAAGGCGAGAAACGCCTGCTATGCAGCAGGCGCATCCTTGGTTTGGTCGCTCAGGCGCGACAGGGTTTCGTCCTTGCCGAGAACCTCCATCACGTCGAAGATTCCAGGCGAGGTGGCGCGTCCCGTCAGGGCGGCCCGGAGCGGCTGGGCGACTTGGCCGAGCTTGGCCCCGATGGCCTCGGCGTGCTCGCGCACGACCGCTTCCACGCTCGCCGCCGACCAGTCGGACACGGCTTCGAGTCTTTCGGGAAGACCCACAAGGCGCGACCGGCCGTCCGCGATGAGGCTTGCGGCCTTCTCGTCCAGGTGCAGCGGGCGCTGCGCGTAGAGGTAGTAAGCGCTGTCGAGCAGTTCCACGAGGGTCTTCGCACGCTCCTTGAGGCCCGGCATGGCGGCGATCAGCTTCTGCCGCAGGGCGGGCTTGAAGGTGCGTCCCAGGTGATGCTCGTCCTTGTCGAGTTCCGGCAGAAGATCCTCGAGAGCCTGCACCAGCCGCTCGTCGTCGGCCTGGCGCATGTAATGCCCGTTGAGGTTCTCCAGCTTGGCGAAGTCGAAGCGGGACGGCGATCGGCCGATGCTGCCGAGATCGAAGACGTCGATCATCTCCTTCGTGGAGAAGATCTCCTGGTCGCCATGGCTCCAGCCGAGACGGACGAGATAATTGCGCAGGGCCTCCGGCAGGTAGCCCATGCTGCGATAGGCTTCTACGCCCAGCGCCCCGTGCCGCTTCGATAGCTTGGCTCCGTCGGGGCCATGGATGAGTGGAATATGAGCCATCTTCGGCACGTCCCAGCCGAGCGCCTGATAGATCTGGGTCTGGCGCGCCGCATTGGTCAGGTGATCGTCGCCGCGGATGACGTGCGTGACGCCCATGTCGTGATCGTCGACCACGACGGCGAGCATGTAGGTGGGCGTGCCGTCCGAGCGCAGCAGAACGAGGTCGTCGAGATCCTTGTTCTGCCACACCACGCGGCCCTGTACTTCGTCCTCGACCACGGTCTCGCCCTCAGTGGGCGCCTTGAGACGTATGACGGGCTTGACGCCCTCGGGAGCCTCTGACGGGTCGCGGTCGCGCCAGCGGCCGTCATAGCGCAGGGGACGGCCCTCCTTGCGGGCAGTCTCGCGCATCTCCTCCAACTCCTGCTGGCTCGCATAGCAGTAATAGGCGCGGCCCTGGGCGAGAAGGCTCTCGGCGACCTCCTTGTGACGGGCCGCACGGGAGAACTGATAGACCACGTCCCCGTCCCAATCGAGGCCGAGCCATTTCAGGCCGTCCAGAATGGCCGCGATGGCGGCGTCCGTGGAGCGTTCCCGGTCCGTGTCTTCGATGCGCAGCAGCATCTTGCCCCCATACCGCTTGGCATAGAGCCAGTTGAAAAGGGCCGTGCGTCCCCCTCCGATATGCAGGAAGCCGGTGGGAGAGGGGGCGAAGCGGGTGACGACGGTCATCGCAGGAAACCTTGAGTAAAAACATGTGGCCGCGCGGCTTTTCCATCCGCAGCGTCATCCGACTCAATCCACAGGATGGTTTGGGCCGGAGCGTGCGGTCGTCTAGCGCATCGTGCGGAAAAGTGGGCCCGGTTTTCCGCGCCCGACGATGCGCCAGACTGAAGAATAAGCATCGAATGGATCCCAAAAGTGGAATCCACTTTTGGGTTCGATGCTCTAGCATGCGCCGAGACCCGCGTTAAGCCGAAGCCCAATGGAAGACAACCAAGCAAAGCCCCGCAGGATCCCGCGCAGCATGGCGCGGGCCGTGGCGCTGCCCTTGTCCTCAGGCATACCTCTGATCTGGAGCCTCCCGGACGGCCGCGCCTGGTTGTCCCGGAACATGGCCCTGGAGGTCGAGCAGCGCCGGCTTTTCCCCTGGATCGCGATCTTCTTCGGGATCGGCATCGTGTTGTTCTTCCAGGCCGATGGCCAGCCGGCGCTCTGGGCGCCGGTGGGCGCCTTTGGGCTTTTCGGCGCTGCCGCGATCGCCTCTCGCCGCCACCTGACGGTCTTTTCAATCCTGATCGCGCTCGCGGCGCTCCTTGCCGGCTTCTCGGCCGGGGCGATCCGTGCCCGCAGCGTGGCGGCGCCTGCCCTGACACGCCTCGTCATCGCACCCGTGACGGGATTCATCGAGACCGTCGAAGACCGGGAGGGCGGAAAGCGGCTGCTTCTGCGCCTGACGGGGATGATGGGTGTCGCGGATGCGGGGCGGCCTGAGCGCATACGCGTTTCAGTCCGCAGCGGCGAGGGGCTCTCCCCCGGTCAGCTGATTGCCGGCACAGCGCGGCTTCTTCCGCCGCCCCAGGCGGCATGGCCCGGCGGCTACGACTTCGCCCGCGACGCCTCCTTCAAGGGAATTGGCGCCGTCGGCTCCATGGTCGGACAGGTTCGCCGGATCGATTCACCGCAAAGGCCGGGCTGGTCGCTCTGGCTGGCGGCACGGGTCGACGAGGCGCGCAATGCGCTGACCGAGCGCATCGCCTCGGCCATCGGAGGAGCGGCCGGAGGCGTCGGCGCGGCGTTGGTGACCGGTAAACGCGGCCTCATTCCCGAACCGACGAATGATGTGCTTCGGGCCGCCGGCATCTACCACATCGTGTCGATCTCGGGACTTCACATGGTGCTGGCGGCAGGCACTTTCTTCTGGGTCGTGCGCGCGCTCCTCGCCCTCGCGCCGGGGGTCGCTCTGCTCTGGCCGGTGAAGAAGATGGCCGCCGTCGCGGCCATGGCCGGCGCCACGATCTACTGCATCTTCTCAGGCTCCGATGTCGCCACCGAACGTTCGCTCGTTATGACGCTCGTAATGTTCGGCGCGATCCTCGTCGATCGCCCCGCCCTGAGCATCCGAAACCTGTCGATTGCCGCACTCATCGTGCTGGCGCGGGAGCCGGAGGCGTTGCTGGGACCGAGCTTTCAGATGTCCTTCGGCGCCGTCGCGGCCATGATGGCGCTCGTCCCATTGATGCACCGGCCGAGGCTGGAAGGCGCGCGCGGCGGCTTCGTCGCGCGAGGCGTCTCGTGGATCGGAACGGCCATGCTCGGTCTCGTCACGACGACGCTCGTGGCGAGCTTCGCGACGGCACCCTTCGCGGCCTATCATTTCCAGAGCCTCAATCCCTACGGCCTGATCGGAAACGCGCTCGCGCTGCCGCTCGTCTCGCTGATCGTCATGCCGTCCGCCCTTCTCGGCGTTCTCGCCTATCCCTTCGGCCTCGACCGCCCGATCTGGCAGTTCATGGGAATGGCCGTGTCGCAGGTGCTCGACGTCTCGGCCTGGGTCGGAGGATTCAGTGGCTCGACCCTGGTTGTGCCGGCATTGGGAGGCGCAGCGCTCGTTCTCCTGAGCCTCGGGCTCATCCTCGTATCCGTGCCGGCTTCCGCCCTGAGGTGGATGGCTCTCGTGCCGGCCGGGGCCGGGCTGGCCTTCGCCGCGACACCGGATCGCTACGACGTCTTTATCGACAGGGACGGGGCAGGGGCGGCCATTCGCGCCAAGGGGGGACGGCTCGCGCTCGTCGGGCGGCCGTCCGATTTCGTCGCGGAGCAATGGCTGCGTGCGGACGGGGATGCGAGAAACGCCGATGACGGAAGCCTCAGGCAGGAGGCGAAGTGCGACGCCGCAGGCTGCGTTGTCGCTGCGGCAGGAGGACGATGGGTCGCCTTCGTCCAGGATTTCACGGCTTTCGAAGAGGATTGCCGGCGCGCCACAGTGATCGTCACAAGGCTCAAGGCACCGCCGATATGCAAGGCGTCCTTCGTCCTGGATGGTGACGATCTGAAGGAGCGCGGTGCGACCACGATCCGCTTCAACCCCGAGACGGTCGAACTGCGTTCCGTCAGAAAGGGACGGGAGGTCAGAACGTGGGCCGGCAAAGAAGTACACCGGGCAGACGTTTCGTCTGCTCCGGAAATCCCACGTCGCGCGCGGCCTGTCCCGGAGCAGGATTTTCCTGAGGAAGACCTCAATGCATCCGACGAGAGTTCGACGTCACGCCCGATGCATTGAGGTTCCGGTCTTGCGTATCTCTGCACGCAAGACCGATTTCCACTTTTGGGTCCGAGGCTTCAGTACCGGCGAACCAGACTGACGAGCTTGCCCTGGATCTTGACCCGGTCGGGGCCGAGCACGCGCGTCTCGTAGGCTTGGTTGGCGGCCTCGAGCGCGATGGAGGAACCGCGACGGCGGAAGCGCTTCAGGGTCGCCTCCTCGTCATCGATCAGAGCCACGATGATATCGCCCGTATTGGCCGTATCCTGGCGGCGGATCACCACGAGGTCGCCGTCGAGAATGCCGGCTTCCACCATCGAGTCGCCACGCACCTCAAGGGCGAAGTGATCGCCCTGGGCAAGAAAATCGCCCGACAGGGTGATGGAATGGCTGCGGGTCTGGATCGCAGAGATCGGCACACCGGCGGCGATCCGGCCCATGACGGGGATCGACATTTCCCGGTCGCGCGGATCGGCGGCCGGTTGGGGCGCGGCCTTGCTCTTGCCGGCGAGACCACCCTCGACCACGCTCGGCGTGAAGCGCCGCTGGCTCCCAGCGCCGCTGGTGCTCTCCGGCAGCCGGATCACCTCCAGCGCTCTGGCGCGATTCGGAAGACGGCGGATGAAGCCGCGTTCTTCGAGCGCCGTGATGAGGCGGTGGATGCCGGATTTGGACTTGAGGTCGAGCGCATCCTTCATCTCGTCGAAGGATGGCGGCACCCCGGTTTCACGCAGCCGCTCATGAATGAAGCGGAGCAATTCGTGCTGTTTGCGCGTCAGCATGGCTGGCCCTTACTGCCCCTGTGGAGGCGATTCTGAAACAAATCGAGAACAAGGTAACCGTTCTTGCTGTGTTCCGCAAGCCTGAGTATTCGAGCGGCGTCATAAAAGATGCCTCAGCAGAAGCGGTCCAGCCGAATGATGCGGCACGGCTCGCCTGCGACGGCCGCCGGAGCATGGGGCGGACGCACGAGCAGGGCGTCGGACCGTTCCAGGATGCTCAGCATGGAAGAATCCTGCAGCAGGTGCGGCATCGCGACGGGAAGCATCACGCGCTCGGTGCCGTGGGCGAGGCTCAAGGGCACATCCTGGAGGGCGAGCGCGGCGCGCAGATAGTCCTGGCGTTCCCTGTTGGCCGGCAGGTCCGCGCCCAGAATCGCGTCCTCCGCCGGGTCTTCGGCGGCCCTCTGGTCGCCCAGGAGCGCGCGGATCGCGGGAATCAGGAACAGGACGGCGCAGACGAGGGAGGAGACCGGATTGCCCGGAAGGCCCAGAAGCAGGGTTGGTCCGAGGCGTCCATGCATGAGCGGCTTTCCGGGCCGCAGCGCCACGCGCCAGAATCCGAGATCCATGCCGTGGCGACTCAAGGCCTTCTGCACGAGGTCGTGCTCGCCCACGGACGCGCCGCCCAGGGTCACGAGAATGTCGGCTTGCGCGTCCTTGGCGAATTGAATGCGCTCGTCGAGCGATTCGAGCGTGTCGCGGGCGATGCCGAGATCGATGGCTTCAGCCCCGGCTTTCTCAACCATCAGGATCGTGGCCGGCAGGCTGGAGGCGGTGATCTGGTCGGGGCCGACCGGTTCACCCGCCCGGACCAGCTCATCGCCCGTGGCGAGAATGGCGACGCGGGGCTTGCGGTGGACGGACAGCGTTCCGTGGCCCATGGCGGCCGCGAGCGCGATATGGCGGGAATCGAGACGAAGGCCTGTCTGCAGCAGCACGTCGCCGGAGCGGAAGTCGAGCCCGGCCACGCGGATGTGCCGGTTGGAGCGGGGCGCTTCCTTCACCGTCACCTGGTCGCCGGAGCGTTCCGTGTCTTCCTGCAGCACCACCGCATCAGCCCCTTCGGGAACGGGGGCTCCGGTGAAGATCCGCACGGCTTCCATGGCACTGACCGTGCCCGTGAAGCGCCTGCCCGCCGCGCTCTCGCCGATGACCCGCAGATGGGCTGGAATGGCGGAGCAATCGGCGCTGCGCACCGCATAGCCGTCCATGGCGGATGCCGGGAAGGGCGGCTGGTCGCGCAGCGCGCTGACGTCCTCCGCCAGCGTCCGGCCCGCGCAGTCGGCCAGGGGAATGCGTTCGATCCCGACCGGCTTCTCGACGTTCGCCAGAACGCGGGAGAGAGCATCCTCGACCGAAATCAGGCTCATGGCGCTTCAAAATCTCCCGAGCGGCCGCCGCTTTTTCGGCGCAGGCGAATATGCTCGATCCGCATCCCTTTATCGGCCGCCTTCACCATGTCGTAGATGGTCAGGCAGGCGACGGAGACGGCGGTCAGCGCCTCCATCTCGACGCCGGTCTGGCCCGACACCTTCACCTCGGCGCTCACGCGGATACCGGGAAGGGTGTCGTCGAGGGTGCAGTCGACCTTCACCTTCGAAATTAGCAACGGGTGGCACAGGGGAATGAGTTCGTGCGTGCGCTTGGACGCCATGATCCCGGCGAGCCGCGCCGTGCCCAGGACGTCGCCCTTCTTGGCCTCGCCATGACGGATCAAGTCCAGCGTTTCGGCCTGCATGATGACGCATCCCTCGGCGATCGCCGTGCGGCTGGTGACGCTCTTGTCCGAGACGTCGACCATGCTGGCCTGGCCCGTTGCATCGAGATGCGTGAGTTTCGTCATGCTGCCTCGCCGAACAGAAGCCTCCGGGTCGCCGCCGCTACATCGGCCTGCCGCATCAGGCTCTCGCCCACCAGGAAGGTGCGGATATCGACCTTCGACAGCCGCTCGATATCCGACAGGGTGAAGATGCCGCTCTCGCCGACGACGATCTGGTCGGACGGGATCAGGGGCGCCAGCTCCTCGCTGACGTGAAGCGACACCTCGAAGGTGCGGAGATTCCGGTTGTTGATGCCGACCAGTTTCGTGCCGAGCGCCAGGGCGCGTTCCAGCTCCGCGCGGTCGTGCACCTCGACCAGCACATCCATGCCGAGATCGTGCGCCGTGTCGATCAGGGCGCGGGCCTCGTCGTCGGAGACGCTCGCCATGATGACGAGGATGCAATCGGCCCCCCAGGCGCGGGCCTCGTAGACCTGATAGGGCTCGAACAGGAAATCCTTGCGCAGGGCGGGCAGGCCGGAGGCTTCGCGTGCCTGGGACAGATATTCGGGCCTGCCCTGGAAGGACGGCTCGTCCGTGAGCACCGACAGGCAGGTGGCGCCGCCTTCGGCATAGGCGCGCGCCAGGCTCGGCGGGTCGAAATCCGGGCGGATCAGGCCCTTCGACGGGCTTGCCTTCTTCACCTCGGCGATGAGGGCGGGCCGCCCCTCGGCGAGATGGCGCTCGATGGCTTTCGCGAAGCCGCGCGGCGCGGAGGCGGCGCGGGCGCGGCGCTCGATCTCGCTCTGCGAAACCGCCGCTTTCGCCGCCGCGATCTCCTGCCGCTTGTAGGCTTCGATCTTGCTGAGAACATCGGCCATGGCGGCGCTCAAGCGTTCGAGACTTCGACGAGGCGCTCGAGGGTCGCCTTGGAGGCGCCGCTGTCGAGAGCCCGCGAGGCGCGGTCGAGGCCATCGCGTAGGTTCTCGGCCTCGTCGGCGATCACGAGTGCGGCCGCCGCGTTGAGCAGGGACACGTCCCGGTAAGGCGTGCGGGCGCCGTCCAGAACCGCGCGCAGCTGAGCGGCGTTGTGCTCCGGGTCGCCGCCGCGCAGATCGTCGAGCGACACGGTCGGCAGGCCGACCTCTTCGGGCGTCACGGTGAAGCGGCGGATCGCGCCGTTCTCCAGCGCGGCCACGAAGGTCGGACCGGTGGTCGTCATCTCATCGAGGCCGTCCGAGCCATGCACAGTCCAGACCTTCTGGGAGCCGAGCTCCTTCAGAACCTGGGTGAGCGGCTCGATCCAAGCTTCTGAAAACACGCCGAGAAGCTGCCGCTTGGCTCCGGCCGGATTGGCCAGGGGGCCGAGCAGGTTGAAGATCGTGCGGGTTCCGAGCTCGACGCGCACCGGAGCCACGTGCCGCATGGCGGCGTGGTGGGTCTGCGCGAACATGAAGCAGAGCTTCGTCTCGTCCAGGCAGCGTTCCAGCTCCTCCGGGGCGAGACCGAGCTTCAGCCCCAGGGCCGACAGGACATCCGCCGTGCCGGATTTCGAGGAGGCCGCCCGGTTGCCGTGCTTGGCCACAGGAACGCCGCAGGAGGCGACGATGATCGAAGCCAGCGTCGAGATGTTGTAGCTGCCCTTGTGATCACCGCCGGTGCCGACAATGTCGATGGCCTTTTCGGGAGCCTTGACCCGCAGCATCCGGCCGCGCATCGCTGTCACCGCGCCGACGATTTCCTCGAGCGCCTCGCCGCGAACCCGCAGAGCCATCAGGAAAGCACCGCCCTGGGCAGGCGTCACCTCGCCGGAGAGCAGGTCGTCGAAGGCATCCCGCGCCTCGTCGCGCGTCAGCGATGCGCCGGTGGCGACCTTGGCGAGGTAGGATTTGAACGATTCCATCGGTTTCAATGTCCTGCTGGAGCGGCTGCGCCGCCGGCGGCGCGGTGCTGGGCATTCCAATCCGCCGCGAGTTCGAAGAAATTGCGCATGATCGTTACCCCGTGCTCCGACAGGATGCTTTCGGGATGGAACTGCACACCGTGGATCGGCAGGGAGCGGTGCGACAGCCCCATGACGAGGCCGTCCGCCGTCTCGGCCGTCACCTGCAGGTCAGCCGGGCAGCTCTCCCGGTCCACAATCAGCGAGTGGTAGCGGGTCGCCTTGAACGGGCCGTTGATGCCGCGGAACACCGCCTGGCCGGTGTGCTCCACCTCGGACACCTTGCCGTGCATGGGGAGCGGCGCCCGTGAAACGGTCCCGCCGAAGACCTGTCCGATGGTCTGGAGGCCGAGGCATACGCCGAAGGTCGGGATTTCGGGCGAGGCGCGCCTGACGAGATCGAGGCAGATCCCGGCCTCGTTCGGCGTGCAGGGGCCGGGGGACAGCACGATGGCATCCGGCCGGGAAGCGAGAACCTCATCGGGCGTGATGGCGTCGTTGCGCACCACCTCGACGGAGGTCGCGAGCGGGCCGAGCAGATGCACCAGATTCCAGGTGAAGCTGTCGTAATTGTCGATGACGAGAACGCGGGTCATAGCGGGCAGACGTTCGCGTAAGCGAAGCTCCCGGTCAAGGGAAGCATCGTCACCCGGCTCATTGTCCGATCCTCGCCTGGCTCGCGAAGCGCACCGCCTCCTCGGCGGCACGGAACAGGGCCTTCGACTTGTTGATGCATTCCTGCTGCTCGGAGGCCGGGTCGGAATCGTACACGATTCCGGCGCCGGCCTGAACGGCCATGCGTCCATCCTTCACGAGGGCCGTGCGCAGCACGATGCAGGTATCCATCTCGCCATTTGCGCCGAAGTAACCGATGCAGCCCGCGTACGGGCCCCGCTTGTCCTTCTCCAGCTCGTCGATGATCTGCATGGCGCGCACCTTCGGCGCCCCCGAGACCGTGCCGGCCGGGAAACCCGCCACCAGCGCGTCGAGGGAATCGAAGGACGGGTCGAGCCGACCTTCGACGTTCGACACGATGTGCATCACCTGGCTGTAATATTCGAGGAAGAAGGAATCGGTGACTTCCACGGATCCCATCTCGGCCACGCGCCCCACATCGTTGCGGCCGAGATCGAGGAGCATGAGGTGCTCGGCCCGTTCCTTATGGTCCGCCAGAAGGCTTTCCGCATGGGCCCGGTCCTCGGCGGCTGTCGCGCCGCGCGGCCGCGTACCGGCGATGGGACGGATCGTGACCTTGCCGTCGCGGACCCGAACCAGGATTTCCGGCGAGGAACAGACGATCTGGAAATCCTCGAAATCCAGGTAGCACAGGAACGGCGCCGGATTGACCCGGCGCAGAGAGCGGTAGAGCGCGAAGGCGGGCAGGGGAAAAGCCGACTCGAACCGCTGCGACAGCACCACCTGGAAGATGTCGCCGGCGCGGATGTAGTCCTTGGCCCTGGCGACCATGGCCTCGAATTCCTGCGGCGTCGTGTTCGAAACCGGCGGCTCGAAGCGGATCTGGGTCGGGTCGCTGCGGTCGTCGATGGGAAGCGGGCGCTCGAGGGCCGCCGTGACGTCGTCCAGGCGCGCGAGCGCCGTTTCGTAAGCCGCCTTGGCCGAGGTCCCTGCCTGTGGGCGCACCGGGGTGATGAGTGAAATCTCGTCCTTCACGGCATCGAACACCACCATCACGGTGGGCCGGATGAGGATCGCGTCCGGGACTTTCAGCACGTCCGGATTCGGCTCGGGCAAACGCTCCATGAGCCGAACCATGTCGTAGCCCAGATAGCCGAAAAGGCCTGCCGCCATGGGGGGCAGATCGTCCGACAGGGGCAGGGCGCTTTCCTTGATCAGAGCACGCAGGCTCTCCAGGGGCGGCGCCTCCTCCACGGTGAATTCCTGGAGGCGGTTTTGCGCCTGACGGTCCATGGCGGCGATGCCGTCCTGGCAGCGCCAGACGAGGTCCGGATCGAGCCCGATCATGGAAAAGCGGCCGCGAGTCGCGCCGCCTTCGACGGATTCGAGCAGGAAGGCAGACCCTTTGCGGCCATGCCGCAGTTTCAGGAAAGCCGCCACGGGAGTGAGCAGATCGCCCACGAGCGTGGCGCGCAGGACGCCGGCCTCCCCAGCCTCATAGGCCGCTGAGAACGTCTCGAAATCGGGCGTGATCGTCATGGGTTACGATTCGCCGCCCGTTGCCCGGCGCAGCGCCTGCTGGTTGATGGTGACGCCGAGATCCTGGCGCACCTGGGCGATGTACTGGTTGAGCAGGTCGTCGCTGAAGCCGGTGCGGAGCTGATTTTCGGTGTTCTGCGCGGCCTGCGTGGTTGTGACGAGCGGCGGCACCGTGGCGGAGGTGACGCTGAACACAACGCGGGCATCCGTGCCGTTCGCGGCGTGGCCCGTCTTGCTGACCGGAACGGCGAAGATCCGGTTCACCGCCTCGGCCGTGAGGGCGTCCTTCGCCGTGTTGCGGGTAAGGTCGGTCGCGCTCTGCGCGGGCGCCCCTGCAGATTGTGCGACGGCATCGATGCTCTCGCCCTTTTCCAACCGCGCTGTGAGTTCGTTCGCCTTTTCCGACAGACGCTGCGCCACCTGGTCCTCTCGCCACTGGGTCGCGACCTGATCGCGGACCTCGTCGAGATTCTTCTCGCGGGACGCTTCGATGCCGGTCACGTCGTACCAGACATAGCCGGCTGAAGTGCGCAGGGGTTCGTTGTCCACCCCGATGTCGGACGCGAAGGCGGCCTTCACCACGGCGTCCTTCTCGGGGAGGTTGACCGGGTTGCCTGCCTTGTCCAGCCCGTTGGCGTCGACAGCCGGGATCTGGACCAGGGTCAGGCCCTTTTCCTTGGCGATGTCCGCGAGAGGCTTGGCGCCGGCGCGCAAGTCCTCGATCTCGTCGTGAATTCGCTCGATCTGGTCCTTGGCGCGTTCCTGGGCCACTTCCTGGCGAAGTTCGCCGGCGACCTCCTCGAAGGGACGGACGGCCTCGGGCTGGATCTGCGTCACCCGCACGAGCACGGGGCCGAAACGGCCCGTGATCGGTGCGCTGACGGCATTCTGCTCAAGGGCAAAGGCCGCATCCGCCACGGTCTGGTCGAGCATCTCGGCCTTGGTGAAGGTGCCGAGCTCCAGATCCTGCGGGGAGACGTTGCGCTCGGCCGCGATGGCGTCGAACGTCGTGCCCTCCTTGATCTTGCCGGCCGCAGCCTCGGCCTCCGCCTGCGACGGGAAGGTGATCTGCTGGATCGTGCGGCGCTCCGGCGTGCCGTACTTCGCCTTCTGCTGCTCATAGACCTGGCGGGCGTCGGCTTCGGACACGGAATCGGGCTTGGCGAGAGCGGCAGCGTCGAGCGCGAGGGCCGAAACGGCCCGATATTCAGGCGCCCGGAAGGCGCTCCTGCGCTCGTTGAAGAACGTTTGGAGCTGTTCGGCGGTCGGCGCCGGAACGTCTCCTGCCATGGCTGGTGTCAGGAGCAGGTAGGAGGCCGCACGGCGCTCGGTTCCGTAGCGGTGGAATGCCTCCTTGGCGGCCACCGGCACGTTGACGTCGCCGGCGATGGCCTCTGCCAGGTGGAGGCGAACCATGGCGGAGCGTTGCTCCTGCACGAACCCAGCTTCGGAGAGACCGGCATTGCGCAGGGCCTGGTCGAAGAGGGCGCGGTTGAACTGACCGTCGCCGCCCTTGAAAGCCGGATTGTTCATGATCGAGCCAGCGACGAGCTGGTCGGAGACGGAGAGGCCCATCTTCTTGGCCTGCTCGGCCATCACGGCTTCGGTCACGAGATTGGAAATCACCTGCTGGTCGATGCCGAAGGCACGGGCCTGCTCGGGGCTGATGACCGTACGGAACTGCCGACCGAGCCGCTGAAGCTCGTTGGTGTAGGCAGTACGGACCTGATCGACCGTGATTTTGGTGCTACCGACCTCTGCCACCGTGGAGGCAGGGGTCACCCGGAAGATGTCGCCGATGCCCCAGATGGCGAAGCTGACGATCAGGGCGCCGAAAAAGATGGTGGCGATGGCTTTGCCGACCACGGTCTGCCCAGCCTTGCGCATGTTCCGAAGCATCGTGAACCCGTTTTCCAAAAACTCGTTAAACCTGCCGATAACCGATCAGGGGCTCTACGAAAAGGGCAAGTCTGGTTGAAAGAAGGCTCAAGCCTCTGTACTGCCGAATTATCGAGCGTGACAGGAGTGCCTTAAATGAGCGTCGATAGGCCGCGCCCGCTGGTAGCGGGAAACTGGAAGATGAATGGGCTGAAGAGTTCGGCCAAGGTTCTGACCGAAATCCATGCCGGTTACACGCCTGGTCTGAAGGCCAAGGTCGAGCTGGCGGTCTGCCCTCCAGCGACGCTTCTCTCGCTCTTCGCTTATGCATCGGTCGGCTCCCGCGTCGCCATCGGAGGCCAGGACTGCCACGCCAAGGAATCGGGGGCCTTCACGGGCAACCTCTCGGCCGAAATGCTGGCCGATGCCGGCGCGACCTACGTAATCGTCGGCCATTCCGAACGCCGCGAATACCACAAGGAGAGGGACATTGACGTCTGCGCCAAGGCGGTGGCTGCCCACCGGGCGGGCCTGACGGCTATCGTATGCGTCGGAGAGACCCGAGAAGAACGCGAAGCCGGCAAGACGCTCGCGGTCGTCCGCAAGCAGCTGCGGGGCTCTATCCCGGTCGATTCGAACAGTCACAACCTGGTGGTCGCCTATGAGCCGGTCTGGGCCATCGGCACCGGGCTGACGCCGACCGTCGCGGACGTGGCGGAGGTGCATGCGCTCATCCGTGACGAACTGCGCCGCCTCGTCGGCAAGTCGGAAGCGCCCAAGGTCCGGATCCTCTACGGCGGCTCCGTCAAACCTTCGAATGCAGCCGAGCTCATGGCGGTGGACAACGTCAACGGCGCTCTGGTCGGCGGAGCCAGTCTCGTGGCGGCCGATTTCCTCGCTATCGCAGGCGCCTATCTCGGCTAACTGAGAAAAGGCGGCTTGCGGGTCTTTGATCCTGCGCCCACCTATGCTACAGGCCGCCGCAACGAACGGATTGCGAGCGGCTGACGCCCTGTGCGCAGCCGCTTGAGGTTTTTGAAAACGATGCAAACAGTTCTCATCATTGTCCATCTGGTCATCGTGCTCGCCCTGATCGGCGTGGTTCTCCTGCAGCGCTCCGAAGGCGGCGGCATGGGACTCGGCGGCGGTGGGGGCGGAGGCGGCGTGTCCGGCTTCATGACCGGTCGCGGGCAGGCCAATGCGCTCACCCGTGCGACGGCGATCCTGGCGGGCCTCTTCTTCGTCACCAGCATCGCGCTGACCGTCATGGCGACCACGACCCGGGCTCCGCGCTCGATTCTCGATGGCGCCGCGCCGGCGGCTCCCGCTCCGGGCCAGCAGGCTCCGGCGGCTCCGCAGGGTGGCAGCGTGCTCGAGCAGCTGCAACGCCTCCAAGGGGACCAGCCGGCGGCTCCGGCCCCCGCAACGCCGGCGCCCACAGCGCCTCAGCAGTAAGTGAAAACCAGGGCCGGTCCTCCGGCCCTCTCTTTTTGTGGATGGGTTTCGGGGCACGCAGTTCGCGATTGCGAATCGGCGCCCGATCTTTATGGATAGGGGTCCATGACGCGGTACGTATTCATCACCGGCGGCGTGGTGTCTTCGCTCGGCAAGGGTCTGGCTTCGGCGGCCCTGGGAGCGCTTCTCCAAGCACGCGGCTACAAGGTTCGGCTTCGCAAGCTCGACCCATATCTCAACGTCGATCCGGGGACGATGAGTCCCTACCAGCACGGCGAGGTCTTCGTGACCGACGACGGCGCTGAAACCGATCTGGATCTCGGGCATTACGAGCGCTTCACCGGCGTGCCAGCCACCAAGGCTGACAACATCACCACCGGGCGCATCTATCTCGACATTATCACCAAAGAGCGGCGCGGCGATTATCTCGGCGCCACGATCCAGGTGATCCCGCACGTCACCAACGCCATCAAGGACTTCGTGCTCACGGGCAACGAGGGCTTCGATTTCGTGCTGGTCGAGATCGGCGGCACGGTCGGCGACATCGAGGGCTTGCCGTTCTTCGAGGCTATCCGCCAGCTCGGCAACGATCTGGACCGGGGGCAGGCGATCTACGTCCATCTGACGCTGCTGCCGTTCATCCCGTCCGCCGGCGAGCTCAAGACCAAGCCGACCCAGCATTCGGTGGCGGAGCTACGCTCCATCGGCATCCAGCCCGACATCCTTCTCTGCCGCACCGATCGCGAGATCCCGAAGGACGAGCGGCGCAAGCTCGCCCTGTTCTGCAATGTGCGCGAGACGGCGGTGATCGAGGCGCGCGACGCACGCTCGATCTACGACGTACCGCTGGCCTATCACGAGGCCGGGCTCGACAGCGAAGTCCTGGCGGCCTTCGGGCTCGACAACGCCAAGACGCCGGATCTCTCCCGCTGGACGACCATTTCGGGCCGTGTCCACAACCCGGAGGGCGAGGTCACCATCGCCGTCGTCGGCAAGTATACCGGCCTCAAGGACGCTTATAAGTCCCTGATCGAGGCCCTTCACCACGGCGGCATCGCCAACCAGGTGAAGGTGAACCTGGAATGGATCGAGAGCGAGATCTTCGAACACGAGGATCCGGCGCCGTTCCTCGAAGGGATCCACGGTATCATGGTTCCCGGCGGCTTCGGCCAGCGTGGCGCCGAGGGCAAGATCCGTGCGGCCCGCTTCGCCCGCGAGCGCAAAGTGCCGTATTTCGGCATCTGCTTCGGCATGCAGATGGCGGTCATCGAGGCTGCCCGCTCGCTTGCCGGCATCAAGGATGCCAGCTCCACGGAGTTCGGTCCGACCTCCGAGCCGGTCGTCGGCCTGATGACCGAGTGGCTGCGCGGCAATGAGCTGGAGAAGCGCGCCTCCGGTGGCGATCTCGGCGGCACCATGCGGCTCGGGGCCTATCACGCCTCGCTCGAGCCCGGCAGCAAGGTGGCCGACATCTACGGCGGCACGGAGATTTCCGAACGGCACCGGCACCGTTACGAGGTCAACATGACCTACCGCGACAAGCTGGAGCAGAAGGGCCTGCGCTTCTCGGGCGTCTCGCCGGACGGCGTTCTGCCGGAGATTGTGGAATACGAAGACCATCCCTGGTTCATCGGCGTCCAGTACCACCCGGAGCTGAAGTCGCGCCCGTTCGAGCCGCATCCGCTCTTCAAGAGCTTCATCCACGCGGCCGTGGAGCAGAGCCGGCTGGTCTAAGCGTTTCCGTTGCTATGAAATCACCGGCCGTGCGCCGGTGATTTCATTTTGGGCTCGAGCGTTCCTCAGGTCATCGGAAGCATCTATCCTGGCCAAATCCGGATTCGTGCCTAAGTCTATGCTCTCGTTACAGGAAAGAGCCCGATGACCCGCCGGATCGACCATCTCGTCATTGCCGTTCGCGACCTCGATCGAGCCGGAGATTTCTATCGGCGGCTCGGATTCCAGGTCGGGGCCCGCAACCGCCATCCCTGGGGGACGGAGAATCGGATCGTCCAGTTTCCCGGCTCCTTCATCGAGCTGATCTCGGTGGGCGAGGGGGCAGCAATCGCGCCGCATCGGGCGAGCGCCTTCAGCTTCGGCGCCTTCCTCGAGGATTATCTGAGGGACCGCGAGGGCCTCGCCATGCTGGTCCTCGACAGCCCGAATGCCGAGGCGGACGCGGCTCTGTTCTCGCAGAAGGGCATCGGATCGTTCGAGCCGTTCCATTTCGAGCGCAGCGGAAAACGGCCTGATGGCAGCGAAACGAAAGTCGCTTTCACGCTGGCTTTCGCATCGGACAAGGATGCCCCGAAGGCCGGTTTCTTCGTGTGCCAGCAGCACTTTCCGGAAAACTTCTGGAACCCGCAATTCCAACGTCACGACAACAGGGCGACCCGGATTGCTTCGGTCACCCTGGCCGCGCCCGCCCCGGAGCGGCTTCGCGCGTTCCTGGCCGCTTTCACGGGCGTCGAGCCGGCCAGTCCGGACGGCGACGACCTGTCCTTCCGGTTGAGCGAGAGCCACATCGACGTGCTCACGCCCGACGACGCGGCCGAGAACTACGGTTCGGTCGAGGCCGAGCTCGACCAGCCGTCCTTCGTGGCCTTCGCGATCCGCGTCGAGGACATTCACGCTCATGCGAAGTGGCTGGATGCGGCCGAGATTCCCTATCAGCATATCGGCAGCAGGCTCATCGTGCCAGCCAGCGCGGCCTTCGGCGTCGCAATCGCGTTCGAGCCAACGTAATATTAACCATGATCCCCTAGACGATGGAAAAACATCGTGTGGGGGACTAATCGTGGCTTCATCTCTGGCGGGCTTGGCCGACTTCCTGATTTTCTTCGTACTCGCGGTCGCCCTCGTGGGCCTCTATCTGGCGGTGTATACGCTCGCGACCATGCACAACGAGTTCGCGCTGATCCGTGAGAACGTGATCTCGGCGGCGACCGCCCTCGGTTTCAGCCTCGTGGGCTTCGCCCTTCCGCTGGCGAGCGCCATCGTCCACGCTCAGACCATCGTCGATTGCCTGGTGTGGGGATTGGTGGCCCTGGCCGTGCAGATTCTCGTCTACTGGCTGGTCCGCATCGCCATGCCAAACCTGTCCCAGCGCATCGCCGGGGGCGAAATGGCAGCAGCGCTGTTCCTCGGCGCCGCGTCCCTCGCCGCCGGAATCATCAATGCGGCGGCGATGACGTTCTGAAAAACGACTTCAAATGCTCGCTTCGACCATGCGGGCGAATTGAACGGCCTCCGCACGCAGGGCAGGCGGCACCAGCATCGGGTTCTTGTGCCGCACGGCATAGAGCATGGCGATCCGCTCGATAGCCCTGAGATAGAGATCAGGGATCTCGCTCTCGCCCCATTCGAAGGCCTGGTAGTCGCGCAGATTCAGATCGATCTCATGGGCCATTTTGCTCTGAGTGAAGCCGAGCGCCGTCCTGAGAGCCACGAGTTCGTGCACCTTGTTGTGTTCGGACATAGGAGCGCCCCCCAAGCGCTGCGATATGGTTGAACGATCCGGTTCAGGATTGTTTTTAAGGTAAATTTTCTCAATCTTTCCATGCGCATAGGAGCATGTTTTAGAGTTCACCTAAAGTAAATCGACCTTTGGTCGGAAGGAAACGACCTTTCCGGCTTTTGGTTAAGGAAGGCCCGTCGTCGCTTATCGCCGCCCATCATGAGAAGAGGTGCTATGCACATGGCCGCTTTGCATGGTGTCGCAGACAGGATAGAGACGGCCCATGACCGATACCAAACCGCACCCCGCCATCGTCGAGGCCGGCAATGTCCGCTTCGGCAACCATCTGCCGCTCAGCATCATTGCCGGGCCCTGTGCCATGGAAAGCCGCGAGCATGCGCTCGAGATGGCGGCCGCGCTCAAGGAGATCACGGGAAAGCTGGGCCTGGGCCTCGTCTACAAGTCGTCCTTTGACAAGGCGAACCGTACATCAATCACGAGTGCCCGGGGCATAGGGCTGGACAAGGCGCTCGCCATCTTCGCCGAGGTGAAGGAGACCTACGGACTGCCGGTGATCACCGACGTGCACGAGAACGACCAATGCGCTCCGGTGGGCGAGGTGGTCGACATCCTGCAGATTCCCGCCTTCCTCTGCCGCCAGACGGATCTGCTGGTCGCTGCGGCGAAGACGGGCCGGGTCGTCAACGTGAAGAAGGGGCAGTTCCTGGCTCCGTGGGACATGGCCAATGTGGCGGCCAAGGTGACGGGGGCGGGCAACCCGAACGTGATGCTCACCGAGCGTGGCGCCTCCTTCGGCTACAACACGCTCGTTTCCGACATGCGCTCCCTGCCGATCATGGCCGAGACGGGCGCCCCGGTGATCTTCGACGCCACCCATTCCGTGCAGCAGCCCGGTGGCAAGGGCACGACCTCCGGCGGCCAGCGGGAATACGTGCCGGTGCTCGCGCGCGCCGCCGTCGCGGTCGGTGTCGCGGGCGTCTTCATCGAGACACACCAGGACCCGGACAAGGCACCGTCGGATGGACCCAACATGGTGCCGTTGAAGGAATTGGAAGGGCTGCTCGCGCAGCTCAAGGCGTTCGATGCCCTGGTGAAGGGCAGATCGACCTGAGTCGGCGTTCGGCGGCAGAAGCCACCGCAACAGTGGGACAGGACTCGCAGGTCGGGTCAAGTGCCGGCCGGATGCAGGCCTTCCGACCGCACGGGAGCTGATTCCGCTCACGTGAAGTCATCTCTCTCCTTTGCTGAGCCACATTTTTTGACGGTGAGCCGGATCCACTTCACCGAAAAATGCTCTAGCCTCAAGCGCAGGGAGGCAGCCGCGAAGGGCTGGTGCGGGAGCAAAGGCCGAATTCTTCGAGCAGCAGGCTTTTCAAGCCGCCCTGTTCTTGAGTGCGCCGATCAGGATGGTCAAAATTGCACCGCCGGCGCCGCCACTGACGAGGTTGGCGATGACTCCCCCGACGCTGAAATTGCCGCTCGCGAAAGATGCAGTGATGGCCGGCATGGCAAGTGATAGGATTTGTCCGAGCACTCCGCCGCCGACCGCACCGGCAATCAAATTTCCAGCTGTGCCGAGGTCGAAATTCGGAGAGGCTTTACCGGCTGCCCCGCCTCCCGCTGCGCCCGCAATCAGATTGATGAGGATCTGTTCCATGCGCACCTCCCGCTGACCGACCACTGCCGGTCGAGTGACGGCTCCGGCCCTGGAGAAAGCCATAGTTGGCCCTCAGGGTGTAATTCCCCTTTTCAAGCTTTTGCCTAAACTGCGCTCATCGAACAAGGTTAGCAAGCCGTATGGGGCGAGGCGATGTAGTTCATGTCGAGGTACCTTGAACTCTCCGCCCGGATTCGAAGTAACGGAAGCAACGTGAGAATGGGGCTTTTGCTGTCGAGGACCATTTCGAATGATTTATACGTTTGAGACTTCATCCTCGGGCAATGGCAAGTCGTTTGAGGTGGAGAGGCGGGACCTCTTTTCGCTAACGCGCCTCTTCGGATGCAAACGATCGGGCCACACATTCATGACTTTTCGGGAGGGCAGGTCTGCGTCCCTACCGCTCGCTCGATCGCGGAGCCATGATAAGGAGTGAATACCGCCTCGCGGCCTCAATCGTTAGAGCTCCATGTCCTCCCGCAACCTGATCCTTATTCTCGCCACCAGCGGCTTTGCGAGCACCTTCTCCGGCCGTGCGGTCGAGCCGATGGTCGGGATCATAGCCCGGGACCTGGGCTCCGAACCGCAAACCATCGCTCTCCTGTCGGCTGCCTTCGCCCTGCCTTATGCCTTCATCCAGCCGGTACTGGGGCCCATCGGCGATGCGCTCGGCAAGGAGCGCGTCATGAAAGTGGCGCTGTCGATCCTTTTCCTGGCTTTGGCCTGTTCCTTTTTCGCTCCGAATGCGGCGACGCTGTTCACTCTCCGCATCATTGCGGGCGCCGCTGCGGGTGGTGCGGTGCCGCTTTCCATTGCGCTGATCGGCGACAGGGTCGAGATGGAACGGCGGCAGATCGCCCTGAGCCGCTACCTGGTGGCCGTCATCATCGGACAGCTTGCAGGCTCATCCCTTGCGGGGCTCCTCGCAGAGTGGATCGGCTGGCGCGGCGTGTTTGGCCTTTCCACCATCATGATGGCGCTGGCGCTCGCCGCGACCGTCATCGGTTTTCGGGGCGCGCTGCCGGGCGGACGGTTCGATCCGCGCGCAGCCATCCTGCGCTACAAGATTATCCTGTCCAATCCGCGCGCGCTGTTCCTCTTCGGCTCGGTCTTCGTCGAGGCTATCGCCCTGTTCGGAATCTTTCCTTATGTGGCGCCGCTGCTCGAGGAGAGGGGCGGGGGCGGAGCGGCCCAGGCGGGCTTCGCCATCGGCGGTTTTGCCCTCGGCGGCCTGGTTTATTCCGCTCTCGTGGCCTGGATGCTGCGACGGCTCGGCATCGGCAAGATCCTTCTGGGCGGAGGGCTCTTCGCCGGATCGGCGCTCCTCGTGCTTGGAACCGGCGGCGACTGGAAGCTCGATGCGGCTGCCCTGCTGCTCATGGGGCTGGGCTTCTACATGCTCCACAACACCTTCCAGGCTCAGGTGACGGAGGTGGCACCCGGCGCCCGCGCCTCGGCGGTCGCGCTTCATGCCTTCTCGTTCTTCTGCGGACAAGCGCTCGGCGTCGTCCTGATGGGCTTCGGCCTGCGTACAATCGGCCTGACCGGGGCGACGGGAATCGCCGCCCTGATCATCGTCTGCGTCGGCGTGACGGCTTCGCTCGTCCTGACGAAGACGGCCGGTCAGCGGGCGCGATAAGGCGCCACGCCCTGGTCGGGCAGCCACAGGTTCTTCGGCAGCTCGCCGGTCTGCCAGAAGACGTCGATCGGGATGCCGCCGCGCGGGTACCAGTAGCCGCCGATCCGCAGGTAGCGGGGCTCCAGCAGGTCCGCGAGGCGCTTGCCGATGGCGACCGTGCAATCCTCATGGAAGGCGCCGTGATTGCGGAAGCTGTGCATGTAGAGCTTGAGCGACTTGGATTCGACGAGCCAGGGCCCGGGAACGTAATCGATCACCAGAATCGCGAAGTCCGGCTGGCCCGTGACCGGGCAAAGCGAGGTGAATTCCGGCACGGTGAAACGTGCGAGGTAATCGGTGTCGGAATGGGGATTGGGCACCCGGTCGAGCTGCGCTTCCTCGGGCGATTGGGGCAGGGCGGATGCATGGCCGAGCTGGAGGGTGGTTTCCGTCATCTGGATTTGACCTTGGATTGATAAAGGGAAAGCTCTTGCCGTCCTTGCTCACATGGGCATTTCGGTCAATAAGCCAATTCATGACGAGAGGCCGCACCCGTCGGCGAGACGGACACGGCGGCATTCAGCCAGCAGGAGCCTGCTCATGACCGCGATTATCGACGTTTTCGCCCGCCAGATCCTCGACAGCCGGGGGAATCCCACGGTCGAGGTGGATGTGACCCTCGAAGACGGCTCCATGGGCCGCGCCGCCGTGCCCTCCGGGGCCTCCACGGGCGCACACGAGGCGGTCGAGCTGCGTGACGGCGACAAGTCGGTCTATCTCGGCAAGGGCGTGCTCAAGGCCGTCGACGCGGTCAACAACGAGATCCTGGACGCCATCGGCGGCATGGATGCGGAAGAGCAGGTCGCCATCGACGAGACCATGATCGAACTCGACGGTACGCCGAACAAGGCACGCCTCGGCGCGAACGCCATTCTCGGCGTCTCGCTCGCCGTCGCCAAGGCGGCCGCCGAGGCCTCGACCCTGCCCCTCTACCGCTATGTGGGCGGCACCCAGGCCCGGGTCCTGCCGGTGCCGATGATGAACATCATCAACGGCGGTGCTCATGCGGACAACCCGATCGATTTCCAGGAATTCATGGTCATGCCGGTCGGCGCGCCGACCCTGGCCGAAGCCGTGCGCATGGGCGCCGAGGTGTTCCACACCCTCAAGAAGGCTTTGAAGGATGCCGGCCACAACACCAATGTGGGCGACGAGGGCGGCTTCGCCCCGAACCTGCCGTCCGCCGAGGCAGCCCTCGACTTCATCATGAAGTCCATCGAGCAGGCCGGCTACAAACCCGGTCAGGACATGGTGATCGGCCTCGATTGCGCGGCCACCGAGTTCTTCAAGAACGGCACTTACGTCTATGAGGGCACGGGCGAGAAGCTGAATCCGCAGCAGCAGGCGGAGTATCTCGCCAAGCTCGTCGCAGCCTATCCCATCGCGACCATCGAGGACGGCATGTCCGAGGACGACTGGGAGGGCTGGAAGGCCGTGACCGACCTCATCGGCTCGAAGTGCCAGCTCGTGGGCGACGATCTCTTCGTCACCAACGTGAACCGCCTCTCGCAGGGCATCAAAAAGGGCGTCGCCAACTCGCTTCTCGTGAAAGTGAACCAGATCGGCTCGCTCACCGAGACCCTGGCCGCCGTCGACATGGCCCACCGCGCCGGCTACACGGCCGTCATGTCCCACCGCTCGGGCGAGACGGAAGATTCCACCATCGCAGACCTCGCGGTGGCGACGAACTGCGGACAGATCAAGACCGGCTCCCTTGCCCGCTCCGACAGACTGGCCAAGTACAACCAGCTCATCCGCATCGAGGAAGAGCTTGGTTCGCAGGCCGTGTATGCGGGCCGGGCGGCGCTGAAGGCGCTGGCTTGAATTCCGCCGACAGCAACGCAGTGAGAAAGCCGCCGCGAGGCGGCTTTTTCTTTGCCTTCTCGCACGTCATGGCTGGGACGGTCCGGGCGATCTCGATTGCTCGAAGCGCGGTGCCTTCCGGCTCGGGACCACCGGCACCGGGTAGGTGAGGACGCAGGCGTGAAACAGGGCCTTGTGTTCAATCTCTAACCCCTCCTTAACCATGCTGGCGTAAGACTCTGCCCCATGGTGATCCGCAGACGATTGAGACGATTCCTCATCCCCCTGGTGCTCTACGGCATCTCGGCGGGCGTGGCGGCCTATTTCGTGCACCACGCCCATAGCGGTGCGCGGGGTATCGAGGCTCAGCAGAAATATGAGGCGCAGGTCGCCGAACTTTCCTCGGAACTCGATAGTTTAAAGACGCAGCGCTCCGAGTGGGAGCGCCGTATCGCGCTGCTTCGGAGCGACCAGATCGACCGTGATCTGCTCGAAGAGCGCGCTCGCGTAATGTTAGGACGTGTGCACAAGAACGACCTCGTGATCATCACGGGGCCATAATTAACAATAACTTAAAAGTTCTGCTTAACTGAATTCGAGTTGATCGAAAATAAATCTGTAAAATCAGTAAGTTGCCCTTTTCATTGTGCAGCGCAAAACACCTTTTGGGCCTCTCGATTTCCGATTCCGTCTGCGCTACAACTTTCGTCGAGGAAACCCTTCGGAGGACCCGATGGCTGTTGCTGCCCGCAAGGCGGGCCGTGCCGGTGCTGGCGCGGCTAACAAGACTACTTCCGGTAAAGGCTCCAATCGCGGAGCTGCCCCCAACATCCCACAATTCGACAAGAACCAGGACCTTTCGTCCTACAACGACATGCTGCTGATCCGGCGCTTCGAGGAGAAGTCCGGTCAGATGTACGGCATGGGCCTGATCGGCGGTTTCTGTCACCTCTACATCGGCCAGGAGGCCGTGGTCGTCGGCATGCAGATGGCGACGAAAGAGGGCGACCAGGTGATCACGGGTTACCGCGATCACGGTCACATGC
Organism: Microvirga lotononidis; assembly: GCF_034627025.1. Classification (NCBI taxonomy): domain Bacteria; kingdom Pseudomonadati; phylum Pseudomonadota; class Alphaproteobacteria; order Hyphomicrobiales; family Methylobacteriaceae; genus Microvirga; species Microvirga lotononidis. Next base: position 4,330,684 of record NZ_CP141048.1, on the reverse strand, counting down.
TGGCCTGCGGCATGGACGCCAAGGGCGTCATGGCCGAGTTGACGGGACGCCGCGGCGGCCTGTCGAAAGGCAAGGGCGGCTCCATGCACATGTTCTCCAAGGAGAAGCATTTCTATGGCGGCCACGGCATCGTCGGCGCCCAGGTGTCCCTCGGCACCGGAATCGCCTTCGCGAACCATTACCGCGAGAACGGCAATGTCTGCCTGACCTATTTCGGCGACGGCGCGGCCAACCAGGGCCAGGTCTACGAGAGCTTCAACATGGCGGCGCTCTGGAAGCTTCCGGTCGTCTACGTGATCGAGAACAACCGTTACGCCATGGGCACGGCCGTGACCCGCGCGTCGGCGCAGGTCGATTTCTCGAAGCGCGGACTGTCCTTCGGCATTCCCGGCGAGCAGGTCGACGGCATGGATGTCCGTGCGGTCTACGCCGCCGGCCAGCGCGCGATCGAACATGCCCGTTCCGGCAAGGGGCCGTACATCCTCGAGATGCAGACCTACCGCTATCGCGGCCACTCCATGTCCGATCCGGCGAAGTACCGCACGAAGGACGAAGTGACCCGCATGCGCGAGGAGTACGATCCGATCGAGCAGGTGCGCCGTCGTCTGCTGGAGAGCTGGAAGCTGTCGGAAGACGAGCTGAAGGCCATCGACAGCAAGGTGCGCGAGATCGTCAACGAGGCGGCCGAATTCGCCACGCACGATCCGGAGCCCGACCCGTCCGAGCTCTACACGGACATCCTTCTCTAAGCGGCGTGCGCAAGCGCCGCTCCCCATTTTCGCCTTAGCGACAATCAAAACGAGTCTTTCATGGCGATCGATATTCTCATGCCTGCCCTCTCGCCCACCATGGAGCAGGGCAAACTGGCCAAGTGGCTGAAAAAAGAAGGCGATCAGGTCAAGCCCGGCGACGTGCTGGCCGAGATCGAGACCGACAAGGCGACCATGGAGGTCGAGGCGATCGACGAAGGCGTCCTCGCCAAGATCCTGGTCTCCGACGGCACGGACAACGTGGCGGTCAACACGCCGATCGCGATCCTCGCCGGACAGGGTGAGGACGTATCGGCCGCCACTTCCTCCGCCAAGGCGCCAGCCGCCTCGGCCCCGGAGGCGCAGCCTGCTCCCACCCCCGACATGCAGCGGGAAGGCATGGCCGACCGGCCGTCGCCGGATTCGATCCCGGGCACGGACGTGACGCCGGTGGCGCAGCCCGCCGCTCCGTCGGTCATCACCAGCCGCACTTCCTACGATGCGATGGCGGAAATTCCGGAGGGAACGGAGCTGGTCAACATGACCGTCCGTGAGGCCCTTCGCGACGCCATGGCCGAGGAGATGCGCAAGGACGACAAGGTCTTCGTGATGGGCGAAGAGGTGGCCGAATACCAGGGCGCCTACAAGGTCACGCAAGGATTGTTGCAGGAATTCGGCGCCAAGCGCGTGATCGACACACCGATCACCGAGCACGGCTTTGCCGGCGTCGGCGTCGGCGCGGCCTTCACGGGCCTGCGCCCCGTCGTCGAGTTCATGACCTTCAACTTCGCCATGCAGGCGATCGACCAGATCATCAACTCGGCCGCCAAGACCCTCTACATGTCCGGTGGCCAGCTCGGCGCGCCCATCGTGTTCCGCGGTCCCAACGGCGCCGCCGCCCGCGTGGCCGCCCAGCACAGTCAGGACTTTGCGGCCTGGTACTCGCAGATCCCGGGCCTCAAGGTCGTGGCGCCCTATACGGCTTCCGACGCCAAGGGCCTGCTCAAGAGCGCGATCCGCGATCCGAACCCGGTGGTGTTCCTGGAGAACGAGATTCTCTACGGGCAGTCCTTCCCGGTGCCGAAGCTCGACGACTTCACCGTGCCGATCGGCAAGGCGCGCATCCATCGCGAGGGCAAGGACGTGACCATCGTGTCTTTCGCCATCGGAATGACCTACGCGCTCAAGGCGGCCGAGGAGCTGGCGAAGGAGGGCATCGAGGCTGAGGTCATCGACCTGCGCACGATCCGTCCCATGGACACCGACACCATCGTCGCCTCCGTCATGAAGACAGGCCGCTGCGTCACGGTGGAGGAAGGCTATCCGCAATCGGGCGTCGGCGCCGAGATCGCCATGCGCATCATGGAGAACGCGTTCGACTACCTCGACGCTCCCGTAGTCCGCATCACCGGCAAGGACGTGCCCATGCCTTACGCGGCCAACCTCGAGAAGCTCGCGCTTCCCTCCGTGGCCGAAGTGGTGCAGGCGGCGAAGGCCGTTTGCTACAGGTGACATCATGACCGAACGGAAATTCGAAGCCCTCAACGTTCCGCCTGACGCCCTCGAAAAGGGGGGCGTCGAGATCCTGAGGGCTTCGGTGGTCGACGGGGCGGTGAGCATCGCGCTGCGCCGCGCCTTCGATGATCCGTTCACCTGGGGCGTGCTCCTGGTGGACCTCGCCCGTCACGCCGCGCGTGTCTATGCCATGGAAACGGAGTTCTCCGAGGAGGAGGCTCTCGCCGAGATCACCGCCGGCATCCAGGCCGAGCTGGACGATCCGAGCGATCCCGGCTCGACGCAGGCCATCAACTGAACCTTTCAAGATCAGGATCCAACAACGCCATGCCCATCAATATCCTGATGCCCGCCCTGTCTCCCACCATGGAAAAGGGCAACCTTGCCAAGTGGTTGAAGAAGGAAGGCGACACGGTGAAGTCCGGCGATGTCATCGCCGAGATCGAGACCGACAAGGCAACAATGGAAGTGGAAGCGGTCGACGAGGGAATCCTCGCCAAGATCGTCGTTCCGGAAGGCACGGCGGACGTGCCGGTCAACGAGCTCATTGCGCTGATCGCCGGCGAAGGCGAGGATCCGAAGAGCATCACGGCTCCGGCCGCCGGTGGTGCTTCTCCGGCACCCGCGCCGAAGGCGGAAGCCGCACCGGCCCCTGCCTCTGCTGCTCCTGCCACGGCGTCCCAGCCGCAGGCCAATACCGTTCCGGGCGACGCCTCGGCCCACATGAGCTACGCGCGAGTCGATCAGGCGCCCGCTGGGCCCGCGCAGGCCTCCAAGCCCAACGGGGCAGGGCAGGCGACCGGCGGAAACCGCGTCTTCGCTTCTCCGCTCGCCAAGCGCATCGCCCGCGAGGCCGGCATCGACATCGGATCGCTCCAGGGCTCCGGCCCGCATGGTCGCATCGTCGAAAAGGACGTGCGCAGCGCTCTCCAGGGCGGTGGTGCCAAGCCTGCTGCCGCTCCCGCCGCAGCCGCGACTGCTCCGGCGCCCGCCGCGAAGCCCGCAGCGCCTCAGCTCGCGCCGAGCATGGGCGCCGACCAGGTCAAGGCCATGTTCGAGGCCGGCACCTACGAGGAGGTCCCCCTCGACGGCATGCGCAAGACGATTGCCAAGCGCCTCGTCGAATCGAAGCAGACGGTCCCGCACTTCTACCTGTCGCTCGATTGCGAGCTCGATGCGCTCATGGCGCTGCGCGAGCAGATCAACAATGCGGCCGGTAAGGACAAGGACGGCAAGCCCGCCTACAAGCTCTCGGTGAACGACTTCGTCATCAAGGCGCTCGCCATCGCGCTCCAGCGCGTACCGGCCGCCAATTCGATCTGGGCCGAGGACCGCATCCTGAGGATGAAGCATTCGGACGTGGGCGTCGCCGTCGCCATCGAGGGCGGCCTGTTCACGCCGGTCGTGCGCAAGGCCGAGCAGAAGACCCTCACCGCCATCTCGGCCGAGGTGAAGGACATGGCGGGCCGCGCCCGCAACCGCCGCCTGAAGCCGGAGGAATACACCGGCGGATCGACCGCCGTGTCGAACCTCGGCATGTACGGCATCAAGGACTTCCAGGCCGTCATCAACCCGCCCCACGGCACGATCCTGGCGGTCGGCGCGGGCGAGCAGCGGGTCGTGGTGAAGAGCGGCGCCCCGGCCGTCGTGCAGGCTATGACCGTGACGCTCTCCTGCGACCACCGCGTGGTCGATGGAGCGCTCGGAGCGGAACTCCTGGCAGCGTTCAAGCAGCTCATCGAGAACCCGATGGGAATGCTGGTTTAAACACGCGATGTCGTGGCCGGCCTCGCGCCGGCCACCCACACCTTCTCAACGGTCCGGCACGCCATGAGGCGGATGCCCGGGCCAAGCCCGGGCATGACGGGGGACAGTTCCATGGCAAACCAATACGACATCATCGTCATCGGCGGCGGGCCGGGCGGATATGTGGCGGCGATCCGCGCCGCGCAGCTCGGGTTCAAGACCGCGGTCGTGGAGCGCGAGCATCTGGGCGGCATCTGCCTCAACTGGGGCTGCATCCCGACCAAGGCGCTCCTGCGCTCGGCCGAGATCTACCACTACATGGAGCACGCCAAGGATTACGGCCTGTCGGCTCAGGGCATCGGCTTCGACGCGGCGGCGATCGTCAACCGCTCGCGCGGCGTCTCCGGGCGCCTCAATGGCGGCGTCGGCATGCTGCTCAAGAAGAACAAGGTCGACGTGATCTGGGGCGAGGCCACGATCTCCAAGCCCGGCGAGGTCGTCGTCACGGCGCCGAAGAAACCCGCCATGCAGCCGCAGAACCCGGTGCCGAAGGGCGTGCTGGAGCCGGGCACCTACGCAGCGAAGAACATCATCGTCGCCACCGGCGCGCGGCCGCGTGCGCTGCCCGGCATCGAGCCGGACGGCAAGCTGATCTGGACCTATTTCGAGGCCATGGTGCCGCCCGCCATGCCGAAATCCCTCATCGTCATGGGCTCGGGCGCCATCGGCATCGAGTTCGCCTCCTTCTACCGCACCATGGGCGTGGAGGTGACGGTGGTCGAGGTGATGCCGCAGATCCTGCCCGTCGAGGATGCCGAGATCGCGGCGCTGGCCCGCAAGCGCTTCGAGAAGCAGGGCATGAAGATCCTGTCAGGCGCCAAGGTCACGAAGGTGGAGAAGGGCGCAAATTCCATCACGGCCACCATCGACGACGGCAAGGGCGGCACGCAGACGATCACCGCTGACCGGATGATCTCCGCGGTCGGCGTTGTCGGCAACATCGAGAATCTCGGCCTCGAGAAGCTCGGGGTGAAGATCGAGCGCGGCGTCGTCGTAACGGACGGCCTCGGTCGCACCAACGTTCCGGGCATCTATGCCATCGGCGATGTGGCGGGCCCGCCCATGCTGGCGCACAAGGCGGAGCACGAGGGCGTGATCTGCGTCGAGACCATCAAGGGCCTGCACACGCATGCCATGGACAAGGCGAAGATCCCGGGCTGCACCTATTGCAATCCGCAGATCGCGTCCGTGGGCCTCACGGAAGCCAAGGCCAAGGAGCAGGGCTACGACATTCGCGTCGGCCGCTTCCCCTTCATCGGCAACGGCAAGGCGATTGCTCTCGGCGAGCCGGACGGCCTCGTGAAGACGATCTTCGACAAGAAGACCGGTCAGCTGCTCGGCGCCCACATGGTCGGCGCGGAAGTGACCGAGCTGATCCAGGGCTTCGTGATCGCCATGAACCTGGAGACCACCGAAGAGGAGCTGATCCACGCGGTCTTCCCGCATCCGACGCTCTCCGAGACCATGCACGAGAGCGTGCTGGACGCCTATGACCGCGTGATCCACATCTGAGCGGGCGTCTCGCACACCGCTCAGCTGAGCTTTGATGATTGATCTGTCAGCGGCCAGCCAACTCGGATCACGAGGGGCCGGCCGTTTCGTTGGCCCGCAGGGGAGATCGGGAGCCCACGGTCTTCACGCTACAGCGTCGTTCGACGCGGAAAGCGGGGCCACCTTTCCGCACGATGCTCTAAGCGGCGGTCCTTCGTGGAATGCCGGGCATTTGCGGTTCGATGCCCCTCTAGGTAGAGTGTCTGCCCGCTCGTCCTGAAATGTTCCATGAGCCGTTTCGCTTCCCAGCTCGATGATGAGACCCTCCGGTGCCTGGTGGAAGCCCTCGACGAGAGCGGCCAGGCGGTCTCGATCTATGATGCGGACGACAACCTTCGATATGCGAACAAGACCTACCAGAGCATGTTCCTGGAGGGGTAGGAGGGCCCGTTCACGTTTACGGAGATCCTCCGCCATGGCGCCAGGAACGGGGTAGGGGTCAGAATCGACGACGATGTCGAGGCCCTGATCGCCAGGACCCTGCCCCGGCGCCGGAGTGTGCCGCGGAAATCCTTCGAGACCGATTTCCTGGACGGGCGATGGTTCTGGATGGACCATACGGTCCTGCCGAACGGCTGGGTGCTCACCGTCGGGGCCGACATCACGGCCCTCAAGCACAATGAGAAGACCCTGCGCCAGGCGCACAACGCCGCCGTCCTGGCTTCCCAGACCGACCTCCTGACGGGCCTGCCGAACCGGCGCCATATCCTGACATTGCTTGAGGAGGCCATGGCCGCACGCGCGGCATCCGGCTCAAGCCTGTGCGTGACCATGATCGACATCGACAGGTTCAAGTCCATCAACGACACTCATGGTCACGATGCGGGTGACGAGGTTCTCCGGCATTTCGCATCCGTTTTTCAGGCTACCCTCGGGAGCCAGGGCTCCATCGGTCGCGTGGGCGGAGAAGAGTTCCTGATCTTCCTGCCGAACACGGGCGTCCTCGATGCAGCCCGCCTCATCGAGCAAGTCAGGCAGGCCTGCGCCAGGGGAGAGTTCTGGAAAGGAGAGGGCGCCCGGCCGTATTCCTTCAGTGCAGGCCTCGTCGAGGTCCGCTCTGAGGACGATCGGGATTCCATTCTCAGTCGAGCCGACCGCGCCTTGTACGCCGCTAAGCGCGAAGGCCGTAACCGCACCAAGCTCGGATTGCAGGCGGACGACTCCGCGAATCCGATCAGCCAGTAGCGGCACCCGTTCACGCCATCGACTTCGATACGCCACTTTCCGACAGAGCTGCTCGAAGGGAAGGGCGTATCGCAACTTCGCGTGAACCCAAGGTGAGTTCCGGGAATTAACTGCTAGGATCTGCTCGGAGGATCTGGCTGTGCCGTCTCGGAACGATGACGGCCGCCCACGCCATCTTTGGGTCAGGAGGCAGCGATGACAAGCGTTGCAGTGAGGGATCGGCTCGAAGTCGCGCGGCCCCGCAAGAAGCCCTGGTACAAGGTCCTCTACATCCAGGTGCTGATCGCCATCTTCTTCGGCATCCTCGTGGGGTGGCTTCTCCCGGACCTGGCCAAGAACGACTGGGTCAAGGCCCTCGGCGATGGCTTCATCAAGCTCATCAGGATGGTCATCGCGCCGATCATCTTCTGCACGGTGGTCTCCGGCATCGCCCATATCCAGGATGCGAAGAAGGTGGGGCGCGTCGGCATCAAGGCTCTGGTCTATTTCGAGATCGTCTCGACCTTCGCGCTCATCATCGGACTTCTGGTCGGCAATATCGTGAAACCCGGCGCCGGTTTTTCGGGAACTCCCGACCCTGCGGCGGTCGCCGGCTACGCGAAACAGGCTGCCGAGCAGAAGCCGGTCGACTTCATCCTGCACATCATCCCCGACAGTGTCGTCGGAGCCTTCGCGCAGGGCGACATTCTCCAGGTGCTCCTGTTCGCCATCCTTTTCGGATTTGCGCTGCTCGTTCTGGGAGATCGCGGCGCAACGGTGCGGAGTTTCATCGACGACGTGGCGCATGCGATGTTCGGCGTAATCGCCATCATCATGAAGGCCGCGCCGATCGGCGCCTTCGGCGCCATGGCCTACACCATCGGCCGCTACGGTCCGTCGGCACTGGGCAATCTCTTCGGCCTGATCGCGACCTTCTATGCCACGGCGGCCTTGTTCATCTTCGGCGTGCTCGGCGTGATCGCCCGGATCGCCGGGTTCAGCATCTTCAAGTTCATCGGCTACATCAAGGACGAGCTCCTGATCGTGCTCGGCACGAGTTCGTCGGAGAGTGCGCTGCCGCAGCTCATGGAGAAGCTCGAAAGGCTCGGATGCTCGAAATCCGTCGTCGGCCTCGTGGTTCCGACCGGCTATTCCTTCAACCTCGACGGCACCAACATCTACATGACCCTCGCGACCCTGTTCATCGCGCAGGCGCTCGGCTACGACCTCACCCTCAGTCAGCAGCTGACCATCCTGCTCGTGGCGCTGCTCACCTCGAAAGGCGCGAGCGGGGTCACCGGGGCAGGCTTCATCACGCTTGCGGCTACGTTGGCCGTGGTCAATCCCGCCCTCGTACCGGGCATGGCCGTCATCCTCGGAATCGACAAGTTCATGAGCGAGGTGCGCGCCCTCACCAACATCACGGGCAACGGCGTCGCGGCGGTGGTCGTGTCGTGGTGGGAGGGCGAGCTCGATCGGGATAAACTGAACGCGGGTCTCAATCGAGAGGTCGATACATCCGACGTCAAAACGGCCGTGGCAACGGATTGAGCTGCGTCGTCAGGAACGGTGACCCGCCTGCACCTTTGCGACAATCGGCATCGTCGCGGGATCTCGCTTGGCGAAACGCTTTGCGCCCGCAACGCAGAGAACGACCCCGAGAGTAACGGCGATCATGGGCCAGCCGACGACCTCGTTCAGAAGCACGGCCGACAGGGCAAGTCCGAAGAAGGGCTGCAGGAGCTGAAGCTGTCCGACCCCCGCGATGCCGCCGAGCGCCAGCCCACGGTACCAGAAGACGAAGCCGATCAGCATGGAGAACAGGGACACATAGGCGAGGCTCAGCCATGCGGGCAGGCCGATCATCGCCCAGGAGGAGGGCAGGGACAGGAGCGATAGTCCGACCATGAAGGGCAGGGACAGAACCAGAGCCCAGGAGATGACCTGCCACCCACCGAGCCGCCGCGCGAGCGTTGCACCCTCGGCGTAGCCGAGGCCGCACAGGAGAACGGCCGCGAGCATCAGGAGATCGCCGATCGGCGAGGCCGAGACGCCCTGGAACAGGGCGAAGCCGGCGACAAGGCATCCGCCGATCCCGGAGAAAATCCAGAAGGCGGGCCTGGGCCGCTCGTTGCCGCGCACGACACCGAAGATGGCCGTGGCCAGGGGCAGGAGCCCTATGAAGACGATGGAATGCGCCGCGGTGACATGCCGGAGGGCCAGCGCCGTCAGCAGCGGAAAACCCACCACCACACCCGAGGACACGATGACAAGCGGCAGGAGATCGCGCCGCGCGGGTCGCGCCTGCCGCAGGACGAGGAGAAGTGCCGCGCCGAGTAGGCCCGCGATGGAGGCCCGCGCCACGGTCAGGAACAGTGGATCGAGATCGGCCACCGCGATGCGTGTCGCCGGTAGGGAGCCGCTGAAGATCAGCACTCCGAGAAATCCACTGAGCCAGCCTTCCGTCGTCTTATCCATGTCTGCACCTCCGATGACGATTTCAGCCGACCGGCATCGCTTTTCCAGAGACAGTGCAGTACAGATGTTCTGAACTGTCATGGACTGAGGGACAGTACAGTGGATGACCTTTCTGCAACGACATCTGGCGGAACGCTCGTCGAACGGGTCATGCTTTCGATCCGTGGACAGATCGCCAACCGCTCTCTGACGCCCGGGGCGAAACTCCCGTCGATCCGTGCCGTCGCCCAAACCATGAAAGTCTCGAAATCCACCGTCGTGGAAGCCTATGACCGACTCGTGGCAGAGGGCGTGATCCGCTCCAGGCCCGGCTCCGGGTTCTACAGCGCCGCCCCGCTCGCTCCCCTGGCGCTGACGGAGCTGGCACCGCGTCTCGACCGCGCCATCGATCCGTTCTGGGTCTCGCGCCAATCCCTGGAGGCGAAGGACGAGGTGCTCAAGCCCGGCTGTGGCTGGCTCCCCGGCAGCTGGATGCCCGAAAAGGAGACGCGCCGCGCCCTGCGCAGCCTTGCACGAGCGAAGGACATTACCGCACTTACGGATTACGGCACGCCGCTTGGCCTGGGCTCCCTGCGCCAGTTTCTCTCGCGGCGCATGGCAGAGCAGGGGGCCGAAGCTCGGCCGGAGCAGATCCTGCTCACGGATTCCGGCACGCAGGCCATCGACCTCGTGTGCCGGCTCCTCATCCAGCCAGGCGACGTCGTCCTGGTCGACGACCCGTGTTACTTCAACTTTCTCGCCCTGCTGCGGGCCCAACAAGCCAATGTCGTCGGCGTGCCCTACACACCAAACGGGCCGGACCTGGGGCAGTTCGAGCACGCGCTCATTCGGCACCGGCCGCGCCTCTACATCACGAATTCCGGCCTGCACAATCCGACAGGAGCCTCGCTGTCGGTCGGCACGGCACACAGGCTCCTCAAGCTTGCCGAGGACCACGGCCTGATCGTCATCGAGGACGACATCTTCGCCGATTTCGAGACAGAGCCCGCTGTCCGTCTCGCTGCTCTCGATGGACTGGACCGCGTCGTGCGGATCGGCAGTTTCTCCAAAACCCTCTCGGCTTCTTTCCGCTGCGGTTACATTGCAGCCCGGCCGGATTGGGTCGACAAGCTGATCGATCTGCGCATCGCCACCGGTTTTGCGAGCAGTCGCCTCTCGGAGGAACTCGTCTTTTCTATCCTGGGCAGCAGCGGTTACCGGAAGTATCTGGAGGCTCTACGCTCTCGGCTCGGCAGGGTCATGGCGGCGACGATTGCTCGCCTGCAATCGCTCGGCTTCGATCCCTGGGTGACGCCGAAAGCCGGCATGCTCGTCTGGTGCAAGCTCCCGGATGGTCTCGATGGCGCCGATATGGCGCGTCATGCGCTGAACGAGGGTGTCGTGCTCGCACCCGGGAATGCCTTCAGCGCTTCGCAGACCGCCTCTGGCTTTATGCGCTTCAACGTGGCTCAGTGCACCAACGACAAGATGTTTGCCGTGATCGAAAAGGCAATGCGAAAAGCCGCATGAGGCGAGGGTGGGTGGAAGGAGGTCGTGCGATGGCGGGTCGTGATGAGGTGCTGAGCGGGCAATGCCGGTGCGCTCGCGTGAGATTTCGCGTGCGAGGCGCGCCCATTTTCACCATGGCCTGTCACTGCACCGGGTGCCAGCGCATGACCGCAAGCGCGTTCTCCTTGAGTGCCTTGTATCCGAGCGGCAACTTCGAGGTCATAGAGGGCGAGCCGGTGATCGGAGGTCTTCACGGCGCAACGCGCCATTTCTTCTGCGCTCATTGCATGAGCTGGCTTTTCACCCGGCCTGACGGCATGGACGAGTTCGTCAACGTGCGCACCACCATGCTGGACGAAGCGGCTAGTCTGGCGCCCTTCATCGAAACCTGGACCCGCGAGAAGCTGCCCTGGGCCGTGACGCCGGCAATCCACAGTTTCGAGTCCTTGCCGTCGATCGAGCAATACCCGGCACTGGTCGCCGAATTCACGGAGCGTCGGGCCTCGGATGATGCCAGAAAGCCTTGAAGTCTCGGAAGTGAGTTCGCGCTCACGTCCGAGACCCTCTCCTTCGTGATGAGTCGTAAGGATCACGATACCGGCGGAGTTGCTTCCCTGACCGGTCCACGGCGAGCGGCAGGCTTGCGAGCGCGGTACTTCGAGGAGACCGCCAGCGGAGCGAGGCTTGCGGTAACCGGATTCGGGTAGTGTTCCAGGGTCGAGCCCGTTGCCGCGTCGACGCCCATGCCGATGATGCCTCCGACAAGGATATTGCCCGCGAAGCCTGCGGCTCCGCTGCCTGCGATCCGCGTCTGAACCATGATATCCTGAGAGGCGTAGCCGTCTTTCGAGAAGGTGGCGACGAACTCGGATTTCCGGTCGACTTGAAGCGTGCAGGGTGTGGTCGGGCAGGTGAGGCCCGTGGATGTCCGCATGGCCGCCGGCGGATCGGAATCGAATGTGATCTGTTCCGTCGTGCCGCGAGTAACCGTCGCGCAGGCGCCCAAGGAGAGGCTGCCCGCGAGAACTGCGAGAAGAGAAATGCGCATATTGCCCCCAAGAAAATGGCTCTCGCTTGTGCGCACAGCGCTGTTCGAGAGCTCACGATCTGAACGCTAGATCCGAGAGCATTCGTCTGACAATTATTATTCCTAAGGGCTCGATCCAACGTTGGGGATGTGTGCTTTCGAGAATACACTCCTTTACCCATTCAACCCGATCTGTCGTTCAATATTAGAACAATATTCCACAGTCGTGCGAACCATAGGGTAGGGCGGAGACAAGCCTGGAACGGGACGTCGCAGTGAGGATGCCGTTTGGTGAAGGAATGGACCACGCCCATATGGACCAATGGCCCAAGGCGAACAGCCTGTAACCTGGATTGCAACTCTACCCGCAGCACGCAAGGTGACGGATGAAACCGCTCCAGTTCCGTTCCGATTATGCACATTCCCGGCAAGGATTGTCGGAACTGACACGGCTCATAGACGACGTGTTCGAGGTCGATGTTTCACCCCTTGACCGGATGGGCCATGATCGGAGCATCGTCGCGTTCGGCTGGTGGCTCGGGGATGAGCTGGTCGCCAATGTCAGCCTCTTTGAGCGGCGGCTGTGGCTCATGGGAGAACAAGTCCGAGGCTTCGGCGTCCAATCCGTTGCGGTTCGCCCCGAATGGCGCGGGAAAGGTCTCTTTCGTGATCTCATGGAGAGAGCGCTCGATTTCGCCGATGCTCGGGCGGATCTCGTGGTCCTGGGAACCGCCACGCCGGATCTCTACACGCCTTTCGGCTTCCGTCAGCTCACGGAAACGACGTTCAGTGCCGGCTTGGCCCCAAAGCAGGCGAGGCCGGGATATCGAATTCTAACTCTTGCCGAGAACCGGGATCTGGCATTCCTCAAGGATCTCTTCGCCCGCCGGAGCCCGGTGTCGCTGCTGGCGTCGGCTTGCGACGATCCGGCCTTGTTCATGCTGAAGGCGGTGACGACGCCTGAAATTGAATTGATCCATCTGCCGGATCTCGACGCAATCGTTGCGGTCGAAGGGCGGCATGGGCCAAGTATGACATTGCTCGATATCGTTGCGTCAACGATCCCGTCGCTCGACGCAATCGTTTCGGCGTTGGGTTATGCCGGCGAGCGGATCGAAGTACACCTGACGCCTGATCGGCTCTCGTGGACGCCAGAGCAGGAAGCCCGGGTCGACAACGGCCACATGGTTCGCGGCGTCTTCGCACCAGAGGGGCATTCGTTCATGCTGTCCTCAATGCAGGTTTAATCCGGCATGCACGACGCCGCGAGGCGGCAGGGGACGGGGTGACGCTGTGGAATCAAGCCGAAGTGCGACGGTTGGCGGGCATCGGTTCCCGGTCGGTCAGGGACTGCCGGGGCGGAGCTGATCAGGGTTGCACAGCTCCGGCAGTCCCGGATCCAGAGAACTCATCAGGACCTCTTTGGGTGTGCGATAGCCCAGGCACTTGCGCGGTGTCCCGTTGAGCCGATCACAGATCTCAAGCAGAGCCTCCTCGGGCAAAGTGGCAATGTCCGCGTCCCGTGCCAGAAAGCGCCGAACCCGGCCATTGGTGTTCTCGACCGTGCCTTTCTGCCAGGGGGCCTGTGGCTTGCAGAAATAGCTGTCCATGCCGAGCCTCTGCTTGAGCAACGGGTAATAGGCAAACTCCGTCCCGCGGTCGAACGTGATCGACAGACGCGCCGTCTCCGGCAGGACTTTCAGCTTCTCGATCATGCCGGTCATGACCCCTGTCGAGTTGCGATCTCGGTTGCGGGTCAGGATCGTGTAACGGCTCTGGCGCTCCGTAAGTGACGTAAGGTTGTGCTTGCCCAGCTCCTTGCGAAACATCATCAGATCGCCTTCCCAGTGACCAAAGCTGGTGCGGGCTGCGATCTCCGGTGGACGCTGCTCGATGGTGTTACTCGCCGGAATGAAAAGGCCGCGAGGCTTGCGCTGGTAGCGCACACGCCGCCGGCGCCGTGCCATGGGCAGATCCTGGTACAGCCCGAGCTTTTGTCCTTGGGAGCTGTAGACGAACCGGTAGATCGTCTCGTGCGACAACCGTTCAGGAGCACCGGATGCCCGCAGACGGCCAGCAATCTGCTCTGGCGACCATCCAGCTTTGAGGCGATCCATGACATAGACCGCGAGCACCGGTTTGCGGGAGAGTTTGCCCAGACGCTGACGCCGGGCGCGGGCTTGCATGTCGGCGGCCACATGGAAATAGCCGCGATACAACGGCTCTTCATCGTGAACCCAGTTCCGCTTGATCTCCCGGTAGATGGTCGACCGATGACGCTGCAGGCAGTCAGCGATCACACTGATCGGGATCTTGGCCGCGTGCATGCGGGCGATCTCACGCCGTTCAGCCAGGCTCAGATGGATGTAGGGCAGGGTCATTCAGCCTCCGAGTGCAAATCCTTTGGTTGTAACGGAATTCGCACTTCAGAATAGAATCCACCCGCCTATATCCATAATTCGCATAAGATATATTATGGAACTTATCGCTACGGTCCCATCGGGATATGGCCGTGTAAAGCGATCTTCGTTCCTGACGCGCCGGCCTCCGCTTGCCGCTTCTCGGCTCAAGGCCGGCACGCTTTGGATTGTTCAGCCTACCGCAGCCGTCAGCATGATCTCGATCAGTGTATCCTCTCCCAGGTCCGCCACCCCGACGGTCGCGCGGGCGGGAAAGCGCTCCGGCGGGAGCCAGCGCTTCCAGGCCTGATCCATCTCGGATTTGCGGTTGAGATCCGTGAGAAAGATGGTGGCGGACAGCAAGCGGGTTTTGTCCGTGCCGACGACTTTGAGATATTCGTCGAACTTCGCGAGGATCTGCGCGGTCTGGCCTTCGAGGCCGGCCGACATGTCGTCGGCGACCGTCCCGCCGATGAACACGAGCCCATTGTGAACCACGACCCGGTGCATGATCGGGGTTTGGATATGTCGTTCAGTCACTTGGTCGATCACTTGGAATATCCCTGGTCAATGGCTTGGATTGATGCGTGTCGGCCAGATCCGCCAGAACGGCGACTTTGGCCGTCTCGGACTGCGGCAAGCCGGCAAGCTCGCGCAGTTTCAAGGGCTTGATTGGAAAACGGAGCCGGTAGTAACCGACCGTTCCGGGGCTGACGCCGCGCTCGTCGGCGATCAGTTCGGTGACGGTCAGGCCGCAGAGGCGGCCCTGGCACGGTCCCATGCCGGATCGGAGAAAGACCTTCATCTGGTTGGGGCCCATGGCTCCGGCGTTCACGGATGCCCGAATCTGGCCCGCGGAAACTTCCTCGCAACGGCAGACAACCGTGTCGGGATTGGACGGAATCCGGAAGGATCGGGACGGGCGGTACAGGGTGTCGAGAAAGTCCCGCCCCCGCGTGACCGTCGCGAGCCGGGCCCTCAGTCGCGATGCCCGTTGCTCTCTGTCGCCATTGTCGATCAGCCCGAGGCGAGACGCGCATCCGAGCCCTGCCAAGGTGCCCTGAAGAGCTGCCGCTTCGGCACCTTGGATACCTGCTCCGTCACCGGCGATGGCGATCCCGGGTACGGTGGTTTCATACCAGTCGTCGACCCGAGGTCGGAACGCAAGCTGCGTCTCGTCCCATTCATGTTTGCAGCGTGCCGCATTGGAAAAGTTGATGTTGGGAGCAACACCCTGATGAAGCAGGAGCAGATCCGCAGGCATGCGGTGCTCTCGACCACCCGCCGTCCACGCGACTTCCTTCAGCTCGCCGTTGCCCTCGGCCGACAAAGACGTGACCCAACGGACCACCTTGGTGCGGCGTTGCACGATCCGCAGGAGCTTCAGGCCCTTGGCGATATAGCCCGAGGCCACGAAGGCCGGCAGATGGCGCACGGCCTTCCACCAGTTGCTTCTCGGAGTCGTATCGAAAACCGCGGAAACGGTTGCGCCGGCCTCGATCAGCTGAGCGGCCAGGAGGTAGAGAAGGGGCCCTGTCCCGGCCACGACCACCCTGCCCTGCGGAATGAGTCCCGACGTTTTCAGCGCGATCTGCGCAGCCCCCGCTGTCATGACTCCGGGCAAGGTCCATCCGGGGATCGGAAACGGCCGTTCGAGCGCGCCGGTCGCAAGCACGATCTGCCGGGCGCGGATCAGGCGCGCCGCTCCGCCTCCCGAAACGCCGACCTCGTGGCCGACGATATGGCCGGCCTCGTCGCCGGCCGGCCCGATGCTCCAGGCGGTCGTCGATGGAGCATACCGGGCGCCGGAACGCAGGAAGGTTTCGGCGATCTCGCGGCCCCGCCAGTAATCCTCTCCCAGGCGTTGACGGTCCGCCTCGCGCGCAAGAAGAACGGACCGATAGATCTGGCCTCCTGGCGTCCGGTTCTCGTCGATGAGAAGCGTTTGCGCTCCAAGTTGGGAAAGCGTCGTCGCTGCGGAAAGCCCGGCCGGCCCGGCACCGATGACGATGACGTCATAGGCATCGGCGAGATCCTCGACCGCGCAGGCCATTTCATTCCCTGTGGCGGATGTCATAGGGCAGGCTCCGCCGACAAGGCGTGGGCACCCTTCTGGGTTTCGACCTTCATTCCGTCCCGCACCTGGACAAGGCATCCTTGCCGGTTGCCTACGCCGTCGATCCTGACGAGGCATTCGAAGCAGACGCCCATCATGCAGTAGGGTCCCCGCGCCGAGCCGGAAACGGGCGTCGTGCGGCAGGCCCGAACACCGGCCGCCAGGAGTGCGGCGGCGACGCTGTCCTCGGCTGAAGCGGTGATCGGAATGCCGTCGAAGGTGAAGGTAACCTGAGCGCGGATGCGGTCAGGCGCACGCCGGAACATGGAACCTCCTGGTTGAAAAGGCAGCCATTTCGTCAGGCATAGTTCCGGCCCGCACAGCGTCCACCAGGTCATAGGCATGCTGGGGGGCCAGGGTGACGCCGGAATGAGCCATCGCCATGAAGGCACCCGGATAGGCCCGTGACTGCTCGTAGACCGGGGAACCGTCCAGCGTCATGACCCGGAAGGCCGACCAGGTTCTCACGACATTCAGCTCCTCGAGCAAGGGGAACATTCTGATGGCCCTTTCGGCCATTACGGATGAGATCGCGTGATCCATGGTGAGGTTCGCGCCATTCGCTTCCTCGCTGTCGCCGATCATGACGCCGCCTTCGTCGGTCTGGCGAACCGTTACGACCGGATAGCGCAGGAAAGGAGCGGCCTTTTCGGTGACGACGATCTGTCCCCGGCTGGATTTCATCGGGGCATCCAGGCCGACCATGGGAGCCAGCCTGGCATTTCCAAGGCCGGCGGCGAGGATGACCTTAGGCGCCCTCACCTGCCCCCAGGCCCCCTTCAACGCGAAGACACCGTCATGAGGTTCGATCGTCTCGACCGCGTGGTCGGCTCGGTAGTCGACGCCGTGGGCCTCGAAGGCCGCATGCAGGGCGCGAAAAAGCCGAAGGGAGTTCACGTGTCCGTCCAGGGGACAGTAGATCGATCCGCTCACCTCGGGACCTATCGCGGGAAGGCGCGCTTTCGTCTGAGCATGATCGAGCACTTCGTAAGGATGCGCTACCGCCCCGGGCTGGCGGTGCAAGCGCACGAGCGCGTCTACGTTGGCCTCCAGCTCGCGGTCCGAGAGGCAAACAGTGAAGCCGCCGGGCTGATCGAGACCGACGTCGATGCCGGTGTCGGATTTCAGCTCCGCAGCCAGCCGGGGCCAAGCGGCCGCGGCTGCTTTCGTCCACGCCGTGTAGGCGGGGAAGCCCAAACCCTTGCCCTGGACCCAGATGAGGGCGAAGTTGGCCCGCGACGCGCGCAGCGCAATATCGCCCTCGTCTAGGACGCAGACCCGCGATCCGTGCCGCGCGAGGCCCCAGGCCAGCGACGCGCCCATGAGACCGCCGCCGACGACGACGATGTCGGGCTCGGCATGTGTTCGATTGACTGGCATTCCTGATATCCGAAGCCGCGGAGCGCAGGATGCGCTCCGCGGGCATGGTGCATCTCAGCTCTGCGGCGTGATGTTGGTCTTGAACCACTTCATCGACAGCTTCTGGATCGTGCCGTCCTTGATGGCGCCCTGGATCGCCTCATCAAAGCTCTTCTTGAGATCGGCTTCGTCCTTGCGCAGACCCACGGCGATGCCGGCGCCGAGGAGACCGCCCGTGAGCGATGGGCCAGCAACGGCATAGTCCTTGAAGTCCGGCTTCTCGAGGGTGCCGATCACCTGGGCGGCTCCGGCGAAAACCGCATCGATGCGGCCGGCTGCGAGATCGAGGTCATGCTGTTCCGTGGTCTTGTACTCGCGGATCTCGGCCGTGCCCTTCAGGTACTTGTCGGCGAAGTTCGCCTGGATGGTCGAGCCCTGGACGCCGATGGTCTTGCCTTTGAGGAGCGGCTTGAGATCGTCGATCGCCTTCTCGGCGGCAGCCTGTTGGGTCGTGAGGTTGAAGGACTGACCCGTGCCGGGGAGCTTTGCCAGGGACGAGTCCTTCGCCGCCAGGAAGACGCTCGGCGTATCCGCATAGGGGATCGAGAAGGCGATCACCTCTTTGCGCTTATCCGTGATCGTCATTCCGGCCATGATGGCATCGTACTTCTTGGCCTGGAGCGCCGGGATGATGCCGTCCCAGTCCTGGGCGACGATCTCGCACTTCACCTTCATGCGGGCGCACAGGTCGTTGGCGAGGTCGATCTCGAAGCCCTCGAGCTTGCCGCCCGCGCCGGTGAAGTTCCACGGCGCATAGGCGCCTTCCGTGGCGATCTTGACGGTCTTTTCCTGCGCGGAGGCTCCGCCGATGGCAACCATCATGCCGAGGGCGGCCGCCCCTATGACTCCCAAGGTGTTCATGTTCTCTATCCCTCATGGAATTCTTGAGGTCTCCGGCCAAGTGCGACTCGGTTTCCCCAGATCCTCGGGAGAACAATCGGCCATGGCTTTCCATAAGGTCAAATGAGATTTAATCATTCGAGCATGCATCGATGTTATGCTTGAGGCCGCTCGTGGATATCAGCTCCCGTCAGATCGAAGCTTTCCGCATGGTGATGCTCACGGGGAGCATTACGGGCGCAGCCGAAGCCCTGTTCGTCACCCAGCCGGCCGTCAGCCGGCTCGTCCAGGGTCTCGAGGAGACGACGGGCCTGACGCTGTTCGAGCGTCGAGGAAACCACATCATCCCTACGGCCGAAGCCACGGCACTGTTGGCGGAGGTGGAGCGCTCCTTCGTCGGATTGTCGCGCATCGGCTCCTTCGCCCAGGCGCTGCGCGCCCAAACGGCCGGCTCCCTGCGGATCGCCGCCATGCCCGCGCTGGCCGGCAGCGTCCTGACCCGCTTCGCCGCGCGGTTCTCCACTGAGAGGCCCGATGTCCATATTTCGATCAGTGGAATTCCGTCCCACCTCGTGACCGATGCGGTTTCTAGCGGACAGGCCGATTTCGGATATGCGGATGGTCCGTTGGATCGGATCGGGCTGGAAATCGAAACGGTGCCGGTCGCGGCGGTGATTATCATGCCGAAGAGCCACCGCCTTGCGCAGCATGATCGCGTCACGCCAGCCGATCTCGCTGGCGAACGTTTCGTCGGGATCGGCCGGGGAACCCTGTTCCGATCGAGAATCGACACGGCCCTTGCGGGCATTCCACGAACGATCTCGCTCGAAACGCCCTTGTCCCACATAGCCTGCCTTCTGGTGGCGGAGGGCGGCGGGGTCAGTCTGGTCGATCCCTATTCGGCTGCGGAGTTTCTCGACAAGGGGATCGTCGCAAGGCCGTTCACACCTTTCATCGACGCCGGGTTCGTGGCCCTTCGCGCGCGCCAGCACACGGTCTCCGCCTTGGCCGCCACGTTCATGCGGGAGTTCCGAGAGCACGTGGAACACTGGTCGCTGCCGTAACCCTTCGTCGTGCAATAGGATCCTTCGACGATCCCTGACCCCAGCCTGATCGGGTGAAGGCCGTCTCTACGCCCTGCCCCGGCCCTTGGGCTTCAGTCCTAGCGTTTTCTCGATGACGACGTCGGTCACCCGATCGGGCGTGATCCGAGGAAGGAGCTGTTCGAGAACGGGATGCCGTGCCGGGGAGTAGCGGATCCTCGGGCGGCGGGTCGTCAGGGCGTGCAGGACCGCCTCCGCCACGCGCTTCGGCGCGAGACCCTGGCTGTGGCCAACCTCGACAATGGCGCGCACGGCCTCGTTGAACGGATCGCCGTAATCGGTTCCGTCATACCGGCCGATGGCACTCTCGGGTTCGTCCCAGATGGGAGTGTCGACGGTGGCCGGTGCGACGATGACGACGCGGATCCCATAGAGCGCCAATTCGCGGCGCATGACGTCGGAAAGTCCCTCCAGGGCATGCTTAGAGGCAACATAAGCCCCGGCAAAGGGCTGGCCGACTTTCCCGGCAATGGACGAGATGTTGACGATCCGTCCCTTCCGCCCCCTGGCCCGAGCTGCGGAACCGGCCCCGAGCAGGGAGGCAAACGCGCGGGTGACGAGGAGCGGACCCAGCAGGTTAGTATCCATGACCGCCTGGAATTCATCGAGCGGCTGGTGCAGAACAGGCCCGGCGAGCCCGATCCCTGCATTGTTCACAAGGCCGAAGAGATGTTCCCCGTTTAGGGCTTCTCCGACCGTGGAGGCCGCCCTGGCCAGAGCGGCCTCGTCACGGACATCGAACCGCAGGGGAGTGAGACGGTCGCCGAATTCTGCCACGAGCCTCGCAGCGTCACCGTCCTGACGCACACTTCCGAAGACATGGATCCCCTGTTCGATGGCGAGCCTCGCCGTCGCATGGCCGATGCCGCTGGCAACTCCCGTGATGACGACGGCCTTCATGCCCTGCCCTCTCGCGACACCGATGATCAATGTCGACGGATCCGAGGGGTTCCAGCCGGTCAGCCGACCGCGTCGGCCACCGCCTTGCCGATGGTTTCGGTAGCGGCATTCCCGCCGAGGTCGCGGGTCCGAAGGGTGCGCTCGCTCAACACGTCTTCGATGGCGCGAACGATGGCGGCTGCCGCCTCCCCTTCCCCCAGGTGCTCCAGCATCATCGCGCCTGACCAGATCTGGCCGATGGGGTTCGCGATCCCCTGCCCCGCAATGTCGGGCGCAGACCCGTGGACCGGCTCGAAGAGAGACGGGAAGGTCCGGTCCGGATTGATGTTGCCCGACGGCGCGATGCCGATGGTTCCCGTGCAGGCGGGCCCCAGATCGGACAGGATGTCGCCGAACAGATTCGACGCGACGACCACGTCGAACCAGTCCGGGTGCAGCACGAAATGGGCCGTGAGAATGTCGATATGGTACTTGTCATATTTCACATCTGGAAACTGCTTGGCCATCTCCTCCACGCGCTCGTCCCAATAGGGCATGGTGATCGAGATGCCGTTCGACTTCGTCGCAGAGGTCAGGTGCTTCCGGGGACGCATCTGGGCCAGATCGAACGCAAACCGCAGGACCCGGTCGACGCCGATCCGCGTCATAACGGTTTCCTGAATGACCACCTCCCGCTCGGTGCCGGGAAACATCTTGCCGCCGACGGAGGAGTACTCGCCCTCTGTATTCTCCCGCACCACCCAGAAGTCGATGTCGCCGGGCTTTCGATTGGCGAGCGGTGTCGGCACACCGGGCATCAGTCGCACGGGCCGCAGGTTGATGTATTGGTCGAACTCGCGCCGGAACTGGAGCAGCGAGCCCCAGAGCGAGACGTGGTCCGGGATCTTCTCCGGCCAGCCGACGGCGCCGAAGAAGATCGCCTCGTGCGAGCCGATCTTCTCCTTCCAGTCCTCAGGCAGCATGCGCCCGTGCTTGGCATAATAGTCGTAGGAGGAGAAATCGAAGTGGTCGAGCTGAAGGTCGAAACCAAACTTCTTGGCGGCTGCCTCCAGAACCCGCACGCCTTCCGGCGTCGTCTCCTTGCCGATGCCATCACCGGGAATGACCGCCAGTCGATACCGCTTCTTGGGTTCAGATGACATGATGACTCTTGCTGTTCGTTGTCCGAGGAATGTTCGGTTGGTTATTCCGCCAGCTCGCGCATGACCTTGATCAGGTCCGACTTGCCTTCGAAGCCGATCCCGGGCAGTTCCGGCATGACGATGTGGCCGTTCTCGACCCGCACGCTGTCCGGGAAACCGCCATAGGGCTGGAACAGGTCCGGATAGCTCTCGTTGCCGCCGAGACCAAGGCCCGCCGCGATGTTGAGCGACATCTGGTGTCCGCCATGCGGGATGCAACGGGAGGGTGACCAGCCGAACTGCGCCAGCACGTCGAGGGTGCGAAGGTATTCCACGAGCCCATAGGACAAAGCGCAGTCGAACTGCAGCCAGTCGCGATCCGGCCGCATGCCGCCATGGCGCAGGAGATTGCGGGCGTCCTGATGCGAGAACAGGTTCTCGCCGGTCGCCATCGGGCCGGGATAGAACTCGGAGAGTGCGGCCTGGAGGGAATAGTCGAGGGGATCGCCCGCCTCTTCGTACCAGAATAGCGGATAGTTGCGCAGCATCTTGGCATAGGCGATCGCGGTTTCGAGATCGAAGCGCCCGTTGGCGTCGACGGCGAGCTGCGCTTGCGAGCCGATTTCCGTTAGGACAGCTTCGATCCGGCGCTGGTCCTCCGCGATTGAGGCGCCGCCGATTTTCATCTTCACGGCGTTGTAGCCGCGGTCGAGATAGCTGCGCATTTCGGCCCGCAAGGCGCTGTCGTCCTTGCCCGGGTAGTAGTAGCCGCCGGCGGCATAGACGAAGACCCTCGAATTGGCCTCCCGCCCCTGGCGCTCCGCCAGCAGACGGAAGAGCGGCTTGCCGGCGATCTTGGCGGTGGCATCCCAGATCGCCATGTCGAGGGTGCCCACGGCAACCGAACGCTCGCCATGCCCGCCGGGCTTCTCGTTCTTCATCATGGTGGCCCAGATCCTCTGCGGATCCAGGTTGCTGCCGCTGTCGTCGAGCAGGCTCTCAGGGCTCGCCTCCAGGATTCGGTCGCGGAAGCGCTCGCGGATGAGGCCGCCTTGGCCGTAGCGGCCGTTCGAGTTGAAACCATAGCCGACGACGCGGCGGCCGTCGCGCACCACGTCGGTCACGACCGCAACTAGGCTCGTCGTCATCTTCGAGAAGTCGATATAGGCGTTACGGATCGGAGAGGCGATCGGCTGGGTGATCTCGCGGACGTCGATGATACGCATGTGAGCCTCGTTCAGGGGCGGTGTCGGTTTGGGCGGAAAGCCGTCAGCAGAAATCGAAGTCGCAGCCCTCGTCGGCCTGCAGAACGCTCTTCAGATACAGGCCACGATAGCCACGGCTCACTTCGGTGAGATGACGTGGCGGCTGCCATTCCTGGGCACGGCGCTTCAGCTCGTCTTCGTCCACGAGGAGTTCGAGGCGGCGCGCGGGTGCGTCCAATCGGATCATGTCCCCGCTCCGTACGAGACCGAGGGGGCCGCCGGTCGCGGATTCCGGAGCGATATGGAGCACGATCGTGCCGAAGGCGGTGCCGCTCATGCGGGCGTCGGAGATCCTGACCATGTCCTTCACGCCCGCCTGGGCGAGCTTCCTCGGGATCGGCAGGTAACCGGCCTCGGGCATGCCGGGCGCCCCTTTCGGCCCCGCATTCCGCAGGACGAGAACGTCGTCCGCCGTCACATCGAGATCCGGATCGTCGATCCGGGTGACGAGATCCTCGACCGATTCGAACACGACTGCTCGGCCGGTATGCTGCAGAAGATCGGGAGATGCCGCCGAATGCTTGATCACCGCCCCCAGGGGAGCGAGATTGCCGCGCAGGACGGCCATCGCGCCGGTGGCTTTGAGTGGTGTCTTCAGGCTGCGAATGATCGTCTGTCCCGGTACATCCTCGGCGCCGTCCGCGATGGCCCGGATGGTCTCTCCGGTCACCGTCACCGCATCCAGAGCGAGATGGTCGCGCAATTCGTGCAGCAGACGGGGCATACCGCCCGCCCAGTGAAAATGCTCCATGTACATGGCGCCGGAGGGCTTCAGATCCACGAGGACGGGGACCTCGCGGCCGATCCGGTCGAACTCCTCGAGGTCGATCTTGAGGCCGCGCCGGCGGGCGATCGCCGCCAGATGGACCAGCCCGTTGGTCGAACCCCCGATCGCCTGCAGCACCACCATGGCGTTGCGGAAAGCAGCCTCGGTCAACAGTTCGCTCGGGCGCGGCCCCTGCCCTGCCAGCGCAACGGCCTGGCGCCCGCTTGCCTCGGCGGCCCGGATTCTGTCCGCATGGGTGGCCGGGATCGTGCCTGACCCCGGCAGAGCTATGCCCAGCGCCTCGACGAGACATCCCATGGTGCTAGCCGTGCCCATCACCATGCATGTGCCCTGGGTCGGGGCGAGGCGTCCGCTGACGACCTCCACCTCGTCCTGATCCATCACGCCCGCCCTGTGCTGCCCCCACAGGCGGCGGCAATCGGTGCAGGCCCCCAGTATCTCGCCCTTGTGGTGGCCGACCAGCATCGGCCCCGTGATCAGCTGGATCGCCGGCACGTCGGCGCTCGCGGCCGCCATGAGCTGGGCCGGCACGGTCTTGTCGCAGCCCCCGATCAGCACCACCGCATCCATCGGCTGGGCGCGGATCATTTCTTCCGTGTCCATGGCCATAAGGTTGCGCAGGAACATGCTGGTCGGACTGGCGAAGGATTCGTGGATGGAGATCGTGGGGAATTCCATCGGCAGGCCGCCCGCGAGCATGACCCCGCGCTTCACCGCCTCGATGAGCCGAGGCACGTTGCCGTGGCAAGGATTGAAGTCGCTGAAGGTGTTGGTGATTCCGACGATGGGCCGCTCAAGGGCGTCATCGGAGAAGCCGGCGGCCTTGATGAAGGCCTTGCGCAGGAAGAGGGAGAACTCAGGATCGCCGTAGCTCGTCAGATTACGGCGCAGCCCAAATGCGGAAGGCTTGTGATCATGGCTCATGACGAGGGATCATCGATGTGCTATCAAGATTGTCAACAATAATGTTGGCGAAAGTGAAACTGGCATGGATGGTGCGGAGCGTCAGGCCTCGGCTGCCAGGGCGAGACAGGTGGCGCAGGCCCTGGAGGAGGACATCGTCCTCGGCTGGCTTCAGCCCCGGGAAAGGCTGATCGAGGAGGATCTCGCGACCCGGTTCGAGGTGAAACGGCATGTGGTGCGCGAGGCCATTGCCGAGCTCGAACGGATGGGCCTGGTCGAGCGCGTGCAGAACAAGGGCGCCGCGGTGCGCATGCTGAGCCCTACGGATGTGCGCCAGATTTATTTCGTCCGCGAAGCCCTGGAAACGCTGGCGGCCAAGCAAATTCCGCTGCCGCCCGGACCCGAGACGCTCGCCGCCCTCACGGACATTCACGAGCAGCATTCGGCGGCCGTCGACCAGGGCGATTCACGCGCCGCTTTCCGGACGAACATCGCCTTCCACAATGCGCTCTTCGGCGCCTGCGGCAACCCTCATCTCATCGAGCTGATCCGGAACCTGGCCCAGAAAGCCCACGGCGTGCGCTCCTACACGGCGGCGGACCCCGAGCATCTCGCCAAGGCGAAAGAGGACCACTGGGCGATGATCGAGGCTCTCAGGGCCGCGGATCGCGAGAGACTCGTTCAGCTCTGCCGCGACCACCTCAAGCCCTCTCGGGATGCATACATTGCCGCCCTGGAGCAACGCTTCGGCAAGGTTGGCTGAGAGGTTCAGGCAACCTCGATCTGCAACCCATCATAGGCGGGATCGATGTGCCGGGGCAGCTTGCTGCGCAGGATCTCGTAATCCAGGTCCGTATGTAGGTTCGTCAGGATGGCCCGCTTGGGCTTGACCCTGCCGATCAGCTCCAAGGCCTCCGATACCGAAAAATGCGTCGGGTGCGGCGTGTAGCGCAGGGCATCGAGGATCAGGACGTCCAGGCCTTCCAGGCTCGGCAGGCTTTCCTCGGGCATGCGGCTCACGTCGGGCGCGTAAGCGATTTTACCGAACCGGAAGCCCAGGGCGTCGATATCCCCGTGGATCATCCTGAACGGCAAGGCCTCGACGGTGCCGCCGGCGCCCTGGATCGCCGTCATCGTACCCGGCAGCAGATGGCGCATTTTCAGAATCGGCGGATAGCTGCTTCCGGCCGGCGTTTCGAAGCAGTAGCCGAAACGCATCTGGAGCAGTTCACTGGTCATCCGGTCCGCATAGACCGGGATGCGCTGTCGTTGGACGAGAGCGAGCGGACGCAGATCGTCGATTCCATGGATATGATCGGCGTGCTCGTGGGTAATGAGAACGGCGTCGAGGTGCCGGACGTCGGCGCCGAGGAGCTGCTCGCGCAGATCCGGGCCGGTATCGACCAGAACGGTCGTCTTCGCCCCGCCCGGCCCGATCCTCTCGACCAGGATCGAGCAGCGGTGCCGGCGGTTCTTCGGGTTCGCGGGATCGCAGGCGCCCCAGCCGACGCCCACGCGGGGCACGCCGGCCGAGGATCCGCACCCAAGAATCGTGACTTTCAACGTCATGACGCGAGCGCCTGCCCCCCGATGGAGTCGGCGGCGGCCGCCTTGGAGAACAGGCGGTAGAAATTGGCCGTCGTGAACCTGGCGACCTCTTCATCGCTCACCCCGACGACCTCCGCGAGCACATGGGCCGTATGGGCCACAAAGGCCGGCTCGTTGGTCTTTCCGCGGTACGGCACCGGGGCCAGGTAGGGCGCATCCGTCTCGACCAGCAGGCGTTCATGGGGAACGGCCGCTGCGATCCGACGGATCTCCTCCGAGTTTCGGAATGTGAGAATGCCCGAGAACGAGACGTAAAGACCGAGTTCGACCCCGACTTGGGCCAACGTCTCACCGGACGAGAAGCAGTGGAGCACCGCATCGAAGCGCCCGCGCGTCATCTCTTCGGTCAAGATCCGGATCATGTCCTCGTCGGCGTTGCGGGCATGGATGACCAAGGGCAACCCGGTTGTCCGCGCGGCCTCGATATGCGTGCGGAAGACGCGCTGCTGAACGTCGTGGGGACTCTTGTCGTAATGATAATCGAGACCGGCCTCGCCGATGGCGATGCAGCGGGGATGGACCGAGAGTTCGGCCAGCCGCTCGGCGGGAATATCCGGCTCATCGGCGGCATTGTGCGGGTGGGTGCCAACCGAGCAGAAGATGCTCTCATGCGCCTCGGCCAGGGCTCGATACGTATCGAAGCGTGCCACATGGGTCGAGATCGTCACCATCCGCCCGACCCCGGCGGCAGCGGCTGTTGCCAGGACTTCGGGGAGACGGGTCTGGAAGTCGGGGAAGTCCAGGTGGCAATGGCTGTCGACCAACATGGGTAAAGGTGCCCTCCTCTCCGGCGGCTCGCCGCCCAGGCTCATAATGATGTTCAGCCGATCCGTCTACCGACGGGCGCCCTGAGCCGTCGCCACCGGTTCGTCGTCCTCCTTGGCTTCCTTGTGCAGCATCTTGCGCATGCGATCCTGATGCCGGCGGAGCGGAGCCTCGTCATGATCCTGTGGGCGAACGACGGGCACGGTCAGGCAGACGCTTTGGGCGGGAAGCACGTCGCACCAATCGTGAATCAGCTTCCTGTAGCGGCGCCCCACGGGACGGATGTTCCGCTCGAGGTCGTAAAGGCCGACGGGTGTGACCCGGTTGTTCTCCTCCCGAAGCGCCGTATCCCAATCCATCTGGTCGGTGAGCGAGTACCAGGTAAAGCCCACGATCGGGACACCGGTGTTGCGGACCCTCAGCACGTTTGCCCATTGCTTCCAAAGCCAGTTGACCGCCTCGTCGCCGTTAGGGCCCTGCATGAGGTTCGTTTCGGTATGCATCACGGGCAGCCGATAGCGATCATAGTACTGCCGGGTGATCTCATCGTATCCGAAAACATCCCCAGCGGCCTCGGTGGTGCCGTCCTCTCGGACCCTATGCTCGTTGGTGAGGTAGTAGTCATTCCCCATGATGCAGTGGTGGCGCAAGGACGAACGACTGAGAAAGAAATGGTACTCGTCCCGGGTCATGCCGCTATCCATCAGGAACTCGTACATTTCCGAGTCGACCCGTCTTCCATAGTTCAGGTCGAGGGATAGGAAGCGCCGTGAGTTCATGATCTCGGACGGCTTGATGGCGGCGGGATTCTCCGCGTGGAAGTATTCCGACGACTCGCTTTGGATGAACAGGGCGTCCGGCCGGACCTTGAGGATCCGTTCCATGGCCAGAACATTGGCCCTCACGATGTGCTTGAGGGCGGTTACGAACGCCTGGTCGCTCGTCAGCTGCTCGTTCCACCAGCCATAGGCTGCCGAGAACTCGGCGCAGATGAACATCTCGTTGATGGGAGTATAGAGCTGAACCCAGGGAAAGCGACGCGCGAAGTCTTCCGCGTAAGATGCGAACAGGGCTGGGAAATCCGGGTTCTGGAAATTTCCGATCCAATCGGGCACGCCGAAATGACAGAGGTCGACGATGGGAATGATGTCCCGACGCTGGAGCTCGCCAAAAGTCATGTCGGCGAAGGCCCAATCGTAGCGACCGGGACCGATGAAAGTCTTATGGAGCGGCGGTCCGTAGCGGAGGACCTGGATGTCGAGATCCTCCAGGAGGTCGAAATCCGTTCGCCAATGTGTGTAATGACCGCACTTCTCCATCTGGTCGATGCGGGTGCGGCCATTGTTGATGGTCGGGATGCTGTTCTCAATCCCGGTGGCAAACATGAAGGTGGTATACATCTTCCGCTTCCGCTGAAGGCTCCGGGGAGCCCATCAAAGCGGAAGCGTTAGGATGCTTCCGCCTCGATATAACGCGGGAAAATCGGCGCAGGTTGCGGAAGCGCGGTTCCAGCCGTCAGGCGATGCTCCGGACCGACAGCCGCAAGCACCCTGCCCTCGGGCGGAATCGCCAGCAGATCGAGGAGCTTGGCCGCAGCCGTCGGGACGAAAGGCTGAGCCAGGACGCCGACCGCTCGCAGGACCTCCGCTGTCACGTACAGTACCGTGTTCATGCGCGCCGGGTCGCTCTTGCGCAGGATCCAGGGCTCCTGGGACGCGAAATAGCGGTTGGCCTCGGCCACCACCGCCCAGATCTCGGCCAGGGTCGTATGGACGGCGAAGTCCTTCACGGCCGCCCTCGTCTTGCCGGGCAAAGCATCGGCCAGCCAGAGCATGTCCTGATCGGCCTGGGTGAACTCTCCCGGCTGCGGAACGGCGGCATCGCAGTTCTTGGCGATCATCGACAGCGAGCGCTGGGCGAGGTTGCCGAGATCGTTCGCCAAGTCCGCGTTGATGCGGTTCACGATGGCCTCGTGGGAGTAGTTGCCGTCCTGGCCGAAGGGCACTTCCCGCATGAAGAAATAGCGGATCTGGTCGACCCCATAGGTGTCGGCGAGATCGAACGGGTCGACCACGTTGCCGACCGATTTCGACATCTTCTCGCCCTTGTTGAGCAGGAACCCGTGCCCGAAGACGCGCTTCGGCAGCGGCAGCTCGGCCGACATGAGGAACGCGGGCCAATAGACCGTGTGGAAGCGCACGATGTCCTTGCCGATAATGTGCACGTCCGCCGGCCAATAGTGCCAGCGCGGGTCATTCTCGTTCGGGAAGCCGCAGCCGGTCATGTAATTGTTCAGGGCGTCGATCCAGACATACATGACGTGCTTCGGATCGCCGGGAACCGGCAGGCCCCAGTTGAAGGTCGTCCGGCTGATCGAGAGATCCTGCAGGCCGGAACGGACGAAGCTCGCGATCTCGTTGCGACGGGTTTCCGGGCTGATGAAATCGGGATTGGCCTCGTAATGGGCCAGCAGCCGGTCCTGATAGGCCGAGAGGCGGAAGAAATAGCTCTCCTCCTCGATCCACTCGACTGCCGCGCCGGTCGGCGCGCGGAAACTGCCGTCGGGCTGCTTCGTCAGCTCGCTCTCGTCGAAATAGGCCTCGTCCCGGACCGAGTACCAGCCGGAGTACTTGGAGAGGTAGATATCGCCCCTCTCCTGCATCCGGCGCCACAGCTCCTGGGTCGAGGGCAGGTGATCGGAATCGGTCGTGCGGATGAAGCGGTCGTAGGAGCAGTCGAGCCGGTCGGCCATGGCCTTGAACTTCGCCGCCATCTCGTCGACGAAGGCCTTGGGCGTCGTGCCGTTCTTGTCCGCCGTCTGCTGGATCTTCAGCCCATGCTCGTCCGTGCCGGTCATGAAGAACACGTCGTAGCCGTCGATGCGCTTGAACCGCGCGATCGCGTCGGATGCGACGACCTCGTAGGCATGGCCGATATGGGGAGCCCCATTCGGGTACGAAATAGCCGTGGTGATGTAGAATTTCTGCTTGTCGGCCATGTCGAGTCCTAAGTCCTGAAATCAAAAACCCTTCGGACGATGAGGCTTCAGGCCGCCCGCCGAACAGCCTCGGCGAGATCGTCGAACATCGTCAGGATGAAGGGCCGGCGGTCGAGGTTGAACACATCGATCTCGCGCGCCGAACGGCCGATCTTGTCACATACCTCCACCAAAGGCGCAAGGCGGGACGCTCCCAGGCCCGCCCGCTCGTGAAGCCGGTCGGAGACCCAGCGCTGCACGGTTTCCAGGGCGAGTTCGTAGCTGTCGTCGGCGTCGCGCTTGGACAAGGCCTCCGCGAGTGCAAGGATCTGCTTGGTGTCGGCCTTCGGCAGGCCGTTCAGGAGCCGGTTCACCTGATCGATGAAGGCGACCTTGTCGGCGTCGAGGAACTCCAGGGTGCGCCGGACCGAGCCTTCGCCGTAGCGAAGCGCCTGATCCACCACGTCCTGCGGGATATCGGTCCAGGGCGATCCGAGGGACGCAATCGCCGCCTTGATGTCCTGATCTTCCAGGGGGCGCAGGAGAAGGCGCCGACAGCGCGAGCGGATGGTCGGCAGAACCCTCTGCGGCGCGTGACTGACGATCAGGAACAGCGAACGCGGCGGCGGCTCTTCGATCACCTTGAGCAGCGCATTGGCGCTCGAAATCGTCAGGTCCTCGGCGCTGTCGACGATGCAGACCCTGTAGCCGCCGTCGGCGGCGGTCGAGCCGAACATGCCGAGCGCCCGGCGGACCGCATCGACCGGGATCGTGGCCGACGGTCCCTTCTTGTCCGTGGCCGGCGCTCGTCTCAGGACGGAAAGATTGGGGTGCGAGAGCACCGCCACCTGACGCGCCACGTGGGAGCCGGCCGGCACGTCCAGGCTTGAAATGGCTCGCTCGTTGGATCTCTGCGGATCGAGAACCGTGCGCGCGACGCGATAAGCCAGGGTGGCCTTACCGATACCCTGAGCTCCGCCGATCAGCCAGGCATGATGAAGACGACCGCTGCGAAGCCCCTCCAGAAACGCGTCCTCGCCGTCCCGGTGGCCGAAGAACGCGAACTGTTCCCGGGGATGCGGGGCCCCGTCGAACTGATCTGGCTCCGCAAGGCCCTGCTCGTCACGCGACATCGAGTGGCCTCACGGCATGCTCGGTCATTTGAGGGAGACGCTCACGCACGGCCGCCCAGATCGCGGCCTCGACCTCGTCGGGATCCTGATCCGCATTGATCACCGCGCAGCGTCTCGGTTCGGCCCGAGCGATCGATAGGTAAGCCTGCCTCAGGGATTGGTGAAAGGAGATATCCTCCTCCTCGAACCGATCGGCGCCCTCGCCTTTTCCCGCCTGCCGGGCTCCGGCCCGGGCCAGCCCGGTTTCGGCGGGAAGATCGAGGATCAAGGTAAGATCGGGTTTCACGCCCTGCAGGGTCACCGTCTCGAGCTGATCGATCAGAGCCTTGTCGATATTGCCAAGGGAGCCCTGATACGCTCGCGTCGAATCTGCGAAACGGTCACAGAGAACGTGCGTCCCGCTCTTGAGCGCAGGCTTGATGGTCTTGTCCAGATGGTCGATCCGGGCGGCGGCAAACAGGAGAGCCTCCGCGAGAGGCCCCAGATGCTTGGCCCGGCCGCTGAGAATGAAGGCACGGATTTCCTCGGCATGCGGAGAGCCGCCTGGTTCCCGGGTCACGAGGACCGGTTGGGCGAGACGCTCCAGCCGGGTCCTGAGCCTTTGGATCTGGGTCGACTTGCCTGCGCCCTCCCCGCCTTCGAACGTAATGAAGCAGCCAGCCATCAAATGCCTTCGATCACGCTCGTGAAAGCGCGGCGGACCCACCCCGTGCTGAATTCCAGCAGGCCGTCCAGGGCACGCTGGCTCAGCGTCCCTTCCTGAACATCCTCATCGGCATAGAGCGGCATGTCGAGCGCCTGCATGTCCCCGCGGTTGACCTGGAGCCGGGCCACCTCCGCCCCTTTCTGGACGGGGGCCTTCAGCGGTCCGGTGTAGACGATGCGAGCGGTGACCCGTTCGCTCTCCCCACGGGGCACAAGTACACGAACAGGCTTCCTGGACACAAGCGGAAGCGACCGCTTGTTCCCGCCGAACACCTGAGCCTCGCCGACGACCTGGCCCTCGGCGAAGAGCTGCTGGGTCTCGAAAGCCCGGAAACCCCAGTCCAGCAGCTTGCGCGCCTCGTTGGCGCGGTCCTTCGCCGTCTTGAGGCCGTTCACGACCACGATCAGGCGCTGGTCGTTCTGCACGGCGGACCCCATCAGGCCGAAGCCGGACTCGTCGATATTGCCGGTTTTCAGGCCGTCAGCGCCGATATCCATGAACAGCAAGGGATTGCGGTTCTGCTGGCGGATCTTGTTCCAGGTAAACTCCCGCTCGCCGAACATCTTGTAGAGATCCGGATAGGTCTCGATGATGTGAAGGGCGAGCTTCGACAGATCCCGGACGGTAACCTTCTGGTCAGGGTGACCATAACCCGTGGCGTTACGGAACGTCGATTGCGACAAGCCGATCTGCTTCGCCCTCTCGTTCATCATGCGCGCGAAGTTATCTTCCGTTCCGGCAACGCCCTCGGCGATGGCGATCGCGGCATCGTTGCCCGATTGGATGATGAGTCCGCGCAGCAGATCCTCGAGGCGGACAGGGGTATTCACCTTGGCGAACATGGAAGAGCCGCCCGATCCCCCGCCGCCTTTGCGCCAGGCGTTCTCCGAGATCATGAACTCGTTGTCGAAGTTCAGGCGACCGCTTTTGATCTCGTTGAAAACGACCTCCGCCGTCATGGTCTTGGCCATGCTGGCGGGTGCGGTCAGCTCGTCGGCGTTCTTCTCGAAGAGAACCGCATGGCTTCCTGCGTCAATGAGGATGGCCGTGGGTGCGCTCGTCTGAAAATTCTGCGCCTGCGCCGCTTGCGGCCAACCAAACGGAAGAGAGATGGCACTCCACACAAATCCAACCGCCGCCAAGGCTCGGGCGACTTTAACATGACGCATCGTCAGCTTCTCCAGGCTATTCCCCTAGGAGAACCCGAATCTGTGGCGCGTCAATAACAAATCAACCGGCTGCTACGCTCTCGCCGGTCCCATCGATCGGATCCTTAGACCCGACCTCTATCGAAGAACGAACTTGGAGGGATCGGCAGACGTATAAGCGCCGTTTCTCTGGAAGCCGGAGCGGGAATCGTCAGCCGGCGATCCGTAGAGACTGGCCACAACGGGACGCGAAGCTGGAGACGCGGAGCTGATCCGGGCCACCGGGCTCGCGGCACCCGGGATGGTGCCGAGGTCGAACGGACGCTCGGGCGGCAGCGGCACATTGCTGGCAACGGCGCCGGAGCCGGCCGCCTGTGACGGACGGGCCGGTGCCGCATACGCTCCGTCATCCGGCTCGTACGTACGGAGTGCGATGGCCTGACGGGTCACGTTGGTCTGCGGCGCCGCCTGGGCAATCATGGTCGGGGCCGAACCGGTGAGTGCTGCAGGCGTTCCGTCGGTCCTCAGGCTCGCCAGGAGGATGCGGTCGTCGCTGCCATTCGTGGATGCGCGGCCAACGTAGTCGACCCGCACCCGCGCCGTTCCCGACTGCCGGAATCCGAGAGCGGCCGCGGCGCGCTCGGAAACGTCGATCACCCGGTTCCCGTGGAACGGCCCCCGGTCGTTCACGCGAACGATCATCGAATGGCCGTTCTGCAGGTTGGTCACCCGGGCATAGCTCGGGAGCGGCATGGTCGTATGGGCGGCCGCGATCGAGTCCCGGTCGAAGACCTCACCGTTCGCCGTCATGCGCCCGTGGAAGTTGGATCCGTACCAGGATGCGAGGCCCTCGGTGGAGCGAGGCGTCTCGTTGGGAACATAGGTGCGGCCGGCCACCGTGTAGGGCTTGCCGACCATCTCGCGACCGCCGCCCTTGGGAACGGGCTGGCCGTCGGCGACGACTTTCGGGCTCGGAGCAACGCCGTATTTGGGGTCGATGCCACCGCGAACATTGGAGGAGCAGTTGGCTGCGGTCAGTGCGATTGCGGTCACGCCTGCGACGCGAAGGAGGGTCCAGCGATTGAAGGAAGAGGCGCTTCCCTTCAGGTCGGTCGTCACTTCTGCGCGATTCGAAGGCATTTGGTCTCGCATTCCATTATCCGCACCGTGCATGGCAGAGCCGGGCTAGCCCGGGCCTCGCGCCAAAGTGCTTTCGGGTCCTTAAAGGAAAGTTAAATAGCCGCGCTTGTCAATGGCAAAGCTAGAAAAACAATAACAATGTATCATGATAGCAAAAAGGCCAGAAAATCATTGTCTTAAGACGAATTCCTAGCGCTCAACCTCAGAAAAACTCCGCATCCGACGACGGGGCCGAACCGGAGGGCCGACAGCATTGAAGCTGCCTGGCATCGGCGCTTCAGAGATAAAGATCTATTGAAATCAAGCCTTTAGCTCTCGGCATCGACTGTGCGGCACTTTGCGCCGATGTGGTCATGGAATTCCGCAGACAGGAGGCGGTCCAAGCTCGACCGGAGCGATGCTTTTTGAGCGGTCTTGGTTAATAATCCGGGTCCATCCAACCGTTCCCGAAGACAATCGACCGATCATGGTGAATGGCGGAGAGGGTGGGATTCGAACCCACGGTGGGCTTGCACCCACGGCGGTTTTCAAGACCGCTGCCTTAAACCACTCGGCCACCTCTCCGGAAACGGTGAGCACCGCCCTACCGTCAAATCCTCTCTAAGACCGGCACCCAGGGCGCGTCAACAGAATCGGCTCGCGATGAGCCCGACCCCGGCATCCGCCCATGGAATACTCACGACCAATGGGTCCTGGCGGATTCGAGCTGGAGGTTGTCGATCGGCTGGACGTGATCGGCAACAGGCTGGTCGAGTTCCACAGGCTGGTGCGGAGCGGCCTCCGGCGAATGGCCAATATCGATCTGATCCGTCCATGCTCCGGCGGTTCCATGACCGGGGTCGATCGTGCCGTCCGCCATGAGCAGAAGAATGTCGGACCCGGACAGGTCCTGCGTCGTCCCCGTATCCGCGGCAGCCATCAGCCCATGGGCCTCGATCGGGGATGGCGGAGGTTCGTCCACGATCACCTCGATGGTTTTCGGCGTCGAGGCAGATCCCTCGCTGTCGAAGAGCGTCACGCCGATACTGCGCGATCCGGCAGCGAGGCCGTTCGCGTCCGCGCTCTCCAGGACCAGAGATTGCAGCACTGCCGAGTAGACATCGGGTCTCGCATGTCCGCTCAGGGTCAGCGTTCCCGTCTGGGATGCATATCCGCCGCCGACGACTTCGATTCCGGTATCACCGACCATCACGCGCCCGTTTTCCTCGTGCAGCAGGTACCCGGCGAAATCGAGCCTGTCGCCTGCCTGTGCCCCGGTGAGGGTCACAGTCGCGCCGCCGAGTTGCAGGCTGTCCACGTCATGCGCCTGTGCGAGGCCCACGGCGCTTGTATGATGGGCGCCTGCCTCCGCATGGCTCGGTCCGGTCAGCACCAGTTCAGGCGCGTCGTTCACCGCATCGATCGTCACGGTGAATGGCGTGGTCGTCGTCGCGGCTTGGCCTGTCGTCTCGGTGCTCGTCGCCTGGAGCGTCAGGTGAAGCGTTCCGTTCCAGTCCTGCGCAGGATGGAGTTGCAGCCCTGAGAGCGCCTCGGCCGGAACCCGCCACACACCGCCTCCAAGGGACGTTCCGTGGGACAGGGTGAAGTCGTCGGGAACGCCCAGGATGCTGACCGACAGCGTCTCCGAACCGTCCGTATCCGCGAGGGCCGCGGACAGGTTCAGCGTGATGGCGTGGTCCTCCTTACCGGTCACGTTCTCCGCGGTGGCCACGGGTGTGTCGGCGACCGCATGGACGGTGACCACGTGCGTGCCTGTCACCTCCCGGCTGACGGAAATACCGTTGCCCGTATCCGTAATGGTCGCCTTCAGGGTCAGGGTGAAGTCCGCATCGCTGTGCTCCGCCGGATTGATCCTCACCAGGCCGGCGCGCAGATCGGCCGTGGCGACCAGCCAGGTGCCCGCCGTCAGCTGGGTTCCGAGATTGAGGCTCGCACCGGTGGGCAGACCCGACACCTGCGTGAACTCGGACCAGGTTTCCGACCCATCGTTGTCCTGGAGCGTGAAGGTCGGATTGAGGACGATCGGCGTGTCCTCGTCGCCCGTGCTCGTTCCCGCGATCGTACCGGCGTCCGCCACGGGGTTGACGCCGATGGTGAAGTCCCGGGACGTGCGGGCCACCGACCCGCCGACGCTCTCGGTCGCGATGCCGGTGAGCGTGAGCGTGAATTGCCCGGATACGTTCGCCGGAGGCGTGAAGACCAGATTGCCGAGCTGAGCCGGTGTGAGCAGCCAGCTGCCGTCGGACTGCTTGGTTCCCGCGTTCAGGCTCGCACCGGCCGGCAGGCCGCTGAGGACGAAGCTGAGGCTCTCCGATCCGTCCGTGTCGACCAGAGCGCCCGCCAGACCCGTGAGCCGGATGGAGGTGTCCTCGTTGCCGGTGAAATCGTGCACCGTGACGTTCGGCGCATCGGCCACCGCCTCGACCTGCACGCGGAAACTCGCCTCGGTTGTGGCCGTGTCGCCGTTGGGCTCCCGTGATGTGGCGCGCATGGTGAGACCGAAGGTGCCGGAGAAATTCTCCGGTGGGATGACGGCAAGATGCGGCAGGTCGGCCGGTGCCACGATCCAGCTCCCGTCGGATTGACGCGTGCCGTAGGTGAGGCTTGCCCCTGCGGGCATGCCGAGGATGACGACGGACAACACTTCCGAAGCATCGCGATCCGTCAGGGCCGCCGAGAGGCTCAGCGCGATCGGCTGGTCCTCGAGCCCGCTTGCATCGCGGGCACTGATGACGGGCGCGTCCGCGACGGCTTCAACTGACACCTGGAAGGTGGTCTGCGTGGTCGCCACCGATCCGTTCGAGATTTCCCGTGCATGAGCCTGCACGGTCAGATTCATGGTGCCGCTCCAGTCGGCCGGCGGCGTCACGGTCAGTCCGGAGAGCTGCGAGGGCGTCAGCGTCCAGCTGCCGTCGCCATTGTTGATCCCCTTGGACAGCCGTGCGCCTTCGGGCAATCCCTGGATGACCACGGAGAGTACCTCCGAACCGTCGGTGTCCACCAGAGACGCGGAGATATCGAGAGCGATCGTCCCGTCTTCCCGTCCTGATGTATCGTGCGCATTGACCGTTGGGGCATCCGCTTTCGGCACGATGGTCACGGCGATCGTCCGCTGCGTATCGTGCGTATCGCCGTTGCTGCGCTCCTGCGTCGTGGCCGTCACCGTCAGATGATACGTGCCATGACTATTGGCCGGCGGGACGAACTGCAGGCTTTCCAATTGGGCGGGATCGACTGCCCAACGGCCATTACCGAGATCGACGATACCGGCGCCCTCGAGGCGCCCCCCTTGCGGGACACCGGAGACGATCACGGCCGTGACGAACTCGCTGCCGTCACTGTCGCCGGGCGTGACAGTGAGCTTCAACGGAACGGCACCGTCCTCATCGGCGACCGAGGGATTGGCATTGATGAGGGCATCGTCCGCCACGGCGTCGACGTTGACATGGATCGTGGCCGAAACGGCTTTCTGGTCCCCTGTGGCCTCCGTCGATACGGCGACGATCTCGAGATCGATCCTGCCGGAGAAATTGGCAGGCGGAATAAGACGGACGTCTTGGAGCTGGTCCGGGTGGAGCACCCAGGCGCCCGTAAAGGGGTCCCTGACGCCGACTGAGAGGCTCGCGCCCCCAGGGACACCATTGATGCGGATGCCGAGGGTTTCGCGTCCGCCGTCCGTATCCTTGGTCGCGGCTTCAATGGAGAGGATGACGCTGCGGTCTTCGAGAGTATCCGCATCCCTGACCACCAGCCGGGGCGCCTGGGCCGAAGGCGCATCGTCCGGATCCGTGCCGGGACCCGTTCCATCGCCTCCACTTCCATCCCCACCGCCACCGCTCGGGACCGTGATGGTCACCGGGATCCGGACCGTCAGATCGGTCTGATCCCCTTCGCGCTCGACGGCAACGGCCGTGACCTTCAGCTCGAAGCTTTGGGTGAACCGAGCCCCGGGGCGGATGGCGAGGGACGGGAGGTTCTCGACCGGCACCAGCCAGATCCCTTCGCCCACCGCGATTCCGGATGACAGAACGGCCCCAGGCGGCACATTCCGCACCCACATCTGGAGGCTTTCCGATCCGTCCTTGTCTCCCGGGACGGCCGAAATCTGGAGCGGGATCCAGCCCTGACCCGGGTCCAGGCTGTTGTGTGCGCTTCCATTGGCGGGCTCGAACTTCATTTCGGGCGTATCGGCATCGCCGAGCGGATCCACTACCATTTTCCCGCCGATGGTCACCTGAACGCCGTCGCTATCCTCGATGGTCATCACGATCTTGAGGGTCCGTGCTTCATCGCTGTCGTGAGGCATGGTCAGCGTCACGCCCGCCATGTGCGAAGCGGCGATCCGGTAGATTCCGTGCTCATCGGCATCGATGACAGTGCCATCCGCCAGCCGCAGGACGGCTCCGGCGGGAATGTCTCCGATGAGAATATCGCCGACCACCGTCTCGGACCCGTCGGTGTCGCCGAGACCCGGATCGAGGCGCAGCAGGATCGGCCGGTCTTCCGTACCGTGCATGGTCCCCCAGTCGCCGGACACGCCGTCGAGGCCGCCGACTGCGGGAGCGTCGACCACGGCCTCGACCACGACGGGGAATTCCACGGTGGTCGATGCCTGATCGCCTCCCCGCTCCTCCTGCGTGATCGCCGTGACCGAAAGTTTGATGGTGCCCGAGAAGTTGGCCGGCGGCAGCAACGTCACCAGCCTGGCTTCCTCGGCAGTCAGGGACCAGACTCCCGGACCGCGATAGGTGCCGTGAGACATGACCGCACCCTCAGGCACTCCCCTGATCACGAAGCTCAGCGTCTCCGACCCATCGTTGTCCGGCATGGTCGCCGATAGATTGAGGACAATGGGGGCATCCTCGAAGCCACTGGCGCCGGTCCTGTCCATAATGGGGGCGTCGGCTACGGCCCGAACGATCACGGGAAGATCGAGTGCCGCGCTTTCGGCGGTACTGCCGTTGGGCTCCGCGGAGATCGCCGAGACCTTCAGGGTGAAATCTCCGTCCGAATTGGCAGGAGGCGTGATAGTCAGGCTGTTCGCCACGGCCGGATCCACCAGGACGCTGCCGTTGACGACGATCAGCGCTACACCGCCGGCCCGCACAACCGCGCCGTCCGGAATGCCTGCGATCCGAAACCCGACGATTCTTTCAGAACCGTCCCGATCGGTGGTCCAGGCCGTCACGGTGAGCGGAATGGCCGTGTCCTCGTTGCCCACCGCCGGCGCAACGCGCAGCCCGGGCTCGTCCGCGACCGCGTCGACCTCCACCTGAAAGGATACTTCCCCTGAAGCGGTCTTTCCGTTCGAGGTTTCGGTCGCGGTCGCCCGGATCTTGAGGTCCAGCGTGCCGGAGAAGTCAGCGGGCGGCTTAAGGGCGACGTTCGGCAGGTCTGCGGCTTGGACGATCCACGAGCCGTCGGATTGCAACACTCCCTTCGTCAGGGAGGCCGAGGCCGGAACGCCGTAGATTCTGACGGTCAGCGTTTCCGATCCATCCGTGTCGACGAGGCTTGCCGATAGATGGAGCGGTATCTCCTGGTCTTCCTTGCCCGATACGCTCGTTGCACTCACGTTCGGCCTGTCCGCAACCGCGTTGACGATGACCGGGTTCGTGCCCGTGACCTCCTGGCTGACCGACTTTCCGTTGCCGGTATCCGTAAGCGTCGCGGTGAACGTCAGCGTGAAATCTGCGTCGCTGTTCAACGGGGGCTTGATCCTGACGAGCCCCGCCTGGAGGGAGCTCGTAGCGACCTTCCATAGGCCCGGTTCCACCATCGTTCCATGATCGAGCGATGCGCCGATCGGCACCCCGGAAATCGTGGTGAATTCGGACCAGGTTTCGGAACCGTCCTTGTCGGGCGTATCGAATGTCGGCCGGAGCGTGATCCAGGTGTCCTCGTCGCCGGTGGCAGAGCCCCCGATGCTGCCCTGATCCAGCACGGGATCGAGATCGACCGTGAATGTCGCCGAGTTGCGTGCGCTGGGCACGCCGGGTTCGTTTTCGGTCGCAACCGCCGTGAGCGTGAGCTCGAACCGTCCGGAGCCGTTCGCCGGGGGCGTGAGGATCAGGCCGTTGAGCTGCGCGGGCGTCAGAAGCCAGGTGCCATCCGCCTGTTTCGTCCCGGCATTGAGCGTCGCACCGGGAGGAACGGCGAGAATGAAACTCAGGGTTTCCGAACCGTCGAGGTCACGCAGGGTGCCGCCGAGGCCGGTGAGCGCGACCGGCTCGTCCTCGCGGCCCGTGTAGTTGGCCACGGTCACGTCGGGCATGTCGGCGACCGCATGGACCTGCACCCGGAAATCCGCTGTGCTGGTTGCAGTATCGCCGTTGCTCTCCCGGGCCGTTGCTTCGATGCGCAGATCCACCGGACCGGAAAAGTCGGGTTTCGGAATGAACTTCAGATCGGTCAGATCGGCGGGATCGACGCTCCAGCTGCCGTCGGGCTGGCGCGTGCCATGCGACAGCGAGGCGCCGTCCGGCACGCCCCGGATCAGCACCGAGAGCACCTCCGAGCCGTCCCGGTCCTTCAGCAGCGCCGACAACTCCAGCGCCACCGGCGTGTCCTCCTGCCCGGCCACGTCATGGGCCGCCACCAGCGGCGCATCCGCTACCGCCGTCACGGCCACCGTGAACGGCGCCCGCACCGTCGCGGTCGAGCCGTTCGAGCTCTCCCGCGCCTGGGCCACCAGGGTCAGGTCCATGCGCCCGCTCCAGTCGAGCGGCGGCGTCAGGCTCAGGCCGGTCAGCTGGGCCGGGGTGAGCGTCCAGCTGCCGTTGCCGTTGTCGATCCCCGCCGACAGGCGCGTGCCCGGCGGCAGGCCTTCGATCACCACCGAGAGCACTTCCGAGCCGTCGGTGTCGGTCAGCGCCGCCGCAAGGTCGAGGGCGATCGGCTGGTCCTCCCGGGTGGCGGCATCGTGCACGCCGACGACCGGGGTGTCGGCCACCGCCTCGACCTGGACGCGGAACGGCGCCTCGTGGGTGGCGGTCGAGCCGTTCGGGCTCACCGCCGTGGCGCGCAGGGTCAGGGAGAGGGTGCCGGAGAAGTTCTCGGGCGGCAGGATGGCAAGATCGGCCAGATCGGCCGGCGTGACCTGCCAGCTGCCGTCCGGCGCACGCGTGCCGCGCGACAGCCGCGCCCCAGACGGTACGCCTACGATGGTCACCGACAGCGTCTCCGATCCGTCGGTATCGCTCAAAGCGGCCCGGAGATCGAGGGTGGTCCATTCGTCTTCTCGGCCTGCGGCATCGTGGACGCTCACGAGCGGAGCGTCGGACACGTCCTCCACCTTCACCTGGAAGCCGACGCTCTGGGTCGCCGTCGAACCGTTCGAGCCCTCGCGGACGGTCGCCTCGAGCGTCAGCTTGATCGTGCCTGAAAAGTCCTGGGGCGGCGTGAGGGAGAGGTGAGCCAGATCGGCCGGCGGCACATTCCAGCTGCCGTCGGGCTGGCGCGTGCCGTGCGACAGCGAGGCGCCGTCCGGCACGCCGATGATCCGGACCGTCAGGGTCTCGGATCCGTCCGTGTCGACGAGGGCGGCCGAGACATCGAGCGGGATCGGCCGGTCCTCGTCTCCCGTTACGTCATGCGCAGCGACCAGAGGTTCATCGGCCACGGCCGTGACCGCCACCGTATGGGTTCCCGTCATCACCCGGCTGGCGCTCCTGCCGTTGCCGGTATCCGTCAGGGTCGCCGTCAGAGTGAGGGTGAAATCCTCGTCGCTGTGCTCCGCCGGGCGGATCATCACGAGACCGGCGCGCAGATCAGCGGTCGAAACCTGCCACAACCCGGGAGCGATCTCGGAGCCGAGATTGAGGGAAGCGCCCGGCGGGACGCCCGCCACCTGGGTGGAGGCCGACCAGGTTTCCGAGCCGTCCTGATCCGGCGTGAAGAAGTTCGGTTGGAGCAGGATCAGGGTATCTTCCGAACCTGCGCTCGAGCCGGCGATGCTGCCCGCATCCACGACCGGATCCACGTTCACCGTGAAGGTGGCAGAGGTCTGGGCGCTGGGCACGCCGAGCTCGCTCTCGGTGGCGATGGCCGTGAGCGTGAGGGTGAAGTGGCCGGACATCTGCGCCGGCGGCGACAGGGTCAGGCCGTTGAGCTGCGCGGCTGTCAGGGCCCAGCGACCGTCGCCCAGCGGGGTGCCGGCGCTGAGAGTCGCATCGGCGGGGACGCCGCTGAGCACGAAGCTGAGGCTCTCGGAGCCGTCCGTGTCGCGCAGGGCTCCACCGAGGCCGGAGAGGCTGACCGGCATGTCCTCATAGCCGTGGGCGTCCACGACCGTCACGTCCGGCGCATCGGCGACCGCGTGCACCCGAACCTGGAAGCGAGTATCAACGGTGGCCGTCGACCCGTTCGGCTCCTGCGAGGTCGCCTGCAGCGTGAGGTTGACGGCGCCGGAGAAGTTCGCCGGCGGATTGAAGGCGAGATGTGGCAGATCGGCGGGATCGACGCTCCAGCTGCCGTCGGGCTGGCGCGTGCCATGCGACAGCGAGGCGCCGTCCGGCACGCCCCGGATCAGCACCGAGAGCACCTCCGAGCCGTCCCGGTCCTTCAGCAGCGCCGACAACTCCAGCGCCACCGGCGTGTCCTCCTGCCCGGCCACGTCATGGGCCGCCACCAGCGGCGCATCCGCTACCGCCGTCACGGCCACCGTGAACGGCGCCCGCACCGTCGCGGTCGAGCCGTTCGAGCTCTCCCGCGCCTGGGCCACCAGGGTCAGGTCCATGCGCCCGCTCCAGTCGAGCGGCGGCGTCAGGCTCAGGCCGGTCAGCTGGGCCGGGGTGAGCGTCCAGCTGCCGTTGCCGTTGTCGATCCCCGCCGACAGGCGCGTGCCCGGCGG
Source organism: Microvirga lotononidis (assembly GCF_034627025.1). NCBI lineage: Bacteria > Pseudomonadati > Pseudomonadota > Alphaproteobacteria > Hyphomicrobiales > Methylobacteriaceae > Microvirga > Microvirga lotononidis. The sequence goes on along the minus strand of NZ_CP141048.1, from coordinate 4,287,725 downwards.
CAGGCCTTCGATCACCACCGAGAGCACTTCCGAGCCGTCGGTGTCGGTCAGCGCCGCCGCAAGGTCGAGGGCGATCGGCTGGTCCTCCCGGGTGGCGGCATCGTGCACGCCGACGACCGGGGTGTCGGCCACCGCCTCGACCTGGACGCGGAACGGCGCCTCGTGGGTGGCGGTCGAGCCGTTCGGGCTCACCGCCGTGGCGCGCAGGGTCAGGGAGAGGGTGCCGGAGAAGTTCTCGGGCGGCAGGATGGCAAGATCGGCCAGATCGGCCGGCGTGACCTGCCAGCTGCCGTCCGGCGCACGCGTGCCGCGCGACAGCCGCGCCCCAGACGGTACGCCCATGATCGTCACGAGCAGGACTTCCGATCCGTTCGTGCCGGTCAGGGCTGCCGACAGGTCAAGAGCGATCGACTGATCCTCGCGCCCCGCCACATCGGCGACCCGGACGCCCGGAGCTGAGGCGGGGTCGTCATGGGAGTCTTCGGGTCGCGGCAGGTTTTGCTCGGGAGCCGGGATCGTAACAGACTCATTCCGTGGAACGATCCTCGTCGGTGCGGGCTCCAACAGGTCCGGTGCGTCATGCGCAGAATGCGAAGCCTCGGGCGTCGCGTGGGAGCCGCCTGCCCGAGACGCCGAGACCGGCCGAAACACCGGAGCCTCGACCGCGACCGTCGGCTCCGACCCTGCGGTCTCCAGGGAGACCGTCCTGATGACCGGAGCCGGCGCAGCAAGAGGCTCCAGCCGAGTATCCTCGGGACGAGGGGCGGCCTCTTCAGCCACCGGCGGGATGGCGGCCGGCCGACCGAGCGCCCCACCCGAGGGTGAACCCGGCATCATGCCGAAGGCCGCGACAGCCTCGGTTCCTCCGGCGAGGTTGCCGGCCGCTCCGCCGTCGCCGACGGGAACCGTCCGCTGCACGGCGCGAAGGGCACGCAGCGCTTCCTCATCGACGACGCTGGCGTCGAACGGGATGGTCAGGTCGGGTTGCTGGGTCATGATGCGCGCTCAGCGTTCGTGGAAGGATGCGGCCATGGCCGAATAGATCGGCTTCAGCAGGTATTGCAGCACCGTCTTGGTGCCGGTCGTGATGTCGGCCTGGACGGTCATGCCGGCCACGAGCTGCGCGTGGCGCGGATCGTGACCGACATAGGGCTGTTTGAGCGCGATGCGCGCGCGGTAATGCGGCTGCCGCTGCTCGTCGAGGAAGGTGCCGGCCGACACGCGCTCAACCCTGCCCTCCACGGATCCGAAGCGGGCGTAGTCGAAGGCCTGCACTTTTACGTGCACCTGCTGACCGACCTCGATGAAACCGATATCGCGGGGCAGGAGCCGGACATCGGCCACGAGCTGCGCGTCCTGCGGCATGATTTCGGCCACGAGGCCACCCGGCGGCAGAACCGTTCCGGGTCGATGAACCGCGAGCCCGCGCACGACGCCGTCGATCGGCGCGCGCAGCATGACACGCTCCGCACGATCTTCGAGCTTGCGGACGAGTTCGGTCGTCTCCGCGACATCGAGGGCGACTCGCGCCGCTTCCTGGCGTGCCTCGTCCACCGCGGCCGATTGCGCCTCCGCGATGCGGGCTTCCGCCTCGGCAAGGCTGCGCTGCGCCGTCACACGCTGGCCGTTGAGCCGCTCATGCTCGGCCTTCGCGCTCATGAAGAGCCGCTGGGCCTCCAGCACGGAAAGGCGGGTCGTGAGGCCGTTGCTGGCGAGGTCTTCCCTGATGCCGAGCTCCTTGGAATGCAGGGTCATCTGCTCCTGAACGGAGGAAATCTGCCCTGCGAGGGTCAAGAGATCGCTCCGACGCTGCGCGACCTGCTCCTGCAGAACCGCGACCCGGTCCGCCAGGGCTCGCAAGCGCGAGTTCAAGGCGGCACGTTGCGGCTCGACGAAGATGCCTGAGGTCAGCGGCGCCACGGCCTGCGCGTCTCCTCCGGCGCTGGCAACGATTCCGGCCGAAGGCGATTGGCGTCCGCGAAGGTCGAGCGCCACGATGTGACCGTCTGCAGCGGCCGCAAGGCGCTGCGCCTGAAGCTGCAGGGATTCCAGCCGGTGCCGGGCCTGCGACAGCTCCGATTGCGCCACGGCGTCGTTCATGCGCAAGAGCGGCTGTCCCGCCTCGACCGCCTCGCCCTCGTTCACCAGCACCTCGGCGACGATGCCGCCTTCGAGATGCTGGACCGGCGCGGCTGCAACCATCGGGGCGATTTCACCCGTGCCGACTGCCACTTCGGGCACACGGGTCAGGGCAGCCCAGGACATGCCGGCAGCCACGAGAATTCCGGTGCCAAGCACGACCGCCCGTTCCAGCCCCTTCACGCGCAGCTCTTCGAGGGCCAGCACATGACCATCGGGACGTGGTTGGCGGCTGGCCCGGGGTAGAATGCCCCTGTCGATGCTTGCTGGCAGGATCTCGCCGTTGATGGCAGGTGTCGCGGTCTTGCTCATCATGCAACTTTCGGACTGTTGGCGGCCGACATGTTCGCGAAGGCGGCATTCGCCAGCGATGGGCCGATAGGGGCTCTCGTCGGGCGCGGGCCGACGGGTGCCGTCTGCTGTTCGAGTTCTTCGACCTGTCCATCGCGCAGGCGCAGGACCCGGTCGGCCAGCCGGATATGGCTCGGCCGGTGCGTCGCCATGAGGATGGTGCAGCGGCCGCGACGCGAGGCGATGACGTCGGTGAAGGCCTTGGCGCAGGCATCGTCGAGACCGGCGACCGGCTCGTCGAGGAGCAGGATGGGCGCATCACGCAGCAGAGCCGCCGCCAGTGCGATCCGCTGCAGGATGCTGCGCGGGAGACGTCCGCTCTGGTTGTCGCCGACGCGCGTGTGGAAGCCCTGCGGAAGAGCCTCGATGGCGTCCAGCACACCCGCCTCCTCGGCCGCCGCGCGCAGGTCCGCATCGGACGCGCTGGGACGGGCGAGACGCAGATTCTGGGCCACGGTGCCGTAGAGAAGACCGGGTGATTGCGGCACCCAGCCGATGCTCCGCCGGAGAACCGCCGGGTTGAAGGACCGGACGTCATGGCTGTCGATCCGCACAAGGCCGCCCTGCGGCCGATAGAGGCCTGCCGTCAGCAGCAGTAGGGTCGACTTGCCGCTCCCTTCCGCGCCGGTGACCGCCACGACCTGACCCGGCTGAATGGAGAAGCTGGCGCCGGCGAGAACCGGTTCGGCTTGCGGGAGATAGCGGAGAGTCACGCGCTGAAACACGATGGCGCCCTGCTCCGGCGGAGCCATCCGCGCTTCGAGCGGTGGAGGCCGCTCGGTTTCCAGGGACATCATCCCGTCGACCTGCCGGATCGAGGCCTGCGTCTGCTCCCAACGGGACAGCATGACGAAGCAGGTCTGCATGGGACCGAGAATACGCCAGATCAGCATCATGCCGGCGATGAGTGCGCCGGCCGTCATCGCGCCACCCAGAACCGACAGCACGCCCATCACCACGGCAGCCAGCCCCGACAGCGTCACCAGAGCCTGACTTGCGGCAAGAACGGATCCTGCGAGCGTGCTGACCCGCGCAGAAGAGACGGCTGCGGCCGCCGCCGCAGACGTGTAGCGATCGATCCAACGCTCCTCAGCTCCGACGAGCTTCAGGGTCCGCACAGTTTCGAGCGCCTCCACGGCCAGCGCTTCCCGCATCTGGTTGGCGCGGGCCGCCTGCTCGATAGCGAGCCGCATCGAACCGCGGGAGATCAGGAACAGGATCACGAATCCGACCGCGGTGCCGACAGGTACGACCGCGATCCAGCCTCCCAGCAGCACCATGAGGACGATGACGATCAGCGTGAACGGCATGTCGAGAAACGCGACGGCGAAACTGCCCGTGAGGAACTCCCGGATCGCCGCGAAATCCCGCAGGCGCGACACCTGCGAGGCCGTTCCGGCGCGTTCCACGAGCGCCGTGGGCAAGGACATGAGCTGCGTGAAGACGGCACTGGGGACTAACCGGTCGAGCCGCTCGGCAATGCTGAGGAGGGCACGCTGGCGAACGGCACGAAAAGCTACCTCCAGAAGGACCGCCGCGACCGCGCCGGCCACGAGCATCGGCAAGGTCTCGGGGCTGTAGCCTGCGATGACCGTGTCGAAGACGGACATGGTGAAGAGCGGCACGGCAAGCCCGAGCACGGCCATCAATCCGCTGATGCCGAGAAGCGCCGGCAGATCCCCCCGGAAGCGCCGGGCGATGCCGCTGAACCAGCTCTTGCGCGGAGCCCCGGCCTCCATGTCGATGACCAGCATCAACGTGCCGCGCAGCGTCTTCGGATCGCACGGCTCCACGGTGCCGGTCGCGCCGTCGAGGAGCAGGACGCGCCCCTCCTCATCGCGATACACGATGGCGGCAGGCTCCCCCACCGGGAGCAGGATCGCCGGAAGGCGTCTCGGATCCAGGGCGCCTTGCGACACCCGCTCCATCCGGGTTGGATAACCCAGGATGGCGAGCGTGTTGCGGACATCCGTGAGATCGATATCCGGCTTGACGTGAGGCAGGGCCGACAGGAGATCGTCCGCGCTGCCGGGCCATTCGAGCAGCCAGAGCATCGCAGAGAGACAGCGGGCGAGATCGGACGGGGCCAGAAGATCCTCCGGCAGCTCCAGCGGCGCGCTCGCGCGGTCTTCTCTTGTGAGCCTCATGCCACACGCTCCAGTCGGCCTTCGCGGATCGCATAGACCCGGTCGGCGATGTTCAAGGTGGATGGCCGGTGGGTGACGTTGACCACCGTCACCTTGCCCCTCAGGTCCGCCAGAAGCCTGGCGAGACGTGCGTCGCTGTCCCCGTCGATCTGCGAGGTGATGTCGTCGAGGAGGAGAATGCGTGGCTCTTCGACGAGAGCGCGGACGACGCCGATGCGCTGGGCGGCACCGCGCGGCAGCGGCGTGGCGGCCACGCCGACCTGGGTGTGCCATCCGCCCGGAAGTGCGCTGGCGACCTGATCGAGACCGAGCTCCGTCGCAAGGCGAAGGGCGAGGGCCTCGCGCTGGGGTTGATGCATCGTCAGATTCTGCAGGAGCGTGCCGCGCACCAGCGCAGGATCCGGGGGAACCAGCGCGACCAGCCTGCGGGCCGGCCCGACATCGACTTGGCCGAGGTCCTGTCCGTCGATCAGGACCTGCCCGTCGGAGGCCTTCAGGTCACCGGCGATGAGGCGCAGCAGGGCAGAACGGCCCGATCCGTTGGAGCCGGTGATGCCGACGATCTCGCCGGGTTGCACCTCGAGGTCGGCTCCGTCGAAGAGCCAGTCGGAATAGCGCGGCGTGCGGAACCGGACGTCCCGAAGAAGAATGTGTCCGGACGAAATCTGCAGCAATGGCCTGTCCGGGCTGCGCTCCTGCGGCAGCGCGCCGATTTCGGCGACGCGCCTTTTGCTCTCCCTGAGCGATTGCAGCCGCGACCAGAGGGCGACGCCCCCGAGAAGAGGCTGCATCGTCCGGCCGACCAACATGGTGCATGCGCTGAGGCCGCCGACGCTGAGCTGTCCTTCGAGCACCATCAGGCATCCGAAGGCTGCAACGCTGATCGTTGCGATCTGGGACAGCAGCATGCCGCCCTCCTGCCCTGTCGAAATCGCATGCGACAGCTTGCGGCGCAGCTGGGCGGAGCCGTTCTGGAGGCGTTCATAGCGCCGTTCCAGCAGGGGCTCGGCACCCAGCACCTTCATGGAATGGATGCAGTTCAGAGTGTCGAACAGAAAGTTGAAGCGGCGCTCCTCGGCCAGGGCAAGGTTCTGGGCCGCATGGCGCACGCGACGCCCCGTCAGCACGGCGAGAAGCCCCACGCCCGCGAGAAGCGTCAGGGGCACCAGCACGAGCGGGCCCGCGAGATACCAGATGCCGATGAGATAGAGGAGCGCGAAGGGCAGATCGAGCATCGCCTGCAGGGCGGGACCGGACCACGCCTCGCGCAGCGTCCCGATTGCGGAAAGGCGCTCCGCGTAATAGCCGTTGCCGTGGGCCTCCAGCGCCGAGAGCGGCGCATTGAGCAGACATTGCATGGCCTGACGATGCGCCTGGGCTTCTGACGTCGCGGCGACTCGGGCAAGCACCCGGCCGCGCACATGGCGGAGCAGCGCCTCCAACAGGATAGCCAGCGTCACGGTCGTGGCGAGCACCGTCAGGGTACCGACCGCCTTGTTCGGGAGGATCCGGTCATAGACCTGGAGCAGGGCGACGGGGAGAGCGAGCGCCAGAAGGGTAATCAGCAGGGTCGCTTCGACAACGGGAATCAGGAAACCGATTCCGAAGCGGCCGATCAGGCCTCTGAACGGGCGTGTCAGCCAGGGGCCGGCGGACACCAGCGATGGTGCCGCGGATGAAACGGCGGACCGATCCATAACGCTACCAATGGCCTCGCGGCCTATAAAAGACAGACGATGAAGCTGGTGAAAAAATACCGGGCTCTCACCGGTATGACGGGGCGGCATCATGCCTTTGAAACGGCCTCACCTCTGTGAGCGCTCAACCCGTCATGAGTATCAACATTGTGATATATAGAATTCGGAAATATTTTCTTATTAGTCAACGTAACGTCATATCAGATTTGGCATTAATGATCTGGTAAAGTTAATGCTGCCGGCGAGGCTCTTCCTATAATCTCCGTTTGACCGTCTTGAGAATGGTGGAGAGCGAATACTTGAAGCAGCCGGGACAGCGTCATGGCGGATATGTCAGATCGGCAGCCCGGTATAGTTCTCCGCCAGGGAGCGGGCGGCGGCGTCAGAGCTCCTGAGATAATCGAACTCCGCCCGTTGGATCCGGCGACTGAATGAATCCGTGCCCGGAAACGTGTGAAGGATGGAGGTCATCCACCAGGAAAACCGCTCTGCCTTCCAGATTCTCGACAGCACGCGGGCCGAATAGCCGTCGATCCCAGCGGACGATCGCTCGGCATAGAATTCGATGAATGCCTCCGCCAATGCGCAGACATCGCTTGCGGCGAGGTTTAGGCCCTTGGCGCCGGTCGGCGGCACGATGTGGGCCGCATCGCCCGCGAGAAAGAGCCACCCGAACCGCAGAGGCTCTGCCACGAAGCTCCTCAAAGGTGCGATGGATTTTTCGATAGATGGTCCCGTCACCAAGTTGTTGGCGGTTTTCTCGTCGAGCCTGCGGCGCAACTCGTCCCAGAACCGGTCATCCGACCATTCCTCGACCCTCTCGTCCGCCGGAACCTGAACGTAATACCGGCTGCGGGTGTGGGAGCGCATGGAGCAGAGCGCGAAGCCGCGCTCGTGATGGGCATAGATCAGTTCCTCGGCGACAGGCGGCCTGTCGACCAGAATGCCAAGCCAGCCGAAGGGATAGACCCGTTCGAACGTGCGGATCGCTTCTTCTGGGACGCTGGCGCGGGCCACGCCGTGATAGCCGTCGCATCCGGCGATGAAGTCGCAGGCCAGCTCGTGCTCGACGCCACCCTTGACGTAGCGCACCTTGGGCCTGTCGCCATCGAAATCATGAAGCGAAACGTTCTCCGCCCCATAGATCGTCGTTGCGCCGGAAGCATCGCGGGCCTCCATGAGATCGCGGGTCACCTCGGTCTGGCCATAGACGGTGACCGTTCGTCCGATCAGGGCGTGGAAATCGAACCGGTGCCTGTCGCCGTCGAAGCAGAACTCGACGCCGTCGTGGACGAGGCCATCCGCGTGCAGTCTCCCGCCGACACCGGCCTTGTCGAGGAGTTCCACCGTACCCTGCTCGAGGACACCGGCGCGGATCCGTCCGAGTACATAGTCGCGGCTGCGTCTTTCAAGAATGACGGTCTCGATCCCGGCCATGTCGAGAAGACGCCCGAGGAGGAGCCCGGCCGGGCCGGCGCCAATGATCGCCACCTTCGTGCGCATGTTCACTTCCTCCGCAACGACGGTCTGGGCCGCCTTCTTCACGCCGCTGCAGAATGAACCCGGCCCGTCGAAGGGCCAATAGACAAAGCGAGCAACGGATTGGATATTTCGAACATTCGGCAACGCATGACGGATCGGACCGACTTGGCTCTCAGAGACATCCCTTCTTACGCTCTTTATGGGGAGGCGGCCGAGGATCCGGCAGCGGACTGGATCCATTGCGAGACTATCCAAAGCCGCAGCCGCTTGCACAATTACAGGATTCTGCCGCACCGGCACGAGAAGCTGTTCCAGATCCTCCACCTGGCGCGCGGCACTGCCGACATGGCGCTCGACGGTCAGAGCACAAAAGTAACCGGCCCCGCGATCGTCACCCTGCCCCCGATGACGGTGCACGGCTATAGGTTCTCACCCGACGTGCAGGGAACGGTCCTCACCCTTTTCGACAGCCGATTGGCCCATATCCTCGCCGACATGGATGGGGTGCGTGAGACGTTCCGGTCCGTCCAGTTGATCGGCCTTCAGGATCATGCGGATGCCACGCATGGCTTGGCCGACGATATCCGGTCCCTGACGGCAGAGTTCGCCGGCCGCGCTTCCGGGCGCTCGGAGGCCATTCAGGCGCGCCTGCTGCTCGTCCTGATCACGCTCCACCGGATTAGAGGCTCGGGACAGAAGTCCGGTGCTCACATCCCCGGACGCCGGGCGCTTCAGCATGCCCTCCGCTTTCGAGAACTCGTGGACCAGGATTTCCGCAAGCATCACCCGATCGAAGCCTATGCTCGCAGGCTCGGCCTGACGCCGCCGCACCTCAACCGGATCTGCCGTGAGCATCTCGGCGACACGGCATTGGGCGTCGTTCATCAAAGGATCATCCTCGAGGCCAAGCGCTACCTCACCTTCACCGGCCTGAGCGCCAAGGAGATCGCCTTGGCGCTCGCCTTCGACGATCCGGCTTACTTCGCCCGCTTCTTCAAGCAGAAGACCGGCCTCCCGCCGCTCGCCTTCCGGGCCGTGCAGCAGAGCACGCTCGCTTGAGGCAAGACCCGCGCTCATTGCGACCGGAAGCTGATCCACTTTTGGAATTGATCACACGCCTGATCCCTTGAAGAATGCTCTCCGATAGGGATCGCTGCAACCGGCAGGAGACGGGATGATGAGTGCCGATATGTTCGAGACATCTCTTCGCCACCACAGGCCTCCCGAGGATTGGAGTCATGCGCTGCAGGCGCTCTGGTGGGACGCTCGCGGTGATTGGGAGAGAGCTCACAGCCTTGTTCAGATCGACGAAGCGGACCGTGAATGCGCCTGGGTTCACGCCTATCTGCACCGCAAAGAAGGCGACCTCTCCAATGCGGCTTACTGGTACAGGCGAGCAGGCCATCCGATGGTGACCTGCTCCTTCGACGAGGAGTCTCGGGCGATAGCGGCCGTTCTTCTGGAGCGCTCGCGCGCTGAATAGGCGTCGTTCAAACCCGCTCGCTGGTGTGCCGGAGACATGACCACGTCATGGACATCCCTGACGGGCCTTCTTCATGACGGTGGTGAAGCCTTTGAGAGGAAAAGTATAGGTCGTCTTGTTTCCACGCTTCGAAGTCGCCTCCACGACCGCCACGCGCCCCTTCTCGAGAGCGCGCACGAATTCGATCTCGCGCTCGGTGCGCCGCAGCCACGCATGGTTCCCGCGTGGGATCATGGTGAAGGAACGACCGTCCACCACGACGCGGATCGCCGTCGGTGCGAAGTCGTAACCTGCCTGAAGGCTGGCTTCGGTTCGAACCTTGCCGTGATTGAGCCTGCGCACGAACAGGGTCACGCGCCCATGGTCGAGATGCTCGGGCTTCATGGATGAAGCATCGGAATAGACATAGCAGGCAGCAGACTTGTTCTCGTAGTCTCTCCACGCGCTCCAGCTTTCGCTTGTTCCGATCGCTCGCGGGGTCTGTGCAAGGGCATAGGTGCTCGAGAGGACGAGGATTGCGGCGGCTGCGCTTGTGACCTTCATCTACGGGATACTCGCTTTGGCGGTTGCGGAGCCCGCAACCTTCCAAGGCGAGGTTACCTGAGGGTTAATCGCGCTGCTCTAGGAGCAGGACCGAAACAAGCGCGGCGAATTCCGATAGAAGGCGCAGGGTCTTAGGCGGTGTTCAAGAAAATGTGAGCGCACGGCGAATGATGCGGTCCCTAAACTCAGCAGGGCTGCATCCTATCGTGAGCGCTCGTTCTGATCTTAGAATTACTCGGTGCGCTCGTTCTGTGCGGCCACGACCTTCGCGGATCGCATGAGGGATTGGAGTGTCTGTGCATGAAGCTGGCCGGTTACGGTAAGTCCGACGAGGCGCTGATACTCTTCGATTGCCTGTCGCGTCGTCGGACCGACGACGCCATCGGCTTCGAGTTTTCCGAAGCCGAGATCCGTGAGGGCTTTCTGAGCGGACATCACATCCTGCTTCGTGGGCAGCGGAGCAACGCCACGCAGGGCAGGCGCGCCGTCGAGGGCCGGAGGGGCATTGATCTCCTGGAGCGATGCCAATTGCTCCTTCGCGGCAGCGAGGTTCGCTTCGGTCTCGGTATGCTTCGCCGTGAGGCGCTCGATTTCACTCTGCGCCGATGCGAGTTGTTCCCGAAGTTTCGCGGCCTCCTGAGCGCCGTTTTCGGCCTTCATGCGTTCCGACAGAAACTGCGACTGATATTCTCGCAGGGCAGCTGTCTGGCCGCTCACCTGCTGTTCGAGTTGCATCGATGAGAGAGACGAATAGGAATAAGCTCCCCATCCTGTGACGGCTGCGATGGCGATGCCGGAGATCGTGAGGCGGCTGATGGACGAGCCCCTGCGTTCTGGCGTCCGGTTCACGTTGTTCCTTTCGACGGTCAAAGCCTCAATGGCTCGATGAAAGATCCGGCCAAGGTGACCAGGAACGTGGTCAAAGAATGACCGCCCCCGTGAAGAACAACAAACTGTGATCACGCTTTCTGCGGCATACGCGACTGCGGATCGATTAAGTTCTCACTCGGTTGCATTCGAGCGGAAGGCCATGATGAAGGCGGGAGCCGCGTCCGATACGGCCGCGAGCGAGTAGCCGCCCTCCTGAACGATCAGGGTCGGCAGATCGATCTTGCCCCAGATCTCGCCGATCCGCGCGAACGCGTCCGTCGTAACGTTGAGTTTGGACAAGGGATCATCCCGATGCGCGTCCCAGCCGGCGGACAGGACGAGCGCCTCGGCGCCGTGGGCTTGCACGGCCAATGCCAGCCGTTGATTGGCGTCGATGAAGGCCTCGTCGTCGGCCCCGGGCGCAAGCGGGAGGTTGTGGTTTGCCCCTTCGCCGGGCCCTGCCCCGGTCTCATCGACGTAACCGGCATAATGCGGGTAGTAGGACGAGGGATCGGTGTGGACCGAGCCGTAGAAAATATCGTCGCGGGTGTAGAAGATCGCCTGCGTGCCGTCGCCGTGGTGCGTATCGAAATCCACGATGGCGACCTTTGGAAAGTGGTTCCTCAGCACAGTGGCCGCAATCGCGGCATTGTTGAAGAAGCAGAAGCCTGAGGCTCTATCGGCATAGGCGTGATGGCCGGGCGGGCGGCAAAGCGCATAGGTGGCCCGTTCGCCCGCAAGCACTGCCTCGGCTCCGGCAATCGCCGTCTGTGCCGAGGCATAGGCTGCCTGGAAAGTCCCTGCCATGATCGCGCAGGACATGTCGCCGATATACCAGCCCGCCTGACCGAGAATTCCGGTCGTGCGCGGCTTGCCGCGTTCCTCGAGGTCGATCCCGGCCCCGCGATAGGGGTGGACGTTCGGCAGAACTTCCGGGCCGTGATGGGGGAGTTCCATGAACCGCGCATAAGCGTGTTCGAGGAATTCCACGTAATGCGCCGCATGAACCGCCAGCAGCGGGTCGGGCCCGAAATCGCCTGGATCGGTCCTCGTCAATCCTTGCGTCTTGAGGACCTGAAGGAGCGTCGTGGCCCGATCCGGGTTTTCGAAGGGATCCACGATCCGCCCATGCACCATGTATTGCGTAGGCCGATGGACCAGTTGCGCTTCGGAGAAGAACAGCTTCATGAACGTGGATCCCAGCTGCGGATGTATCAGGAGGAGACGGCTTCCGCCTCCTCGGCCTCGTCGACGGCCGTCCAAGAATGGGTGATCTTGGCCACGGCTCCGAGCATGATCGAAGCGGAACAGTACTTTTCCTTGGACAGATCGATGGCTCGTTCGACCTTGGCCGGTGCGAGGCCCCGGCCTTTGACCGTGTAGTCGAGGTGGATCGCGGTGAAGACCTTCGGGTCCGTTTCCGCGCGCTCGGCGGAGACCTCGACCTCGCAATCGGTCACCTTCTCGCGGCCCTTCCTGAGAATCTGAACCACATCGAAGGCCGTGCAGCCTCCGAGGCCGATCAGCAGCATCTCCATGGGGCGGATGCCAAGATTGCGGCCGCCATATTCGGGCGCTCCGTCCATGACGATGGAATGGCCGCTGCCGGACTCTCCCACGAACATCATGCCGTCGACCAGTTTCACCCGTGCTTTCATATGACCCTATCCTCGTTATGGCTGAAGCCTTCGTCCTTCCTTATAGCGCTAACGCAGGGAAATGGCGCAAATCCAGCTAGCCGGATGTTTTGTCCTCACGCTATGACACGGGCTGATCGACCAGGGATTCCATCATGAAGCCTTCCACGGACATTACGCGGCTTATCGAGATCATGGCGGCCCTGCGGACGCCTGGAACCGGCTGCCCATGGGATCTGGAGCAGGATTTCGCATCGATCGCGCCATATACGCTCGAGGAGGCCTACGAAGTCGTCGACGCCATCGAGCGGGGCGATCTGGCCGACCTGCGGGACGAACTCGGTGATCTGCTGCTTCAGGTGGTTTTTCACGCCCGCATGGCGGAGGAGCAGGGCGCCTTCGCCTTCCATGACGTGGTCGAGGCGATCACGAGAAAGCTCATCAGACGCCATCCCCATGTCTTCGGGGACATCAAGGATCTGTCGACCGAGCAGGTGAAGCATCTCTGGGATACGATCAAAGCCGAGGAAAGGGCCGAACGCCGTGAGGCCCGCGAGACGATGGGGCACATGCCCGAGCCCCACGAAGCGGGCTTCCTCGGGGGTATCCCGACCGCCCTTCCCGCTCTGACCCGAGCCCAGAAGCTGACGGCGAAGGCTGCGAAAGTCGGCTTCGACTGGCCGGAGGCCGCGCAGGTGATCGACAAGATTCACGAGGAGCTGGAAGAGGTTAAGGAGGCATCCTCATCCGGACAGCCGGACAGGATCGAGGACGAGATCGGAGACCTCCTATTCTCGGTGACCAACCTTGCCCGGCATTTCGGCATCGATCCCGAGCGGGCCCTGCGACGGACGAACGCCAAGTTCGAACGGCGGTTCAAGTCCGTCGAGAAGGTGCTCGGAGAGCGTAACCGGAGCCTTGACGAGGCCTCGCTCGAAGAAATGGAAGAGCTTTGGGTCGCGGCGAAGCTCGCCGAGCGGGAGCCCGGCTCGTCCTCATAGGACGCGAGCGTCGGGAAAGCGGTTGAGAAACCGGGGTTCCTTGCCGGCAACGAGGCGGATCTGGAGGATGGTATGCCCATTCTCCCGGGTCGTGCGATCCAGGATCTCCGTATTCTCGTGCAGCCAGGCGAGCCCCTGCCCGTCCTCCGGCGCGACATCGACCTCGTAGGTCGGCCGCCCCAGGGACAGGTGGTGCTCGATAGTGGCCAGAAGCTCGGAAATGCCATCTCCCGTCAGGGCCGAGATGAGGATCGGCCGTCTCTCCTCGCCGGTACGATGGGAGGCGGTCGAAAGCCGCTCGCGGTCGTCAGCGGACAGAAGGTCCGCCTTGTTCCAGACCTCGACGACCCGCCTCGTATCGTCCGGATCGATGCCGAGTTCCCGCAGGACGACAGCGACGTCACCGGCCTGGGCTTCGGTTTCCCCATGCGACACGTCGCGGACGTGCAGCAGGACATCGGCCTCGACCACATCCTCGAGGGTGGCCCTGAAAGCCGCCACCAGCATGGTCGGCAGATCGGAGATGAAGCCGACCGTATCCGACAGGATCGCCTTCTCGCCATGGGGGAGTTCGATGGCGCGGGAGGTCGGATCGAGGGTCGCGAACAGCATGTTCTCCGCCAGAACGTCGGCCTGGGTCATGCGATTGAACAGGGTAGATTTGCCGGCATTGGTGTAGCCGACGAGGGCGATGATCGGATAGGGCACCCGCCTGCGGCTGGTCCGGTGCAGGGAGCGCGTCTTCACCACGCTCTCCAGATCCCGCTCGATGCGGTTCATCCGCTCCTGAATGAGGCGGCGATCCGCTTCGATCTGCGTCTCGCCCGGCCCACCCAGGAAGCCGAAACCGCCGCGCTGGCGCTCGAGGTGTGTCCAGGAGCGGACCAGTCGGCCCTTCTGATAGGACAGGTGAGCCAGTTCGACCTGAAGGGTACCTTCCCTGGTCCGGGCCCGCCGCCCGAAGATTTCGAGGATGAGGCCGGTCCGGTCGATGACCTTGGCGCCCCAGGCCTTTTCCAGGTTGCGCTGCTGCACGGGGCTGAGGGCGCAATCCATGACCACGAGGCCGATGTCTTCGGCCCGGATCAGCCCCGCCAGCTCCTCGACCTTGCCGCTGCCGATGAAGGTGGCAGGACGCGGGGAAGCCAAGGGCGCGATCAGCGATTGTATGATGGTCAGATCGATCGCGAGCGCGAGCCCGGTGATCTCGTCGAGCCGAGCTTCCGGAGGGCGCGGATTGGCCCCCTGCCCGTCTGTCTCGACTGCACCGCGCCGCCGGCGCGTCCGATAAGGACCGATGACGAGCGTCCTCGTCCCTGCCGCAACCTCTTTCTCCGGTTCGGCAAGCTGAGCGAGACGTTCTTCCCCCGGACTGCGTGGTTCCGTCACCTCAAGCCTTCTCGCCAGCCTCGTCGATCTGGTCGAACAACTGCACGGGCTGTCCTGGCATGATGGTGGAAATGGCGTGTTTGTAAACCAGCTGCGAATGACCATCCCTGCGCAGCAGAACGCAGAAATTGTCGAACCAGGTGACGACGCCCTGAAGCTTCACCCCGTTCACGAGAAAGATCGTCAGGGGAATTTTTTGCTTCCGGACATAATTCAGAAAAGTGTCCTGAAGATTCTGCGCGCGATCGCCCGCCATTGAAGTTGCCTCGCCAGCCCATCGCCGCCGGTCTTGGCTATGGGGCCGCCTGGATATGATTGTCCGCTTTCGTGCGGTCGGTGACCGGCAGATCTATTACAGGGCGAACGGCAGCGTTCGGCAAGAGGCAGCCAATACTTCTACCACCCTCGGGTTATATTTTCCCGTGGATTGTAGATTTTCGGCCTTCATCGCGGACGGGGGACGCGTCGGTGACGCAACCTCATCCGCCGATTCCGAGGGATTTCAGCTTCCGGTGGAGCGCCGAGCGCTCCATGCCGATGAACTCCGCCGTCCTTGAGATATTGCCGCTGAATCGGGCAATCTGCGCCAGGAGATACTCCCGTTCGAAGATCTCGCGGGCTTCGCGGAGGGGGAGGCTCATGAGCTTCTCGCCGCCCGCCCCTCCCGGGGTACTCGGAACGAGAGCGCCGATCTCGGTGGGCAACATGTCGGCCGTGATCTCGGCATCGGGGTCACCCGAGGTGAGAATCATCAGCCGTTCGACATTGTTGCGAAGCTGGCGGACGTTGCCGGGCCAGTCATGCGATTGCAGGACCGCCATGGCATCTTCCGCGATGCGCCGCTTCGGCAGGCCCGTCGTCGACGAAATCTGCTCCATGAAGAATTCGATCAGCTCCGGCACGTCCTCGCGCCGCTCGGCGAGGGACGGTACCCGGATCGGGATCACGCCGAGCCGGTGGAACAGGTCCTCCCGAAACTGGCCCGCCGCAATGGCGGCGGGAAGGTCACGGCTTGAGGACGAGACGATTCGGACATCCACATGGACCCGCGTCGTCCCGCCGACCCGCTGAAAGTTCTGGTCGACCAGGACGCGCAGAATCCTGTTCTGGGTCTCCCGAGGCATGTCGGCGATCTCGTCGATGTAGAGGGTCCCGCCATGGGCCTCTTCGAGAGCGCCGACCCGGCGCCCTCCGCCCTCGCCGCCTTCGGTGCCGAAAAGCTCCGCCTCCATGGTGTCAGGCGTGATCGTCGCGGCCGAGAGGACGACGAAGGGGCCGTTCGCGCGCGTCGAGAGACTGTGGATGGTCCGGGCCGTCAGCTCCTTGCCGGAGCCGGGCGCGCCGGTGATCAGGATGCGGGCATTGGTGGGCGCGGCCCGCTCGACCGCCTGCCTGAGCTGGTTGATGATGATCGACCGACCGGCGATGCGGCTGGCCTGAACCGAGCGTGAGCGCAGATCGCGGACCTCGCGCTTCAGGCGGGAGGCCTCCAGCGCGCGTTCCGCCACCAGAACGAGACGATCGGCCTTGAACGGCTTCTCGATGAAATCGTAAGCGCCCGCCTTGATGGCGGACACGGCGGTCTCGATGTTGCCGTGGCCCGAGATCATCACGACCGGCAGGTCCGGGTGCTGGGACTTGATGATCTCCAGAACCTGAAGCCCGTCGAGCCGGCTTCCCTGCAGCCAGATGTCGAGGAACACGAGGTGCGGACGCCGGGTTTCGATGGCGGCCAGAGCCTCATCGGACGTGCCGGCGGTGCGGGTGCGGTTGCCCTCATCCTCGAGGATGCCGGCCACCAGCTCACGAATATCGACTTCGTCGTCGACGACGAGAATATCAGCGCTCATAGGCTTGCCCTGCGGGAGTCATTTCGGCTGGAAGCGGCCGATGCCTCTTCCGATACAACGTGCTTTGTCTTTGGGATCCACATGCGAACCTGCCCACCCCTGCCCGTCGGATTGTCGGCAAGTTCCATGCCACCTCCATGGTCTTCCAGAATCTTTGCAACGATCGGCAGCCCCAGTCCGGTTCCGCCCTCGCGCGTCGTCATGTAGGGCTCCAACAGGCGCTGTCGGCCTTCGACCGGGAAGCCCTTGCCGTTATCCGTCACGGCCAGGATCAGATAATCCGGGTGTGTGTCATCGAGCAGCACCGAGATCCGCGCCTGGCCTCTTTCCTCCTCCGGCACCGCCGCAATCGCCTCGGTGGCGTTCTTGACGATGTTCGTCACCGCTTGCGAGACGAGGCGACGGTCGAACGGCGCGATGAGGGATCCCGGCGGAACCTGGTCGACGAACTCGATCTCGGGATGGGCGATCTTCATCATGAAGATCACCTGCCGGATCGTCTCGGCCAGATCCTCGTCGCCGATGGTCGGCTTCGGCATGCGCGCGAAGGACGAGAACTCGTCGACCATCCGCTTGATGTCGTCGACCTGCCGCACGATGGTGTCCGTGCATTGATCGAACACCTCCCGGTCCGTGGTGATCACCTTGCCGTATTTTCGACGGATGCGTTCCGCCGACAGCTGAATGGGCGTCAGGGGGTTCTTGATCTCATGCGCGATTCGTCGCGCCACATCGGCCCAGGCGGAGGTCCGCTGAGCCAGCACGAGATCCGTGATGTCGTCGAGCGTGATGACGAGGTCCCTCTGTCCTCCGCGCGCCTGCTCGCTGGTGACGCGAACATTGATGGTGCGCTCCTTGCCCTTACGGGAAATATGGATCTGCTGCTGCATCAGGCGCTGGCGGCCGTGGCTCATTTCCTCGACGAGTGGCGCGACCTCGGGCAGGATCATTGTGATCGGCTGGCCGAGCAGCTCCTTGTGCGAAGTGCCGAGCAGGGCCTCCGTCGACGGATTGACGATGGTGATCTGTCCCCTCGCATTGACGCCGATGACCCCGGCCGAGACACCCGCCAAAACGGCTTCCGTGAAGCGGCGCCGCCGGTCCATGAGATCGCTGGCCGCCGTCAGGCCGTCGTGCTGGCGACGGAGTTCGGAGGTCATCTTGTTGAAGGTCTCTCCCAGATGCCCGAGATCACCCTCGCCTCGCTTCACGGGCACCTGCACATAGAAGTTGCCTGTCGCCACTTGGTCCGTCGCATGGATGAGGCGCCGAATCGGAGCGACGAGACGGTTGGCGAAGTTCAGTCCGAACCAGACCGCCGAGAGCAGAACGATCAATGCGATCAGCGTGAACATGGACGCGAAGGCGATCTGAATCCCTGCCTTCTTCTGGTCGAGAGCCTCATAGAACGCCACGCCGGCTTCCGCCACCTGCGGGAATTCGAGCGCGCGCGGATCGACCTCCCTGGCCACATAGAGGATGCGACCGCCATGGGCGTCCAGTTTTAGGGCCGAGCGGAAGATGTTCCCGGTCTTCGAGAACAGGCAGAGGGCCTCCCGGTTGCTTGCCTCCTTGAGATCCGTCTCCGTCGGCAGTGGGACGTTCTCGAGCTTCTTGGCATCGATGCGTTCGACCACCGATCCGTCCGCATCCACGATCATGGCGAGCGGAAAGCCGAGGAAGACGGCGCGGGAATTCATGAACTCCCGAAACAGGTTGCGGTCAGCGTCGAAGAGAACTTTCGCGCGGTTGAGGTCGGCCGCCATCAATTGCGTTTCGCGGGCGAGCGTACGGCACTGAACCTCGCGATAGGAGCGTGCAATGGAGACCGTATTTGTCATCAGGTCCTTGAGCGCGCCGGTGAACCAGGGGTCCAGGCCGCGCTCCAGGGTGACGGTCGCAACGGCGGCGACCAGGATGGCGGGCAGCACCGCCACAAGACTGAACAGGCCGACGATCCTCACATGGAGGCCTGCGGCCGCGGCTCCGGCCCGCCGCTCGCGGACGAGCTTTCGGGTCTGCCAAGCCACGATGCCGAGAAGGAGCGCGATCAGAGCGCCGTTCAGCAGGAAGACCCATACGACCACATTGTGAGTCGGCAGAAGCGGGGTCGCACCGGCAAGGATCAGGAACGTGGCCAGGGCTGAGGCCAGAGCGGACAGCACGGCACCGTAGCCCAGCCAGCCGAGGCCGCTCTGGGACGTCTCGGCCGCCTGCCGTTGTGCAATGGTGTCCTGGTCGATCAAGACTGAAGCCCCGCCTGTCGGGTGCTTTCGGTCCAGCACCCCGTCATGGGGTGATGCACCAACACAACACTGTGGTCAAATTATTACAGCGTCCAAGGCTCAGCCCCGGTTGGAGCGGACCACCATGAGCTCCAGGTCCCGCACCTTCTTGCGGAGGGTATTGCGGTTCACGCCCAGAAGCTCGGCCGCGCGAATCTGGTTTCCCCTGGTCGCTGCGAGCGCCGCGCCGATCAACGGGCCTTCGATCTCGCGCAGAACCCGGTGATAAAGGCCGGGAGGCGGCAGCGTGTCCCTGAAGCCCGAGAAATACTCGTTCAAATGCCGCTCGACCGCATCGGACAGCCCCTCCGAGCCCTGCTGGGTGGACTGTGAACCCTTCCCGGCGGGCTGGGGAGGCAGGAGGGGCTGGGAATCGAGTTCCGCGTCGATGATCACGCCTGTAATGGTGTCCTGCGGGTACAGGGCCGCCAGGCGGCGCACCAGATTCTCCAGCTCACGCACATTGCCCGGCCAGCGGTACCGCTTCAGCCGGTCCATGGCCTCCACATCGAGCTGCTTGCGGGCCAGCCCCTCCTTCTCCACCAGCATGAAGAAGTGGCGGGCGAGATCCGGGATGTCCTCCACCCGCTCCCGCAGCGGGGGAAGGCGCAGGGGCACTACGTTGAGCCGGAAATAGAGGTCCTCGCGGAAGAGCCCCTGCTGGATCAGCACGCGCAGATCCTTGTTCGTGGCCGCCACGATCCGGACATTGGTCTTGATCGGCACGCGGCCGCCGACGGTCGTGTACTCTCCCTGCTGGAGAACGCGCAGGAGGCGGGTCTGCGCCTCCATCGGCATGTCCCCGATCTCATCGAGGAAGAGCGTTCCCCCCTCCGCCTGCTCGAAACGGCCCGTATTGCGGGCGGTCGCGCCGGTGAAGGCGCCCTTCTCGTGGCCGAAGAGCTCGGATTCGATGAGTTCGCGCGGGATCGCCGCCATGTTCACGGCCACGAACGGCCCCTGCCGTCGCTTGCCGTAATCGTGCAGGGCCTTTGCCACGAGTTCCTTGCCGGTCCCGGACTCGCCCGTGATCATCACTGTGAGATCGGTCGGCATGAGGCGGGCGAGGGCCCGATAGATCTCCTGCATGGCGTGCGAGCGACCCACAAGGGGGATATCCTCGTTCTCCGGCGACGGGTTGGCCCCGGTGGAAACGTTCCGGGGACGGGACAGCGCCCGGCCGACGACGGCGACGAGCTCCTTCAGGTCGAAGGGCTTCGGCAGGTACTCGTAGGCTCCCCGCTCGGAGGCCTTGATGGCGGTCATGAACGTGTTCTGGGCGCTCATGACGATGATCGGCAGGTCCGGGCGCATCTTCTTGATGCGAGGCAGGAGATCGAAGGCATTTTCGTCCGGCATCATCACATCGGTGATGACCAGGTCGCCCTCCCCTTGCGCGACCCACCGCCAGAGGGTCGCGGCGTTGCTGGTGGAGCGAACCTCGTATCCAGCCCGGGACAGGGCCTGATTCAGGACCGTCCTGATGGCTGCATCGTCGTCGGCGAGAAGAATCTGTCCGCTAGGCATCGCTCAATCTCACAATTCGGCCCCGCGACCGTCATCGGCGCGGTGCATGGGAAGGAGAATTCGGAAAGTGGTCCGCCTGGGCGCCGGCTCGCACTCGACGATGCCGCCGTGATCGCCCACGATCTTCGCCACGAGGGCAAGCCCCAGGCCGCTTCCCTGGACCTTCGTCGTCACGAAAGGATCGAAGAGGTCGGTCATCAGCTCAGGAGGAATGCCGGGGCCGTTGTCGGTGACGCTCAGCTCGATGGGGAGGCTGACGCGCTCCTGGGAGCCGGGAACCTGAAGCCGCACGCCGGTCCGGAAGGCGGTGGAGAGGATGATCTCGCCGTCCGGCGCGTCGATTCCGACGGCTTCCGCCGCGTTCTTGACGAGGTTCAGGATGACCTGGATCAGCTGGTCGCGATTGCCGAGTACGGGTGGCAGCGAAGGATCGTAGTTCTCGACGAAGCGGATATGACGGGCGAAGCCCGACTGCGCGAGGCGCTTCACGTGATCGAGCACGCCGTGGATGTTCACGGGCCCCCGTTCCACCGGCCGTTCCTCGCCGAACAGCTCCATGCGCTCCACGAGCTTCACGATCCGGTCGGTCTCGTCGCAGATGAGACGCGTCAGCAGCCGGTCGTCCTCGTTCGCCGATTGCTCGAGGAGCTGCGCCGCCCCACGGATGCCAGACAGGGGATTCTTGATCTCGTGCGCCAGGAGCGCGCCCAGGGCCGTGATCGACCGGGCCGCGCCACGATGGGTCAGCTGGCGGTTCATCTTGTCGGCGATCGTCCGCTCCTGGAGCATGACGATGACATGATCGCTGTCGTCGCCCAAAGGGCTGGCCGATACGTCGACGATCCGCTCCGCGCCGAGGCGTGGGCTGCCGATATCGACCCGATGCTCGCTGACGCTGGAGCCGCGCTGGCGCACGTCCTCCACCAGGGCCGTCACCGGAGAGCCGAAGGGCAGGAAATCGCTGAGCTTCTGGCGCAGCATCATCCTGAGGCTCATCTCGAAGAAGGATTCCGCCGCCGCATTGGCATGCACGATGCGGTGCTCCGGCCCGACGGTCAGAATCGGGATCGGCAGCGCATTCATGATAAGGTCGTTCATCCCGGTCATGGTCATGCCGCCTCTCGATCCTGGCGGGTGTAGAGGGAGCGCAGCATGGCGATCACGGCCCGGGGCTCCTCGGAGGTGACGAGCACCATGCGGACGCTAGGCGGAACGTGGAAGCCGGAAGCCTTTGCCACGTCGGCATAGGCAGCGAGGTGTTTGCGGGCATGCCGGATTCCTGTCTTTTCCCCGTAGAGCGACAGCAGTCCCTCATAATGTTCGACGGCGATTCCGGTCATCGCTTCCGGCGTTGGATCGGGGATCGTCTCACCTTGCAGCGCCGCCCCGATCTGCCCCACGAGCCAGGGGCGCCCGACGGCGGAGCGTCCGACCATCACGGCCGTGCCCCCCGAGGCCAACAGGCAACGTCTCGCATCGTCGAGCGAGCCGATGTCGCCATTGGCGATCACCGGGATGCTGACGTTCCGGACGATGGCGGCGATGGCGTTCCAGTCGGCCTGGCCCTTGTAGAATTGTTGCCGGGTCCGGCCGTGCACCGTCACGGCGCGCACGCCCAGGCTCTCAGCCCGACGGGCAAGTTCCGGCGCATTGATGTTGTCGTGATCCCAGCCGAGCCGCATCTTGACCGTCACGGGCACGTTGGCGGCCTGCACGGTCGCTTCGATGAGCCGGGCCGCATGGTCGAGATCGCGCATCAGCGCCGACCCGGCATAGCCGCCGATCACGCGCTTTGCCGGGCAGCCCATATTGATGTCGATGATGCGCGCCCCTGCGCCTTCGGCGACCCGTGCGGCCTCTGCCATCCAATGCGGCTCGCAACCGGCCAGCTGGACGACATGCGGCTCGATCCCAGCTCCTTCGGCCCGCAGCTGTGCCTCTTCCGAACCCTGGACCAGTTCGTCCGAAGCCACCATCTCGGACACGACGAGACCGGCTCCCAGGCGCTTGGCGATGCGCCGGAATGCGACATCCGTGACGCCGGACAAAGGTGCAAGAATGGCCGCCGCCTCGACCCGTATAGGACCGATGTCGAAACTGCCCGCGCCTATTTTTTGTTCAAAGTTCATTGTGCCTAATCAATAGCCATTTCGCGTTCGGGCGCAAGTCCCTCCGGCGGGGATTTGCCTTCTCCAGATCTCACGCTTACGAGAGCGTTTGTCACAGAGGCTCGCCTATATGTCAGTTGCTGCTCTCATCGTTGCTGCCGGACGCGGATCGCGAGCGGGCGAAGGGATTCCGAAGCAGTATCGGCTTTTGGGAGAAATGCCCGTTCTGGCGAGAACGCTGTCGACCTTCCTTGCCCATCCCGGAATTAACCACACCGTGGTGGTGATCCATCCCGACGACCGCGCTCTCTATGAAGGCGCCATCGCGGTCCTGCCAGTCCCTTCAGCGACGCTTCTGCCATGCGTCCACGGAGGCGCAACGAGGCAGGATTCGGTGAGGAGCGGGCTGGAAGCCCTGACCGGCCTCAATCCGGAGCTCGTCCTCGTTCATGACGCCGCACGTCCCTTTCCCGGTCCTGACCTGATCGACCGCGCCATCGGGGCATCCGGACGCTGGGGCGCCGCCGTTCCGGGAACGGTCGTCACCGACACGATCAAGGTGATCGGGGAACGATCGGAAGTGATCTCCACGCCGGATCGTTCGACTCTCAGGGCGGTTCAGACACCGCAGGCCTTCCGTTTTCCGCTCCTTCTCGATGCGCACCGCCGGGCCGCCGCCGCAGGCCTGCATGCCTTCACCGATGATGGCGCTCTCGCGGAATGGGCCGGTCTGCCGGTCCATGTCTTCGAAGGAGCCGCCGGCAACATCAAGCTGACGCACCCGGCCGATTTTCAGGAGGCCGACAGGCGTTCGAAAGGAAATACGATGGCTTACCTAACCCGCCTCGGCACGGGATTCGACGTTCACGCGTTCGGCGCTGGCGATCATGTCTGGCTCGGCGGAATCAAGGTTCCCCATGATCGCGGGGTTCTCGCCCATTCGGACGGGGATGTGATCCTGCACGCCCTGACGGATGCCATCCTCGGGGCCCTCGCGGATGGCGATATCGGGACTCATTTCCCGCCGAGCGATCCGCAATGGCGCGGCGCGTCGTCCGACCGGTTCCTGGCCCACGCGGTCGAACGCGTCGCCAAGCGGGGCGGCATCGTCGATCATCTCGACGCCACGCTTCTATGCGAGAAGCCGCGTCTCGGCCCGCATCGGGAGGCGATGCGCCAGCGGATTGCCGGGATCACCGGGCTTCGCTTGGATCAGGTCTCGCTCAAGGCGACGACGACGGAGAAGCTTGGATTCACCGGACGCTCCGAGGGCATCGCCGCCCAGGCGGCCGCAACGATCCGCCTGCCGGAGGTGAACGCATGACGCCCGAGATGACGATGCGCGCCGCAGCGCTCCTCGATGCCTACAAGGCCAAGCGCCTGAAGATCGCCACCGCCGAATCCTGCACCGGCGGTCTCGTGGCGGCCCTGCTGACGGAGATTTCCGGCTCCTCGGCCGTCGTGGAGCGGGGCTTCGTGACCTATTCCAACGAGGCGAAAACGGAGCTGATCGGCGTCCCGGCCGACCTGATCGCCACGTGTGGTGCCGTCAGCGAGCCCGTGGCCCGCGCCATGGCCGAGGGGGCACTTGCCCAATCCCAGGCCGATGTCGCCGTCGGCATAACGGGTGTCGCCGGCCCGACCGGCGGGACGGCAACGAAACCGGTGGGGCTCGTCCATTTCGGGCTCGCCCGCAAAGGTTCTCCGACGGTGCACCTGGAGCGGCGCTACGGCGATCTCGGTCGGGAGAACGTCCGCCGCCGGGCGGTCGAGGATGCGTTGTCCCTGCTGGAGCAGGCTCTTCGCTGATCAGGCGCTCCTCGCCCCAGCCTGCGCCTTCGAAGGAGTACCGTAGATCTCGTCCGCGCGCTCCTCGAAGGCCTCGGTGAATTTGCGAAAGGCCTTGTCGAAGACCGAGCCCATGAGCAGACCCAGGGCGAAGCTCTTGAACTCGTAGTTGATGTAGAACTCCACCTCGCAGCCGCCTCCGGGCGCGTCCCGGAAGGTCCAGCGGTTTTCGAGATACTTGAACGGCCCGTCCACGTACTCGACCGTGATCTTCCGGCGCGGATCGTCCAGGGTCACACGGGTCGTGAAGGTCTCCCTGATGGCCTTGTAGCCGACGGACATGGTGGCTACGAGGGTCTCGATACCCTCCCCGCTCTGGACCCGGCGCATGACCCTCAGATCCTCGCAGAGGGGCACGAATTCCGGGTAACGCTCCACGTCGGCCACGAGAGCGAACATTTGGGCCGGACTATGCTGGACGGAACGCGTGGTGCGAAAGGTCGGCATGATCAGGCGGCCTCTTTGAAGTTTGACAGCGTGGCCTCCAGGGCCGGAATCTCGGAACGGGAATGCAGCACATGGACCTTCTGGTCGGCACGCAGGCGCTCCAGCATGCGCAGCGTCTTCGGTCGCATCTTGTCGGGATAGGTCCAGATCCAGCGCATGAAGGACCAGTCGAAGCGCTCGGGCCCGGCGGAACCGAGGTCAGGCCGCGCCTGACCGTAATTCCTCGCCACCCGCCAGAGCACGCTGGAAGCGCATTGCCAGCGTGGCAGGTCGAGCCAGACGATCGTCGTGGCGCGGGGCACGCGGATGTCGAAGGTGCTGGCATAGTTGCCGTCCATGACCCAGGCGGGCCGCGCCGCGAGCGCTCTCGCGCGCTCGCGCCACTCCTCCCGGGAGGGCATGGTCCAGCCGGGACCGAAATATTCCCGGTCGAGATGGATCAGGGGCAGGTCGAGGCGCCGGGCGAGACGGCTCGCCAGGGTGCTCTTGCCCGCGCCCGGGCTGCCGATGACCAGAATGCGCTCCATGCCTCGTCCGAAAAATGCGTGCCCGAACCTAGCGCATCGGGCGGAAAAGTGGATCCGGTTTTCCGTACAGAACGATGCGCCGCTGTAAGAGTGCAGCATCGGATGGATCCCAAAAGTGCATTCCACCTTTGGGTCCGATGCTTTAGCCGAGCTTCGTCAGACGAGCCGCCTTCAGCTTGGCAAAATCCTCGCCTGCGTGATGCGAGGAACGCGTCAGCGGGGTCGAGGAGACCAGGAGGAACCCCTTGGCATAGGCGGTGGTTTCATAGGCCTTGAACTCGTCCGGCGTCACGAAGCGGATCACCTGATGGTGCTTCTTCGTCGGCTGGAGGTACTGGCCGATGGTCATGAAATCCACATCCGCCGAGCGCAGGTCGTCCATGAGCTGGAGCACCTCGTTCCGCTCCTCGCCCAAGCCGACCATGATGCCGGACTTCGTGAAAATGGTCGGATCCAGCTCCTTCACCTGCTGCAGCAGGCGGATGGAATGGAAATAGCGCGCGCCGGGCCGGACCTTGAGGTACTTGGACGGAACGGTTTCGAGGTTGTGGTTGAACACGTCGGGCTTGGCTGCGACCACGACCTCGAGGGCGCCGGGCTTGCGCAGGAAATCGGGCGTCAGGATCTCGATGGTCGTCTTGGGGCTGCGCGCCCGGATGGCGTGAATCACGTCGGCGAAATGCTGGGCGCCCCCGTCGGCGAGGTCGTCCCGGTCCACCGACGTGATGACCACGTGCTCGAGGCCAAGCTTCTCGACCGCCTTCGCCACGCTCTCGGGTTCGTTCGGGTCGAGCGCCTGCGGCAAGCCGGTCTTCACGTTGCAGAAGGCGCAGGCCCGGGTGCAGGTGTCGCCCATGATCATGAAGGTGGCGTGCTTCTTCTCCCAGCACTCGCCGATATTGGGGCAGCCCGCCTCCTCGCAGACCGTCACGAGCTTGTTCTCGCGCACGATCCGGTTGGTCTCGGCCCATTTGGGCGAGCCCGGAGCCTTCACGCGGATCCATTCGGGCTTGCGCTGCTGAACGGGTTGATCCGGCCGGTGCGCCTTTTCCGGGTGGCGAGGACGCTGATCCTTGTTGAGGAGGTCGAGAACGACGGCCATGAAGCTAAACCCCTGAGGCGAAGGGCCCCGCCCTTCCTTACATGCCGGTGATTTAAGACTTTCGGAGCACAATCGCAAATGCTCAGATGACAAGGCTGCGTTTCGCGGCGGAGCACGCCTCCCGCACGGCACCCAGACGGCCATGACGGCGTAGGTGTCATTCCCGGCCGGAGCGTAGCGGAGGGGAAGGGAATCCATCTGCACGTTCCCAACCCTGGATCCCCTTCCCTCGCTCCGCTCGCCGGGGATGACACCACCGCACGGCCAGGACCACCCGCGACGTCATCACCGGCCTTGTGCCGGTGATCCCGATCCGAATGGCGCCGCGCCTCACCGTATCGGGATGGCCGGGACAGGCCCGGCCATGACAGGGTGGGTGCCTGGTGATGGTTTCCTGTCAAAGAGCAGCACCTTGGGGCCCGCAGCTTGCGCTGCGAGCCTTTCAGGAGATCGAGGGTGGCGCGATGGCAGCCCGGCTCGATGTCTAAGTGTGAATGTGAGAGCCGAACTGCTCGTCACGCACGGTACTTTTAGGCGTTTCGACTTGGGCCAGCACAGGGCTGTCAAGGGCCTCCCGTCGCAGGTGTGCGAGACCTGCGGCAGGACCGTTCCCCACCCCACAACTGCGACGCCTCGCGAGCGCGCCCCTCGTCAGGCGGGGATGGGTAACGATATAGCCAAGGTTCATCCCCCTGTCAAGAACAAAGTGAGAACATAACATCACGCTGTCCGCACCCGCTCCGGCACGGCCGTCCCCGGACTTGATCCGGGGATCAGACCCGGCCACTCACGTCGTCCCCCCACGGCAAAGGCGTGGGGGGACGCACCAAGTGCGGCCATGACGAGGTGAGCTTCGTCCCTCTCGAGGGCAGGACAGGGCGAGACGCCGTGCTGCGCCCTGGGTTCGGCCGGGCGGCTAGGGTCCGGCCGCCTTCGACGGCGCGAAGCTCATGGCGGCCATAAGGCCGTGAGCCTTGCTCAGGGCCGAGGCGGCGGACACGGCCATCTGCGGCAACACCATCCATTCCAGGGTCCAGGCCGCTCCCGAACGCTCGCCCTCATGCACCAGAGCCTGATGCAGGGTTCCGAGCATTCCGGCATTGAAGCGCGCAAGCGTTACCAGCACCTCGGCCGGGACAGGATTGGATTTGTGCGGCATGGCGGATGAGCCTCCGCCCGTTGCAAGACGCACCTCGCCAACCTCGTTCTGCGCCATCAGGGCGATGTCCTGACCGATCTTGCCCAGCGTTCCGGTGATCAGCGACAGGAAGGCCCCGAACTCGCCGATCCTGTCGCGCTGGGAATGCCAGGATGGGGCCAGACCGAGTTCCAGGATCTCGGCCATGGCATCGGCAATTGCATCGCCCTGCCCCTTCAGCTCGCCCCGGGTGCCGATGGGGCCGCCGAGCTGGACGACGAGCAGGCGCGGTGCGAGGTCCTGCAATTGCTCACGGAGCCGGTCCAGCGGCTGGAGCCAGGTGTCGATCTTGTCGGCCGCGCTGAACGGGAGGGCCTGCTGCATCCGGGTATGCGCCATGAGGCGCGTCGCGCCATCCCGTCGCTTCAGCGCGTCGAGCGCATGGATCAGGGCATCGAGGCGTCGACCGAGGATCTCGATGACGCCCTTGAGGCGCAGGATCAGACCCGTATCGATGATGTCCTGGCTGGTCGCTCCCAGGTGCACCGACCGGGCATGAGGTTCACCGACGGCGCCTCGTAGCTGCCTGACGAACTCCGGGACGATCACGCCGTCACGGGCCAGACCTTCAGAAAGCCCGGACCAGTCCGCCTGAAAGGCGCGGCAGCTCTCGGCGATCCGGCGCGCGGTCTCGCCGTCGATCAGCCCGACCTTCGCCTCGGCCTCGGCCAGGGCGGACTCCACGCGCAGCATGGCGGCAAGGTCGGCCTCGTTGGAGAAGTACGCCCCCACCTCCGCGTCGCCGATGAGGGCCTGCAGGATGGGATGCGGGAGCGTCGGTGTCATGGGGAGATCGGCGTCAAACGGCTTCGAGGGCGACGGCGATGCCCTGCCCCACGCCGATGCACATGGTCGCAAGGGCACGCTTCTTGCCCCTGAGCTTCAGCTCCAGCGCCGCCGTGCCGGTGATGCGCGCACCGGACATGCCGAGCGGATGGCCGAGCGCGATGGCGCCGCCGTTCGGGTTGACGTGCTCCGCGTCCTCAGGGATGCCGAGCTCACGCAGCACCGCGATACCCTGGCTGGCGAAAGCCTCATTCAATTCCACGATGTCGAAATCCGTCGGCTTGAGGCCAAGCCGTGCGCAGAGCTTCTTCGTGGCCGGCGCCGGTCCGATGCCCATGATGCGCGGCGCAACGCCGGCAGCGGCTCCGCCGACCACGCGGGCCATCGGTTCGAGCCCGAACTTCCGGACGGCCTCTTCGGACGCTACGATCAGTGCGGCCGAGCCGTCATTGACGCCGGAGGCATTGCCGGCCGTCACCGTTCCGTCCTTGCGGAACGGCGTCGGCAGCTTCGCGAGTTGCTCCAGGGTCGTGTCGCCACGCGGGTGCTCGTCCCTGTCGACGATCACCGGGTCACCCTTTCGCTTCGGGATCGTGACCGGTACGATTTCCTGGGCCAACCGTCCGTTGGCCTGCGCCGCTGCGGCCTTCTTCTGGGAGCGCAGCGCGAACGCGTCTTGATCCTCTCGCGACACGTTGAAATCCGCCGCCACGTTCTCACCGGTTTCCGGCATGGAATCGACGCCGTACTGGCTCTTGATCAGCGGATTGATGAAGCGCCAGCCGATGGTGGTGTCGTAGATCTCCGCGTTGCGCGAGAAAGCCGTCTCCGCTTTCGGCATCACGAAGGGCGCGCGCGACATGGACTCGACGCCGCCCGCGATCATGATCTCCGCTTCGCCGGCCTTGATGGCGCGGGCCGCCGCGATGACCGCATCCATGCCCGAACCG
Organism: Microvirga lotononidis; assembly: GCF_034627025.1. Classification (NCBI taxonomy): domain Bacteria; kingdom Pseudomonadati; phylum Pseudomonadota; class Alphaproteobacteria; order Hyphomicrobiales; family Methylobacteriaceae; genus Microvirga; species Microvirga lotononidis. Next base: position 4,258,358 of record NZ_CP141048.1, on the reverse strand, counting down.
CAGAGGCGGTTCATGGTGGTTCCGGGGATCGAGCCGGGCAATCCTGCCAGCAGCACGGCCATGCGAGCCACGTTGCGGTTGTCCTCGCCGCCCTGGTTGGCGCAGCCGTAGATCACGTCGTCGACGGCCTCGAAGTCGAGGTTCGGGAGGCGTTCCCGCAGCGCTTTCAGCGGCACCGCGGCGAGATCGTCCGCGCGGACGCCGGAGAGGGAGCCGCCGTAACGGCCGATGGGCGTGCGCACATAGGCGCAGATAAAGGCTTCGCGCATGTTCAATGTCCCTTCTTGCCGCCGTGCGCTTTCTCGGTCCTGGCCTGAAGCTCGCGCAGGGTGGTGAGTTCGAGTTCGGTCGGCGGAGGCGTTTCCTCCAGGTGATCCGAGAATCGCACCTTCCAGCCGCAGGTTTCCTGCACCTTATCGCGAGTGACGCCGCGATGCATCGAAACGACGGTGAATTCCTTCGTCTCGGGATCCGGCTTCCAGATCGCCAGATCCGTGATCAGGAGTGTCGGCCCCTTGGTCTTGATGCCGAGACGCTCACGGTGGTTGCCGCCTTCCCCGTGGCCGAAGGAGGTGTAGAAATCGATTTTCTCCACCATGCCGCGGGTCGCCTGCTTCATGGTGATGAAGACCTCCTTGCAGGAGCTGGCGATCTCAGGCGCGCCGCCGCCGCCGGGCAGACGCACCTTGGGCTTGTGATAGTCGCCGATCACCGTGGTGTTGATGTTGCCGAAACGGTCGAGCTGGGCGGCTCCCAGGAAGCCGATGGAAATGCGCCCGCCCTGGAGCCAATAGCGGAACATCTCCGGCACGGACACCGTGGTGACGGCCGTCTCGCACAATTCGCCGTCGCCGATCGAGAGCGGAAGCACGTTCGGCGCCGTTCCGATGGTGCCGCTCTCGTAGATCAGCGTGATGTCGGGCGCATGGGTCAACCGGGCCACGTTGCAGGCCGCCGAGGGCGCCCCGATGCCGACGAAGCAGACATCCTCGTTGGACAGGGCGCGAGCCGCCGCGATGGTCATCATCTCGTTGGGGGTGAAGTCGGAAAGGATCGTCATGCCTGCACTCCCTTCACGCGCTCGGCGAACACCTCGGGCCCCTGGCCGAGCACGTTCTCCTTCATCCAGGCCGAGAACAGGTCACGGTCGGCTGAGATCCTGTCCCATTCCAGATAGGCCGCGTTGTCGCGCTCGTAGTAGCCGTGGGTGTAGGACGGATGCGCGCCGCCCGGAACCTGCACGATCGAGGTCACGGTCCAGTGCGGCAGCACGCAGAGATTCGGGTGCAGGTCGTCGAAATCCTCCACGACTTCCTCGACCGTCACAACGGAGCGCCTGGATGCCAGCACCGCCTCCTTCTGCACGCCGACGATGCCTTCCACCAGAACGTCACCGCGTCGACTGGCCTTCTGCGCGTGAATGACCGCCACATCGGGACGATGCGCCGGCACGGCCGCGAGTTCCTCGCCCGTGAACGGGCACGTGATGCTCCTGATCGCCGGGTTCACGTCCTTGAGGCCAGCGCCGAGATAGCCCCGGAACACGGCGCAGGGCAGGCCGGCGGCGCCCGCCTCGTAGGCATTGGCCATGGCCGCATGGCTGTGCTCCACCGTCTCGATGGACCTGGGCCAGCCGTTCTCGATGGCGTCGCGCATGCGGCGCAGAAGGCCGACGCCGGGATTGCCCGCGTAGGAGAAGATCACCTTCTTCCCGAGGCCCATCCCGATCATCTGATCGTAGATGATGTCGGGTGTCATGCGGATCAGGGTGAGGTCCTTGATCCCCTGCCGGATCACCTCGTGGGCGGCGGCATGGGGGATCAGGTGCGTGAACCCCTCGAAGGCGACCGTGTCACCATCGTGCAGGTTCTCGGCAACGGCCTCTTCGAGGTTTTGAAACTTGGCCATGATATGCTTTCGGAGCGGCAATCAGATATCGAAGAACACGGTTTCCTTCTCACCCTGAAGGTGAATGTCGAAGGTGTAGGTCGGCATTCCGTTCTCCTCGCTCCGCGAGGCGATGAGCGTCGGAAGCCGGTACTGGTGGTCGATGCGCGCGAGAACGGGGCATTCGGCATTGGCCGCCGCCTCGTCGCCGAAATACATCCGCGTGTGCAGGCCGATATTGATGCCGCGCGCCACGATCCAGAACGTGATGTGCGGCGCCATCGGGCGGCCGTCCCTGTAGGGGACGCGGCCCGGCTTGATCGTTTCGAAGCGATACTCGCCGGTGGCCGCGTCCGTCGGCTGGCGGCCCCAGCCGGTGAAGGTCGGATCGGCCTGCCCGCGCATTTCCTCGCGGCTGTTGTAGAGCCCTGCCGCGTCGGCCTGCCAGATCTCGACGAGCGCATCCTTGATCGCGTTTCCGCTGCCATCGAAGATGCGGCCCTTGACGATTATCCGCTCGCCCTTGGTCTCGGGCCCGACGATGACGAGGCCGAGATCCTCCTCCCACACGCCGGTGATCTCGACCCAGTTCGGGGTCGCGCCGATATGGACGTAGGGGCCGGCCGTCTGGGAGGGCGATTCCTTGAGTGTCGTCAGCTTCTGGAACATCAATTCCCCTCCATCCTGTTCTCGAACATCGTGGAACGGCGCCCACGCAGGACGATGTCGAACTTGTAGGCGAGCGCGTCCATGGGCAGCGTCGCGTTGCGGTCGAGGACGGCGGTCAGCTGGTCGATGGCGGCCTTGTCGGAAATGGTCGAGACGATCGGGCACTGCCAGATCATCGGATCGCCTTCGAAATACATCTGCGTGATCAGGCGCTGCGCGAAGGCGTGGCCGAAGAGTGAGAAATGGATGTGTGCCGGCCGCCAGTCGTTGACCCCGTTCGGCCACGGATAGGCCCCCGGCTTGATGGTGCGGAACCAGTAGCGCCCCTCCTCGTCCGTGATCGTGCGCCCGCAGCCGCCGAAATTCGGATCGATGGCGGCAAGATACGTCTCCTTCTTGTGCCGGTAGCGTCCGCCCGCATTCGCCTGCCAGAACTCCACCAGAGTGCCCGGAACGGGGCGGGCGTTCTCGTCGAGCACGCGGCCATAGACGATGATGCGCTGGCCGATGGGATCTCCGGTCTTGGCGAAGTTGCTGATCAGGTCGTTGTCGAGCGGTCCGATCTTGTCGTGCCCGAACCTCGGGCCCGTCATCTCGGAGATGGTGTTGTCGAGCGACAGCAGCGGATATTGCGGCGAGCGCAGCACCGAGGTCTTGTATTGCGGCGTGAGGGCGGCCGGATGCCAGCTCCGGTCCCTCTGGTAGTACGATCCCTGATCCGACATCTCGGCTCTCCCTCGCAACCCCGCCGGGGCCGCGCCAACAACCCGCCCTCTTATTTCCGAGGTTCGGGATCTGCTTCCATTTCGGCAAAAGTCTTCTTGACGATCTTGATGGCGTGATTGGCCGCCGGCACACCCGCATAGACGGCCACGTGCAGCAGCGCCTCCTTGATGTCCTCCTTGGTCGCGCCCGTGTTGCGGGTGGCGCGGACATGCATGGCGACCTCGTCGTCCTGCCCGAGCGCCGCCAGCAGCGCGATGGTCACGATGGAGCGCTCGCGCCTGGTGAAGCCTGGACGAGACCAGACCGAGCCCCAGGCGCCCTCGGTGATGAAGGTCTGGAAGTCGGCATCGAACTCCGTCATCTGGGCGCTCGCCCGGTCCACATGGGCATCGCCGAGCACTTGGCGGCGCACCGCCATGCCGGCCTTGTAGCGTTCGCTGCGTTCGTTCTCAGACAAGTCCCGCCTCCTGGAGATGCCGGTTGATGAGGGCCGACAGAACGGACGGCTTCTCGACGCAGGGGATGTGTCCCGCCCCCTCGATCAGCGCGAAACCTGCGCCGGGAATGAGATCCGCCGTGCCCTTCACCACATCCGCGGGCGTCGAGCCGTCCTGATCGCCCGCGACGCACAGCGTCGGAACCCCGATCCGGCCGGCGTCGGACCGCAGATCCGCGTCGCGGATCGCCGCGCAGGTTCCGGCATAGCCATGGGCCGGCGTGCGGACCAGCATGTTGCGCCAGCCCGCCACCTCGTCCGGATGGGTTTCGCGGAACAGCGGTGTGAACCAGCGCTGCAGGACATTGTCGGCAAGCGGCTCGATGCCGCTGTTCTCGACCCCGGCGATGCGCTCCGCCCAGAGGTCCGGCGTCCCGATTTTCGCCGCCGTGCAGCAGAGCGCGAGAGCCTGCACGCGCTTGGGAGACCGCACGGCCAGACGCTGTGCGATCATCCCCCCGACCGACAAGCCAACGAACGCTGCCTTGTCGATCTTCAGATGATCCAGGAGTGCGATCAGATCGTCCGTGTGATCATCGATCGTGTACGGTGCGGCGGGCGCGTCCGAGAGGCCGTGTCCGCGCTTGTCGTAGAGAACGACCCGGAACCGATCCGCGAAATCGGGCACAACCTCCTGCCAGATGCGAAAATCGCTTCCGAGCGAATTGATGAAGACAAGCGTCGGCCCATCGGCCCGACCGAGCACCTGATGGTGCAGAACGATTCTGTTGACCCGTGTGAATGCCATGCCCCACCTCAATGCAGCGAGCCGACGCCGATGTAGTGCTCGACCAACCCCTGGTCGGCACGCAGAGCCTCGCTCGTTCCCTGCCAGGCGATCCGCCCGCGCTCCAGGATCAGGACGGATTCCGCGAAATCGAGAGCGCTTTCCAGCCGCTGCTCCACGAGAAGGATCGTCATCGCGCCGCTGGAAGCGAGCCGCGTGAAGGCCCCCATGAGCTCCTCGCAGATGACGGGCGCCAATCCTTCGAGCGGCTCGTCGAGAAGCAGCACCGAGGGTCGACCGAGAATGGTCCGGGCGGTGGAGAGCATCTGCTGCTCGCCACCGGACAATTGCCAACCGAGGTTGGTGCGCCGCTCACGGAGGCGCGGAAACATCTCGTAGGCCTCCTGGATGACGCTGCGCGGCCGGTCCTTCACGCCGACGATCAGGTTCTCCTCGACGGTGAGCGAGCGGAAGATGTCGCGCGTCTGCGGCACGAGCCCGACGCCACGACGGGCCCGCTCGGAACTCTTGAGAGACGCGATGTCCGCACCGCCGACCAGAATCTCGCCGCCGTAGCGACGGTTCAGGCCCATGAGGCTCGACAGCAGCGTCGTCTTGCCCATTCCGTTCCGGCCGAGGATGGACAGGCGCGCGCCGGACGGCACGGAGAACGACACGTCCTCCAGGACCATCGTCGGGCCGTAGCCCGCGCTCAATCCGCGAACTTCAAGCGATGCTGCGGGCATGGGCATAGTTCCCCAGATAGGCCTCACGGACCTTCTCATTGGCGGCGACGTCGGCGGGCAGCCCCTCGAAGATGATCTCGCCCGCCGCCAGCACGACCACGCGCTTGGCGAAGCGGAAGACGAGATCCATGTCGTGCTCGATCATGAGCACGGCCAGACTCGGCGGCAGGCGCTCCAAAGCCTGTTCGATCCTCGGCGTGTCGCTCGAGGGCACGCCGGCCGCCGGCTCGTCGAGAAGCAGCACCTTCGGCCGAAGCGCCAGGGCGATGCCGATCTCGAGCAGACGCTGTTGGCCGTAGGCGATCTCGCCGACCTTCCGGCGAGCCACGTCCAGCAAACCGAGGGCGGACAGGATGCTCTCGACCTCCCCCGACACTTCCGAATTTCCTGTGAAGCGGCTCAGGATCCGAGCAGCCCTTCCCTCGCGCTGAAGCACGGTCAGCGTCACGTGCTCTTCCGGGGTTATCTGCGAGAACAATCGCGTGACCTGGAATGTCCTGATCAGCCCCTTGCGAACCCGCGGCACGGCGCCGAGGCGCGTGATGTCCTCGCCGTTGAGGACGACACGCCCAGAGCTCGGGCGGATCTGCCCGGTCACGAGATTGACGAAAGTGGTCTTGCCGGCGCCGTTCGGCCCGATGAGGGCAAGCCGCTCGCCCGCCGACATCGACAGCGAGATGTTCCGGCTGACGGCGAGGCCGCCGAAATTCTTGGTCAGGCCTTCGACGCGGAAGAGGTCGCTCATGTCCGGCCTCCCTTGACGCGCTTTCCGGCCCCGAGGAAAGTTTCGTAGAGGCCGGTCAGGCCACCGGGCGCCGCGAGTACGACGGCGATCAGCAGAGCCCCGACCATCGTCATCCAGTGGAACGGGTTGATGGCAGAGACCACGTGCTCGAACCCCATGAAGATGACGGTTCCGACGAGGGCGCCGTAAAGGGTGCCGAGCCCGCCGAGCACCAGCATGACCAGCGCGTTGGCGGACAACTCGAAGCTGACGCTGTCGAGGCCGACCACCTGGGTAGAAATCGCAGCCAATGCGCCGCCCGTCCCGGCCACCGCTCCCGAGATCACGAACATCTTCAAGAGCACCGGAAACACGTAGGATCCCATGGCGCGGATGCGGACCGGGTCCTGCTTGATGCCCCGGCACAGCATGCCGAACGGCGATGAGACGACGAACTTCAGAACGACGACCACGACCACGAGCAGGGCGAGCCCGAAAAGATAGGCGGTGCGACCCCAAAGGTCGAACTCGAATACGCCGAAGAGCGGGCTGACCATGAGCCCTGCGAGCCCGTCGCTGCCGCCTGTATAGGCGGATGCCTTGTTGGCCGCCTCGTGGAAGAGCTGGACGATGGCGATGGACAGGACGAGCTGGGCGAGCCCGTGGGCGCGCAGCATGATCGTGCCCATGAGAAGTCCTGCCGTGGCTCCCGCAACCGCCCCGATGGCGACGAGCGTCACGGGTTCGGTGACGCCGTTCACGCAGGCGATGCCGGCCGCATAGGCGCCAGCCCCGAAAAGGGATGCCTGCCCGAGGGAGGCCACGCCGCAATAGCCGGTGATGAGATCCAGCGAGAGGACGAGAAGCGCCACCGCGATGACACGGGTCAGAAGCGCGAGGTTGTCCGGGAACAGCCAGTACCCCACAACACCGGCGGCGATGATCAGGATCACACCCGCCATGTCCCGCAGCCACCGGGCCCCCATCGAAGGAGCGGCAGCGACTCTCTCTGCTTGCGTGAGGACCTGCACGTTACTGAGCCCTTCCGAAGAAGCCGCGCGGGAACACGCAGACAATGGCGACGACGGCCGCATAGAAGAAGAAGTTGCCGAACTCGGGCATCAGGTAGCGTCCCGTGGTATCGATGGCACCGAGCAGGAGACAGGCAACCACGGCGCCAGGGATCGACCCTGCCCCGCCGACGGACACGACGACGAGGAACGTCACCATGTAGCGCAGCGCGTAATAGGGCTCGATCGGCAGGAACTCGGCCCCGACCACGCCGCCGAGCGCCGCCAGACCGATGGCGATGGCGAAGCTGATCGCATAGATCACCTGCGTGCGCACGCCGAGCGCATCGGCCATGGCCGCGTTGTCGACGGTCGCCCGCAGCTTGATGCCGAAATCGGTTTTCTCGATCAGGTACCAGAGGCCGCCGGCCACGACGAGGCCGCAGGCCATGACGAACAGGCGATGCCCGGCAATGGTCCGGATCCCCACATCGACAGGCTGGCTCAGGCTGCCCGGCAAAGGGATGGTCTTGAGGGTCGGGCCGAAGAAATAGTTGGTAATGCCGATGATGCAGAACGTGATGCCGATGGTCATCAGCACCTGGGTGAGTTCGGGGCTGCCATAGATCCGGCGGTAGAGAAGACGTTCCAAGGGAATGGAGATGATGACCGTGCCTATGATCGCCAGGAAGATGGCAACCGCATAGCCCAGCCCAAGATCGCGGGCCGCGTAGGAGGCGATGTATCCGGCGATCATCGCGAAGGCGCCATGCGCCAGGTTCACCACTCGCATCAGCCCCATCGTGAGCGACAGGCCGATGCAGATGATGAACAGAGCCATGCCGTAAGCAAAGGCGTCGATCGCGATGCTGAGGATGGTCTGCATGGAGGTTCCCAGGCGCTTGGCTGTCCTGCCGATGAGAAGACGCGGCGGCGGATGGCTGCGTCTCCCGAATTGCTGATGTCAGGCCGTCACTGGGTCGCGAGGCCCGGGTCCTTCTGGTTCGGGAAGGTCTGGATTTCCTTGTTGTAGGTCTTGCCGTCCGCGCCTTTCGCGACCTCGCGGAGATAGATGTTCTCCGTAATGTGGCGGGTTTCGGCATCGATGCTGACCGGCCCACGCGGGCTCGTCCAGGACAGCCCCTTCACGGCATCCACGGCCTTCTGGGCATCCTGCTTGCCGTCCGTCGCCTCGATCATCTTGTAGATTACATGCATGCCGTCATAGGCGCCGACCGACGGGAACGAGAGCTGATCGGCGCCGCCGATGGCCTTGGTCGCCGCTTCGACGAACTTCTTGTTTTCCGGCGAGTCGTGCGACACGGCATAATGGAAAGTGGTCAGGAGACCGAGCGCGCCGTCGCCGAGAGCCGGCAGGTCGGATTCCTGCGTCAGGTCGCCGGGCGCGAAGAACTTGATCCCCGCCTGCTTCAGGCCGGTTTCATTGTAGGCCTTCACGAAGCCCAGCGTCGTCGGACCGGACGGAAGGAAGGCGAAGACCGCCTCGGCACCGGAATCCCGGATGCGCTGCATGATCGGGCTGAAATCATTGGTGTTCAGCGGCATGCGAATGGCTTCGACCACCTGCCCGCCAGCCGACTCGAAGGCCTTCTTGAACGCCGCTTCCGCGTCGACGCCCGGGCCGTAGTCGCTGACGGCGGAGATGACCTTCTTCACGCCGCGATCGACGGCGATCTTGCCGAGAGGCGATGTCGTCTGCGCCGTCGTGAAGGACGTGCGCACGACGAGCGGCGACTGCGTCATGATGGCAGAGGTCGCGGCATTGAAGATCACGAGCGGCACGTTCGCCTGCTTGAGCAGCGGCGTGATGGCCATGGCGTCCGGCGTGAAATAGACGCCGCCGAGATACTGGACCTTGTCCTTCACCACCAGTTCCTGCGCCAGGGCGCGCGACTGCGCGGGATTGGCAGTCGGAAGGTCGCGGTAAATCACCTCGATGTCGTGACCCTTCACCGACTTGCCGTTCAGGGCCATGTAGGCTTCGACACCGGCCTGAAAGTTCTTGCCCTGCAGCGCGAAAGGACCCGAGAACGGGCCGATGATCCCGACCTTGATCGTATCGGCATAGGCCGAGACCGTCCCGGCCAGCAGGGCGCCGATGGCAGCGCCGAGAACCTTCTTTGAAACTTTCATTCCGTTCCTCCCTCCGAGCTGCCTCGATCTCATTGCGCTGGATCGCGGTTTTCTCATCCTATCGTCTAGCCATTTGTGCGCATCGCGTACATTGAAAGCTATATCGCACATGTAGTACGATTTGAGAAGGTGGTGTCAAGGCTACCAAAGTTCACCATACTCTTTCGGGGACCGTGATGCAGAGCGACGAGGTCGAAGAGCAGGGCAACGATCGGGACTTCGTGGCAAGTCTCGAAAAGGGACTCCTCGTCATCGAGGCCTTCGACGCCAGCAGGCCGCGCCTGACCTTGTCCGACGTGGCGAAGCTGACAGGGATCACCCGGGCGGCCGCCCGCCGTTATCTTCTGACGCTCGCGAAGCTCAACTATGCGGATTTCGACGGGCGCTACTTTTCCTTGAGCCCGCGCATCCTCAGGCTTGGCTACGCCTATCTCTCGTCCGCCTCGCTCTCGACCCGGGTGCAGCCCTTTCTCGAGCAGATCTCGGAAGCGACGGGCGAATCGAGCTCGGCGGCGATCCTCGACGGCGACGACATCGTCTACGTTGCCCGCTCCGCGACCCGGCGGATCATGTCCATCGGCCTCGGGGTCGGAAGCCGCCTCCCCGCCTATTGCACGTCCCTGGGACGGGCGATCCTGGCCTATCAGTCGGAGGACATGATCGAGGCTTATCTCCGGCGCGTGCGCCTGGAGGCCCGGACGCCGAAGACGATCATCGACAAGACGGAGCTCCGCAACGTCCTCAAAGCAACGCGCGACCAAGGCTTTGCCATCGTCAACGAAGAACTCGAATTCGGCCTGCGCTCCATTGCCGTGCCGGTGATCCAGAAGAGCGGCCAGGTGACGATCGCCCTCAATCTCAGCGCCCAGGCCGGGCGCGTCTCGGCGGACGACATGCGGGAGCGCTTCCTGCCGTCCTTGACGGCGGCGAGCGAGTCGCTGCGGTATTTGCTCTAGGTTCGGGGGCGGCCTGCCCGCAGATGGGGCCTTTGATTCAGATCAAGGCTCCTGAACGCGCCGTGATGCAAGGCTCTCGGCATGACACCAGAGCTCATTGCCCGCTACGACCAGCGTGTCCCACGCTACACGAGCTATCCGACAGCGCCCCATTTCAAGCCGGACGTCACGGCCGGGACCTATGCGTCCTGGCTAGCCGAACTGGCGCCGGACAGGCCTCTGTCGCTTTATCTGCACGTGCCGTTCTGCGCGGAGCTATGCCTCTATTGCGGCTGCAACACCGCCGTGACCCGGAGCTACAAGGCCGTCGCCGCCTATGTGGCCTGCCTCGAACATGAGATCGATCTCGTGGCGAGCCACCTGCCCGGACGCATGGCCGTCTCCCATGTCCATTGGGGCGGCGGAACGCCGACCATTCTGTCTCCCGACGATCTTCGACGCATATCGCGTCGTCTCGCTCTAGCCTTCTCGATCAGGCCGGAGGCCGAGATCGCCGTCGAGATCGATCCAAGGACCATCACACCCGAACACGTGGAGGCCCTTGCCGCATCCGGCCTCAACCGGGCGAGCCTCGGCGTCCAGGATTTCGACCCGAAGGTCCAGGAGACCATCGGGCGGGTTCAAACCTTCGAGCAGACGGCGCGGGTCGCGTCGTGGCTCAGGGATGCGGGCGTGAATGGGCTGAACCTCGACCTGATGTACGGTCTGCCGCACCAGAGCATCGAGAGCGTGAATCACTCCGTCGACCTCGCCCTGAAGCTCGATCCGGACCGGATCGCGTTGTTCGGCTATGCCCATGTTCCATGGATGAAACGTCATCAGGCTCTCCTGCCCGAGACCTCCCTTCCCGATTCCGTCGCGCGCGTGGAGCAGCGCGAGGCCGCGACCGAGGCCTTCATCCGCGCAGGGTATGTCCAGATCGGCCTCGACCACTTCGCCAAGCCCGACGATCCCATGGCGGTTCGCCAGAAGGACGGACGCCTTCATCGCAATTTCCAGGGCTACACCACCGACGAGGCGACGGCGCTGATCGGGTTCGGCACATCCGCCATCGGATCCCTGCCCCAGGGCTACATCCAGAACGCACCGACGACGGTCGCCTACCGCGAGGCGATTCTGAAAGATCGTCTCCCCGTCGTGCGCGGCGTCACCCTCTCGCAGGACGATCGCCTGCGCCGCGCGATCATCGAGCGTCTGATGTGCGACTTCTCGGTCGACCTCGATGAGATTGCGTCATCATTCGGCGCCGGCATCGGTGGATTCGCGCCTGAAATCACGACCATCGACGCGCTGGCACGGGACGGTCTCGTCGTTCGCCACGGGCTGACGCTCACGATACCGGACGAGGGCCGTGCCCTGGTCCGGAACGTCTGCGCCGTCTTCGACCGCTATCTCGAAAGCGGCGCCGAGCGGCATTCCCGCGCCCTGTGATGCGCCGGGCCGGCCGGAGCGTTTGATCTGGGTCAATGCCCCTTCCCATCCCGGCACGTAAACGAATCTGCTGACGGCGAAGCTCACCGCATCGTCGAATTTCTCAAAAGGTTGAAGCCTATGGCTCAAGCGGCAGCACCCTCAAAGGGCATGACATTCGGCGAGATGGGCTCAGCCCTTGCCCTCGCCGGGCTGGCATTGCTCAGCATCATCATCGCGGCGAAGGCCTATACGCCCGAATACGCCTTCCACGCCTATCTCTTCGCCGCAGCCAGTGTGGCTGCCGTGTTCGCCATCGTGAACCGGTATTACGAACGCCCCGCGCAACTGCCTCCGCTGGTGATCGGCGGCAAGCCGAACTACAATATGGATCCGGTCAAGTTCGGAACCATCGCGTCCATTTTCTGGGGCATCGCCGGCTTCACCATCGGGTTGCTGATCGCCCTCCAGCTCGCCTTTCCCGCGCTCAACTTCGATACCGCATGGCTGTCCTTCGGCCGGATGCGCCCGCTGCACACGTCGGCGGTGATCTTCGCCTTCGGCGGCAACGTGCTCATCGCCAGCTCGTTCTACGTGGTGCAGCGCACCTGTCGCGCGCGGCTCGCCGGCGACATCGCTCCCTGGTTCGTGGTGCTGGGCTACAACTTCTTCATCGTCATCGCCGGCACGGGCTACCTTCTGGGCATCACTCAGGGCAAGGAATATGCCGAGCCGGAATGGTACGCGGACCTTTTCCTGACCATCGTGTGGGTGACCTATTTCCTGGTCTTCCTCGGCACCGTCATGCGCCGCAGGGAGCCGCACATCTACGTGGCGAACTGGTTCTATCTCGCCTTCATCCTCACCATCGCGGTCCTGCATCTCGGCAACAACGCGTCGATCCCCGTCTCGATCTTCTCGCCCAAGAGCTACATCGTGTGGTCGGGCGTGCAGGATGCGCTGGTACAGTGGTGGTACGGCCATAACGCGGTCGGCTTCTTCCTCACCGCGGGCTTCCTTGCCATCATGTACTACTTCATCCCGAAGCGGGCCGAGCGGCCGGTCTATTCCTACCGCCTCTCGATCATCCACTTCTGGTCGCTGATCTTCATGTACATCTGGGCGGGTCCCCACCACCTGCATTACACCGCCCTGCCCGACTGGGCGCAGACGCTCGGCATGGTGTTCTCGGTCATGCTCTGGATGCCCTCCTGGGGCGGCATGATCAACGGCCTCATGACCCTCTCGGGCGCCTGGGACAAGCTGCGCATCGATCCGGTGCTGCGTCTCATGGTCGTGTCCGTCGCATTCTATGGCATGGCGACCTTCGAAGGCCCGCTCATGTCCGTGAAGGCCGTGAACTCCCTGTCGCATTACACCGACTGGACCATCGGCCACGTCCATGCCGGCGCCCTCGGCTGGGTCGCGTATATCTCCTTCGGGGCGATCTACTGCCTCGTGCCGTGGCTGTGGAACAAGAAGTCGCTCTATTCCATGAAGGCCGTGTCCTGGCACTTCTGGATCTCCACCCTCGGCATCGTCCTGTACATCTCGTCCATGTGGGTCGCGGGCATCCTCCAGGGCCTCATGTGGCGCGCCTATACCAGCCTCGGCTTCCTCGAATACTCGTTCATCGAGACCGTCGAGGCGATGAACCCCTTCTATGTCATCCGTGCGCTCGGCGGTGCGTTCTTCGTGGCCGGAAGCCTGATCATGGCCTGGAACGTCTGGAAGACGATCACGGTGGGAGAGGCGGCCGAGGAAGCTCCTCAGGCCATGCAGCCCGCGCTCATCGCCGCGGAATAAAGGAAACGATCATGTCTTTCTGGTCCCGTCACAAGATTTTCGAGACCAACTCGATCATCCTCATCATCGGCGTGCTGATCGTCATATCCATCGGCGGCCTGGTGGAGATCGTGCCGCTCTTCTACCTGAAGAGCACCATCGAGAAGGTGGAGGGCGTCAGGCCTTACACCCCGCTCGAACTCGCCGGCCGCAACATCTACGTGCGCGAGGGCTGCTACAACTGCCACAGCCAGATGATCCGTCCCCTGCGGGACGAGGTCGAGCGCTACGGCCATTACTCGCTGGCCGCCGAGAGCATGTACGACCGGCCGTTCCAATGGGGATCCAAGCGCACGGGCCCGGATCTCGCCCGCGTCGGCAACAAGTATTCCGACGACTGGCACCGGGATCACCTGAAAGATCCCCGCGCCGTCGTGCCGGGATCGATCATGCCCGGCTATCCCTGGCTCGAGACGACCGAGCTCGACACGTCGACGATCGCGCAGGACCTGCAGGTGCAGGCGACCCTCGGCGTTCCCTATAACGAGGAGATGGTGAAGCACGCCGAGAGCGACATCCGAATCCAGGCCGCCGCCGACGATCCGAATGCTCTCGACCTCGCCAAGCGCTATCCGAACGCCCAGTCGCGATCCTTCGACGGCAACCCGCAGAAGGTCACGGAAGCCGACGCCCTGATCGCCTATCTGCAGATGCTGGGCACCCAGGTCGACTTCAAGCTCTACGACAACAAGGCCAACGTGCGCTGAGGACCGACAACAATGCCATCCGCATACAAATTCTTCGCTGAATTCGCCCAGACCTGGGGGCTTCTCTACTTCGTCGTCGTCTTCCTGGCGATGCTGATCTACGCCCTCGCCCCCTCGCGGAAGGAACGCTTCGACGCGGCCGCCCGCATGCCTCTCCAGGAGGACTGATCCCATGGCCCATGACAACCACGAACAGGTCGACGCCGTCTCGGGCGTCACCACCACAGGGCATAGCTGGGACTACATCCAGGAGCTGAACAACCCGCTTCCGCGCTGGTGGCTATGGACCTTCTACGCCTGCATCGCCTGGGCCATCGGCTATTGCATTGCCTATCCGGCATGGCCGATGGTCTCGTCCTATACAAAGGGCGTCCTCGGCTGGCAGTCGCGGGACGCGGTGGTGGCCGATCTGGAGGCTCTCAAGCAGCAGCGCTCCGGCATGACGGCGAAACTCGCCGAGAGTTCCCTGGACGGGATCCGGCAGAACCCTGAGATGTTCGCCTTTGCGCGCGCCCAGGGAAAGGCCGCCTTCGGCGACAACTGCGCCCCATGTCACGGCGCCGGTGGTGCCGGTGCCAAGGGGTATCCGAACCTCAATGACGACGATTGGCTCTGGGGTGGCTCCCTCGCTCAGATCGAGCAGACCATCCGCTACGGCGCCCGCTCCACCAGCGACCAGGGTCATTCAGGCTCCATGCCGGCATTCGGCCGCGACGGGATGCTCAAGCGGGAGGAGATCGTGCAGGCGGCGGATTACGTCCGCTCCCTTTCGGGTCTTTCCACCGACAAGGGCGCCGATCTTGCGGCCGGCGCCAAGGTCTTCGCAGATAACTGCGCCGCCTGCCACGGCGAGAAGGGCCTCGGGAACCAGGAACTCGGGGCTCCCAACCTGACGGACCAAATCTGGCTCTTCGGCTCCGACAAGGCGACCATCGTGGAGGGCCTGATGAACGGACGCGGCGGCGTCATGCCCACATGGCACGGGCGCCTGGACGACACGACCATCAAGTCGCTGACCCTCTATGTCCACTCCCTGGGCGGCGACCAGCGGCGTTGAGGAAACCGTGAATGCGTGATGAAAAGGCCGGAGGGAAACCTCCGGCCTTCGCTTGATGTGGATCAAGGCCATTTGGACGGCCCCGTCGTATCCCATCGTCATACCTGATTGAGACGAACCGACGGATTCGATGGCCGACGCCCCTCTCCCCCATGCTCTCGGAGCAACTTCCCCGACAACGGCCGAGGACGCTCCGCTTTATGCGCCCCGCAAGCAGATCCATCCTCAGGCCGTGAAGGGACGTTACCGCACGATCAAGTGGATCGTGCTCGCCGTCACTCTCGGCGTCTATTATTTTCTGCCGTTCATCCGCTGGGATCGCGGCCCCAATGCGCCCGACCAGGCCATCCTGGTCGATCTCGCCAACAGCCGCTTCTATTTCTTCTTCATCGAGATCTGGCCGCAGGAGGTCTATTACATTACCGGCCTGCTCGTGCTGGCGGCTCTCACCCTCTTCCTCATGAACGCGGTCGCTGGCCGTATCTGGTGCGGATATCTCTGCCCGCAGACGGTCTGGACCGACCTGTTCTACGCGGTCGAGCGCATCATCGAGGGGGATCGGCGCGAACGGATGCGCCATGCCAAGGAAAAGCTCACCCTACCGGTTCTCGGGCGGAAATCCCTGAAGCACTTCGTCTGGCTCATGATCGCCTGGTGGACCGGGGGCGCCTGGGTGCTCTACTTCGCCGATGCTCCGACGCTGGTCTATCAGTTGGCGACGTTCCAGGCGCCGTTCGTCGCCTATTTCTGGATCGGCATCCTCACCTTCACGACCTACACGCTCGCCGGCTTCATGCGCGAACAGGTCTGCACCTATATGTGCCCGTGGCCTCGGATTCAGGCTGCGCTGACGGACGAATTCGCGCTGAACGTCACCTATCGCTATGACCGTGGCGAGCCGCGCGGTTCGATGAAGAAGAACCAGGCTCTGAAGCTGCAGGGCTTGCCCGCGGGGGACTGCATCGATTGCGACCAATGCGTCGCCGTGTGCCCGACGGGCGTCGATATCCGCAAGGGCCTGCAGCTCGATTGCATCCAGTGCGGCCTGTGCATGGACGCCTGCGACAACGTCATGGACAAGATCGGCCGCCCCAAGGGCCTGATTGCCTACGACACCGACATGAACGTCCAGGCCCGGATCGAAGTCCGGCCCGAGATGCGCCGCATCGTGCGGCCGCGCACCCTCTTCTATGCCGGCCTCATCGTCCTCGTCGGTTCGATCATGATCGCCTCGCTCGCCATGCGCCAGAGCCTTTACCTGAGCGTCATGCATGACCGGAATCCGCTCTTCGTGCGTCTCTCGGACGGTTCTATCCGCAACGGGTTCACCATCCGTATCGCCAACAAGAACCTGGACGAGCGCCGTTACGCGCTTTCCGTGGAAGGATTGCGCGGGGCCAAAGTCGACATGGTCGGCGGCGAAGTCGACCAGCAGTGCCGCCCCATCGTGTCCGTCGGGCCTGATCAGACCCTCGAAGCCCGCGTGCTGGTAACGGAGACGGCGTCCCCGATCGAAGAATCGGCGGTTCTTCGCTTCGTTCTGACCGATCTCGCCACCGGCAATACCGTCAGCACGAGCGATCACTTCAAAGCTCCCTAAGGATCGATTCATGTCCACCACAGCAATTCCTGGACGCTCGCCCCGCCCCCTCACCGGACGCATGGTCCTCCTCTACTTCGTGACGTTCTTCGGCGTGATCTTCGCCGTGAACTTCTACATGGTGCGGGTCGCCATATCGAGTTTCAGCGGTGTCGAGACGGAGAGTGTCTACAAGGCGGGACTTTCGTTCAAGAACGATGTCGAGGCGGCCCATACCCAGGACGCGCTTCGCTGGAAGATCGAGGCGGACCTGCATCACGGAGCGGCTCCGGAGATCGTCGTCGCGGCGCGCGACGCCCAGGGACAGGCTCTCGCAGGCCTCCTGCCCGAGATCCGTCTCGCCCATCCGACGGACAAGCGTCGCGATGTTCCTCTGGAATTCGTCGAGCAGTCACCCGGTCGCTTCAGGAGCGTCACGCCAATGCCGGAAGGCCAGTGGGATCTCGTCATCGGGCTGAAGCGCAACGAGGAAACCGTCTTCCGCTCCAAGAGCCGCATCGTGCTCTGAGGATCCGCTCAGCATGTCAGAAACCCTTGACCTCTCCATCTATGTGACGCGGCCGGGCGACGGAACGGCTCACCTCGACCTCGCCGTCGAGGGCATCGATTGCGCCGCCTGCATCGAGGACATCGAGGGCGGATTGTGCCGCCTGCCCGGAATCGTCGACGCAAGGTTGAACTACACGAACCATCGCCTGGCCGTCGAATGGCGGGACGGCGCATTTTCGCCCTCGCAGGTGGTCGAGGAGCTGGGGCGGCTCGGCTACCGGGCCCATCCCTTCCGCGCCAGGCTGGTGGAGGAAGAGGAGGCGCGTCGTGCCCAATGGCTTCTGAGATGCCTCGCGGTGGCGGGCTTCGCCTCCATGAACATCATGCTGCTGGCGGTCTCGGTCTGGTCCGGCAATGTCACGGACATCACGCCCGAGACCCGCGACTTCTTCCATTGGCTCGCGGCGCTCATCGCCCTCCCGGCAGTCGCCTATGCGGGCCGGCCCTTCTTCCAGAGCGCCATGAGCGCGCTACGCAACCGCCGCACCAACATGGACGTGCCCATCGTCATCGGCATCCTGCTGGCGCTGAGCGTGTCGGTGTTCGAGACGATCAGTTCCGCCGAGCACACCTATTTCGACTCGGTCGTGATGCTGCTCTTCTTCCTCCTCTGCGGCCGCTACCTCGATCAGGCCATGCGCCGGAAGACCCGCGCCGTTGCGAGCAATCTGGCCTCGCTCCGCGCCGAGGTGGTGCACAGGATCGAGGACAACGGCGAGATCGTCCTGTTGCCGACCGCTGCGGTGAAGACCGGCGACCGGGTGCTTGTCCGCCCGGGAGAGCGCATCGCGGTCGATGGAATCGTGCTGTCCGGATCGTCGGACGTGGACGAGAGCCTCGTCACCGGCGAGACGGCTCACCGCTCTGTCAGCGCCAATTCTCAGATCTATGCCGGAAGCATGAACCACAGCGGCACTCTGACCCTCCGAGTCACCGCAGCCGGCAAGGGTACCCTGCTCGACGAGGTCGAGCGGCTCCTGGAGAACGCGGCCGCGGCGAAATCCCGCTATGTCCAACTGGCCGACCGGGTGGCGCGGATCTACGCGCCGGTCGTGCACACGGCCGCCGCCGTCACCGCCCTGACCTGGATCGCGACCGGCGCCTCCGTTCATGATGCACTCCTCACCGCCATAGCAGTGCTCATCATCACTTGCCCCTGCGCGTTGGCCCTCGCAGTGCCGGTCGTGCAGGTGGTCGCGTCCGGCGCACTCTTCCGGGCGGGCGTGTTCCTCAATGCGGGCGATGCCTTCGAGCGGCTGGCCAAGGTGGACACCATCGTGTTCGACAAGACCGGGACGCTGACCCTGCCGACCATGAGCGTCACCAACGCCGGCGATGTTGAGCCTGCGCTGCTCGCGGCCGCAAGCCGGCTTGCGCTGTCGAGCCATCATCCGCTCGCCGCCGCTGTCGCGCGGATGGCTCAGGATCGCCGTCCTTACCACGATGTGGCTGAGGAGCCGGGCCAAGGCGTCCGTGCCGTCGTGAACGGCATGGAGATGCGCCTCGGGAGCGCGGCCTTCTGTGGCGCTGAGGATACGGCGGAAAAAGCCGCTTCAACCGATCCGAATGCCTCCGTGATCGCCTTCTCCTGGGGCGAAGAGCGGGCTGCCCTTCTGGTGCGCCAAGCCCTGCGCCCCGATGCGGCCGCCATCGTTCGGAACCTGCGCGGGCGCGGCTTCGACTGCCGCATTCTCTCCGGTGACAGGCCTGAGGCTGTGGCTCCCATCGCCGCGGCGCTCGGCATCGCGACATGGCGCGGCGGCTGCAAGCCTACCGACAAGATCCGCGCGCTCGATGCTCTCAAGTCCGAAGGCCGCAAGGTCCTGATGGTCGGCGACGGGCTGAACGACGCACCCGCGCTCGCGGCCGCGCATGTATCGCTCTCTCCTATCAGCGCCGCCGACCTCACCCAGGCCCATGCCGATGCCGTCTTCCTGGGCGACCGGTTGCAGCCCGTTCAGGACACGATCGACATTGCGCGCCGGGCCCACCGCCTTATGCGGCAGAACCTGGGGATCGCGCTCGTCTACAACCTGATCGCCGTCCCCCTCGCCTTCCTGGGTTTCGTCACGCCTCTCGTCGCGGCCCTCGCCATGTCGGGCTCTTCCACCCTGGTGACCCTCAACGCTCTCCGGGCCCGCGGGCGCGCATCGGAGCCCCAGCCCGAGGCGGCGCAATCCGCCATCGTTCCCGTCACGCAAGGAGCCTGAAAGATGGACGTTCTGATCTATCTCGTTCCGATGGCTCTCATGCTCGGCCTGTCCGGTCTCGCGGCCTTCCTGTGGTCGTTGAAGAACGGCCAGTATGACGACGTGCAGGGAGCGGCCGTGCGCGTCCTGTCCGACGACGACTTGCGGACATGACGTCCTCGGCCGAAATCCCCAGGGCAGGTCAGCTCGAGTGCATTTGCGAGCCGGGTGCGCTCGGCGACCCCGTCGCGGGTAGTCGCGGCGCGGTGCTGCTTGCCGCCAGCTTCGCCCTCTCGGTGCTGGCCCAGGTCCTGACCCTCAGCATTCTGCCGCTCGCGGGATTGGCCCTCGCGCCGAGCCGTGGCCTCGCCACGCTCCCCTATACGTCCTTCTACATCGGGGCGGCCCTTGCAAGCCTGCCCGCCTCGCTCCTCCTCGACTCGTTCGGCCGCCGCGCGGCCTTTTCCCTCGGTGCGAGCCTCGGAGCCGCCGGTGGTCTCGTGCTCGTCTGGGCGCTCGTGTCGATGCACTTCAACGCTTTGGTACTTGGGGCATTCTGGCTCGGGATCGCCGGCGGCTTCAGCCTGTTCTACCGCCACGCGGCCGTTCCGGTCGGCGACAAGGGAACCGGTGCCGTCCTGATCGTTTTCGGCGCCGCCACCCTGGCAAGTCTCGCGGCCCCTACGATCTCCAGCCTCGCCGAAACGCTCGCGTCGCCCCGGGTCTTTGCAGGCACCGCCGCGGCTGCCGCCCTCGCCCATGTGGCGTCGCTCGTCGCGACCGCCTCGCTGCCCTATCGGCGCTCCCGTGAACCGGACGCGAAAGCAACAGGTCTGCATGGATGGCGCTCCATCCTCGCCCCGACCGCGCTCGGAACCCTGGGATGGCTCGCCATGACGGCCCTGATGGGCGCAACCCCGATGGCCGTCATCGGCTGCGCGCCGTCGGAAGCCGTCGTGGGCGCCATCTCATGGCATATCATGGCCATGTATGCCCCGTCGCTTCTGCTCGCGTTCTTCCCGCGCCTGGCGCTTCCCGCTCCCCTGACCGTGTCGGGATGTATCCTGCTGGCGGCCGGAGCGGCGGCTTTCATGGTCTCCGGGAGCGTTGGCGGCTTCTCGGCCGCGGCGGCCCTGGTGGGCTCGGGTTGGTCGCTGACCATGCTTGGAACGACGCTCTGGATCCACCGAAGCCCGGTCTCGCGATGGCTCCTGGGCCTCCATGACTCGACCCTTCTGACGGGAGCGATCTTGGGCACCTTCGCGGCAGGACTTTTCGGTTAGTTTTTCCCGGCCCGGAAAGCTCTCCAATCTCGTCCGGGAGGACCTAAGGAAAACCCCTTAGGTATCAGACCTGAATTTTAGCCCAGCCCCTGCAGCTGTACCCATGAACTGCAACGTCAATACCAAAGGTTCACGAGGGTTCGATGCACACTGCGCTCCTCACCCAAGCCACCTCTTCGGCCCTCTTTCCATCGGACCTGAATGTACCCCCACTCCGCAAGTTTGCGGATGCGGCAACTCCGACGATAGGCTCCGTGCAATCCTTCGCCAAGGATGAGGAGATCTTTGCCGAGGGCGACAGGGCGGCTTTCATCTACAAGGTTCTCTCGGGCGTGGTGCGCACCTCCAAGCTTCTGAGCGATGGACGCCGCCAGATCGACGCCTTTCATCTGGCAGGCGACATTTTCGGCATCGAAGCCGGCGACGAGTATCGGTTCTGCGCCGAATCCGTCGGCGATTGCGTCGTCGGAGCCTATCGCCGCAGCCATCTTGCCTCCCTCACCGGCAAGGACGCCCAGCTCGCCCAGGACATGACGATGGGCATGATGCGGTCCCTGGTGCGGGCCCAGAACCACATGCTTCTCCTGGGCCGCAAGTCGGCCGTGGAGAAGATCGCGTCCTTTCTTCTCGACATGGCCGAGCGGAACGAGGACGATCGCGCCCTGGACCTCCCCATGTCGCGGACGGATATCGCAGATCATCTCGGGCTGACGATCGAGACGGTTTCCCGCTCCTTCACGCAGCTCGAACGGCAGGGCATCATCGCACTCCCCTCCGCCCGCCATGTCCTGCTGACGAACCGGGCGGCTCTGGAGCGCCTGAACGCTTAGAGCCTTTTTCGGCGACGTGGATCCGGTTCGCCGTCAAAAAATGCGGCAAAGCAAAGAACGAAGCCGCATCCGGCACCCTAGAAGCATCGTCAGCCCTGCCGTGACCGACGGCGGGGCTGATCGTTTTCCGGAAGAGATCGGTAGGAGGTCGGCGCGCAGATGCGCGTATCCCGAGATCGTTTCCGGACGGCCTCAGGCCAGGGCCGCATGGATGCTGTCGAGCAGCTCGCTGTCGTGCAGGGGTTTCTCGAGAACGTTCCGGAATCCCGACTGTTCCGCGCGAGCATAGAGTTCGCCGCTGATGCGGGACGCGATGAGGATCGCCCGGCAATCGCTCCGACTTTGCCGCAGCCTGTTCACCAGCTCGATCCCTGTCATGCCCGGCATGTTGTAGTCGATGACGAAGCAACCATTCTGCGGGAGATCGTGCTCGGACAGGAGCTCGGCCCCGTCCTTGAACACGCGCACGGTCAGGCCCTCGAGCTCCAGGGCAAACTTCAACGAATTCCTGACCGCTTCGTCATCGTCCACCACGATGACCGGTCCCAGGGGCTGAGACATCCGAAAGCCTGCATCATCCTTAGTTCCGGCTGAAAGAAAGTCTGCCGGCCAGTCTTGCGGATTATGCACGATGACGCCTTCTTCCCTATTCAGGAATAGTCCTTAGAACATCGGACGTGAAAAGTGGGTCTGCACGTCCGTGCTTCATGCGACGCTCCCTTTCGATGAACCCGTCGTTGAACGCGGACCCTTCATGTCCTCACGATGGGTCAAGGAGCTACCTGGTCGCGATCATGAGGGCGAGACGGACGAGTTCCGACAGGCTTTTGGCGTGCATCTTGGCCATGACGTTCGCCCGGTAGATCTCCACGGTCCGCGGGCTGATCCCAAGGTCGTAGGCAATCACCTTGTTGGCCTTGCCGGCCACGAGCCCGTCGAGGACCTGTCTCTCCCGTTGCGACAGGGCATCGAACCGGCCCTGGATTTCGGCGACCTGCTGCCCGTGATGGCTGTTCCGCTCCTGGCGGGCCAAGGCGGATCGGACCGCCGCGATGAACACCTCGTCCCCGAACGGCTTCTCGAGGAAATCGACCGCCCCTTCCTTCATGGCCTCCACCGCCATCGGAACATCCGCGTGGCCGGTCATGACGATCACCGGGAGCATGATGCTGCGCGCCTTCAGCCGACGGATCAGCTCGATGCCGTCGATGCCGGGCATGCGCACGTCCGTGACGATGCAGCCCTCCTCTTGGCCCAGTGCGCCGTCGAGAAAGGCCGAGGCGGATTCGTGCAGGCGGACCGGCAATCCTTCGGAGGCGAGCAGAAACGCCAGCGATTTGCGGACCGCCACGTCATCGTCAACCACATGCACGGCAGCGTCACTCTGCATGAGCCATCTCCTCCCGTCCGACTGTCCTCAATGTGAAGCGAAATGCGGTTCCCTCGCCCTGCTTGGAATCCGCCCAGATCTTCCCGCCATGAGCCTCCACGATCGTACGGCAGATCGACAGGCCGACGCCCATGCCGTGTTTCTTCGTGGTCACGAAGGGCTGGAAGAGCTGGGCTGCTACTTCGGGAGCAAGGCCGGGGCCGGTATCCTGCACGGTCAGTTCCACATGGCCGTCGTCCAGGCTGCGGGTCGCGACCTTCAGCTCCCGGCGCTCCGTCTCCTGCATGGCCTCGATCGCGTTGCGGATCAGGTTCAGCAGCACCTGTTGGATCTGGATGCGGTCGGCAAGCACGAAGGGTGCATTCGGATCGAAGTCGAAGTCGACCCGGACGCCCTGCTCCTTCGCGCCGACGAGGGAAAGTGCGCTCGCCTCCTCGATCAGCTTGGGCAGATTTTCGATATGGCGCTCGCTCTCGCCACGAGCGACGAACTCGCGCAGGTGCCGGATCACCTGCCCGGCCCGCAGCGCCTGCTCTCCCGCCTCGTTGACCGCATCCCTCAGCATGGGGACCGTCTCCCCTTCCATGCGCTCCAGAATCCTCCGGCATCCTTTGAGGTAGTTGGTGATGGCCGTCAGCGGCTGGTTGATCTCGTGAGCGAGCGTCGAGGCCATCTCGCCCAGGGCTGTAAAGCGCGACATGTGAACGAGTTCGGCCTGAAGCTCCTGGAGGCGGGTTTCCGTCCTCTGTCGCTCGGTCAGATCGCGGATGAAGCCGGTGAAGTAGCGGATGCCGCCGGAATGCATCTCGCCGACGGCGAGTTCCATCGGAAAGGTCGAACCGTCTTTGCGCCGACCGACGACCACGCGCCCGACGCCGATGATCCGCCTTTCCCCCGTCGTGCGATAGCGCAGCATGTAGTTGTCATGCTGTTCCCGGTACGGAGGCGGCATGAGGATCTTGACGTTCTCCCCGATTATCTCGTTCGGCTCGAAGCCGAAGAGCCGTACGGCTGCCGCGCTGAAGGACTGGATCCGCGCATCCTCGTCGATGACCACCATCGCATCCGGAACGGTTTCCAGGATGGAGCGAAGGTGAGCCTCTCGCGTTCTCAAGGCCTCTTCGGCCATGACCCATTCGGTGACGTCCCGCGTGACCATCGCGATTCCGCCTTGGCCGCCATCCTGGCTGTCGATCAGCGTTGTTGTGACCTGCGCCATGAAGGTGGAGCCGCTCTTGCGGACTCGAAGGCCCTGCGTCTGGTGGCGCCCTCTCTCATGGGTGGATTGAATGTCGCGGCGAAAAACATCCGCGCCCTGCTCCGGCATGTAAAGAAACGAAGCGGAGCGTCCGATCACCTCGTCGGCGCTCCATCCGTGGATCTGCTCTGCACCACGGCTCCAGCTGGTGATCGTGCCGTCCGCATCCAATACAACGAACGCGGTATCGGTCACGCTGTCGATGAGACGCTCGGCATAGGTATAATGGACGACGGTCTGACCACTTGCGGAACCTGACTGCGACACGAAGACCTCTCTGCAATGGGCGGAACATAGCAATCGCGAGCATCAATCCACCAGTGGTTAAACAGCACAATACACCACGACGCAAAATCGATTGTCGTCGCCGTATTGTTGGCGCACTTGAAAAACGCGCGCGCGGAACGATATTACTCTGAACCTCCCGAAAAGCCGCATCAAGCGAACGCAGGCGCAGATTTCATCCGCCGCCCGTCACATCCCTCTTGCCAAACGGTGTGGAGGGTTTATAGGAGCGCCTCCCTGGCGGGGCGTGTTCGCGAGAGCGTGGCCTTGGCGGGGGTGATTTCCACCAGGATGGCGGCTGCTGCGGATCCGGGCCCTTTGTCGGGGCCGGGGCGGCGGGCTGCCGGGTGGGGCGGAGCGGGCGCGGCCCGGTCCGGGTCACGAGCGTCGGCGGTTCGAGGGATCGGGCCGGCCGGGCGGCTCCTCTGACGCCGATCTTATCCAGCAACGGCTGGGATGTGTTGCAGCATTCCGGTGCGGCGGCGCAGAAACGACAGCGTTTCTGCGGGGGCTGTTGCTTGGCCTTTACTTCGGTAGGGCCATGGAAGATCTCTGCCGATCGCGACGAAAGCTTGCAAAAACTTTCAGGAAGGCGGTTGACAGGGCGGCGGCCAGGGACTAGATCAGCGTCATCGGCGGCGCGGTTCGAACGAACCCTTCGCCAGGCCCTTTCGGGGTTCTGTTCTTTGACATTGTTGAGAGGGAAGAGAAGCGTAGGCGGCGGTGTCCTTGCGCCGGACCTTTTGGGGTTCGGGTGGATAGACATCGACCAGTTCTATGCTTTGGTGAGTACACCGCTTCAGGGCGACCTGGAGTGAGATGGACTCTGTCAATTTGCGTAGTGACTATAGTCGAGATCAAATTCTTCAACTTGAGAGTTTGATCCTGGCTCAGAACGAACGCTGGCGGCAGGCTTAACACATGCAAGTCGAACGGGCCCTTCGGGGTCAGTGGCAGACGGGTGAGTAACGCGTGGGAACGTGCCCTTCAGTTTGGAATAACCCAGGGAAACTTGGGCTAATACCGGATACGCCCGCAAGGGGAAAGATTTATCGCTGAAGGATCGGCCCGCGTCTGATTAGCTGGTTGGTGAGGTAATGGCTCACCAAGGCGACGATCAGTAGCTGGTCTGAGAGGATGATCAGCCACATTGGGACTGAGACACGGCCCAAACTCCTACGGGAGGCAGCAGTGGGGAATATTGGACAATGGGCGCAAGCCTGATCCAGCCATGCCGCGTGAGTGATGACGGCCTTAGGGTTGTAAAGCTCTTTCGCACGCGACGATAATGACGGTAGCGTGAGAAGAAGCCCCGGCTAACTTCGTGCCAGCAGCCGCGGTAATACGAAGGGGGCTAGCGTTGTTCGGAATCACTGGGCGTAAAGGGCGCGTAGGCGGCTTTGTAAGTCGGGGGTGAAAGCCTGTGGCTCAACCACAGAATTGCCTTCGATACTGCATGGCTTGAGACCGGAAGAGGTTAGTGGAACTGCGAGTGTAGAGGTGAAATTCGTAGATATTCGCAAGAACACCAGTGGCGAAGGCGGCTGACTGGTCCGGATCTGACGCTGAGGCGCGAAAGCGTGGGGAGCAAACAGGATTAGATACCCTGGTAGTCCACGCCGTAAACGATGAATGCCAGCCGTTGGCGAGCTTGCTCGTCAGTGGCGCAGCTAACGCTTTAAGCATTCCGCCTGGGGAGTACGGTCGCAAGATTAAAACTCAAAGGAATTGACGGGGGCCCGCACAAGCGGTGGAGCATGTGGTTTAATTCGAAGCAACGCGCAGAACCTTACCAGCCTTTGACATGTCCCGTATGAGGAGTGGAGACACGCCTCTTCAGTTCGGCTGGCGGGAACACAGGTGCTGCATGGCTGTCGTCAGCTCGTGTCGTGAGATGTTGGGTTAAGTCCCGCAACGAGCGCAACCCTCGCCCCTAGTTGCCATCATTGAGTTGGGCACTCTAGGGGGACTGCCGGTGATAAGCCGCGAGGAAGGTGGGGATGACGTCAAGTCCTCATGGCCCTTACGGGCTGGGCTACACACGTGCTACAATGGCGGTGACAAAGGGCAGCGAACCCGCGAGGGGGAGCTAATCCTCAAAAGCCGTCTCAGTTCGGATTGCACTCTGCAACTCGAGTGCATGAAGGCGGAATCGCTAGTAATCGTGGATCAGAACGCCACGGTGAATACGTTCCCGGGCCTTGTACACACCGCCCGTCACACCATGGGAGTTGGTCTTACCCGACGGCGCTGCGCCAACCGCAAGGAGGCAGGCGACCACGGTAGGGTCAGCGACTGGGGTGAAGTCGTAACAAGGTAGCCGTAGGGGAACCTGCGGCTGGATCACCTCCTTTCTAAGGATGTTCTCTTACGAGGTGGCGTCATGCCGCTTCTATCGGAACACTTGGAACACTAGGGTCAGTCAGACCCTGCTATGCGGGACGCTGCCGTCTTCGCTTCTCTTCTCAATCCGGATACATCGACCGGGGCGTTGGCGCTGCTTCAGCGCGCGCTTTGGTTGGGGCCTGTAGCTCAGGTGGTTAGAGCGCACCCCTGATAAGGGTGAGGTCGGACGTTCGAGTCGTCCCAGGCCCACCATTGTCGTGTCGCCTCGTGACGAGGCTCAGGGGCCTTAGCTCAGCTGGGAGAGCGGTAGCTTTGCAAGCTTCAGGTCGTCGGTTCGATCCCGACAGGCTCCACCACGATGCTTCGTGGCCATGATCCGGAGGTCAAAGGAATTCGCCTCCCCTTATCTTGAGGGTGAGCGCGGATGTTTGAAATCGTAAAGAGGCAGCATCTTCGGCCAGCAGGACGACCTAGTTCCTGCGAACCAGCCCCGGCCCGCAGCCGGGAGCGCCGGAGATGCTTGGCAAGCAAAACATGTTTTTGGCGCAAGCCAAGAACAGGTCTTTCTTTTGGATTCGTGTCCGGCTTTTGCCGGGCGGACATGGATCATGAGAGTAATCAAGTGTCGTAAGAGCATCTGGTGGATGCCTTGGCGCTGAGAGGCGATGAAGGACGTGGTACGCTGCGATAAGCCTTGGGGAGCTGCGAACGAGCTTTGATCCAAGGATCTCCGAATGGGGAAACCCCCCTTCGACCCTTTGTATTGTCAGGTCAGGAGCGATCCTGGTCTGGCACTACGGAGGGTCCGATGAAGGGATTAGATCCTGAATACATAGGGGTTTAAGGCGAACCCGGGGAACTGAAACATCTAAGTACCCGGAGGAAAGGACATCAAACGAGACTCCGTTAGTAGTGGCGAGCGAACGCGGACCAGGCCAATGCCGACCTGATCTTCACCGGAACTGTTTGGAAAAGCAGGCTCAAGCGGGTGACAGCCCCGTACGGATAAGGGAGAGGGTCGGATTTGAGTAGGGCGGGACACGTGAAATCCTGTCTGAACATGGGGGGACCACCCTCCAAGCCTAAGTACTCCTCAGCGACCGATAGTGAACCAGTACCGTGAGGGAAAGGTGAAAAGCACCCCGACGAGGGGAGTGAAACAGTTCCTGAAACCGGATGCTTACAAACAGTCGGAGCCCAAGGTTCGTCCTGGGTGACGGCGTACCTTTTGTATAATGGGTCAGCGACTTAAAGTAACGAGCAAGCTTAAGCCGATAGGTGGAGGCGCAGCGAAAGCGAGTCTGAACAGGGCGTTTTGAGTTCGTTGCTTTAGACCCGAAACCGGGTGATCTAGCCATGAGCAGGTTGAAGGTGCGGTAACACGCACTGGAGGACCGAACCGGTGCCTGTTGAAAAAGTCTCGGATGACTTGTGGCTAGGGGTGAAAGGCCAATCAAACTCGGAAATAGCTGGTTCTCCGCGAAAGCTATTTAGGTAGCGCCTCGTATGAATCC